>CBIHON010000100.1:0-2863 GCA_966211965.1 uncultured Burkholderiales bacterium | reverse complement strand
GGCCGAGGATGGCGTTCATCGCGATGCTGTTGTCGAGGGAGGCGATGGTGAGCGTCATGTCGAAGGGGCGGCTGATTTCTTCGCGGCCTTGCAGTTCGGCGAATTTGCCGCTCTCGCCGAGCGGCGAGAGCAAGGTAAAGATGCGTGCCATGGTTTCTTCCGATGGGGTGAGGGCGTGGGCTTGCCTGGTTTGTTGTTGGTTTGGCTAATTGGCGCTATGCAATGTCCCGGAAGCGGGAGATTGGTAGATTGCTTGAGGCGGCTCGAATCTCACGGGACCGTGAGATTCAGCGGCGTCATTCCGAGGTTCCGGTGTCGTGAAATTGGGCGGGATGAGGCTCATCTTTCGGTACCGTGAGATGGCTCAAGCAATTTTCCTATCTCCCGGTTCCGGGACATTGAGCGAAGCGGGCGCAGGCGTCGCAACGGCGCCTTGCGCCTCGTCCGGCATGCGGTGACGACTGCCCGCCGCGCCCGATAGGTCGAGAAACGCTTGAAACCGGGCTGGGTCAACGTCCAGCGTGATCGTGCGCGCCGGGGTGCGGCGCCTGGGCACTGCACGGATCTTGAGGCGAACGGATGGTGCGGGGGAATCGCCCTCCTCCATTGGCGCAGCCGGAAATACCGGCAGATCCGCCGCCTCGCAGACCGGCGCAGACAGATCGATTGCCGTCGAGATAGATGTTTGACCCGGCAGGGCCGCGACGGCTTGCCCAGCAACGATCGGCACGGCGTCGTCGGAGGCGGCATCGTCTTGCATCCGTTGCATTCCCACCGCTACCGGCGTTTGGCCATCGTCCAGAGGCGGTGAGGCATCCGCTTCATGTGCGCGATCGGCTGCATCATCGGCTGCACAGGCATCGTTCGCGGCCACCGCATCATTGCGGTAGGTTCCAAACATCATGCTGCCACGCTGCTTGTCAGCATACATGTGTTCGACTTCGCGCGCGACGAAGATACCGTAGCGCTGGGCGGTCTTGATCACTTCGCGCAAGCCGTCCACCGGATTCTTGGCTTCCAGCACAACCTCATAACAGCCGGTGTAATTCAGCGCGCGTACCTTGATGCGCATGCCGGTCAATCCAAGAAACACGCAGAGGTAGCGGCCGATGGCTTCCCAGGCCTCTTGCCGGCGCTGCACCATGGTCGAACCGGGGCGGCCGGGATGGTCGAAGCAGGCTTTCATATCAGGCACGCAGAGGCGGCGAAGATGGTCAAGCGAGTCGATCAGAGCGGCACTGTCCTTGAGCTTGGCGCGGGAGACGGCGCCGTGTTCCGTGGCGGCGGCATCCTGGTGCACGGCAGCAAGGATGCCGGCATCCACATCGGCCTGTAAGGCGGGTACGGGAGCGGCGGCAAGATCAACAAGAATTGACGACATGGATTCCATCCCTAAATGGCGCTCGCTGCCGGGTGTTGCGGCGGCGTGGTTAACTTATTTTTTTACTAGGATGAAATGTAGCAATAATGGCAATTGACTGTCAAGAACAATATAAAAAATATATTAATTACGATAAATAACTTGATTTATATGAATTTTTTGATGTTTATATCATTTACTGTATTTTTTATACTGAAAATTTAACAATATTATCTCTATCTTCATGTTGGCATCACCCATCGAAGAATGTGCTGAATCAAAAGTTTTGAAAGGGCAGGCCAGCCCACAAGGGGGTTGCATTAACCTTTAGACAATGAACGTAACTCAAGACGTCCCTCAACGCAACGGCGCCGCACTGATTTTCTGGCGGCTTACTTATCGGCCGGCGGCGTTGGCGTAGCCTCTCGGCCTTGGGAAAGAACCGCACGCCGCTTTCGCTTCGTCGGCATTGACCACATGGATGCAATCCTGTATTGCATCCTTCCCTATCCGATGATGACCGTATGTTCGCATTCCGCCACTCTTGCTTGCGGCAGCGAGAATGCTCATCCCCCTCTTCGTCGACAGGGAAAACCCTACTGGATTACAGAGCGAGCAGGCACGGCCCATAAATTAAACGGAATGACTTGTTCACGAAACCCGTAGGAGTTTGCACATTTCCGTACACGTCTGCAGGACTTGTAGAGAAAAGTTTGTTTTACGGTACGACTGCTCCACCACCAATTTCCACCACCAATTTTGGCCGACTATTCTTAGTCGGCTTTTTCGTTTTTGCAATGCTCACGCGCCACGCGGGGTTTATGCCGATTCTGCGTGTGCCGCCCCATTTGTGGCGGGAGTCGAATTCGACCTGTTTCGATGGCAGTTTGCCCCTCTCTTGCTCTCTGCTCTCAAAAAATATTGGAGAACCGCGCACATTTGGCACACGCAGAATAGCTTTGTGATCAAGCGCTCATACGTGCGTCAAATAGATCGGTTTGACGGGTAGACTGGTGTAGCAAACCTGTTATTAAACGAGTGTTCATGTCCGCACAACCAGCATCAGGTCTCTCGGAGTCGGTGAATTTGTGATTCCTCGTTGGCAGCATCAGAATAGAAAGCGGTCGTTCGGCTTGTATGGATGAACGGTTGCAGCCGGCCCTTTCCAGGCAGTCGCGTAAAACAGGCGAATGTCCCTATCAGGCAAATTGCTGACGGTGGGATTGCGATTGCTGCCGGCAGTACCACACTGATAAGAGACGTTCAAGGCGAGCAAACCAAACCGTCCTGTCATAGGGCATATTGACAATGCTGCATGCGTTGCCTCAACAGGGAAGTGCAGCCTTGATAATCGTACTGATACGTTTTTTTGTCAGCCATTAAATTGCACTGTCACCCAATCGCGCAGCAGCATCGTTGCCGGCCGCTCAGCTGCTCGCGGGCTGTATACCAGGTCGTAGCGGTAGCTTTCCAGCGATAACTCAAACGGCTGGACCAGCACGC
>CBIHON010000099.1:0-3540 GCA_966211965.1 uncultured Burkholderiales bacterium | reverse complement strand
GCGCTTCTCGGCTCAACCTTGGCTCCTGTACAGTCAGGCTGAAACTGCTCTAAAACGGCTGCGGTTATCGTCAAAAGTGCGGGACTTTTCATCGTGTTTTCTTCCTGGCTTGGTTGCCGATGACTGTGCAGGGCGCGCTTTCTGCTGGGATAGGCTCTGAATGCGGAATTCTCCAGTGCGGCAACCTGGTTTTCATTGCAACTTGTTGCATATGGCGAATCTTAGTCTGCTTTTTCCGGCTATGCAACAAGTTGCAAAGGTGTGCTATTGTTCTGCCATGGCACTAGCGCATGCAATCCTCTCATCCCTGATAAAACGTCCTCGCAGCGGTTACGACTTGGCGAAGGATTTCGATCGCGTTACCGGTCATTTCTGGAAGGCGACGCATCAGCAGATCTACCGCGAACTGGCGCGCATGGAGCAGGATGGCTGGGTGCGGGTAAAGCTGATCAAGCAAAAAGATCGTCCCGACCGCAAGTCGTATACCGCCACCGCGAAAGGAAAGGAAGAATTGTCGGCCTGGGCCGCCGCACCGGTTGCGGTCTCGGCGATTCGGGAAGATTTGATGGTCAAGCTGCAGGCCGGCGCACTGGTCGAGCGCAGTGTCCTGGTTGAGGAAATCGATCGCCATCGGCAGGCGCATCTCAAGACGCAGCAATTCTATGAAGCGGTCGCGGCACGTGATTTTCCCGATCCGGCAGCCTTGCCGGTAGAGGCGAGCATGGATTACCTGGTATTGCGCTGCGGCCTGTTGTATGAGCAGGCTTACGTGACTTGGTGTGATGAAGCCCTGGCCGTGCTGGGCATGGACGTAGACCGTGAAGAAGCCCGCAAGGGATAAGGCAATGCATGGTGTACAGCATGTGCGCCGGCTTGCAAAATTTTGCTTTGCATCAACACTTGGTCCGGCGTAATATCCGTAAAATGGACCGGCAGAACTGAAGGTCAGGCGGTACAGTCCAATTGGTTCGTGTTCAGGCTGTCAATAATCTTAAGAGTCTTAAGTAATGTGCCATGGCTGACTTGCCCTTCGCCGAGTTGCCTTTCAAGACATTGCTCTATCGTTATTTTTTCTTTGGCTGGCTCTTCAAGGATGTCAACAAGGGAGATGCGTACGAGCGGTCCGCTGCCTGGCGGCACAACCGGACGCAAGCCAAATGGCTGTCTACTTACCTGAGGCGATGGTTGTTTCTGGGCGGCCTGAATTACGCACTCGGCGCGGTGTGCGAAATGCTGCTGCAAGCGCCGGTTCTGTCCGCAATTTTCTTCGTGCCGATGGCTGTCAGCGTGTCGATCAATACCGTGATCGGGGTGTTGATGCTGGGTTTTAAATCCTTGCCGGGACCGCTTTAACCCGATCTGCCATGTAAAAAAGACCCGTGCTGCCGACAGCAGCACGGGTCTTTTTGTTGCCGAATCTTTTCGCCGCGCAGTTAAAAGTTAGAACCTGTTTGTGTCCACAACAGGCTTTGGTAACGCGCGCGGCACTACGCTACCTCTTAATCTACCGCTCCCAACGCCTTCGTCCGGCGTGGTATGGAGCGCGCGACATGGCCGTATTGCGAGGTTCCGATGATTTCCTGATTTCCAGTCAACAGCGGTTGGCGGGGCCGGAATCCGAGATCGATTTCATTGAAGTTGAGCGTCACGAAATTGGTGCCTCGAAAATCCTTTTGCGCGTTTCCGGTCGGGCAGTAGCCGACGAAGGCATTGTGCTGCACCGTCTTTGGTCCCGGCGCCGATCCGCCGATGAACATCGGAAAGAGGGGGTGATTCTGCGTATCGAAATACTTCGCCAGCGCGACAAAGGTGTTGTGTTCCACCGTCAGTCCCCAGGTTCGCGCCGGATTGGCCGACTCGACGCCGAAGGTGAGCGATGCGCCGTTCGACTGGTCGCCGGAATAACCTTTGACGAAAATATTATTACGCGCAATGAGTGTGCCGCCATCCGGCACATCCAGCAGATAGGCTTCTGCCTGCGGGGCGGCGGCGGTGGCGCGTCCGCCGCTCAGGTAGCTGCCTTCGATGATGGTGTGCTGGGCGCGCGACTTCAGTTCATGGCCGTAGTAGGAATCATGGCTCCAGGAACCGCGCACAGCAAAGGTGAAGTTGGGGTCGGTCTTGCTGGCATTGATATAGGCATTGTGTTCCGGGCCGCCGGAGCCGCCGTTGCCGTCGAGCTCGACATTGTCGAATAGCAGGGTGCCGGTATTGTTGCCGGTCGCGAACACGCCGTTGGCGTGGTGCTGTTTAAAGCCGGCGATTCTTACTTTGCGCAGAGTCAGGTTGGCCGCGCCGTTGACATAGACCGCCGCCTTGCCGATATTGCCGCCACTCGGAGAATCGACGATGTCGATGTTTTCGATCGTGATATTGGTTGATGGCGTGACCAACTCCCCGCTGCTGTTGTACCTGCCGTCGACGTAGATGAGCGATTGGCCATAGTTCGAGTTGGCGGCGCCGCTTGGCGGATTGACGATGACCGGACGCCGGCCATCGACGGTGACGCCGCGGATCGTGATGTTGGCAGGCACGTCAAATTTGCCGGCGCTGTAGGCCCCGTCATTGACCGCATTCGGGCCAAGGTAGATTTGCATCTTGGCCCCGTTGTACACGGCAGGGTAGATCTCGAAGATGTCGCCATTCTTCCATTGCGTATAGGGCTGACGGCGGAACGGACCGACTGAAGTATCGCCTCCGTTGCTGCTGTCGGGCTTGCTGTAGCCGGCGTCGCCGCCGAGCGAGGTGTAGGTGGCGATGACTTTGCCATCGCGGATTTGATCCATGCGCGGCGTTCCGGAAGTCGCTGGCAAGGGCGATGCCAGCATGGTCTGCGGATTCCAGGTCCACTGCGCCGGATAATTCCCGCTGCTGCAGAAGTCGTTGGAATAATTCGTATAGGGGGAGTAGCCGCTGGACGGTGCCGGGCTGGTGTTCGGTGTCACTGTGACCGTCGTGCTGGCGCTATTGCCTTTGCCGGCTGCATTGCTGCCAACCACGGAGTAAGTCGTGGTGGCGGTCGGCGCAACCGTGCCACTGGCAACCGTCTGGCCGAATCCGGTATTGGTCCACGCATACGAGGTGGCGGCCGGACTGCATTTGACCGCGAGCGTGCTGAAACCGCCCGCAGCGATCATGGCAGGCGACGCGCTCAAGGTGCAGCTTGGCGGCGTCAGAGCAGCGGACGGTGCCATCGTGACCGTGACGCTGACGCTATTGCCTTTGCCGGCGGCGTTGCTGCCGGCCACGGAGTAAGTCGTGGTGGTGGCTGGGGCAACCGTACCGCCGGTAGCGCTCTGGCTAAACCCGGTATTGGTCCAGGTGTAGGAAGTGGCGGCGGGGCTGCATTTTGCCGCCAAAGTGACGGCCGTACCGGGATTGACCGTAGTGGCCGACGCGATGAGCGTGCAGGCCGGCGGCGTCAAGGCGCTGGCCGGCGCCACGGTAACCGTCACGCTGGCGCGGTTGCCGGGACCGGATGCGTTGCTGCCCAGGACCGAATATGTCGTGGTCGCCGTCGGTGAAACTGTGCCTCCCGCA
>CBIHON010000098.1:0-4348 GCA_966211965.1 uncultured Burkholderiales bacterium | reverse complement strand
CATGCTTCCTCACATGGCTCAGATTTTCAATATAAGTTCATAACAGGCTCTAGTGTTTTTGTTCGCCGATCAGTGCCATCGAGTCATGGTCACGTTGATTTGTCACATGTCTGCGCATTACCAGCATGACCATTCCGGATACGAACAGGCCAAACAGGATAATGATGACATTGATATTCAAGTCAAGTTTGACCATGAACGCGTACAGCACCAGCATGGTCAACACTGACATGTTTTCATTGAAATTCTGGACCGCGATCGAATGCCCAGCACTCATCAGTACATGGCCGCGATGCTGTAACAGGGCGTTCATTGGCACTACGTAATAGCCTGCCATCGAGCCTATCAGAATAAGCAAGGCGTAAGCCATCCAGGGTGAATGAACCATCGTCATCGACATCACCACCACCCCGATCGCGATACCCATCGGCATCACGGACAGGGACTTTTTCAGAGGGACGAAGCGCGCCGCGGCAACCGCGCCGAGCGCCATGCCGATTGCAAACACGCCTTGAAATACCGCAGCTTTGTCGAGAGGCATATGCAAGGAGTTTTCCGCCCACTTCAGCATGATGAATTGCAGGGTTGCACCGGCGCCCCAGACCAGTGTGGTGACCGCCAAGGAAATCTGGCCCAGTTTATCTTTCCACAGTATCGTGTAGCAATTCGAAAAGTCGGCGATCAGTTTGAGCGGGTTGCGCTCTTGGTGCAAATAACGTGCACCGGTATCCGGAATTCTCAGGTTGAACAGGGCGGCAATCAGGTACGCGCCGGTAATGACCGCCAACGCCGCTTCGGCAGGCGTATTGATGCCGGTGTCGATCAGCGGAAAATCGAAGCTCAACAGGATCGCTGCGTTCTGCGAATTGACCAAGGCGCCCCCCATCACCGTTCCGAGGATGATGGAAATCACCGTCAATCCTTCAATCCACCCGTTGGCAGCAACCAGTTTTTCCGCCGGCAGCAGTTCTGTCAGGATGCCGTACTTTGCCGGCGAATAGGCCGCAGCGCCGAACCCCACCACGCCATAGGCGATCAGCGGATGGACATCGAAGAACATCAAGCCGCAGCCGGCAATCTTGATGAGGTTGGTAATGAACATGACCCGCCCCTTGGGAAGAGCATCGGCAAATGCACCGACGAAGGCGGCCAGCAGTACATAGGACAATACAAAAAACAACTTGAGCAGAGGCGTCATCCACGCTGGCGACTTCATCGCGGTCAGCAAAGCGATGGCTGCGATAAGCAGGGCATTGTCGGCGAGCGATGAAAAAAACTGCGCCGCCATGATGGTGTAAAAGCCGCGATTCATTCGCATGTAGTAGTAACAAAATGTCTCCGGCTTGCTTTATACCATGAAAATTTATAATCTCAGCAGAATTGACGCTTATTGCGGGAAATGGCTCCGGTAAAATATAACATTTGAATCACCTCATTTGCCGGGTTTTTCTCTCATGCCAAGACCGTTGGCCGCGTCCATCCACCTCGCAGCTCTGCAGCACAATTTAAATGTCGCCAAATATTGCGCCCCGCGCGCCAAGGTATGGGCGATCGTCAAGGCAAATGCTTACGGCCACGGCCTCGCATGCGGCATGCGCGGCTTTGCCGCGGCCGATGGATTAGGCTTGATCGAACTGGACAATGCGGTACGCCTGCGGGAACTGGGTTGGCAAAAGCCGATCCTCCTGCTGGAAGGCTTTTTCGAGCCGGCCGATCTGGCAGCCGTGGCAGATTATCAACTCAGCGTCACGGTCCACTGCATCGAGCAAATTGAAATGCTCGAAAGAATGCAATGTGCCGCCTCGATCGATGTCCACTTGAAAATGAATAGCGGCATGAACAGGCTCGGTTTTGTGCCTGCCGCCTTTGCTGCGGCCTATGCCCGCTTGCGGGCGATTCCCGCGGTCCGTACCATTTCGCTGATGGCCCATTTCGCCAATGCAGACGGTGGGAACAATATGAACTTGCCCGTAGCCGAACAGGTCAGTCGCTTCGACGCTGCGACACGGGGTTTGATAGCTGAGCGCAGCCTGGCCAATTCCGGTGCGGTGCTGTTGCATCCCGAGACCGCCGCCGATTGGGTGCGGCCCGGCATCATGCTGTATGGCGGCACGCCGGGAGGCAAGAGTGCGGAGCAATTCGGCTTGATGCCGGCCATGACGCTGCGCAGTGAAATCATCGGCGTGCAAGACATCGCGCCAGGGGAAACGATCGGCTACGGCAGCCGTTTCGTCGCTGACCGGCCGATGCGTATCGGCGTCGTAGCCTGCGGTTATGCCGATGGATACCCGCGTCACGCGCCAAACGGCACACCGGTCATCGTCGATGGGGTCAAGACCGGTATCGTGGGCCGGGTATCGATGGACATGATCACGGTGGATTTGAGCGCGGTGCCGCATGCGCGGTTCGGCAGTCCGGTGACCTTGTGGGGCGCGGGCTTGCCGATTGACGAAGTGGCCAATGCTGCCGGAACCATCGGCTATGAGCTGATGTGCGCATTGGCGCCGCGCGTGCCGGTGGTCGAAGCATGAGATCCGCCGTTTAAGCCGATCGATTTTCTTGGATTCTTGATTACATGGCCAAAGTAAAAACCAATTACTCCTGCACCGAATGCGGCGGCACCACCAGCAAGTGGACCGGACAATGCCCGTCATGCGGGCAATGGAATACGCTGGTGGAAAGCATCGTCGAAGCGGCCGGCAATCGCTTTTCGGCGCAGCACCACGGACTCGCACCAAGCGCGCCGGTGCTCAGCCTGGCCGACATCGAAGCGATTGACGTGCCGCGCTTCGGCACCGGCATCGACGAGTTTGACCGCGTCCTGGGTGGCGGACTGGTGGCGGGGGGCGTGGTGCTGATCGGCGGCGACCCGGGCATCGGCAAATCGACTTTGCTGCTGCAGGCGCTGGCCAGCATGTCGCGCGGCAAGAAAGTCCTGTATGTCAGTGGTGAAGAATCCGGCGCGCAAATCGCACTGCGTGCCAAGCGGCTTGCGGTCGAGGCGCAAGAACTCAAGCTGCAGGCCGAAATCCAGCTTGAAAAAATTCTCAATACGCTGGCCGAGCACAAGCCCCAGGTCGCAGTCATCGACTCGATCCAGACCGTGTATTCCGATGCGCTCAGTTCAGCGCCGGGTTCTGTCGCCCAAGTGCGCGAGTGCGCGGCGCAATTGACCCGGATCGCCAAACAAACCGGCGTCACCATCATCATGGTCGGCCATGTGACGAAGGAGGGCGCATTGGCCGGGCCTCGCGTGCTGGAGCACATCGTCGACACGGTCTTGTATTTCGAAGGCGATACGCATTCCAGTTTCAGGCTGGTGCGTGCGATCAAGAACCGTTTCGGCGCAGTGAACGAACTGGGCGTTTTTGCGATGACCGAAAAAGGCTTGAAAGGCGTCTCCAATCCTTCCGCCTTGTTTTTATCTCAGCATGACAATCCGGTGCCGGGTTCTTGCGTGATGGTTACGCAAGAGGGGACCCGGCCCTTGCTGGTCGAGATCCAGGCGCTGGTGGATACGTCGCATCTGCCGAACGCGCGGAGGCTGTCTGTCGGACTGGAGCAGAACCGGCTGGCGATGCTGCTGGCAGTGTTGCATCGGCATGCGGGCATCGCGGCATTCGATCAGGATGTATTCATCAATGCGGTCGGCGGCGTGAAGATTGCCGAGCCGGCCGCCGATCTGGCGGTACTGATGGCAATCCATTCCTCGATGCGCAGCAAGCCCTTGCCGCGCGGTTTGGTGGTGTTCGGGGAGGTCGGCCTGGCTGGTGAAATCCGTCCCGCGCCGCGCGGGCAGGAAAGGTTGCGGGAAGCCGCGAAGTTGGGGTTTTCAATGGCGCTGATTCCGAAGTCGAACGCACCGAAACAAAAAATTGAAGGCTTGAGCGTGATTGCCGTGGAACGTATCGACGAGGCATTCAACCGCCTGCGGGAGTGCGATTGAGTCAGCGCAGACCGGCGCTTTGCTGGGGGCGGCTCCGCGATACGGACACGTCTTTATTCTGAATGACGCTGCAAGTCTGCTCACTTGAATTGAATATGGCTAAATGAAGGCATTGTTCCGTAATATGCTGGCATGGCTGCTGCTCGCAGCCTGCGCGGGTTCCGCATGCGCGGAAGATGCCGATTTTCTTGTGAGGCAACGTCTTTCCACGACGCTCAGCGGTTCTTCCTGCTTGCCGGTTCCACCGTCTTTTCATTCTGAGTCGGATTTTCCAGCGACGCTTGGCAGTTTGGCTGGCGCGAATGACTGAGCCGGGAGCAGGGGGCTAGAGCAGTTTCAGCCTGACAGTACAGGAGCCAAGGTTGAGCCGAGAAGCGCAACCGTACGAATGGTACGGTGAGC
>CBIHON010000097.1:0-4781 GCA_966211965.1 uncultured Burkholderiales bacterium | reverse complement strand
AGCGTCCGATTATAAAAATCGCAGACCCTACGTCATTTCGCCAACCGCTCTAGGCATCACCCCAAATTACTAAAGCGCGCCCCCGATTATTTTGGGTCGCGTTGCAGATGAATATCGCCGTACCAGGCCTCGACCGTTTCTCCCATATTGTCGGTGTCGGTCAATACGCCGACACCGATCAACTTGCCGGGAGGCTCACCGAAAGCTCTCTGAAAATCTTCCACGATATTGCGCGTAAAAACCTGCCATTCTCCGACTCCCTCGGCGTTATTGGCAACAACCAGCATTTTGATACGGCTGCTGCGATTACTGGTCAATATCGTTTCCACCGGTGTGTTGCGGTCCCAGATGTACATCAAGGTCGCGTATGGAAAATCGTAGCCGGTAAATACACGCGCCGTCTCGAACAGGATTTGGTCGGAAAACGACAGTTTATCCTTGTCTCCGTCGAAGCCGAGTATGACGCGTGCCGGCGAATCTTCGGTAGCGCCCTGGTTTCCGGTGGCGGTCTGGACCGAGCTGCCAATCTTCCATTGCCAGTTGAGCCAAGGATTGAGCGTGGGATTGATGCTGACATATTGCATCAATCCGGAACTGGCGCTGGGAGCATAGGCATGCAGCACGGTCCTGTCCTGCTCGCCCACCAATTTATACTGGGTTTGCTTCTTGGTGCGGAACAAAACCAGCGGCGTCCAGCGCTCCGGCAGACCGCCTGCAAGATTGCTGGAAAAAAGTGCGATGCTGTCATCCGTCGGAGGCGAAACCACGGCAGAACTGGAAGCGTTCGTCGTACCCTGTAGCGGCGCACATGCGGCCACCGAGAGCAGCAGCGCAAAAACAAAAGTTAATCGATTCATGTCGTTGCAAAATGCTGCGCGCCGCCCGTGCTCATAGCTGAGGGACACGCAATGTTCTCTAAAATTACCGTTCAAATGCTCGCTACTCGTTTACGCTCTGCCGAGCGCGGGGTTTTGAATGGTAGAGCATTGAATGGTATAGCACCGGGATTGCGCCGCAGGCTCGATTTTATCGGGTGTTGCCTTCTCCGGGAAAAACTGCCAACGAATTTGATGATACTTCGCAACAAGCTCGCGATGTGCAATGCTGATGACGGTGGCGTCCGGCAACTCCTGCAGTACCAGTTCATACAATGCTTCTTCCGTTTCGCTGTCCATCGCGCTGGTAGCCTCGTCCAGGAACAAGACATCGGGCTTGGTCAAGAGCACGCGTACGAAGGCCAGTCGCTGTTGCTCCCCTGGCGAGAGGCGCTGGCTCCAGTTATCCGATGTGTTGACCGAATCTTTTAAATGCGGCAGTTTGCATAAATCCAGGTAGTGCCGGATCGCCAGATCGGTGTACGTATTTTCGGTGGCCGGATAAGCGACGGCAGCGCGCAAAGTCCCGATCGGCAGGTAACTACGCTGCGGCAGGAACAGCAGTTTGGCGCTGTTGGGAATTTCGATTGTGCCGCTACCGTAGGGCCATATACCGGCGATGGCGCGGAACATTGTCGATTTGCCGCAACCGGATGGGCCGGACAACAAGACGCGTTGCCCCGGTCGAATGCAGGCTGCCCAGTGTGCGCTAAGCGTTTTGCCGTCCGGCAATTGCAGGCTCACATCATCAAGCAGAATTGCACCGACATTATTTCGGGTGACTGCGATGCCGCAATCTTGCAGGCGTGCTGCAGTCACTGCGGCATGAAAACCGGCTAAGCGATTAATGCTTGCCTTCCAGCCGGCCAGGGAATTGAAAGCATTGATAAACCAGGATAGTGCCTCTTGCACATGTCCAAAAGCCGAACTGATTTGCATGAGGCCGCCAAGAGTGATCGTACCGGCAAAATACCGTGGCGCACCCACAAGGAACGGAAAGATGATGGCAAATTGTGCGTAAAAAGTTGACGCCACATTCAAGCGTTTGGTCGTGCCCATGATGGCCCACCAGTTTGCGCGAATCCGCTCCAAACGTCCCCCTAATTGCGTGCGCTCCTCCAGTTCGCCTCTATACAGTGCGACGGCTTCGGCATACTCCCGGATACGGATCAAGCCAAAGCGAAAATCCGCCTCATAACGCTGTTGATTGAAACTCTGCTGTACCAATGGCTTGCCAACTCGCCACACTAGCGCCGATCCGATCCCCGCGTAGGCGATGGCGAACCATACCATATAGCCTGGAATAGTCCATTGCTGCGCGCCCAACATGAATGAAACCGGCCCGCTAACCGACCATAGAATACCGACGAAGGAAACCAGCGTAACCACGCTGGATAGAAGGCCGAGCGATAGCGACAGCGTATCCGTGGTCAACGAATTCAAGTCTTCGGCAATCCGTTGGTCCGGGTTATCGGTGCTGTGAGTCTGCTCGATACGATAGTAAGCCTGATTGGCAAGCCACTCTTCCATGTACTGGCGCGTCATCCATACACGCCAGTACATTCCCAGGCCTTGGGTCAGGTAAATTTTGTAGATGGCAACGGCTATGTAAATGAAGGCAAGGTAGGAGAAGCGCCATAGCTGCTCCTTGAAGATAGGGTAATTTTTGTTCTCCAGCGCGTTATAGAATTCCCGATTCCAATCGTTAAACAGGACATTCAGATAAACCAGGCCGAGCGACAGCGCGATCACGGCTAATAGCATGCCGCGAGCCTTCCATTTTTCTTCAGAGACCCAATACGGTTGAATCAAGCGCCAGACGGCACGCCAATTGGTTGGTTGTTTATGCATAGCGGTTATGTAAAGCTGGAAATTGATGCAGGATTTTACGGCACTGAAGCAATTCACAATGCGCTATAGGTGCACGCTTAATCCGGTAATCTATCTGCGCCGGTACCGACCCTATGTGCCGGATTTATGCGTTCCAAGGCAAGCAAGGCTGCTGCCTGATCAGCTTTCGGCAGATCCGCCAACAGACTGCGATAGTGCTGTGTGACCAGTTCCGTCACCGGTAAATGCAAGTTGACATCGGCAGCCGCAAGCAGCACATTTTCCAGATCTTTGGCTTGACTTTTGACTTGTCCACCGGGCATAAAGTTGCGCTCAAGCATGCGCTGTCCGTGGATTTCGAGAATGCGGCTCTCGGCAAAACCTCCGCGGATGGCATGACGTACCGCTGCCGGATCAGCACCGCCTGCTTGCGCTAGAAGCAGCGCTTCTGCCACGATGTCGATCGTTCCACCTACGATCAACTGATTGCATAATTTTGCTATCTGACCGCAACCTGGAGGCCCCACCAAGGTCGGACGTCCCATCGCATTTAAGAGCGCCTCGGCCCGACTGAAATCTGCTGAAGCTCCCCCCACCATGATTGCCAAGGTTCCGTCTTGTGCACCTTGCACTCCTCCCGACACCGGCGCGTCGATGAAGGGGTATCCATGTACACGCAACTTTTCATGAAATTGTCGCGCCTCGGATTGACGGGTTGAACTCATGTCGATCAACAAGGCTCCCTTCCGCATTCCTGGCAAAGTCATATCAATGACGGCCGATACTACGGGACCTGCCTCAAGCATGGTGATGATGAAGTCCGCCTGACGCGCCGCGTCTGCCGAGCTGTCCGCCACCTTCGCACCGAGTGTGGCCAGCGCATCGGTTTTGGATTTGGTACGGTTCCATACGATTAACGGATAGCCTGCCTGCATTAAGCGAGCGGCCATCGGCCGCCCCATCAATCCGGTTCCAAGAAAAGCAATAGACGGTAAGACTATTGAATGGCCCAAGCTGCCTCCTCATTGCAAAACGTTTCATTGCATAATGGCGCATCCTGATCGAAAAATGCAACCGCTATGAAAACCGATGAATTCCAACTCGTGCTCAATATACCGATGCAAGTGGGCGAATGTCCGCTTTGGCATGCCAAAGAAAATGCGCTGTACTGGATCGATATTCCAGGATTCGCTATACATCGAATTCATCCGGCCAGCGGCGCC
Source organism: uncultured Burkholderiales bacterium (assembly GCA_966211965.1). Classification (GTDB taxonomy): domain Bacteria; phylum Pseudomonadota; class Gammaproteobacteria; order Burkholderiales; family Burkholderiaceae_D; genus CBIHON01. The sequence goes on along the minus strand of CBIHON010000097.1, from coordinate 853 downwards.
CATCGGTCCTGGCTGCTACCGTCGGAACCTGGCTGCATTGCACATTGCGAAACAGGTGGCTTGATAGTCGCGATGCGCTCCGGCTTGGCTTTGTTCGATACGGAAAGTGGGGCTTTGACCGCGTTTTCCGACGCTCCCTATGACACAAGCAAAATCCGCTTCAATGATGGGCGTTGCGACGCGGCAGGCCGGTTATGGGTCGGCACTTTGTATGAGCCGCGCGATCAACAGCTTGGCGCGTTGTTTTGCGCTGAACGCAGGACATTACGCGATAGTGGCAATCGAGTAACCGTATCAAACGGTGTCGCGTTCAGTACAGATCATCGCACGCTTTACCAGTCCGACACGACAGCCCATAGAATCATGGCATACGACTTCGATCTTGCGACCGGCACTATAGGTGCCGGTCGCTTGTTTAAACAATTTTCTATGGACAAGTCGACTAACTATGGCGGTCGTCCTGACGGTGCGGCCGTAGATAGCGAAGGCGCATACTGGTGTGCGATGTTTGAGGGAGGACGTATTTTGCGTTTGTCGCCTGAAGGCGAAGTGCTGCGTGAAATCAAACTTCCATTGCGCTGCCCAACTATGATGGCATTTGGTGATGCCGATTTGCGTACGCTCTACATAACCAGTGCATCCTTAAATCGCTCAGAGGATGAGCTTGCTCAATTTCCGCTTTCAGGCTGTGTAATCGCCGTGAGAATTGATGTTCCTGGACGTTTGGAATCGGCTTATCTACCATAAGCACGATACGTAGCGACGAGAGGAACTGAAGCCGAAGCAGGGATAGCGAGCTGCAGCGGGGCTTGCCTGCGGCATCCGGCCCAGGCTGCGTGGTCATGAGAATGCC
>CBIHON010000096.1:0-5256 GCA_966211965.1 uncultured Burkholderiales bacterium | reverse complement strand
CGGACGCGTACGGGCGTACGCCGAGCACCGGAGGCCTGAGATTGGCCCGTACGGTGAGGCTAAAAATGCTCTAACGGCAATGGCGCTTTCATGCTAAGGATTCAGCAGCAAAGCCGCTGCCGAAAACGGCGCTATCGTGCCATCGGTAATCGCGACGTAATACACCTGCGAGTCGAGCGATCCGGTCGGCGCAACCACCATGAAATCATCGATGTAGCCTTCCGCTGTCGCACTCAACAGATCGCCGGACGGCCACAGGAAGTTGATGCCGCGCGCGTTCGCCGTGCTTTCCCAATCCTCGAACTCCACTGTGCCTGCCGCGCCGGTAGCAGCACCGTCAGCATAAATGATCTTCTTCGGACCGAGGAAAGGCAAAGTGGAGCCGCTGGTGCGTCCGGTAGTGTCGGAAGGGTCGCCGTAGTACAGCTTGTAACGCGCTCCGCCCAAATGCACCGGCGTCGCGGCTTGCATCGATTTCATCAGTTTCGGGCAACCGCCGGCCTCGTATTGGACCACCCATTTGCTGCCGTTCCAGACCGCATAGGCCTGGTTGTGGCCATAGGTGGTGCAGCCGGCAATGCTGTCTACGGTGAATACCATGAAGGTTCCGGCCGATTCATTCCAGCGCCAGTCATCCTGCATCGGAAAGCCGATCTTGAATTGGCGCGCGTTATTGATCTTGCTGTTGCCGCCGACGTCGCCCTCGACCGGAATCACGACCGTCGGCTCGCAACCGCCGCCGCTATTGTAATCTGCTGCGCTCTGGCACACGCCGCTGTCGCCTGAATTGAAGTCCTTCCCGACATACCCGTCGCGGCTGTTGATCGACAATATGCGAGTCTTGTTGTCATTACCCTGGGCTTCGAAATAAATGCGGACATAACCGCCGGCCGCGCTCGACATCGGCAGGGCCTGGCCTGCATTGACTTCCTTGACCAGCGTGGCGGCCGTCGTCGGATTTTTCAGACCAGAAGTCCCGGCCGCGCTGGTAAAGGACAAGTAGGTCGAGGGTGTCGCGGCGTTCGCGACCGCGGCGCTGAGGGCAGTCGCCAAGCCGCTCGCGCTGCCAAGCGAATTGGGTCCGTAATATAGCTGCATCCGGTTTTTCAGCGCATCCGGCGCATCGCTGCCGTAACGCATCACAGCGATGCGTACATTGCCGTCGCTTACCACTCTGGTCAAACCGGCAACCGTGGAGCCACTCCCCTGCAGTTGCCAATACTCTTGCGAAGTCCTGCCGATTGCCGCGGGCGAAGCGGCCGCCTGCGAGCAGGCGCTGTCCTTGCACGCAGTGACGACCACGTTGTAACTGGTACTCGACTTCAAACCGCTCAGGGTGGCCGAGGTATCGGCCCCGGCGGCGCTGAAGCTCATGCTGGAAATACCGTTCACCTCGGCTGCAGTGATCAGGTAGTGATCCGGCGTGTAGCCGCTTGGCTTGGTCCAGTTCACTCCCAGCCTGGTCGAGGAAGAAAACGTGCTGCTGCCGACGGTTTGAGTGCCGGGATTGGTCAGGGCGACATTGGTCGGCGCCAACGGAATTTCTCCGGTCTGCGCCTGCGCCAAAACCAGCAGCCCGCTGGCGACGTCTTTTGCATAATTGATCAACTCGAAACTGGGCAGGTTGGCGCTAAATACGACGCGCCATTTCGAACTGGAGGTCGGCGGCGTGTAAGCCAGCAAGCTTTCGAGCTGGGCCGAGGTAAAGCTCAGCATCTGGTTTGCTCCCAGGGTGCCCAGCGCCCTGCCGGACGCTACCAGGGCGCCATTGTCGTCGTATGCGGACGCAGTCAAGGCAGCGCTTTGCGCCGTGGTGTTGATGACTTGCAGCAGCGTGGTATTGACGGTGCTGGCAGCAGGATAAACGATGAAAGCGTGGCGGGTCGAGGCGCTCGCGGTGCTGGCGGGCTTGTTGTCGGTTTGCGCCTGTGCCAGGTACAGGTTGCCGGTGGACGGTACCTTGATATTGTTGATCACTTCGAAGTTGCCGACATTGGCGCTCAGCGCCAGGCGGTACTTGGCTGCAGCAGAACTCGGACTGTATCCGAGCGCAGTTTCGATCTGGCTCGATGTCAACGCCAGAATCTGGTTGGCGGCCAAAGTGCCGAGTGTGCCGCTGCCCGCCATCGTGCCCGCTTCGGTATAGGCGATGGCCGTTACGGTAGCGCTGCTGCTGTTTGGATTGACGAGGCGCAGCGTGGTGTTCCTGTCGGTGCTGGTCGAGGGATAGACGACCAACACGTTGCGCGAGGATGTGGACGAGGTTGAAGCAGCGCGATCATCCACCTGCGCCTGCACCAAGGCCAGGTTGCCGGTGGCAACATCCTTGGTGAAGTTGATCAGTTCCATGCTGGGCAGATTGGCGGTAAATGCGACGCGGTATTTTGCCGTGGAGCTGACCGGCGTAAAGCCCATTGCGCTCTCCAGGTCAGCCGAAGTATAGGTAAGCATCTGGTGCGCGGCGATCGTACCCAGGGTGGTGCTGCCGCTGCCGAACAAGTTGCCGTCTTCATCATAGAGCGTGGCGCTCAGGGAACCGCTCTGGCTGCTGGTATTGAGAATGCGCAGCACATTGGTCTTATTGGCACTGGTGGACGAACTGACGAACCATGCAGAGCGCGTTACGCTGGTGCCTGCGGCTCCGCTGCTGCGGTCGCTCGTAAGCGATTGCGCCAGCGTCAACGCGCCGGTAGCCACGTCCCTGGTGTAATTGATCATCTGGAAGTCCGACGCGCCTAGGGTAAAGGAAACCGAATACTTGGCGGTCGTAGCGCCGGGCACGAATCCGATTGTGCTCTCCAATTGGGCCGAGGTAAAAGTCACCGTCTGGTTGGCGGCGATCGGCCCCAAGCTGGCGCCCGCCGTCCCGAGTTGCGTCCCCGCTTCGCTATACGCGGTGGCCGTTACCGTGTCGGCATTGCCGGTGAGATTGGTGAGGCGCACCACCGAAGTCTTGTTGGTGCCGGTCGAAGCATTGAGAAACAGCCCGATACCGTTTGCCGCGAGCGCCGAGCCGGCAAGGCCGCCGAGCGCAAGAATCAGAGACAAGGCCCAAAGCAAACCGGACTTTCCAATGCCTATCGGGTGCATTTTCATGGCATGCCTTTCCTTCGGGTTCATTCAAAAGATATGCTGCGCACAGTCCGGCCGCTAAAGCCTGCGGCAAGTAATTGCTTGAACGCCGATCAGAGGCCCGCTTCGACATTGGCCTTGCTTTAGAGCCTATTTCTCGAGGTTCTTGATACCCTGATCAGCAGATGTTCCCAAGCATTCAGACGTTTCAATGTAATGCAATTGAGCAATTATTGTAATGCGTGGCGCAAAGAAAAATCCGTTTTTGTACAAAGCCGGTGATCGAAAAATCGCCCTTGTACCGATGCCGGACAAACCAAGCTGTGCGATCTACTGTCAAAGCATGCCATGTCGTCAATACATCAAACCATGAAGACGGTCGACTTCATCCAAGATCTGGCGGTGATCATGCTGGTTGCCGGCGTCGTGACTGTGCTGTTCCACCGTCTGAAGCAGCCGGTCGTGCTCGGCTACATTGCAGCCGGGGTCCTCATCGGGCCGTACACGCCCCCCTTCAAGCTGATTCAGGATGAACATACGATCCACACGCTATCTGAACTCGGCATCGTGCTCCTGCTGTTTTCGCTGGGACTGGAATTCAGCCTAAAAAAATTGGTTCGGGTCGGCGCCACGGCCTTTGTGGTCGCGCTGGCAAAAATCGTGGCGATGGTCTGGATCGGCTACGAGATCGGCCGGTTCTTCCAATGGCGAGCGATGGATGCCTTGTTCCTCGGCGCGATGCTGGCCATTTCCTCGACCACGATTATCGTCAAGGCGCTCGACGGACTCGGCATGAAACAGGAAAAATTCGCACAGTTGATCTTCGGAATATTGATCATCGAGGACATCCTGGCAATCGGCATGATCGTGCTCCTGTCGGGCATTGCAATGACGGGAGCAGTCGATGCCGGCGATGTGTTTACGACAGTCGGCCAACTCTCGCTTTTCATGATCGTGAGCCTGGTGCTGGGGCTCTTGATCATCCCGCGCTGGCTCGACTATATCGCCGGCTTCAAGAGCAACGAGATGCTCCTGATCACCGTACTCGGCATGTGCTTCGGCTTTTGCCTGCTGGTGATCAGGCTCAACTACAGCATCGCCTTGGGCGCATTCATGGCCGGCGCCATCATGGCGGAAGCGCGGCAGGTACACTTGATCGAACGGCTGATCGAACCAGTGCGCGACATGTTCAGTGCAATTTTTTTCGTCGCGATCGGATTGATGTTCAATCCGCAGGTCTTGCTGACTTACACTACGCCGATCGGGGTCATCACGGTTGCCGCAGTGATCGGCAAGGTGCTCAGCGGCAGTCTAGGAAGTTTCCTTGCCGGACACGACGTCGGCACGTCGATCAAGGTCGGCATGGGACTGGCGCCGATCGGGGAATTTTCCTTCATCATCGCCGCGCTCGGCTTGTCGCTCAAGGTGACCAGCGAATTCCTGTATCCGATTGTGGTGGCGGTATCCGCCATTACCATCCTGATTACGCCTTACATGACCAAACTGGCCGAGCCCTTGTCGGCCAAGGCAATGCAGCGCGCGCCGCAACGCCTCAACCAGATCTGCGACGGCTATACGACCTGGCTGCAGAGCATGCAGCTCGACGGCGATAAAGCAGTGCTGGCGAAAATCATTTTACGGATTTTGCTGCAGGTGCTGGTCAATTGCGCACTGGTGACGGCAGTGTTCCTGGCCGGGGCCTATTTCATCCGCGGCATCGAAAGCAATCTGCTGATCTGGATACCGCAAGAAGAAATACAGCGCGTCATCGTATGGGGCGGCGCCCTGCTCATCTCCCTGCCCTTCCTGATCGCGACCTATCGAAAGCTGCAGGCCTTGAGCATGCTGCTGGCGCAAATCGGGTACACCAACGAGGCTGCCGGCGCGGGACGGTCCGGGGTGCGACGCTATGCCTTCGAACTCATTCCTCTCGCGGTTATCGTCGGCATGCTGTTTCTGATTGCGTCCGTAAGCGGCAACATCCTGCCGCCGTTCGAATGGATCGTTGCGGTTCTTGTATGCGCGGCCGTGGTGGCCGCGCTGTTCTGGAAATTTTTCGTGCGATTGCATACCCGGCTGCAAATCGCACTATTCGAAACGATGGAAGAAAACAAGTAGAAAATGCCGGGCCTAGTAGTCAGTCAGCTTGAAACAATTGGATAAAGCCGGCGCAGCTTGGTCCGC
>CBIHON010000095.1:0-5289 GCA_966211965.1 uncultured Burkholderiales bacterium | reverse complement strand
AAGAAAGGCGGGTCAGAGTTTTTTTTCGCGGTCTTTTGCGAAAATTACTCTGACCTCCTCATTACAGGATTAGAAAGCGCGGGGACTCCGTCTCCCTCTGATCCTTGTTTTTAAGGAGTACTCATGCCCACAGCATTGATCATCGGCGCCTCGCGCGGCATCGGCCGTGAACTGGTGCGCCAGTACCGCGCGGACGGATGGCGCGTGATCGCCACCGCCCGCAAGGAACAGGACCTGGAGGAACTGACGGCGCTCGGATGCGATCCGGTGCGGCTCGACGTCACCAACCGCGACTATTGCGCGGCGCTGGGCTGGAAGCTCGACGGTGAATTGCTCGACGTCGCGATCTTGAATGCCGGCGTCTACGGCCCGCGCACGCACGGCCTGGAAGTGCCTTCGGATGCGGATTTCGACGCCGTGATGCACACCAATGTCCTGGCCGCGATGTACCTGCTGCCCCTGATCGGACCGCTGGTCGCGAATGCGAATGGCAAGCTGGCCGCGATTTCCTCGCGCATGGGGTCCATCAGCCTGCGCGGCAGCACCGACGGCAGCCTGTACCGCGCCAGCAAGGCCGCGCTCAACTCCGTGTTGGCCGATGCCGCGCTGACCTTCGGCCCGCAGGGTGCGGTCTGCGTCGCGATTCATCCGGGCTGGGTGCGGACCGACATGGGCGGCGCGCAAGCCACTTTGCCGGTGGAAGAAAGCGCAGCCAGTTTGCGGGCGATGCTGGCCAGGCTCGGCCGCGCCGACAACGGGAAATTTATCAATTACGACGGCAAGCCGCTTACCTGGTAATGCCTGGTAACGGGCTTTTTTACGATACGAATTTATGCTACTGACTCCCGAGCACGAAATGATCCGCGATGCGCTGCGCGCGTTTTCGCAAGAGCGCCTTGCACCCAATGCCGCGCGCTGGGACAAGGAACATCACTTTCCGCAAGAAGAATTGCGCGGGCTCGCCGAACTCGGCGCCTACGGCGTGGCGGTGCCGGAGGCGCTCGGCGGCGCAGGCCTCGACTACGTCTCGCTGGCGCTGGTGCTGGAAGAGATCGCGGCAGGCGACGGCGGCACTTCCACCGTGATCTCGGTCAACAACTGCCCGGTCTGCAGCATTGCGATGACGTATGCGAACGACGCGCAAAAAGAGCAATGGCTGCGTCCGCTGGCGCAGGGAAAAATGCTCGGCGCGTTTTGCCTGACCGAGCCGCATGCCGGCAGCGATGCCTCGGCCTTGCGCACCACCGCAACCAGGGACGGCGATCATTATGTCTTGAACGGCGTCAAGCAATTCATCACCAGCGGCAAATACGCCGATGTCGCAATCGTGATGGCGGTTACCGACAAGGCCGCGGGCAAGAAAGGCATCAGCGCATTCTGGGTGCCGACTGCGACACCCGGCTATATCGTGGCTCGGCTGGAAGACAAGCTGGGCCAGCATTCTTCCGATACCGCGCAAATCCTGTTCGAGAATTGCCGCGTGCCGGCGCAAAACCTGATAGGCGAGGAAGGGCATGGCTACAAGATCGCCTTGTCCGGCCTGGAAGGCGGACGCATCGGCATCGCCTCGCAGGCGGTCGGCATGGCGCGCGCTGCGTTCGAAGCCGCGCTGGCCTACGCCAGGGACCGCGTCAGCTTCGACAAGACCTTGTTCGAACATCAATCGGTGCAATTCAAGCTGGCCGAGATGGCGACCCAAATCGAAGCGGCGCGCCAGTTGATCTGGCATGCGGCGAGCATGAAAGATGCCGGCAAGCCTTGCCTCAAGGAAGCGGCGATGGCCAAGCTGTTTGCCAGTGAAATGGCCGAGCGGGTGTGCTCGGACGCGCTGCAGATCCATGGCGGCTACGGCTACGTGACGGATTTTCCGGTGGAGCGGATTTATCGCGACGTGCGGGTGTGCCAGATTTATGAAGGCACCAGCGATATTCAAAAGATATTGATCGGGCGGGCTTTGTAAGCTGATGACACGCAAGCAGAACACCATCCCCGCCTGCCCTTGCGGCGGCGGCACCTATGCGCAATGTTGCGAGCCCTATCATCGCGGCATCCTGCCCGAGACGGCGGAAAAATTGATGCGTGCCCGCTATAGCGCCTACGCGCTGAACTTGCCGGAATTCGTGCACGCAAGCTGGTATCCGCGCACGCGTCCCGCGCTGGCCGAATTGAAGGCCGACCTGGGCGGCAAATGGCTGGGCCTGGAAGTGCGCAGGCATGTGCCGATGGGAGAGGAGGCGACAGTCGAATTCGTCGCGCGTTACAAGATCGAGGGCAGGGCGCAGCGCCTGCATGAAGTGAGCCGCTTCGTGCGCGAAGAGGGGCGCTGGTTTTATGTGGATGGCAGTTTTCCGGAAAAAACAAAATGACAATTCTTGAATCAAAATTGAATGCGCGTTCGGATGAGTTCAAGGCGAATGCGGGCGCGATGCAAGTCCTGGTCGACGACCTCAAGGCCAAGGTGGAAAAAATCGCCCTGGGCGGCGGCGAGGATGCCCGCAACAAGCACACCGCGCGCGGCAAGCTGCTGCCGCGCGAGCGGGTGCAGATGCTGCTCGATCCGGGTACGCCGTTTCTTGAGTTTTCACAACTCGCCGCCTACGGGATGTATCAAGACGCCGCACCTTCGGCCGGCATCATCACCGGCATCGGCCGTGTCGCCGGGCAGGAATGCGTGATCGTCTGCAACGATGCCACCGTCAAGGGCGGCACCTATTATCCGATGACGGTGAAGAAGCATTTGCGCGCCCAGGAAATCGCCCAGCAAAACAACCTGCCCTGTATCTACCTGGTTGACTCGGGCGGCGCCAATCTGCCGAACCAGGATGAGGTCTTTCCCGACCGCGACCATTTCGGCCGCATCTTTTTCAACCAGGCCAATCTGTCCGCGCAAGGCATTCCGCAAATCGCTGTGGTGATGGGTTCCTGCACCGCCGGCGGCGCCTATGTGCCGGCCATGAGCGACGAGTCGGTCATCGTCAAGAACCAGGGCACGATTTTCCTCGGCGGTCCGCCGCTGGTGAAAGCCGCCACCGGCGAAGTGGTGACGGCGGAAGATCTGGGCGGCGGCGACGTGCATACGCGCTTATCCGGCGTGGTCGATCACCTGGCTCAAAACGATCTGCATGCGCTGTCGCTGGCGCGTTCCATCGTATCGAACCTGAACCGCAAGAAGAAGCATGAACTGGTACTGCGCGAACCGGTCGAGCCGAAATATCCGGCGCAGGAATTGTACGGCGTGATTCCGGTCGACACGCGCAAGCCTTTCGACGTGCGCGAAGTGATCGCGCGCATCGTCGACGGCAGCGAGTTCGACGAATTCAAGGCGCGCTACGGAGCCACGCTGATCTGCGGCTTCGCCCATATCCTCGGCATGCCGGTGGGCATCATCGCCAACAACGGGATTCTGTTCAGCGAATCGGCCTTGAAAGGCGCGCACTTCATCGAGCTGTGCTGCCAACGCAAGATTCCGCTGGTGTTCCTGCAAAACATCACCGGCTTCATGGTCGGGCGCAAGTATGAAAACGAAGGCATCGCGCGCAACGGCGCCAAGATGGTGACGGCGGTCGCCACTGCGGCGGTGCCGAAATTCACCGTCATCATCGGCGGCAGTTTCGGCGCCGGCAACTATGGCATGTGCGGCCGCGCCTTTTCGCCGCGCTTCATGTGGATGTGGCCCAATGCGCGCATTTCGGTGATGGGCGGCGACCAGGCGGCCAGCGTGCTGGCAACCGTCAAGCGCGACGGTATCGAGGCCAAGGGCGGCGTCTGGAGCGCCGAGGAAGAGGCGGAATTCAAGCAACCGATCAAGGACCAGTACGAGCACCAGGGCCATCCGTATTTCGCCAGCGCGCGCTTGTGGGATGACGGCGTGATCGACCCGGCCGATACCCGCATGGTGCTGGGACTTGGCTTGAGCGCGGCCTTGAATGCGCCGATTCCGGAGACCAAGTTCGGCGTATTCCGCATGTAAAGGGATTCCTATGACTATTTCTACGATCTCCAATGCCACGCTCGGTATCGCCATCGCCGGACCGCTCGCCACGGTGACGCTCAATCGTCCCGAGGTGCGCAACGCCTTCAATGAAACCGTCATAGATGAATTGACCCGGGCATTCCGCGAATTGGGGGAGGCCGAAGGCATCCGTGCTATTGTTCTGGCCGCGCAAGGGCCGGCCTTTTGCGCCGGCGCCGACCTCAACTGGATGAAAAAAATGGCCGGCTATACGCATGAGGAGAACCGTGCGGATGCCGGGCAGTTGGCCGAGATGCTGCGCACGATTTATTGCTGCCCGAAGCCGGTGCTGGCCAAGGTGCAGGGCGATTGCTATGCCGGCGGCATGGGGCTGGTCGCCGCCTGCGATATCGCGATCGCGGCCGAGCAAGTGAATTTCTGCCTGTCGGAAGTCAAGCTCGGATTGATTCCCGCGACTATTTCGCCGTACGTGATCAAGGCAATGGGCGAGAACGCGGCGCGCCGCTACTTCTTGACGGCCGAACGGTTTTCCGCGCAGGAGGCTTTGCGCATCGGCTTTGTACATTCGGTGACGGCGGCGGATGCGCTGGATGCGGCGGCGGCGGAGATGGTGAAGGCGCTGGTCTCGGCCAGTCCGAATGCGGTGAAGGAGGCCAAGCGCCTGGTGCGCGAGGTGGCCGGTCAACCCTTGTCGGATGCCTTGATTGCCGATACGGCGGAGCGCATCGCTACGATTCGGGCCTCCGACGAAGGGCGGGAAGGGGTGAGGTCGTTTTTGGAGAAGCGTAAGCCGGGGTGGTTGGTTTAGGCAGGGCAGATGGATACGCTACGGCGGATTAAAACTGAGACGACCGGACATGCGCGGGCTTTGCGTGCGGATATGACTGCCGCCGAGCGCAAGTTATGGCACGCGATACGCGGCAAACAAGTGTACAGTCATCGCTTCAGACGGCAGCATCCGGTGGGAGCTTACATTGCGGATTTTGCCTGCATTGAGAAATTGCTGGTGATTGAACTTGATGGCGGGCAGCATCAAGAGCAGCTTGCTTACGATGAGCGGAGAACGGCATTTTTGGAAATGCGGGGCTGGCAAGTTCTCCGGTTTTGGAACAATGATGTGCTGAATAATTTGGAGGGTGTGTTGTTGCACATCGCGGAGGCATTAGATTCCCCCTCGTAAAAAATGCGGGAGCTCCCTCCCCCTTGCAGGGGGAGGGCTGGGGAGGGGGTAGTGCGGTCGTGTTACGGATGCTGGCCTGTGGGTCGGGTGGTGCCCCCCCCAGAACAAACCCCCGCCCAGGGGGCGGGGCGTGGGC
>CBIHON010000094.1:0-5581 GCA_966211965.1 uncultured Burkholderiales bacterium | reverse complement strand
GCGCTTCTCGGCTCAACCTTGGCTCCTGTACAGTCAGGCTGAAACTGCTCTAGGCGGGTAGAGCGGGTAAACCTGCGCGGACTCTTGGTCCGCAGAGACTTCGGAACCGGGAAGCGGGTGGTTTGCCGGTTGTTCATGTTGCTGTTTTTTAAAGGAGAAGCACAATGAAATTCATCAAATCCGCACTGCTGGGGGCAGGCTTGGCCGGCGCCGCGCTTTGCACCAGCGGTGTCGCCTTTGCACAAGAACAATTCATCCCGATTCTGTCGTATCGCGTCGGCCCGTATGCGGCCGGCGGCTCCGGATTTTTTGGCGGTGCAATCGATTACTTCAACCTGGTCAATATCAGCGGCGGCATCAACGGCGTCAAGATCAAATGGGAAGAATGCGAGACCGAATACAACGCCTCACGCGGCGTCGAATGCTATGAGCGCCTGAAATCGAAGCACGGCGGCGCCTCGCTGGTCGAACCGCTGTCGACCGGCATTGCCTACGGCGTTCTCGATCGCGTCGGTACCGACAAGATTCCAATGACGACGCTCGGCTACGGCCGCTCCGACGCCGCCAACGGCAAGGTATTTCCCTATGTATTTCCCCTGATTACGAGTTACTGGAACCAGGCCGCCGGCATGATCCGCTACCTGGTCGACAAGAGCGGCGGCGTCGAGAATCTGCGCGGCAAGAAAATCGTCCACCTGTATCACGATTCAGCCTACGGCAAGGAACCGTTCCCGGTATTGGAGGCGTATGCAAAGGAACTCGGATTCGAACTGATCAAGATTCCGGTCGCCCATCCCGGCAATGAGCAGCAATCGCAATGGCTGCAAATCCGCCAGATCAATCCGGAGTGCGTGATCCTGTGGGGCTGGGGCGTGATGAATGCGGTCGCGTTGAAGACTGCGCAACGCAACGGCTTCCCGCGCGAGAAGATGCTCGGCGTCTGGTGGGCCGGTTCGGAAGAAGATGCGATACCGGCCGGCGACGCCGCCAAGGGCTATACCACGATGACCTTCAACACGCCGGGCAACTATCCGGTGCTGGATGATATCCGCAAAAAAGTCTACGGCGCCGGCAAGGGCAATCTCGACGACAAGACGCGCGTCGGATCGGTCTACCACATGCGCGGCGTGACGGCGGCGATCCTCTGGACCGAAGCGATTCGCACCGCGCAGGAAAAATTCGGCAAGGGCAAAGTCATGAACGGCGAGCAGATCCGTTGGGGTTTGGAAAACCTGAACGTCGATGCGGCGCGGCAGAAAGCGCTCGGCGCGTTCGACATGTTCCCGGTCGTGAAAACCTCCTGCGAGGACCATGAGGGTTCCGGTTCGGTCAAAGTCCAGAAATGGGACGGCAGCAAGTGGGTCGCGGCCACGCCGAACTGGGTGACCGGAGACAAGAAGATGACGCGCAGGCTGCTGGAGGAGTCGTCCGCCAAATACGCAGCCGAGAAAAAAATCACCCCGGCTTGCATGAAGTGAATGCCGCCGGATGACGCGCCCTATCGAATCGTTCCAGCTGTCATGCATTCCCGAAGTTTTGACAGTACAGATTGGGCCTGGGTTTTATCGGTTGCAGGGTGGGCACGGCGCTTTGTGTCCACGCATTAAGTAAGGGAGTACAACCAATTGGAATTTGCGCTGGCGCGATATGAGCGCACTGCCGCGTTGCCAATCCGCGCGATAGAACACCGCTATCGCTGTGGTTGGTGCCTTGCATTGCATCCCATCTCGTCCGCGCAAATTCAAATTGGTTGTACTCCCTTACTTACCTGCAAAAGCGGTCGGCCAAATTTACATGTCGAGGTTCGTTCGCGAAAATGTGCGACCAAATTTAGAGGTAATGCGTGGGCACGCAAAGCCATGTCCGCCCTATGAAAAAGCCATGACAAACCACATCGCCGCAGTACCCGGCGCCACGCCGGCCTACCTGTCCGTCAACAACATCGAGGTCATTTACGACCACGTGATCCTGGTGTTGAAGGGCGTCTCGCTGCAGGTCCCGCAAGGCAAAATCGTCGCGCTGCTGGGCGCCAATGGCGCCGGCAAATCGACTACGCTGAAATCGATTTCGACGCTGTTGCGCGGCGAGCGCGGCGACGTCACCAAGGGCAGCGTCGAATTCCAGGGCCGGCGCATCGATCACCTGACGCCGAGCGAACTGGTCAAGCGCGGCCTGTCGCAAGTGATGGAAGGGCGCCACTGCTTCGGCCACCTGAGCATCGAGGAAAACCTCTTGACCGGCGCCTACACCCGCAAGATCTCGCGTGCCGAATTGAAGGAATCGCTGGAGATGGTCTACCACTATTTCCCGCGCCTGAAGCAGCGCCGCACTTCGCAAGCCGGCTACACCTCCGGCGGCGAACAGCAGATGTGCGCAATCGGCCGTTCGCTGATGGCCAAGCCGTCGATGATCCTGCTCGATGAACCGTCGATGGGCCTGGCGCCGCAAATCGTCGAAGAGATTTTCGAGATCGTGAAAGATTTGAACAGCAAGGAAAATGTGTCCTTCCTGCTGGCCGAGCAAAACACCATGGTCGCGCTGCGCTATGCCGACTTCGGCTACATCCTGGAAAACGGCCGCGTCGTGATGGAAGGCGACGCCAAGGACTTGTCGAGCAATGAAGACGTGAAAGAGTTTTACCTCGGCGTCTCCGGCGCCGGCCGCAAGAGTTTCCGCGACATGAAATTCTATCGGCGCCGCAAACGCTGGCTGGCCTGAGCGGCGATGAATCCGATCTCCCGCTCTGTACTCGCCTGAACAAGAAATTGCGCCTGGAAATCCACCATGAATAGTGATTTTTTAGATGTTCTCGAAACCCGCGATGCCCAGCAGCGCGAAGACGCCTTGATGGCGCAATTGCCCAAGCTGGTGACGCATGCGCAGAGCACGCCGGGCTGGGCGCGCATTCTCAAAGGCGTGAGCGCGGCCGACATCACCTCGCGCACGGCGCTGGCGCAATTGCCGATCACGCGCAAGTCCGACCTGAAAGGATTGCAGCATGCCGATGCGCCTTTCGGCGGGCTGACCACCACGCCGAAAGGCCAACTCAATCGCATCTACATGTCGCCCGGCCCGATCTTCGATCCCGAAGGAAAAGGAGAAGACTGGTGGCGCTGCGCCCGTCCGCTGTATGCGGTCGGCCTGCGTGCCGGTCACGTAGTGCAGAACTGTTTTTCCTACCATTTCACGCCTGCTGCCTTCATGATGGAAAGCGGCGCAGCCCGCATCGGTTGCGCGGTGATTCCGGCCGGCGTCGGCCAGACCGAGATGCAGGTGCAAGCGATGGTTACGCTGAAGCCGGATGCCTATATCGGCACGCCATCCTTCCTCAAGGTCATCATCGAAAAAGCGCGTGAGATGGGAGCCGACATCAGCAGCGTGCAACGCGCGGTACTCGGGGCAGAAGCGCTGCCGCCGTCGCTGCGCACCTGGTTCCAGGAAAATGGCGTGCCGCATGTATTGCAGATGTACGGTTCGGCCGACGTCGGCAACATCGCCTATGAATCGCAGACCGGCGGCAAGGTCAATCCTGGCATGATCCTCGACGAAGACCTGATCCTTGAAATCGTGCGTCCCGGCACCGGCGACCCGGTGACCGACGGCGAGGTCGGCGAAGTCGTCATCACCTCCTTCAATCCCGACTATCCGCTGATCCGTTTCGCCACCGGCGACATGTCGGCGGTGCTGGCAGGCGCCTCTCCCTGCGGCCGCACCAATACCCGTATCAAAGGCTGGATGGGCCGCGCCGATCAGACCACCAAGGTGCGCGCGATGTTCGTCCATCCGTCGCAGGTGGCCGAAGTCGTCAAGCGCCATCCGGAAATCCTCAAGGCGCGGTTGGTCATTAGCGGCGAGATGGCCAGCGATATGATGACGTTGCATTGCGAAGTGGCGGATGCCGCCGCGATGCAGGCGCGCACCGCGGCGATTGTCGAGTCGATACGCGAAGTAACCAAATTGCGCGGCGAAGTGAAACTGGTGGCGCGGGATAGTTTGCCCAATGATGGGAAGGTAATTGAGGATGCACGGAAGTATGAATAGGGACAGGTTTGTGCGTCGTCCGGAGCTTGGGTTAGCGGGCTTCATCGCGTAACCCGACGCCAGGGTGCGTATCATCGGCGATGGTTTTGATTCCGAAGGGAATGCCGTTCAGTTCAGAGCAACAATGGCCTAAAATGAAGATGAACACAGACAGCTACGCAACTGGTTATCCAGCGCGTTAGATGGAATAGTCGGTACTCGATCTTACAGGCAGTGTCAGATCACATCGAGCCATTCTCGGCATGATGGCTAAACTTCGGGTTTCCGCGTTTCGGTCAAGCCCTTGCCGCGAAGCGGTGTGCCGCAGGCACAGGCTTGAGGGGAATGCGGAAATCTTGAAATACTGTTGATGCCGAGTTGCGACTTCACCGGACAATGTCCGAGAGTTCAGATACCGTTTACTACAGAACAGACCGCTGTCCTATTTTCCTTCAAGCAACTCCCTCAATCCGGTCGATCTCCGCTCTCGTCTCCTGTTCGGCGCTCTCGGAATCGCCAAACTCACCCATGATCCAGACGCTGCTCAACTTGGGATGATGCAGATGCACTTGCCAGCCGTCGCGCGTGGCGATCAGCTCCCAACTTCCGTCGCGATAGGTGCGCAGGTCTTGCGAATCGTTCATTTGCCTTCTTTCCGCAAAAAGATCCTGATTCAGCGCCCCTTTATTTGACCGTCACGCCGTACTTCTTGACGCAGGCTTTTTTGGCATCATCGCTTGCATGCTGATCGGTGAATTCCTTGTTGGTTTTGAGCCAGACGTTCTGCTTCTTTTCCAGCTCGACCTTGATATCGTACTTGTTGCCGTCCCATAGTTTTTGACCGACCTGCTTCAGCACGTCCGGCTGTTTGCCCATCAAGCCGTATCCACAAAACATCAGCTTCATCTTGTCGTCTTCGGACATGCTGGCCGCGCCGGCTGCGGCGGAAACACCGGCAAACGCGAGTGTTGCCATCAAAATGTGGATCTTCATTGTCTTCTCCCTGTTTGATTTCTGCAAAAGTGAAAGGCTTGTTGAGCCCATCGTTATGGTTACGTGGGCAGGTCAAGCCTACTCAAGCAGCGCAGCTGCGTCAATCACAATCGGGGCTTGATACGCCACAATCGTCGCCTCCGGTCCAGCATCGCTGCCGACATCGACTCGGCCTCATGCTGGCTTATCCTCACGAAATATTGCACAATCAAGCCCTCAAGAACAAGGGACGGATGCGCAGAATACTTCGAGCAGCAGAAGGTCAGGACTTCTTCGCGTAGCGCTTCCTCCCAACAACCCAACTCACCGGACCATCAGCTAGCTGCGTTGGCTGATGGTCCGGTGATTTAGCGCTCTGGTGGACGGTAACAGCCGATTTGGAAGTGAAAGGTGCGTGTCCGGCGCACAGCACAGTGATAGCGCGCTATCACGAGCATGGGCAACGCGGCCATGCGCGCCCAACACGCGACAGGCACTTTCGAATTGGCTGTTATAGTCCCCTAGTGTCCTGTTCCGTAAATTCGTAGCAAAAGTAAAAGTGACGAAATCGGGCCGAGACAAGGAAAAA
>CBIHON010000093.1:0-5862 GCA_966211965.1 uncultured Burkholderiales bacterium | reverse complement strand
CGGTGGCCCCGCCCGGATTGGCGGTGGCGGTATAGGTGGTGATGGCCGCCCCGCCGTTGCTGCCTGGCGCTGTGAAGGTCACCGTTGCCTGGGCATCGCCAGCCGTAGCCGTGCCGATGGTCGGTGCGCCGGGTACAGTAACCGCCGGACCAACCACAATATCATCGATATAGATTGATATATCAGCTATCCCGTTCTGCTGCACGATACGGACTTCGTCGATATTCTGCCATTGTGCTCCTGAGACCGTAACGAGCGTCGGCGAGTTGGCGGCATAGCTCGGCGCAGTAAAATCTTGCGTCGCATTGGACACGGGGTTGCCGTTTAAATATCCGACAAGGCGAAGAGCAGTGGTTAAGGCCAAGCCATTTTCAACCCGAATCGACGTGAACGAGAACTCTTCACCAGATGTTGCTTTAAACACGCCAGCAGCCTGTGTGCCCGTCGTGTTGGAATAAGTGCCGCTCAACAATGCTGCACGGTCCGACCCGTTGTTCGCCAGATGTGTATCGTTGGTTTGGTTCGTCACGTCGACATATCCCCCAGTATCGATACCGCCCGATGCATCCAGTACAACGAAGGTCCAGTTATTAATATTAGTGCGAGCCGCACCAACCGTGCCAAAGCTATGGCCCGTACCATCGACACTTACCCCATCAAAGTTTTCGCTGACCGGTGCGGCAAGCAAATTTTGATACTGCGCAAGGTTTTGTACCGACGCAAACAACGCGGCTTTGACACGGCCGGCTTGTTCTTCCAACACCCAGTTGCCACCCAGTTTTGCCGCTCCCGTCGCGTCGGAAGACGCGGCCACATTTGCTTGCAGGAGGGATGCAAGACCGTGAATAAAGTCACGTCCCCGCTCCCCTTTTGCCACCTCGCAGCCGTATAACAATACGTCGCCGTCAACGGCCAGTGCTTTCTTGACGACATCAAGTTCCAGCGAATAGCGTTTCAGTGCCTCAAAACCAAAGCTGTTCGAACCGAGCGACAAGCGACCGCTGCTTCCATGCGTGACGATGTGAAGCGCATCAATATCGCTGCGCCCACGCAGAGCTTCTGCAATCTGGACCATGCCGTCCCGCATGGGATCGAGCACCACCACTCTCGTATGCGGATCGACGCCGGAAAGCAGGGATTGGTAATTCGCGATATCGGCTTCAATAAATACGATTTCCTGCCGCATTGCCGACCGGCTCAATGCGGGCTCCATACGTTCGACCTTTGGCAAGCCGCCTGCAGCATCGTGGAACGGCGCAGCGCTGGGCGCTCCGGCACACAACAGCATGAGCAAAAGAAGAATCGCATGGAGCCATATCTGCAGACGGTGCAAATTCATCCTGCCGGTTCGGCGCGAGAGGGAAAAATGGCTGCTCATGCTGGTCTTCCTTTCCACGACGCTCGCGTGGAATCTATGTGATTTGGTCGGCACAAATGCCGGGATTAAGGCCGAATTGTGAAATCGCTTTTCTCAAACATGAAAACAATTCCAGCCCTGTGAAAAAACTCTTGAAGGACACATTCTTCCTGTCTCGCAACCGCTTAGGGAATTGCGTTTATGGAAATGAAAAATGAATCGCCCGCAACCATAATCCCTGTAACCTGCAGGGTCAATACCATACGTATGGTATTGACCATATGCATCATTTCCGTGTCCTATAGCAAGCCCGCTACAAAAATGCTTGGCGAACAGGGAAGAGTTCCTGGCGAGAAAATCAGGCGCCGATTTGCCTCTGCAGCTATGGCGAATCGTCTTCTTGATGAGGAATTTCGAGAGGGCGGCATCCTGTTTTTCACATGCGTATTCGGATGCGGGGGCGCATCAACAAACTGTCACGGATGAAGATGAACCATAAAAACAAGTGGCGATTTTTTATTCGATTTAACCAAATTTAACAAACTTTTAGTGGGGATTGCATGGACGCATATATGGGAACAATCATGATGTGGGCACCAAATTTCGCACCGCGCGGCTGGGCATTTTGCCAAGGGCAAATCATGTCGATCAGCCAGAATACCGCGCTCTTCAGTTTATTGGGCACAACCTATGGCGGTAATGGGCAAACCACTTTTGCGCTGCCTAATCTCCAAGGCCGCGTGGCAATCGGCGTAGGCCAAACGAGCGGGACGTCCAATTATGTTCTCGGCGAAGTCGGCGGTACAGAAAACGTGACCCTGCTGTCGAGCCAAATGCCAGCGCATATCCATACCACCACATCGCTGAACATTGCAGCTGTAAGTGCCGCCGGCGACCAGTCCGTTCCAGGACCGACCGTCGTCCTCGCTTCCCCGACCTCTGGCGGGAGAGGCATTACCGGCTATAGCGATGCAGCGCCGAACACGACCTTGAAAAGCGGCTCCATTACCGGCACCGTCGATCCGTCCGGCGGCAGTCAACCTTTTCCAGTCTTACAACCATACCAAGCGCTCAATTTCATTATTTGCGTGGAAGGTATTTTCCCTCCGCGCAACTAGGTCCGGGGCCGTGATATAAGACTGCGATCACGAGTCCGCCGCGGCGACGCGACGGACTCGCTTTCTGTGCGAGGGTTCTGAGGCAGTACACTGGAACGGAGCAAAACAATGCTGACAGAAAAGCGTGCGAAGCTGGCGGCACTGCGCGATGAGATTGCCTCCTTCGAATTTGTCGCCTGCGGCATGCCCCACGAACGAGTGCTGAGCATGAGCGACCCGGAGCGTCGCTCTCATGACGGCATCACGATTACCCAGGTCCATACAAGAGCCAAATTATGCACGGCGGAGATCAGGCGCCGACGGCCGATATGCGGCCATACGACGGCACGCAATCGTTTGCGCAGAGCGCTGGAAGTCCTCGCCTCGGAGTGCCGTGGAGACAATGCTCTGAATCTCCATAAACGGCTGGAAGAACTGGACCAACGCATAGGTGCGCTCGATCACGCGATGGGAACTGCGCAATTGGAACTAGCTATCAGCAAGGTACGGCTGCAGACCACTTGCGACAGCACGGAACCGGCAATAACTGCCTTGGAGAAAACACAAATTCTCCTGATGGAACAACTCATGGATGTGACAGAGGAAATTGTGCAAATGATAGAGAAAGCATTGATCAGCGAACCAACCATCATTGCAGCGGCCGGGCAGGAGCACACAGTGCAGGACCGAAGTGCAACTGCACTGACCCTGCGCGCGACCGCTCCAACGGACGACGATTTCCTGTACCGGCTTTTCCGCACCGTCAAAAGCGAGGAAATGGGCGCGCTGCTGTGGGACGAGGCAACGCTCAATTTGCTGATGCGTACCCAGTTTGCCGCACATGAGCAGCACTACCGCGCATTGGACGAGGCACACGATCTCATGGTCGTCAGCGGTAACGATATGGTCGGGCGCATGATCGTATTGCGCGATGGCAAAACAATCCATGTCGCAGATATTTCACTGCTGCCCGATTATCGAGGAAGAGGCATTGGCCGAGTCCTAATCGGCACCTTGCAGCAAGAAGCAGTCAGGACCGCCCTGCCCTTGCGCCTGAGGGTCATTCCCACCAGCCGCGCGGCAAATCTGTATCGCCGTCTGGAATTCCAATTCATTGATGAGGCCGAACCTTACCGTCTCATGGAGTGGCAGCCCTCATCTGCTTAAGTCCAGCGCGCTCGCGCCGTGCGGCATCGATTTCCGCCTTTTGTTGCAGCAAGGTGTGCAAAGCCAGCTTGGCTTCCGGCGTATCGATCTTGCGCAACTCTTCAATATGGTTGTCGAGATAGCGGATTTTTGTGCCGTATTTTTCGAGTACGGAGAAACCCAGGCTGCGCAGCAAATCATCGGCCCAGTCATTCACGAGGCAGTCGATGACGAGATGGATACGGTCGTTGGCCCCCCTATTTTCCACGCTATGCGGCAACGAAAAATTCAGGTACCAACATTCGCCCGGGCGCATGTCGATCCGCTGCCGGTCGAGGAAAAACGCAACCTGAGGATTGGTCGTGATCGGTATGTGCAGACGCAACTCACCGTATTCATAACCGTCGCCCGGATCGACATGCTCTTTGATCCGGCTGCCGGCAGCCAAGCGCATCAGACGCACCGAGGTCAACGGGCACTCGATCGTTGCCAGAACCTTTTGGAAATAAGGGCACGCCTGCAGTAGTGCAGTGTCCCGAAATGCTTCCGGATCCTGCGTGTTGGTGTAGATGTTTTGCACCTGCCCCTCCAAGGAACGTAAAGGCAAGGCACTCCAATCGCCGTCATAGTTTTGCGCGACGAAATGCCTGATCCATGCATTCGCGCTCAAGCGCTGCAGGTCGGCCAGCAACATCGCTTCATCGAATTGAAACGGCAAGCGGCAATGGGTGATCACGAACGTCCTTCTCAAGAAAATTGGATCATCAGCGTAAAGCGGCAAGACGCCGGTAGCTCGAGCGCAGTTCATCTTCGACGATCTGCCGCAGCTCCATGCCTGCTTCAAGCTGCTTGTCCCGGCTATCGGCCTGAAAAGCCCGTCCAGGATGCTTTGCGTGAAAGCCGGATGCCGTTTGCATGCGTTCAAGGTCGGCAGGCGTATAACGGACTCCGAAGAAATCCAGCAAGCTGCTCCAGACCGCTTCCGGCAAGTCTTTGTAATCGATCGCCTTCGCACGCGCATCGTGTTGCAGCCAAGTGCAGGCATGGTCGCAGATCCGCGCCAATACCCTCGCCCCGTAGCGATCCAGCGACATCGCATGCGTTTGCGCGTCCAGCCCGAAAATCTGGGCCTCAAGCACGCCCGGAACCATGTGGCTGCCGCGCATCCGCGTATGGGAAATCATCACCTCCAAGGGTTCGCGATGGACGAAAATCCACGGAACCTCGGGGAACGCACGCCGGATCAGCGCCAACTCCATCGTGTTCCACGCGTCGAACTTGATGAAATAGTTTTTATCCTGGGGCATGCGCGGCTGTCCCAATGCGCCGACCATCGCGCGCAGCAGCGCGCAGCGCCGCTCCTCCGTCAATGCAGCATCATGGAAATGCGCCCTGAGAATCGCATCGAGCGGCGGCGCTTCTGAAATTACGATAGTGTCCGGCAGCGCCGCAAGCTGCTGCGACACCAGCGTCGAACCGCAACGCGACATATGAAAGATGAATCCGCTCGGACGAAGCCCCGGTCGGCATTGATGCGCCTCGAGCAGTGTGTCCAATGAGCTGGTTTGGCGGGCGATGCCTTCTCTCGCATCGGACGTGCAGCGGGCCACGGTTTCAGAGAAAAATGGCGCGGTAAAACGGGCGTTCCCGAGCCGATACCAATCGATCGATGCCCGTGTCCCTTGCCATCGCACCCGCACCGGAATCCAGCCGCCGGCATCTCCAAAAAAGGGGGGCGAGCTGGAAGAGAAAACAGGATCTGGAGACTTCATTTTTATGGCGGCTCTCGCAGCAGTATCGAGATCATTTCGGGCGTTCCAGTATACCTCCGACCGTCTATGAAACAGCATCAAAATTGACGATGCGTTCCAGGCGTCGCGCATTGCGTTCCAAGATTCGGTAAAAACCTTCTTCCCTTGAAATGCGCTGTCACTGCGTGTTCTCGCTCCTTCCTATTGATCCATATTGATTGCCATCTCAAGACCTTGAATGTATATTGCCTCAGACGTGCATTTGGAACAATATAGTTTGGTCGAATGTATTTTCCATCCATCAGATCGATGCGTCCATGTCCTAAGCGCCAGCAAACCGCACTGCATTTCGTTTTTTCTGCGAAGCAACAGCACAAGGGAACTCCTCCCTACCTCCCTGCTGCCTCGGAGATGAGCGATCTTGATCAGGTGCTTGCGAGAAATTTGCGCCCCCCGCACCTAGTGTCCTGTTCCGTAAATTCGTTGCATAAAAGATGACGAGAATCGCGCC
>CBIHON010000092.1:0-6726 GCA_966211965.1 uncultured Burkholderiales bacterium | reverse complement strand
TCGCTCAGGTGCTCACGCCGATCTTCGATCCCGATTTCTCGGCATCGAGCTTCGGTTTCCGACCGCGCCGCAGTGCTCATATGGCGGTGCGACAGGTGCAAGCCCACAGCGAAGCAGGCTACCGTATCGCGGTCGACCTGGACTTGGCGAAATTCTTCGACAATGTCCCGCACGACATCCTGATGGCCTGTATCGCCAAACGGATACGCGACAAACGACTGCTGGCGTTGATTGGGCCCTATCTGCGTGCCGGCATCATGGTCGGCGAGCACTACCAGCCCAGCGAGATCGGCTCACCCCAAGGGGGGGCCGCTTTCGCCGCTGCTCAGTAATATCCTGCTCGACGAACTGGACCGGGAACTGGAGAAGCGTGGTCATCGCTTTGTGCGATATGCCGACGATCTGCTGGTGCTGGTCCAGAGCGAACGGGCAGGACAACGTGTCAAAGCCAGCCTCACGGCCTACCTTGACCGCCAGCTTCGGCTGCCGGTCAACGAAGCCAAAAGCCAGGTGGCAAAGATCGATGGGTGCACGTTTCTCGGCTTTACATTCAGGAGAAACAAGCTGCGTTGGTCCGAGCGCGCCTTCGACGACTTCAAGCATCGCGTAAGGAAACTCACGGGACGGAGTTGGGGTGTCTCGATGGAGTACCGGCTGACCAAACCCGCTCAGTACGTGCGCGGATGGATGGGGTATTTCGGCATTTCGCAATATTACCGTCCGATTCCCGAACTCGATGAATGGCTGCGCCGACGGGTGCGCATGTGCTACTGGAAGCAGTGGCGCCTGTGTCGCACGAAGGTCGGCAATTTACGGAAACTCAGGGTCGGGTTGCGCTCGGCGATCCTCACCGGTGTCAGCAGCAAAAGCTACTGGCATTTGGCGCGAACGCCGGCGACGCAGCAAGGGATGTCGAACGCATGGCTCAAGGCACAAGGCCTGATCAGCATCCGGGACGAATGGATGAAAGCGCAGGGCTACATCTGACGGCAAAACGTGTGCGGCCTGTTATTGAACCGCCCGGTGCGGACCCGCATGCCGGGTGGTGTGGGGGCTGGAGGTTAGAGACCTCCGGCTACCCGATTAGGCGCTGCGTTAAACGACACGCGGGACCCCGGGCTTGCGATCATTGCACCCTTCGCCAACGGCGATGAGGCCGAGCAGCATGTGGAACTCATTGGCCAAGTGAGCGTTGCGCCTTGCGCCCTCAACATACGGAGCGCGACTCTCGATGATGGAGGCTGCTTCAAGAAGGCACGCAACTACCTGCTTGGAGACAACGTGCTCGGACTTGATCAGCTCCGCCTTCTTGCAGAGGTGCGCTTTGAGCGCAGTGAACGCCGATTCATCAAAGACCTCGGCCGAGACAAGCCTGCCAACAGACTTACGTCGGAGGTCTTCAAGCTCGAGATCGAAATCGCTTGCTGACATAGATAGATCACTCTTCGCAGAGACTCCCGGTCTTGCGGCGCCTAACGTTCGACGTAAGGGGCGGCCCGCTTGCGGGACGTCCCCTTGACGGAGGGGTTAGGCCAACCGCCTGAGTGCTTCATTGAATACGCCTTCAAGCGTTTCTGGATTCTCTACGCAAAGGCAAGTCCTTTGGTAGTGGCTGAGCGCGTCTGGCCAATTCTTTATGCCAAGGTCGTGAATGATGTTCAGCGGAAGGTCAATGTCCGTTTCCCGAAACGGTGGTTTGAAAAAGGGGCCTCGAACTTCTCGCCAAGCGTACCAATCCGGCTCATCCGGCCACCATGGCCAGTCGCCTCCGGATTCATACGCATGCAGGGAATGCGACTCGTGATCATTGGCAAAGCCAAGCATCGCGTCGGCAAGCCCAGGCGAGATGTCGTCAGGTGCCTGCAGGCGCAGCTGACGACGAAGATCCGATGCCTCGACTTTCATTTGTTTGTATGCCGCGCCTGGCACGAATGAACAGCCATCCAAGCCCTCGACTGGGCACTGCCCACACAGATCTAAGAACTGCCTGCAGGCGGAACAGCCAACTGCATAGTGGCGACTACTCATCGGCTGTGGGCCTAACGTAAAATAGAACAACCTCAATATACCAATCAAGTTTGTCTAAATCAAGTATTCCTCTCTTTGCCCCTTGAAAAAGTATTTGACGCTCAATTTTATCAACCCTAAAATTTTTCGGATGAATGCTCAACCGCCAAAACTATTGGATCAAATGCGCGAACGCATCCGCACCAAGCATTACTCGATCCGTACCGAAGATGCTTATGTGGATTGGGTGCGGCGCTTCATTCTGTTCCATGACAAAAAGCACCCGAAACATATGGGAGTGCAGGAAGTGGAGGCGTTTTTGTCTTACCTTGCAGTCGAGCGCAAAGTGTCGGCATCCACGCAGGCACAGGCCAAATCCGCTTTGCTTTTTTTATACAAGGAAGTGCTGCAGCTTGATTTGCCCTGGTTGAAAGAAGTCGTGCAGGCCAAGGTATCCAAACGCTTGCCAGTGGTGCTGACGCAGCGGGAAGTGGCTGCCTTGCTGGCGGAAATGCGGGGCACGATGTGGCTGGTGGCGGCGCTCTTATATGGAACCGGCATGCGCTTGCTGGAATGCCTGCGCCTGCGCGTCAAAGACGTGGAGTTTGCACGCCGGGAAATCGTGATCCGCGAGGGCAAGGGAAACAAGGACCGTGTCACCATGTTGCCGGAAAATCTGCTGTCGCTTCTCCAGCAGCATCTGCAACAAGTCAAACTGTTGCATGAGAAGGATTTGGCTGCCGGTTTTGGCATGGTGCATTTGCCCTATGCATTGGACAAGAAATATCCGGGTTCAAATAAAGCATGGGGCTGGCAGTATGTATTTCCATCGGCGCAGCGTTCGGCCGATCCTCGTTCGGGCGATGAACAGCGGCATCACTTGCATGAGCAAAGCGTGCAAAAAGCGGTGAGGATCGCCGCGCAGCGGGCCGGCATCGTCAAGCCGGTGTCGCCGCATGTGCTGCGTCATTCGTTTGCCACGCATTTGCTGCAGGCGGGCCATGACATTCGCACCGTGCAAGAGCTATTGGGACATGCGGATGTGTCGACAACGATGATCTACACCCACGTGTTGAACAAGGGCGGGCGCGGGGTGACGAGTCCGTTGGATGCTTTATAAGAGGCTCTATTCATATGGCATCGCTTAACGGGGAGTTGCGGGACGCCGCCCGGGTGATTGCAGCATCAACATAGGCGTAAACGATCATGGAAAATGTCAGCTTCGCCCAGCAGATCCGCCGCAACAGTTTGGCGCTGTTAAGCCTGACGGTCGCGCTGTCGGCCTTGTTCTACAATACCTGGCGCAACGAGCATTCGGAGCGCAATCGCAATATCCGCACTGCCGAATTCGAGATGCTGAAGAACCTGGGCGAGCTGCAGCAGATTATCGATTTCGCCCACTTCCGCAAGGACGCGCAGCGCGGCGATCTGACCATCGGCCTGAGCCGCGTGCTGCTGATCCATGATCTGGCCGCGCTGACGCCGCAGCCGGTCAACGACTCCGCCGAAAAACTGCTGGCAGCCTGGCGTAATAACGGCGACAAGTTGAGCACCAGCCTGGAGGCTGCGAGTGTTTTGTCGGAAGAAGTGCTGCTCACGCGGCGAACCGTGCTGGAGTCTTTGCGCAGTTTGAAATAAGTTCTGCGATATTGGCGCGCTTGTGAAGCCTGTGGCCAAGACATTTATAAATCTGAAAGCCTGCAATGCAAATCTGGGTCGATGCCGATGCCTGTCCCAATGTCATCAAGGATATTCTGTTTCGTGTGGCCGACCGATTGGAAATCCAGGTGACGCTGGTCGCCAACAAGCTGTTGCGTACGCCGCCGTCACGCTTTATTCGCGCGATGCAGGTGCCGGCAGGTTTTGATGTCGCCGATCGCGAAATCGTCTTGCTGGCGCAGGCGGGAGATCTGGTCATCACCGCCGATATTCCGCTGGCGGCCGACGTGATCGCCAAGGGCGGCCATGTGCTCAATCCGAGGGGCGAGTTTTACACACCGGATAATATTGCGCAGCATTTAAGCATGCGCAATTTCATGGATGAACTGCGTAGCAGCGGCATGGAAACCGGCGGGCCGGCGCCGTTCACGCAGGGCGATTCGCGCTCCTTCGCGAATCAACTGGACCGGCATTTGAGGAAACACGCCGGCCGCTGAATGGACTTACTCTTCGCGTATCCAGGTCTGGGTTCGGCCCAGCATCGGCATGCCGATATAGCCGCGCACATTCAACTTCTTGCCGCCTTCAGTCAGCGTCATTTTGCTCTTGTAGACCTTGCCGTTGTTCGGATCGAGGATCTGGCCGCCGGCATATTCGTCGCCATCTTTTTTCATGCCGGAGATGATCGACATGCCGATGATCGGTTGATCCTTGCGCGCATCTTCGCATTTGTCACACTTCGGATTGGCCGGTCTGCCGGGTTCCAGGAATAATTTTTCGATCGTGCCTTTGAGTTCGCCGCCGGATTCGGTAATGCGGATCAGAGCTTTCGGCTTGCCGGTTTGATCGTCGATATTTTTCCACAGGCCGACCGGCGATAACTCCTCTGCCAATACGCTTAAGGAGGTGAAAGCGGTCAACGCACATAGCGCGAGCAATTGTTTTTTCATCGTGTTGGTCCTTGTGTTTCCCTGCCTTTTCGTCGGCAATGAACATGGTGTAAACAGCGCAGGCGCCAAGGCCGGCGCTGTAGCGTTTATGCCGGCGGCAGCTTGCCAAGCTGTTCGCGCAACTTGGCAAGCGTTGCGGAGAAATTCGCCACGCGTTCTTTTTCCTGAGCCACCACTTGGGCCGGGGCGCGGGCGACGAAACTTTCATTGCTCAGTTTGCCCTGTGCCTTGGCGATTTCGTTTTCCAGCCGCGTAATCTCTTTCGACAGGCGCTCACGCTCGGCGACCGGGTCGATTTCAACCACCAGCATCAGCTTGTCTTGGCCGACGATCGAAACCGGTGCAGGCGATTCCGGCAAGGCGTCGACCATCTTGACATCCGACAGTTTCGCCAATGCCTGCAGGTAGGGCAGGAAGGATTGCAGTTGCGCCTTGTCGCTGCCGGCGGCGGCTTCCAGCACCAGCGGCACGCGCACGCCCGGCGCCAGTTGCATTTCGCCGCGCAGGTTGCGGCAGGCATCGGTCAGCAATTTCAAATGGGCCATCCAGGCTTCAGCCGCTTCGTCGATCTTTTCCAGGTTCGGCATCGGATAGGCTTGCAGCATGATCGAATCGCGTTCCGGATCGACCCTGCGGCCGGTCAGCGGCGCGACGGTTTGCCACAACGCTTCGGTGATGAATGGAATGACAGGATGCGCCAGGCGCAGTACGCATTCCAGCACGCGCAGCAGGGTGCGGCGGGTCGCGCGCTGCTGTGCTTCGGTGCCGTTCTGGATCTGCACCTTTGCGACTTCCAGGTACCAGTCGCAATATTCGTCCCAGATGAATTTGTAGAGCGCCGACGCGATATTGTCGAAGCGATAGTCGGCGAAGCCTTTTTCGATTTCCGCTTCGGTACGCTGCAAGAGCGAGACGATCCAGCGGTCGGCTTGCGAAAAGTCGCGTCCGCCGGCGCCGCATGATGCCTCATCGAAACCGCAGTCCTTGCCCTCGGTATTCATCAGCACGAAGCGCGTCGCGTTCCATAGCTTGTTGCCGAAATTGCGATAGCCCTCGCAGCGGCTCAGGTCGAAATTGATGTTGCGGCCCAGGGTCGCGAGCGAGGCGAAGGTGAAGCGCAGCGCGTCGGTGCCAAAAGCCGGTATGCCGTCCGGGAATTCCTTGCGCGTGGCTTTGGCGATGCTTTCGGCTTGCTTTGGATTCATCAGACCCGAGGTGCGCTTGGCCACCAGCGACTCGACGTCGATGCCGTCGATCAGGTCGATCGGATCGAGCGTGTTGCCTTTCGACTTGGACATTTTCTGGCCGTTGCCGTCGCGCACCAATCCGTGCACGTAGACGGTCTGAAACGGCACCTTGCCGGTGAAGTGCGTGGTCATCATCACCATGCGTGCGACCCAGAAAAAGATGATGTCGAAGCCGGTGACCAGCACGGTCGAGGGCAGGAACATCTTGTAGTCCGGCGTTTCCTCCGGCCAGCCCAGCGTGGAGAACGGCACCAGCGCCGAGGAGAACCAGGTGTCGAGCACGTCTTCGTCGCGCTTGAGTGCCTTGCCGCCGGCCTTCGTCTTGGCTTCTTCTTCATTGCGCGCGACGTAGATATTGCCTTCGTCGTCATACCACGCCGGAATCTGATGACCCCACCACAGCTGCCGCGAGATGCACCAGTCCTGGATGTTGTTGAGCCACTGGTTGTAAGTCGCGGTCCAGTTTTCCGGGATCATCTTGATTTCGCCGCCGGCGACTTTTTCCAGTGCGACCTCGGCGATCGATCTGCCGGGGAAGTGCGTGCCTTCCGGCGCCGGCTTGCTCATCGCGACGAACCATTGATCGGTCAGCATAGGCTCGATCACCACGCCGGTGCGGTCGCCGCGCGGCACCATCAATTTGTGCGGCTTGGTGGCTTCGAGCAAGCCTTGTGCTTCGAGGTCGGCGACGATCTGCTTGCGCGCGGCGAAGCGGTCCATGCCTTTGTATTTGGCGGGGGCGTTCTCGTTGATTTTCGCGTCCAGCGTCAGGACGTTGATCTTGTCCAGGTTGTGGCGCTGTCCGACCGCGTAGTCGTTGAAGTCATGCGCCGGCGTGATCTTCACGCAGCCGGTGCCGAATT
>CBIHON010000091.1:0-7055 GCA_966211965.1 uncultured Burkholderiales bacterium | reverse complement strand
GTGATTAGACTTGTTCGGACTTCAATAAAATCTCATTTTCAAACAGGCTGTCAGATAGTACCTCGGCATCCATTGTGCGAAATCGCCGAACTGCTCGTCACCGCGATCCTGCGCATGCGCGCCGGCCACGCTGACACAATCACTCAAGAGCCGAGAGATATTTCTCTTGGCTTTACCGGCCACCAGAGCGTTACTACGAACCCGTCTGACACACAAGGAGTTCGGAATTGACGGCACCCGCACACACCATTTCCGCGCAAATCGCGCAATTGCCCAGTCTGCCCATGGAAAACCTGTGGGCGCTATGGGATGAATTTTTCGAGCGCCGGCCTGGCCATCACCAGCGCGCGTACATCGAAAGCCGCATCGCCTACAAATTGCAGGAGCGCGCGTTCGGCGGCTTGTCCGCCGCCTTGCGCCGCAAGCTGGAAAAGATCGGCGAGACCGGCGATGTCCCCAATCAAAAGCGCCGTTCGGAAACCCAACTTGCCCCCGGCACAGTGCTGGTGCGCGAATTCAATGGCTTGACTTACCGCGTCGCCGTATTGGCCGACGGCTGCTTCGAACTCGACGGACATCCTTACAAAAGCCTGTCCGCGGTTGCCCGGGCAATTACCGGCACGTCGTATTCCGGGCCGGTGTTTTTCGGCTTGAAGCCCACCAGCCGCGAACGAAGGAAAGGACAAGCATGACTATCGCTCCGTCTCGCCAGCCTTCCACTACGCCGAAACGCCGCTGCGCTGTCTATACCCGCAAATCCACCGACGAAGGACTAGAGCAAGAATACAACAGCCTCGAAGCTCAGCGCGATGCCGCACTCGCGTTCATCGCCAGCCAAAAGCATGAAGGCTGGATCTCCGCCGACGATGGCTACGACGATGGCGGTTTTTCCGGCGGCAATATGAACCGGCCGGCATTGAAACGCTTGTTAGCCGACATCGAAGAGGGCCGCGTCGACGTGGTGGTGGTCTACAAGATTGACCGCTTGTCGCGCTCGCTGGCCGATTTCGCCCGGATCGTCGATTTGTTCGACGCCCATGGCGTGACTTTCGTGTCGGTCACGCAGCAATTCAACACTACCACCAGCATGGGGCGCCTGACGCTCAATATCCTGCTGTCGTTCGCACAGTTCGAGCGCGAAGTAACCGGCGAACGCATCCGTGACAAGCTGGCGGCAAGCAAGGCCAAGGGCATGTGGATGGGCGGCGTGCCGCCTCTGGGTTACGACATCAAGGACAAGAAGCTCGTGATCAACGAAGCGGAAGCGGCATTGGTGCGCGAGATTTTTGCGCGCTACGCCGAACATGGATCTGCGGCGCAACTGGCGCGCGAATTGCAAATCGAAGGGCGCACCACCAAATCCTGGGTTACGCAA
This sequence comes from uncultured Burkholderiales bacterium, assembly GCA_966211965.1. Classification (GTDB taxonomy): domain Bacteria; phylum Pseudomonadota; class Gammaproteobacteria; order Burkholderiales; family Burkholderiaceae_D; genus CBIHON01. Next base: position 5,680 of record CBIHON010000091.1, on the reverse strand, counting down.
TCCGGCCGTTACCGCACCGGCCGCGTAATCGATCAGCAGCATTTATTCAAGATGCTGCGCAATCGTTTGTACCTGGGAGAAATCAGCAATCACGGCGTCTCCTATCCAGGGCAGCACGAAGCAATCGTGACGCCGGCGCTATGGGCGGCAGTGCATGCTCGCATCGAGGTGCGCAAAAAGGCAGTCCGGAGCGGCATACCGCCGCGCCAGCATTGCTGGCGGGCCTGCTTTACACGCAGGATGGGCAACGCATGCTGCCGAGTTTTACGCAAAAGAAAAACGGCAAGCGCTACCGCTACTACGTCCCGTACCTGGACAAGCGCCTGGCCGCCGGCGCTGCCGCGGACGCCGGGCGGCGCAATGCCGGCACCTTGCCGGCGGCGGAAATCGAGGCGGCGGTGCTGGCCCAAGTGCATCGGCTGCTGCAGGAGCCGGAGATGATCGCCGGCGTATGGCAAGCTGCCAGGGCGATGGAACAGGAAGAACTGGACGAACCGGCGGTCCTGGTCGCCATGCGCCAGATGGGAACGGTATAGGAGCACTTGTTTCCCGTCGAGCAGCAACGCATCGTGCGACTGTTGATCGAACGCGTGCAATTGCATGAGGAGGGATTGGACATCGTTTGGCGGGACGACGGCTGGCAGCAGTTTCAAACAGAGCTACGTCAGTATCCCTTTGTGGCTGAGCAGCGGGACGCGGCCGAAGAACATGGCGACTTGGAGACGATAGGATGAACACGAACAGCAAGATGAGCCGGGAAGTCCCGGCGCAACGCAAAGTGGAAATCACCTCGTCCGGCGCGGTTCGGCAATTCGAAGCAGGGGGGGCGCCGGATAACCTTTGTCCCATTGGCGATCAAGCGCCGGCAATACAGCAAGATGCTGGTGCCGCCTGCAGGCGAGGCAAGCGCCGAGATTAAATCCTCGTTTGATTTGCCGCTGGTGCGAACGCTGGGCAAGGCATTCTATTGGCAGCGTCTGATCGATTCGGGCGAGGTCGCCAATGCGCACGAGTTGGCGCGGCGCTTGAAACTGGAACCGGGGTGGGTTTCGGAAGTAATGCGGATGACGCTGCTTGCTCCCGATATCGTGAAGGCGATTCTCGACGGTCGGCAACCGCGTCATTTAAATCTGCATACGATGCGGGGCAGGCAGGTAGAGGTGCCGGTGGAGTGGAAGGAACAGCGATTACTGTTTGGATTCGTTTATGCTGAGTAGCGCAGATCTCCCTTCTTTTCTTGTTTACAGAGATCTTTAGCGGTGTGCTCACGCTACATTGCTCGCAACACGCCGGAGAAAAAAGACTGAACACAAGGACAGTAGCGTAGATTTTGCGCGTTAGAGCACATCGGCACCGTTTCAGATCGGGCCCACCCCATTGCTGTGGCGGTACGGCGCTTCGCTGCTCGTCAGGGCGAAAATATCCGTCGGTCGGGACGGCGATCAGGCGTGGCGCAGAGTTCCATCGGTCGTTGTGGGATCGGGCATCGGCGAAGCTCGCGCAGTGCCGCGTCGGTGCGCTGGCGATGATGCTCCGGTGTTTCGTCCTGGGCCGGAACTTGGTCCGGTAAGATGGCGCGCAGTTCGATCTTGCGCAGCGGCGGCGCGGCGGGAAAGGTACTCTGGTAGTAAATTACCAGTCGCCGTTCCATCATGTCGACGGTGACCATGACGGGGCGCATCGGCACCGGAATCATCGCGCCGCTCCGATAGCGCAATAGCACCCAGGGCTCGATGGGATCAGGCAGGGAAAGTTCCAGGCTGCGCCCCGTTTCCGGCTTGACGAAGAGCCTTGCGCCGCGCGGCAAAAAGCCCTCGAGGCGGGCGCCGGCGGAGACTCGGTGCTTACCGACGCAAGGAACATAAGAATACTCGATCTTGCGCGCAGCCTTGCCAATTACCGCCATCTCGTCGTCCTCGATTGTGCCGAGAGGACGTTGCTCCAAGGCGGCGCCGGCAACGTCCTTCACGGATTGCAGGGTTCCACCGCGAACGAAGATGCCTGTGTACGGAAACCAGGTGGTGCGCTGGTTGAAGGAGGCACCCTTTTTGCTGCATTGCCGATCCTGTTCCGGAGCGTCGTTCATGCTCAGCGACGCCTCTTGTTGCTCCGAGACCTTCAGCCGTCCGCGCTGATCAAAGTCGAAGCTGACTTTGACGCTCCAGGAAAAGTACTCCGTCGGCGACGCGCATTCATGGTCGGCACAGCGCCCGCTTAGCAGGATGCCGGGGAAGGGTGTGTAATTGACCATTTCCGGAGCTTCCAACTGGTCCTCCTGCGGTTCCGTCAGCGTGCCGGGCGCCTCGTCGGTTGTGGGCGGTTTGGTGACGCAGGCGGAGAGGGTCAGAGCGGTGAGAAAGATGAGACGGGACGAGGTCTTCATGAAGCGAACAATTCTTCGATGTAAAAGGAATAGGGGGTATCTCAGTCGCTATAGTGACGAATTAAGAGCGCAATCGCCGTCGTGCTTTGTCGCATTCGCCGATAATAACTGGTTGGTTTGGCATTGCCGGCAACATGGCGCGAGATGAGACCGAAAAGTGGTGACGGTCGCGTAGGTCGTAGGTGCGGATTAGGATTTCTTCGCATTGAGGGCGGCCTTGAGCGTCGCCCCAGCGGAAAACTTCGGCGATTTGGAGGCGGCAATCTTGATGGCGGCGCCGGTGGCGGGATTGCGGCCCTTGCGCGCGGCGCGCTTGGCGACGGAGAAGGTACCGAAGCCGGTGATGCCGACCGTGTCGCCTTTTTTCAGGCGCTCGGTAATAATGGCGATGAGCGTGTTGACCGCATCGTTAGCGGCTGCCGCAGACAATTCCGTGCGCTTGGCGAATTCCGTAACCAGTTCCCCTTTTTTCATACAAATTCCTCAAAAAAAGCGCACAGAATAGCATAGGCATTTTCAATGGCTGTCCGTATCGATTCCAACAAGGCAACATTGACGAGGCATGATGTTCTTGCTCCATAGCGGCCATTCAGTACGAACCTGGCAGATTGATGGGTGAGGAAACACCCCGGCCACCCTTATTCAAAACATGCGCATACACCATGGTGGTCGACACATCGGCATGGCCAAGCAGTTCCTGGACGGTCCGGATGTCGTAGCCGGCCTCGAGTAAATGAGTCGCAAAGCTATGTCGGAAGGTATGGCTGGATGCCCGCTTGGTCAGTTTCGCAGCAAGGACCGCCCGTTTGACTGCCCGCTGGATGGTTTGCTCGTAAAGATGATGCCGACGTACGAGACCAGTACGGGGATCGGTCGATTCATGCGCCGAAGGAAATGCCCAATACCAGCTCCATTGCGTTCCGGCAGACGGATACTTGCGCTCCAACGCATCCGGCAGCATGACACCATTGCGGCGGTTTAAGCGATCCTCGTCATACAACGACTTCGCGTACGCGAGCTGCTCCCGCAACGGCTGAACCAGGGACAGCGGCAGCATGGTCAAGCGGTCCTTGCCGCCTTTGCCACGCCGGATGGTGATCTCCCTTCGCTGGAAATCAATATCCTTGACCCGCAGCTGGGCACATTCCATCAATCGCATGCCGGTGCCGTACAGCAGTCTAGCAATTAAAAGGTAGACACCTTCCATCTGTGCAAAAATCCGGTCGATCTCCTGCCGCGTCAGCACGGTGGGCTGGCGGGGCGGCTTCGACGGCTTGGGCAAGTCCTCGATCCACGGCAACTCCACTTTCAGCACGTGCTTGTAGAGGAACAGCAGGGCACATAGCGCCTGATGGTGAGTCGAGGTCGAAACGCTTCGTTCATTGGACAGGTAAGACAGGAAGGCGTGGATTTCAGGCACGCCCATATCGGCGGGATGGCGGAGCTGGTGGAAGCGGATAGACCATCTGGCCCAGTACACGTAGACGCGTTCGGTCCGCAGGCTATAATGCCTGTCTCTGAGGCAACGTCGTAGCTGGTCGAGCAGTTTGGGTGGTTGCCCGACAGCAGTAGAATCAGGGGCGATTTTCACGTTAATTAACACTGTATGAAAATACAGTATTATGCGGTATGCTAGACGGCATACGGCTTGCGAAGGATCAAGCGAAATGGTTTATCGGGCACTACCCAGTTTTAACAATCAGGCCAAGCCTTTGAAATCTAGTTAGGCATCCGAATGATCGACCAATCCAAAGCCTCGAAGCTCGCCAGAGAAGCATTCGACCATTGGCAAGCTGGCCGCAGAGAGGAGGCCAAGCGTCTATATGAGGAGGCTATTCCTTTGGCCGACCCGCAACACTGGGGCCTATCGGCATATCATGGCGAATACGCCTGCGTACTAAACGAACTCGGGAAGCATGAGCAAGCAACCATACAGCTAGAGCACTCACTAGCTGCTGAGCTGGCGCAAGGAAATCTGGAGGGCTCGCCTGCCGTAACTGTCGCGCGCTACTTTCTCGCAGACCAACTGCTTCGACATGGAGCCTCTGAGCGAGCTCTTGAAACGTTGGCTCCATCCATCAGCCATGCACCAAATGATTGGCTTACCCGGCTTGTTGAGGCACACGTGCTATTTGCTCTTGGTCGAAAGAGCGAAGCAAAATCCGCTGCTGCTTTGGCCATCTCAAACGCACCGACGTCAAAGAAGGCAGAAGAGCTCAAACAAGATCTTGGGCAAGTCCTTGGCGCGGCAGATGCCTAACCCATTGTTCGACACCGACACGCAAGCGTGCTGGTCAACGCGGCGTTAAAACTATGCGAACAGTTCGCTGGCTACTTACGATTCCTGGTGCCATTATCGGTTGGTACATCGGGGTGATCGTCGCTTTGCTTGCTCATGCGATCGGCGAATGGTTGTGCCCTTGGCAGTACGTTGTTTCCGGAATGTGCTTTGCCCCTTGGTCGTCTTTTCTCGAAAAAGCGTATTTATCGATCGGGTCGTTGATTTGCGGGTCGCTGACGGTTCTTTTTCCAGCTCTGATTGCGCCGTCTCATCGAAATGAGGTGGCTTTAATGGTTTACCTTGCTGGGTTAACCTGTTCAGGGTACTGGCTCCTGCAAGGAGTTTGGGTGCCGGTTCTATGGGCAGCCTTTGCAGGAGCGATGACTGTTTGGCGAATCCACGTTGTTCTAACTCGCCACTCAACACGGATGGCGCTTAGCGCCACCTTTTAGCTCGACGTTATGTGGCAGAGCCAGGAGGAAACAATTGAGTCCCACTGAAATGAGAGCGCTCGTTGATAGGTACATTGAGGCATACAACCGCATGGACGTCGACGAAATGCTCCTGACTGTTCATCCAGATGTTGACTTCAAGAACATTTCGGAAGGTGAGGTGAATGCAAGCACTACAGGCGTTTCCGAACTCAGAGCTCTAGCGTTGCAGTCGCTATCGCTGTTCTCCGAGAGGCAGCAGACCATTAAGTCCTTTCAGTGTGAAGGTTCCCATGCGGTAGCTACCGTAGCATTTCGCGCGGTCGTCGCAAACGATCTCCCAAACGGCTTAAAGAGCGGCCAAGTCCTGAGTCTCTCCGGCCGTTCAGAGTTCGAGTTCCGAGATGGGGCAATCTGGAAAATCACAGACATCAGTTGAGTGCCCCTATGCCACATAACTTTCCATTGGACACTGAGCGCTGCGCGCCTGGCCAACTTGAACGTTAGATTTCAGAATGAAGACACGGCTTTTACAGCCTGTTTGAAAATGAGATTTTATTGAAGTCCGAACAAGTCTAATCACCT
>CBIHON010000090.1:0-7486 GCA_966211965.1 uncultured Burkholderiales bacterium | reverse complement strand
GCGGCCACGAATTGCGCTTTTGGGGCCTCTGGCAGATGCAGTCAAGATGCCCGCCAGAGGCCCCAAAAGCGCAATTCGTGGCCGCGTAAGGTATAACAATTCGTCACAGTGCCCTGTTCGCATGGAAGCTGCCGGGAAAATTCATTATATCCATTAGCCTTAGCGATTGTGACCACTCCTTTTCTGACAAGTATAGTTGCCTCCCGGTTCACTACGCGCTGGATCCAGGCCGATCCAGCGCGCGAACGCATGGTCGAAGAACTTGCGGCATTTCCGTTAGGCATCGATATCTTCACGCGCCAGCTGCAGCGGGAAATCGATGCAGGTTTCCCATTGCCTCGTGCGATGCGCCGCCTGCGCAACTTGGTGGTAGCGACGCTGACGGCGCGCGACCTGGGCGGACGAGCCGACTTGGCCGAGGTGGTCGACACCATGAGCGCCTTCGGCGACTTCGCCGTACAAACCCACGTCGCCGCGCTCAGCAGCGAGATGCACGCGCTCCATGGCATCCCCATCGGCGAAGAATCAGGCGCAGAGCAAGGTCTGATCGTACTGGGCATGGGCAAGTTGGGCGGAGGCGAGTTGAATGTATCGTCCGATATCGACCTGATTTTTACCTATGCGGAAGATGGCGAAACCCGCACCACGACGCCCGAGCAACGCCCGCTCTCGAACCACGAGTTCTTCGTCCGGCTCGGTAAGAAGCTGATCGCCGCGCTTTCCGAAATCACCGAAGACGGCTTTACCTTCCGTGTCGACATGGCTTTGCGGCCGAACGGCGCCTCCGGCCCGCTGGCAGCCAGCTTCAACATGGTCGAGGAATACCTGATCGTCCAGGGCCGCGAATGGGAGCGCTATGCCTGGGTCAAGGCGCGCGCGTTGACCGGCGAGGCGGCCGATATCGCGGCGCTGGAAAGCATCGTGCGGCCCTTCGTCTACCGGCGTTATCTGGATTTCGGCGCGATCCAGGCAATGCGCGGCATGCATGCGCAAATCCGCGCCGAAGTGCTGCGCCAGGAAACCCGTCACCCCGATCGCAGCAATAATGTCAAGCTGGGACGCGGGGGCATCCGCGAAATCGAGTTCCTGGCACAGGTGTTCCAATTGATCCGTGGCGGACGCGACGCCGCGCTGCGCGGCCGTTCAACCCGCGGCATCTTGCGCGTGCTGGCGGAAAAACGCCTGCTGACGGTCGAGGTGGTCGAACAATTGCTGCATGCCTACACCTTCCTGCGCAACCTGGAGCACCGCCTGCAATATCTGGATGATGCGCAAACCCACACGCTGCCGGCCAACCAAGCCGACCGCCTGACGATTGCACGGATGATGGGCTTTGCCGACGTGCCCGCCCTGCTGGCAGAACTGGAAACGCAGCGCGCGCTGGTGGCGGCCCAATTCGATGCAATCTTCAATGAAAAGAGTAACGGCAAGGCTGCCGCCAACGGCACGCAGCAGCTCGCCCCGGAAATCTACGCCATCCTGGCCGATACCGACAGCCGCGAAACCATCCAGGCCCACCTGCAGGCCCTGGGCTTTAGCGAAGCTGCAGATGCTGCCCAGCGCCTACTCTCGACCTGGCAATCGCCAAAGATGCAGTCGCTGCCGGAATCCAGCAAAAGCAAGCTGGCGGCCCTGCTCAATGCCGCCTTGCCAATCGTCGCAAGCTTCGCCGACACCCGCTTCGCCACGCTCGGCCGCCTGCTTGATTTCTTTGAGGCAATCGCACGCCGCGCCTCCTACCTGGCATTGCTGACCGAATACCCGCATGCGCTGGAGCGCGTGATCCGCATGATGAGCGCGAGCGGCTGGGCGGCGACATTCCTGACGCGGCACCCGCTGCTGCTCGATGAATTGCTGGACGATCAAAGCCTGAATGCCGCGCCGGACTGGAGCACCTTTACGCAAGATTGCCAGCGGGAACTCGAGGCCGCGGCCGGCGATACCGAACGGCAAATGGATATCTTGCGCGAGATGCACCATGCGCAATTGTTCCGTTTGCTGGCGCAGGATCTGGAAGGCAGTCTGAGCGTCGAGCGCCTGGCAGACCATTTATCGGCGCTGGCCGACATCCTGGTTGCGCTGACGCTGCAGGCGGTCTGGCTCACGGTGCCGAACCGCCATCGCGAGGCGCCCAGATTCGCGGTCATCGCCTATGGCAAGCTGGGGGGCAAGGAGCTGGGTTACGCTTCCGATCTCGATGTGATCTTCCTGTACGACGATGAGCATCCCGAAGCACCCGGCCTGTACGCCAAGCTGGCGCAGCGCTTCATCACCTGGATGACCAGCCATACGCCGGCCGGCATCCTGTTCGACATCGACATCGCGTTACGGCCGGACGGCGCCAGCGGCTTGCTGGTTTCCAGCATCGCTTCTTTCGAAAGGTATCAAAGCACATCGGCCTGGGTCTGGGAACACCAGGCCTTGACGCGCGCCCGCATGTGCGCCGGCGACGCCGCGATCGGCGCGCGCTTCGAGGCGATCCGCGAAGCCGTGCTGCGGCAACCGCGCGACATGGAAAAATTACGCCGCGACGTACTCTCGATGCGGCAGAAAATGCACGAGGGCCATCCCAACCGCTCCACGCTGTTCGATCTGAAGCACGATGCCGGCGGTATGATCGACATTGAATTCATCGTGCAGTTTCTGGTCCTCTGCCATGCGGCGCAGTATCCGCAATTGACCGCCGATATCGGCAACATCGCCTTGCTGAAATTGTGCGGCGAGCTGGGCCTGATCGATCCGGCGCTGGCCGTGGCCACGGCCGACGCCTACCGCCGCTTTCGCAAACGGCAGCATCAGATCAGGCTGCAGGGAAAAGAACAGGCGCGCGTCGAGGTCGAACGGGTCGCGCCAGACGCCGCGGTGGTCAAGCAGCTTTGGGAGCAGTGTCTCGGAAGCTTGGATTGAAGAGTTCTGCCCAAGCGGATGTCCGCTCTCGCGGCTTGCCATCTCGTGCAGACGGCATATAACGAATCATGTGCGCTTGCCTATCCAACAAGGGAGATCAACATGAACAAACACAAGCCGACCATCAAAAGCCAGCATCTGCTCGCCTTGTTCCTGCTGGGCTGCCTGCTCTTCAATTATCCCTTGCTGGCCTTATTCAACTGGCCCAGCCTGGTGTTCGGCATCCCGGTGCTATTCATTTACGTGTTCGGCGCCTGGGCGCTGCTGATCGGCTTGCTGGCTTTCGTGATCGAGAAAAAATAGCGATGCGCCTGCCGCATCAAAGGGGAATCGCATGCTGACCGGATGGCTGGTGGCGCTGGCCGCCCTGCTCTACCTGGGCATATTGTTCGCAGTCGCCTACTACGGCGACAAGGCAGCCGCCGCCGGGCGCAGCGTTATCGCCAATCCTTACGTCTACTCGCTGTCGCTGGCGGTCTATGCCACCGCCTGGACTTTCTACGGCAGCGTCGGCCGCGCCGCCAGCAGCGGCATCGGCTTCCTGCCGGTCTATCTGGGGCCGACCGTCATGGCAACCCTGTGGTGGCTGGTGCTGCGCAAGATCATCCGTATCGCCAAGGACAATCACATCACCTCGCTGGCCGATTTCATTTCCGCGCGCTACGGCAAAAGCGCCCTGCTGGCCGGGCTGGTCACCACCATCGCGGTGTTCGGGGTCACGCCCTATATTTCACTGCAGCTCAAGGCCATCTCCACCAGTTTCAACGTGCTGACGCATTATCCTCAGATCCAGTCCTCCGCCCACGCCGGGCCAGGGCCGATTCTGTCGGATACCGCGTTTTACGTGGCGCTGATCCTGGCCGCATTTACCATCCTGTTCGGCACGCGCAAGCTGGATGCCGCAGAGCGCCATGAAGGCATGGTCGCGGCGATCGCCTTCGAATCGCTGGTCAAATTGCTGGCCTTTCTGGGAGTCGGCCTATTCGTCACCTATGGCATTTTCGGCGGCTTGGGCGACTTGTTCGCGCTGGCGTCCCAATTACCCGAAGTCAAGGCAGCCTTCACCATCGGCGGCGGCGGCACCGATATTTATCGAAGCTGGGCCTCGCTGTTCTCAGTTGCCTTCCTGTCGATGCTGGCGATTATTTTCCTGCCGCGCCAGTTCCAGGTGGCGGTGATCGAAAACGTCGACGAATCCCACCTGAAAAAGGCGAGTTGGCTGTTTCCGCTTTACCTGCTGCTGTTCAATATCTTCGTACTGCCGATTGCGCTGGGCGGCTTGGTGTATTTCGCCAGCGGCCTGGCCGACCCGGACTTGTTCGTGCTGACGCTGCCCCTGTCCCAGGGAAAGGAAATGCTGGCCCTGCTGGTCTTTATCGGCGGCTTGTCAGCAGCGACCGGCATGGTGATCGTCGAAAGCATCGCGCTGTCGACAATGGTGTGCAACGACCTGGTAATGCCGATCCTGTTGCGCATCAAGCGCCTGCAGCTGAGCGATCGCGAGGATTTGTCCAGCCTGTTGCTGGCGATCCGGCGGGTAACCATCGCGCTCGGCATGCTGCTCGGTTTTGCCTACTTCCGGCTGGCGGGAGAAGCCTATCCGCTGGTCTCGATCGGCCTCATTTCTTTTGCCGCTGTTGCGCAATTCGCTCCCGCCCTGCTCGGCGGCATCTACTGGAAGAGCGGCACGCGCGCCGGCGCGTTGGCCGGCTTGAGCGCCGGGTTCCTGATGTGGGTGTACACGCTGATGCTGCCGGCCTTCGTCCGCTCCGGCTGGCTGCCGATAAGTTTGCTGGAGCAAGGCCCGTTCGGCATCGCGCTGCTGCGGCCGCTGGAGTTGTTCGGGCTGATCGGTCTGGACGAAATTACGCATTCGATGATCTGGAGCATGATGGTTAACGTCGGCGCCTATGTCGGCGTCTCGCTGATGAGCCGGCAAAGCGGCATCGAAAAAAACCAGGCCGCGTTGTTCGTCGATGTCTTCAGGCAAGAGCCGGCGCCCGAACGCACCACCTGGCGTGCCAGCGGTTCACTGACCGATCTGCACCGCTTGTTGACCCGATTCCTGGGGCCGACGGAAGCACTGGCGACCTTCACCACCTATGCCCGGCAACGCGGCCTGGACTGGCCGCGCGAAGCCGACGCCGAACTGGTGAATGCGTCCGAAGCGCAACTGGCCGGCGTAATCGGCGCGGCCTCGGCGCGCGTAATGATCGCCAAGGTGATTCGCGAGGAACCCTTGCGTGACCGCTTGACCGGACTGCCGAACCGCTCGCTGATGCTGGACCTGCTGAGCGATGCGCTGCAAGTGGTCAAGCTCAAGAGCGGGCGCGGCTTTGCGCTCTTGTTCGTGAGCCTGGATCGCTTCAACGTCATCACCGACAGCCTCGGACGCAGCGCCGGCGAAAAACTCCTGATCAGCGTGGCGCAACGCCTTGCGGTTACTTTGCCCAAGGGCTATACGGCTGCGCGCCTGGGCGGCAACGAGTTCGCGATCCTGCTGGACGACATCAACGACCCAGGCCAGGCGGGCCGCTATGCCGAGCAGTTGCAGAGCGCGCTGGTCGAGGCCTATTCACTGGATGGTTACGAGGTATACACGACCGCCAGCATCGGCGTGGTGCTGCTCAAGCCGAGCTACTCCGACCCGGACGAGATTCTGCGCGACGCCGAAACCGCGAATCACCGCGCCATGGCGCGCGGCGGCGCCTGCGGCGAAATCTTCGAGTCGGACATGCGAACCCGCGTGGTCGCCCTGCTCGAGATGGAAACCAAGCTGCGCCAAGCCGTCATCAAGGGCGGTGAATTCCACTTGCAATACCAGCCCATCGTCGACTTGCAGAACGGGCGGCTGACCGGCTTCGAAGCGCTGGTGCGCATGCGCCATCCGAACGGCGGCCTGGTGATGCCGGGAGAATTCATTGCGCTCACCGAAGAAACCGGGCTGATCGTGCATATCGGGCGATGGGTGCTGGGCGAAGCCTGTCGCCAGATGCGTGCCTGGCAGATCAAATTCCCGGATCATCCGCCGCTGCAAATGAGCGTCAACCTGGCCGGCCGCCAGTTCGCCCAGCCCAACCTGATGGAACAGATCGAACAGGCGCTGGACGAAACCGGCTTGTCGACCGACAGCCTGAAACTCGAGGTCACGGAAACCGTGATCATGGAATACGCCGAAGAAGCGGCGGCAGTGCTGGTCAAGCTGCGCGGCAAAGGCATCAAGCTTCTGATGGACGATTTCGGCACCGGCTATTCATCGCTGTCCTATCTGCATCGCTTCCCGGTGAATACGCTGAAGATCGATGCATCCTTCGTGAGACGGATGGATGTGGACCGCAAGGATGCCGACATCATCCAAACCATCGTGACCCTGGCGCATACCCTGGGCATGGACCTGATCGCCGAAGGAGTGGAAACCGCGAGCCAACTGGCGCAGTTGCGGGCGCTAAAGGTGGAGTATGGGCAGGGATATTATTTTGCGAAGCCGCTGGATGGCAGCGAAGCGGAGAAGCTGATTGCAGATTGGCCGCAGTGGTGAGGTTTGGCGTGCGGGCACGCCAAACCTAGAGCATTTTTAGCCTGACCGTGCGGAGTCAAGGTCAGGCCGAGGAGCGGACGCGTACAGGCGTACGCCGAGCACCGGAGGCCTGGGATTGGCCCGTACGGTCAGGCTAAAAATGCTCTAGGGGGTAAAACCTGCCGGTTAGGATCGCAGTGTGCGCTGTGCGCACCAATCATTCACTACGACAAAGGCGCGAAAAAACGGCCCATCCGCGGCAAATAATATTGATCGTAATCCAGCGAAAATACCACCCGCTTGACCTGGCCGGTAATCAACTCGCGCTTGACGAATCCGATATAGCGGGAATCCTTGCTGTTGTCGCGATTGTCGCCCAGCATCAGGTACTGCCCTTCCGGCACCTTCACGGGGCCAAAAGTACGCATGGCCGGCCGCTCAGGCATCACAATGATGGGACGTTGCGCGCCGAGCAGTTGCTCGTTCATCACAAGCTGCTTACCTTGATAGTCTGGCGTCACATGCGCCGCGATATCCGCCGCAGCCGGAGAATACGAGGCCGCCACGCCATTGATCAGCAATTGCTCGCCGCGCATTTCCACCACGTCGCCTGGCACGGCAATGAGGCGTTTGACCAGGCGCATGCCGTCTTCCGGCGAGGTGAAAGTGACGATATCGCCGCGCTTCGGATCGGCGATGTGCTTGACGATCACGTCGGTGAACGGCAGTTTGAGGTCGTAAGCCAGGCGATCGGAAACGATCCGGTCACCGATCATCATGGTCGGATACATCGAGCTGGACGGCACCCCATACCAGTCCGCAATCGCGGTACGAAAAACCAGCATGCCGAACATGAAGAACAGGAAACCCTTGTTGTCGGCGATGAGCTTTTTGATTTTCAACATGATGGACCTTTATGAAAAAACGATCTTGGAAAAACGCCCCAACATGTGGGGCGCTTTATATTTCCACAAGACTTTGCAGATTACTTGGCCGACATCAGCGCAACGGTGGTATCGAGCATGCGGTTGGAGAACCCCCACTCGTTGTCATACCAGGACG
>CBIHON010000089.1:0-7503 GCA_966211965.1 uncultured Burkholderiales bacterium | reverse complement strand
ACCTGCTACTCAAGCGGTTGTTCGAGTAAATTTTCATTTTCAAACAGGCTCTAAGCAAATTTTATCCCGCATTATTCTGTTATGCCGTTGCCCCTTTGTTGACTGTCGGCGATCGAGCTAGCGGAGTCATTTCTGATCAAGAAGCAATGCGCTGCCGAAACCAGTCGGCCAACTCTTTTTCCCCAACCGTCCCCGCAGCAACACCTTCCACTATCTGAATCGCATCCAGAGGAGCAAAGCTTAAGGTAACGCCATTATCAGCTAAAAAAACGCGAGCGACCACCCAGGCCGTTCGCTTGTTGCCGTCGCTGAAGCCATGGTTGCGAGCCAAACCATAAGCATAAGCCGCAGCAATATCGGCGGCATCCGGCTTGGGTTCGCCGTAGCCATCTAATTGTTCCGGCCTCGCTAAAGCAGATTCCACCGCGTTCTGATCGCGTATGCCATCCAGTCCACCATGCCGGGCCAATTGACTTTCATGAACAGCGTAAACCAAATCAGTTCTTACCCAGCGCCAAGAAGTCATTTAGCTAACGCTCGCAAAATTTCGCGATCATCATGCATGATTTGTTCCGCCAATTCCATTTGGCGCTGGAAGTCGGGATTGTAAGGCGTGATCCGCAAGGCGCCGTCTGGCGCCTCGGTCAAGTAAAGCGTATCGCCTTTTTGGACGTTGAGCTTTGCCTTGGCCTCTTTGTTCAGAATAAAGCCTTCTGATGCACCTACGGTTGTAACTTTGAATGTAAGCATATAAGCCTCCGTCTATATAATAAAAATTATATAGACGAGACACAAATATCGCAAGCACTTACTACGTAAATAGTCGCAAGGCAAGCAATTCAATATGCGAAGACAAAATCGGAAAAGTGCGCGCGATACCAATCGATGACAAGCTGGAGAAAAAAATCGTCGCCCCCCCCAAGAAGCATGAAAAAGGAGACGCCATCTTGGTCCGGCTTGGTATGCCTTCAAGGAAGCCATCGAATGCGCCGAGATCAAATTGCCTGAGAGTCAGATGACGCGCAGCTTGCCGCACTTTTGCAAGTCACTTCATGATAAACGGTGGAAACATCCTGGCATTGCAGCGCTTGCTTGGTCATTCAATTTTGCTGGCGATGATCATGCGACATGCACACTTGGTTGGCACTGAAACACCCACAAGAAGCAAGGACGTTTAATACTTTGGCGTGGTTGGCACTTGGTTGACAGTTGCCAAGGTGCGCTGAAAGGCCTTGAAGATCAAATCGGCCTGAAAGCCTTATGCATAATGGGTTGGTGCCGAAACCGGAATCGAATATCAGGCTGTACCCCGTATAAATACGCGGTCTTTCTTATTTCATTTTTAAAAGTACCAACAAAAATGCTCATTGTGCTCGCCAGCCCTGCTGAATAGCACTTTATTTTAACTACACACCAGCGTACAAGTACAAACGTTCCGAGGCTGCTTACCTTCGTAAGGCTTTTCCCGATAAGAGAGCGCGCCTTCCACCGTCACGCCAACGCAATAACCTTCTCAATTAACAACAATTTAACCCGATACGCCACTTGACGTTTGCATCCAGAATCAATTTACGCAATAGCAGTGCACACGCCATCCGGACACAACCTCTCACAGCACCCCGGCCTTCTTCAAGAAGGTGCGCAGGACATTGCGGCCGATGTTCAGGTAACGTGCGGCCTGCACCTGGTTAAGCTGCCTGCTCCCCCAGGCGGCGAGCACGAGGTCTCGCTCCAGCTTCTCGAACAGAATCTCCTCGCCCGAGTCGAGCAGTTCACGCCATGCACGATGAAAGCGCTCCATCGCGGTGGCTGGTTGCGCATACGACTCTTCCTGCCTGTAGGCGGATGGTGCAAGCGCCTCGAGTTGCCGTCCCGCCGGAGCAACCGGTGGTGCCTTGTACAGTGCCCAGTCGGCATGCAGTTGCGGCAGGTGCAGATCAGAGGCGGTCACCATGCCGTTGCGGCTGACCAGCACCGCGCCATGGATGACGTTTTCCAGTTCGCGAATGTTGCCCGGCCATGGATACGACAACAATTCCTGTTCCGCGTCGCTGGTGAGCTGCACGTCGTTTTCGCCGATGCGCTGCGCATAGGTCTGCAAGAAGTGCCGCATCAACGGCAGGATATCGCCATGGCGTTCGCGCAGCGGCCGCAAGGGCAGGGAAATCACCTTGAGCCGGTAATAGAGATCCTCACGGAAGCGGCCGGCGCGCACGGCTTCCGCAAGGTCGACATTGGTCGCCGCGATGAGGTGCACATCGATAGGAACCGGCTGGCGCGACCCGAGCCGCACCACCTCGCGCTCCTGCAGCACGCGCAAGAGCTTGACCTGCATGGGCAGGGGCAGATCGCCGATCTCGTCCAGGAAGAGCGTGCCGCCGTTGGCGGTCTCGAACCAGCCTGCCTTGCCCTGCTGCGCGCCGGTGAAGGCGCCACGCTCGTAGCCGAATAGTTCGCTCTCGATCAGCGTTTCGGAAAACGCGCCGCAATTGATGGCGACGAATTTCGCGTCACGCCGGTTGCTGAGCGCATGCACGTGGCGCGCCACGAGTTCCTTGCCTGTTCCCGTCTCGCCGGTGATCAGCACGGTTTCCTCGCTCGGCGCGATGCGCTCGATCAGGTCATGCAGCTTGTCATGCGGCACACCTGCCGGCAGCCATCCTGTCGCAAGGCCAGCGCAAGCGTGTCGCGCTCGCACGTCTCTGCACCGCGCCCCTGCCGCCGCTCCTGGTATTGGACGAACCTTTCAGCGCGCTGGACCAGACTTCCATCGACGTCTTGCGCACCGTGCTGAACCGGCATCTCGCACGCAAGGGCATCGTGGTCTATACGACGCACCAGCCGCTGACGCTGGAAGCACGCCGCCTGCACCTGCTCGACCTGGGCGAGGCGGCATGATCAAGACCCTGGCCTGCGTCATCGAACGCGACCTGTTGCTGGCGTACTGACGGCGTTCCGATGCATTGACCTCGCTGTTCTTCTTCGTCATGGTCACCGCCCTCTTTCCCCTCGGCACGAGAGCGGAGCGGGACATGCTGCGCAGCATGGGGCCCGGCATCCTCTGGACTGCCGCGCTGCTGGCGACGATGCTCTCGCTCCCGCGCATGTTCGCGCTCGACTGCGCCGACGGCACGCTGGAACAGATGCTGCTCTCGCCGGAACCGCTGACGCTGATCGTGATCGTCAAGGTGACGGCGCACTGGCTGGTTTCCGGCTTGCCGCTGGTGCTGCTGTCGCCGGCGCTGGCACTGCAGTTCGACCTGCCCGCCGATGCCATCGCCGTGCTTGCCGCCAGCCTGCTGCTCGGCACGCCCGTCCTGAGCCTGGTGGGCGCTATTGGCGGCGCGCTCACGCTCGGCGTGCACGGCGGCGACGTGCTGGTCGCGCTGCTCGTCCTTCCCTTGTATATGCCGGTGCTGATTTTCGGCGCCGGGGCTACCGGAGCGCAACTGGACATGTAGGCCTATGCGGCGGCGACCGTGCTGACACGGGTGCGCGCCATCATCCTGGAACGCGAGCGCCATGCCGCTTGGATCGTGGAGCGTGCGTGATGGCCTGGAACAGCTGGAGCGAATTCTTCGCGATGGGCCTAGGTCCGCGACAAGGCTCCTTCTTCAATCCGGCATCGCCCTCGCATTGCTGGTGGGCGGCGCATACGCTTCGACGGACGGCACTCCCCGCATCGGCCCGGCGCAAATCGAAGCCATGGTAAGCGCCGGCTCGCGGAGCGCCTGAAGAACAACCCCGGCGATGCCGACGGCTGGCGCGCTCCTATGAGAATCTGCAGCGCTTCGATGCCGCCTCCGAAGCCTACCGGCGCCTGCTCGCGCTGGAACCGGACAACCCCGACGTGCTGACCGACTACGCCGTCGCGCTGGGAATGAGCCTGAACCACAACCTCTCGGGCGAACCGGAACGCCTGATCGAGCGCGCGCTGGCGATCGCCCCCAACCACGCCCAGGCGCTGGCACTGGCAGGCAGCGCCGCCTACGAACGCGGGGACTATGCGAAAGCTTCTTGCCGTGGAAAAAAATCCTCGCCATGGTGCCGCCCGACGCCGACATCGCGCAATCGATTGCCGCAAGCGTGGCAAAGGCGGAATCTCTCGCCGCCACATCGCACGGCAAATGAAGCTCCATCGCCCTGTGGCCACGAACCCGATGTAGAATCAATTGCCCTTCAGCACACAGGAATCCGCCCCATGGCAATCAAATCATCGGTCGACGCAAACTACCGCTTCATCGCCGCCAGCCAGGAAGTCAATGCGCGCATCCAGCAGCGCCAGCAAGCGCTCACCCTCTATGTCACGCTGGTGGTGAGTCTGCTGGCGGCGCTCGTCGCGCTCAAGCCGAATGAAGGCAAGAGCACCGTTCCCGCCGAATGGCTGCTGCTGGGTTTTCCCGTCGCTTCCGTATGCCTGGCCTTCCTCAACTACAAGGCCGAGCGCGCCATCACCAACCTGCGGCGGTTCATGTCGGCACTGGAGCGGCTGGAGGATGCGCATGAGAGCCTGCCGAGTTACAACACGCATCCGAAGTGGGCGATCGGCGCCAACAAGGCGCGCAGGTTTCATGACTATGCAACCGCCGTACTGATCGCGGGCGGCAACACCGTGGGGCTGGGTGCGGCACTCAGGATCTACCCGCAGCGCATTGCCGAAACGCCGGTGACCTTGTGGATTTCAATCGCGATTGCCGTGGTGTCTGTGCTGGCGGTGCTGATGAGTCCGAAGTGGAGTTTTACGCCGGGTACGGATGAGGCATAACTCCGCTGGCTTGTTCTAACCCCATCGCTGCAGCGCCAGCGGCCATTTGCCGGACGCCGGCTGGTAATGCCCATTCCGGTATACAGGGTACAAGGTGGAAGGTACGCTTGTGCTCGGCGGTCTTGTCGACCACCCAGCGGCTCGAAACCGAAAGCGGCCACCAGTCACCTTCTGCCGGTGACAATGACAGTAAACGATTTTCCAGTTCCCAGCAAGGCATCGGCCCTGAGGCTCGCGTTTCGGCTTCTTGCCCACACTGGCGAGCGGCTGGAAGGTGATGGCGCCGCCGGTCAGCAAGTCCACGCGCGGGCGGTCGAGCCGGCCGGACAACAGCGCCGGGATCATGCCGAAGAGGCGCCGCTTGGCTTTCAAAACCGATTCGGCATCGGGCAGCAGGAAAGCCACCGGGAAGCCCTGCAAGGCGCCGTAGCGCGACGCGAGCAAGAGATCGATGGCAAGGGCCGTCTTGCCGGATTCGCGGCCCCCGGAGACGGCATTGAAGCGCGCGGTGCTGGCGGCGATGTGCTGCTGGACGGGAAACAGCCTTGGTAAGGTGATGCGTAATTCGTTCGCCAAGCGTCGGTCCCAGGAATGCGAATGCCTGGGACCGACTATCGCATCACGACCCGGCGCGGAGAGTGTGTCGATGCATCACGATGCGTTGCGATGTCCGCATGAATGGCGGCAGAAAAGGAAGCCTCAATCCGACAGCTGCTCTGATGCACGCCCGAAACCGCGGACCATCCAGTCCATCGTGCCGACGAGGTCGGCCGCCTCGACTTCAGCGCGGACGCTCAAGATATATGCCGTCAGCGGTTTTCAAGATACCCCTTGGCCGAGCGATCCCTTGATCTCGCCTTGATTTTCTGGTGCGGGGTCGTTCCTGTCCATGCCGCACCCAGTGCGTCCTTCATTGCCTGCACTTCCATGCCGGTAGCTCTGTGCAAAAGGTTGAGCAAGTCGAGGTCGACCGCCAGCCGGCCGTTGCGCAATTTGCTGATCACCGGCGGAGTGAGGTTCAACGCACGGCTAAGCGCATAGTCGCTTGCCGCGCCCACCTTCTCTTTCAAGACGTCCAATAGTTTGGCGGTGTCGCCCGCTGCAGCCAGCCGGCTTGTTTCCGCGGCTTCGGAGACGGCATGCTGCCCCGCCCCTGCCGGCTGGCTGCCCGGCCCAGACCGGCCGCTTGACGATGCTTGGCTTGCCTTGTTCAAGGCATGCATCATTTGCTTGGCTGCATTCTTGGGCAGGTGCGGAACATCGGCCAATTCGGCGACATAGGCCGCACGTGCTTTCACGGCCAGTTCGAAGGCTTGCCGTTCGCCGTATTTCTCAATCGAGAACCGTTTGTTGCGGTGCGGCTGTCCCGGCTGGTTCGGGCTCTGCGCCCGCCACCATTCCTTGCGCTTGCCGTTGCGGGTCTCATGGATGCGGTGCACACCGACCACCCCGCTGGTATTGGCCGCCCGCATGTTCGTCACGGCCTGTGCCTTGCTAACAACCGGCAGCGATTGAAACGTCTGGTCGCGCCAGACCTTGGCTGCTTCCAGCGCAACCTGGGCGCTGCCGTATTCCCGGTCGGAGAAAACTTTGCTGTAGCGCTGGCGTTGGCGCTCGAAGATGACGCGGTAGTAACCGCCACGTCCGCTTTCATTCTCATAACGCGTGACATACGGTTCACCGCTGCGGTTGGGGGTTTGCAGCGCCTGCTGCAGGGCGGCTTGCGCCTCCGCCTGCTTTTGTGCGACACGCCGCGCGGCCTGCATTTGGCGGGCTTGCCGCGCGGCGGCCTTGCGTTCGCGCTGCTCGTGCGGAATACGCAAGTGGGCTTGAAGCAGGGCGATATCCTCGGCTGTGCTGACCGGTTGCGGCTGCAGGTGTTCCCGCAAGGCGATGTGTTCGAGCGCGGCCAACCCCTGTTGCCGGGCCTCGATGGCACGTTGCTTGGCGCCTTCCTCGCCATAGGTCTTGACCAGGAAGCTGCGCGTCTGCGTCTTGCCGTTGCCAAGGGGAATGCGCGCTTCCCAAGCGACATAGGGGTACGCCTTGCCGTTTTTTTCGCGCTTCATACGGTCGCGCCGGTACACGCCGGTCACGCCGGAGGTATTGTTGTTGCGCAGCACGGAACAAAACTGGGCCAGCGACATGCGTTGATGTTCGGCCAGGATGCGGTCGCGCCATGCCTGGGCCAGGGTTAAGGCCGCCTGTTCGCCGCCGCAGCGCTTTTCGTAAAACGATTTTCGGTAGGTTTTACCGTTGCGCGTGAGGATAACTTGCCGGTAGTAATCGGCGCAGCGTTCGCTGTAGTAGCGGAAGATGCCCATTTCCTCGGGTGTGCGTGCCGCATGCGGGTTGAGGCGTTGGCTTTTTGCCGCAGGCGGTACTGACGCCGTACTGTTGCGGGGTTCGGTGCACTTGTCTGTAGACAGCGCAAGACTAGGCATCGCGTAGCTCTTCAATTCCGTTTCTTTCACTTGGCATCTCTCATGGGATTTCAAGAGTTTTTGTCATTATTTCGCTCGCCTGCCGCCTGCAGCACGGACCGTGCTGACCTGACTGGTTTTTTCAGCCCAATCTAATCTGGAAATAGCGCACGCTGATGAGCTGCAAGAGCACATCGATCACCCGGGCCGAGCGGATTGCCCCCGCCACATCAATGGTCAGCAATTCCCGTGTGTACAGAGTAAGCGTCCATCCGCTCCACCTGGGCGGCGGCGCGCTTAGCTGGCAGACACGCG
>CBIHON010000088.1:0-7664 GCA_966211965.1 uncultured Burkholderiales bacterium | reverse complement strand
GCGGCGGCGGCGGCGCCATCTACGGCTGCGGCATCGGCACCGGCGGCACTGGCGGCCCCGGCGGCTTCGGCGGCGCCAACGGCACCAACGGCACTTTCGGCTCCGGTGGCACCGGCGGCGCGGGCGCGGGCTTCGGCGCCGGCATCTTCGCCCGAACCGGAACGCTGACGTTGAAAAACGTGACTTTCAACACCAACGACGCAACCAGCGGCGGCGGCGCATCGGTCGGTCGCGGCGGCGCATTGTTCGTCTGCACCAATACCGAGAGCGCCAGTTGCTCGGCCACGATCGACGAAGCCAATTCCTGCGGCACCGTGTTCGGCGGCGGCGGCTCGTCCAATACCTCGACCACCGGCCAGGCCACGATGTATTGGAGCGGCGCCAGCATCGGCGCGCACAACACGTCCGGCATCACCGATTCCTGCGCGACCGCGCCGACCGCCACATCCGGGGCGGCCACCGGCGTCACCACAAGCGGCGCAACGCTGAACGGCACCGTCAACGACAACGGCGCCAACACCACGGTCAGTTTCGACTATGGCCCGACCGCCGCTTACGGCACCAACGTGGCGGCCACCACCGGCGGCACGGTCAACGCCGGCTCGGGCGCCACAGCGGCATCGGTCGCGATCGGCGGCCTGAGCTGCAATGCCACTTACCACTTCCGTGTCAAGGGCGTCAACAGCATCAATACCACCAACGGCAGCGACCAGAGCTTTACCACCGCGGCCTGTCCGGTCATCAACGGAGTCTGCGGCGGCGACAACGGTCGCACGCTGACCGTGGTGCCGACCGACCTTTGCCTGTCGGGCTGGCTCCCGGACCCGGGCGTCACTGTCGGCAATACTCTCTATAGTTGGAATTGCAACGGTGCCGGCGGCGGCGGCAACGCCACTTGCTCGGCCATACGCAATTACCCGGTCACGACCAGCGTCGGCCCCGGCGGCAACGGCAGCATCGGCATCAGCCAGAACGTTGCCTATAACGCCACCCCCAGTTTCGCGGTCGTGCCGAATGCACGCTACACCGCCGCCCCGGTCACCGGCACCTGCGGCGGCACCCTGGACGGCAATCTCTTCACCACCAGGCCGGTCACGGGCGCCTGCACCGTGGTGGCGAACTTCGTGTTCGATCCGCAGCGTCAGGCGTTGTTCGTCAATGCCTCCTCCAGCGGCAACAAGATCAGCGTGATCCGGGTCATCAATCTCGGCGACCAGGGCGGCGCACTGCGCGCCACCGCCTACGACGAAGCCGGCCATGTCGCCGGCGCCGCCAATGCCGCGCTCGGCAATATCGCGGCACGCCAGATGCTCACCTTCACCTCGGCGCAACTGGAAGCAGCGCTCGGCTTCACGCCGGCCGCGCCGACCGCGAAATACCGCATCGTCTTCGATGCCGGCCTGCCCGGCATCGAGCTGATCAATTTCGTCAAGGACATCGGCACCGGCAATCTCACCCTCGGCCAGGCCCAGAGCGACCGTCGCGCCGGCAGTGCCGCCAGCTCCTCGAGCCGGAATGCGCTGATGGTGCTGCCTGCGGTCGGCAACAACCAGATCAGCGTGGTGCGCCTGGTCAATCCGGGCACGCAAAGCGGGGCCGTGACGGCTACCGCCTACGACGACAGCGGCGCCGTGCTGGGCACAGCCAATGCCGCGCTCGGTACGCTGGCGGCCGGGCAGATGCTGACCCTCACCTCGTCCGATCTGGAAGCCGCGATCGGCTTCACGCCGGCCTCGCCGTCCAGCCGCTACCGCGTCGTGTTCAACGCCGCGCTGCCGAGCTTCGAACTGCTCAACTTCATCCGCGACGTCGCCAGCATCAACCTGACGCTGGCGCAGGCACAGCTCGACGACCGCACTGCCTCAGGCGCAAACGCGTCGAGCCGCCATGCGCTGCTGGTCAATCCCTCGACCCATCCGAAGAGCAGCAGCCTGGTGCGCCTGGTCAATCCCTCGGCCCAGGGAGGGGCGCTGAGCGTGACCGCCTACAACCAGGATGGCAACCGGGTCGGCCTCGAAAACGCGCCGCTCGGCACGCTGGCAGCCGGACAGACCTTGAACTTCAGTTCGGCGCAACTGGAAGCGGCGATCGGCTATACCCCGCCGGTACCCTATCGCATGGTGTTCACGGCGGCGCTGCCGAACTTCGAGCTGATCAATTTCCTCAGGGATGACGGAACCGGCAAGCTGAGCCTGGCGCAGGCGCAAGTCGACAACCGCGCCGCCGCCACTGCGGCCACTTCGACGCGCAACGCGCTGTTCGAGAATGCCTCGTCGAGTTCGAACAAGATCAGCCGGGTCTACCTGATCAATCCGGGTAATCTCGGCGGCAGCTTGTCGGCCACCGCCTACGACGAAGCCGGCAATGCGGTCGGCACCGTCAATGCCTCGCTCGGCACGCTGGGGCCACAGCAGACGCGCAGCTTCACGTCGGCCCAGCTGGAAGCGGCGCTAGGCTATACGCCGGCCTCGCCGACTGCGAAATACCGCATCATGATCAATGCCAGTCTGCCGAGCTTCGAGCTCATCAATTTCATCGAAGATGCGGCCACCGGCAACCTGACCCTGGGTCAGAATCAAGTCGATTGATCGAAGCAGCGACCGCCTAGAGCCTGAATATTTCATGAGAAGAGGGCGGCGATCCCGTACCGAAGCGCGTTGTCATAGGTTCTCACGTCAATCACGACTGGGGATCGCCGATGCCTCGGCGGTCCCGCCAAATTGTACCGATGAAGTTGCTCATTTAGGACGGGCGGACGGCTCGTCATCGAAGCGGCATTCGACGGCGGTGAGCTCGTCAGCGATGGCGGCGTCCTGATTCAACGTCCCGGAAGCAAGCAGGAATTTTCGCCCCGTGTTAACTTGCTATCGAATGGGGGAGGTTATGACGTTGGCAAAGCGGAGGGCTGCAATTTTGAGGGGTGAGGCAGTGGCCCGATATACTTGCTCGCAAGGTGTGTGCGCCAAGTGCACTTTTGCGCAGGAATGTCAATCTACGGTCACGGTCAACCCTATTGGCTTAACTTCATCTGATGGACTCCGTTATCTCAGCATTCGGTTTTGCTGACAATGCACCTTCATCAAGGATGGTTTGCCATGTGAGGACATCAACCTGCACGATCTTGAATCTGAATTACCTACTGTGCGAGTGAGTTTAAAGCCGATGGTAATTACAGTCCTGACCGAAGCCACTCTGGCTGGTCTATGTTGCCATGCGTGGTTTGATTTACAGACACAAGAATGTTCAATCCTCCGCGCTTAAAGTCGAAAGCTTAGGATTTTTTCTTGCCAAATTTCATGCCAAAACGCTGGCAACAAAAAAGCCGGCTTGCACCGGCTTTCTGTAAGTTATTGATTCTATTGGTCGGGGCGAGAAGATTCGAACTTCCGACCCCTTGCACCCCATGCAAGTACGCTACCAGGCTGCGCTACGCCCCGACGAGTTGTGAATTATAACAGAGGAGAACGGCTTTTCGCCACGCGTGTTCATTCGCGCATTGTTGATCCAGTATTTCAATCCAAGGCCGCTCAGATTTTCCTGATGAGGCCAGGTCATCTGGCATGACGACCGTAGCGATGGTGCCGGCTGCGCCGGGTTGCTTTTCGATCGCGAACGGTTGGTCAGGGCGTTCTGTCGGCTTGGCGCCGAGGATACGCGCGATCCGCCGAGCGATGCCCCCGGAGCGGCGGCGATGAGGCGGATTGCTTTGGGAGGGCCAGCTATCCGCAGTGGCTTGCCTTGCGAACCGCGTCAGCAAGCGGCTGGCAAAAAGAATGCGAAACGTCATTTGCGGCTTTGCGAAAAAGAATAAAAGACGCAGAATAGCAATACCCAAAAAACTGCTTAGCCGTATTCGTCCTTGGCCAGGACAACGGCGTTGCGGCGGACGCAGCAATGCCAGTCCAAAAGACTCCCTCCATTTCTATATATTCGCAAGGCTCGTGAAATTCCTATGCCCATCAAAATCAGCCAACAATTCGACGCCGGCGCCATTGAGGTCGTGCACGCCGACAGTCCGCAGGCGATCGGCCTGAACCTTCGCAAGGACTCTCATGCCGACTTTGCGCAGTGGTTTTACTTTCGTCTGCAGGGCGCGCGCGGCGAGTCTTGCACCATTCGTTTTCTCAATGCCGGCCAAGCCACTTTTGCTGCCGGGTGGGAGGATTACCAGGCGGTCGCCAGCTACGACAAGCTGAATTGGTTCCGTGTGCCGACCAATTACGATGGCCAAGTGCTGACGATTACCCATACGCCGGAACGCGATAGTGTGTATTACGCTTACTTCGAGCCGTATTCCTGGGAGCGCCATCTGCAGTTGCTGGGCCGTGCGGAAAAATGCGCGCAGGCGCGGGTGCAGGACCTCGGCAGTACGGTCGAAGGACGCGACATGAATCTGCTCGTGATCGGCAACCCGGCCGCGGCGCAAAAAGTCTGGGTGATCGCGCGCCAGCATCCGGGCGAAACCATGGCTGAATGGTTTGTCGAAGGCATGGTTGACGCGCTGCTTGATCCGGCCGATCCGATTGCGCGGCGTCTGCTGGCAAGCGCCGTGTTTTACATCGTGCCAAACATGAATCCGGATGGCTCAGTGCATGGCAATCTGCGCACAAATGCCGCCGGCGCCAACCTGAACCGAGAATGGATGACGCCGACGATGGAGCGCAGTCCGGAGGTGCTGGTGGTGCGCGACCAGATTCATGCTACCGGTTGCGACCTGTTTCTTGATATTCACGGTGATGAAGTCTTGCCGTACGTATTTGTGGCCGGCAGCGAAATGCTGGAAGGATTCAGCGCCGCGCAGGCAGCCGAACAGCAGGCGTTTATCGCCGATTTCAAACGCGCCAGTCCCGACTTCCAGAGCGAGCATGGCTATGCCGCCAGCAAGTATCAGGAAGAGGTATTGAAGCTGGCATCCAAATACATCGGCCATACCTTCAAATGCCTGTCGCTGACGCTGGAGATGCCGTTCAAGGACAATGCGAATTTGCCTGATCAGCGGGTCGGCTGGAATGGCGCGCGCAGCGCGGCGCTGGGCAAAGCGATCTTGCAGCCGCTATTGCTGGCGCTTGACAGGAGCAAACGGTGAGCGTGGAGATCGAACGTAAATTCCTGGTGCGTGGGGAGCGTTGGAAAACCCTGGGCGAGGGCATGTCGATACGCCAGGGGTACTTGTCATCGCATCCGGATCGGATCGTACGGGTGAGAATCGAGGGCGGCTCGGCCATGCTCACGATCAAGGGCCGCACAGTGGGCGCGACCCGTGGCGAGTGGGAGTATCCGATCCCGATGGCTGATGCGCAGTGTTTTCTGGCGGAGCTGTGCGAACGGCCGGTGATTGAAAAGACGCGTTATCGCATACTCGATAATGGCATGATGTGGGAAGTCGACGAATTCTACGGCGACAATGCCGGCCTGGTGGTGGCCGAGATCGAACTGGAGGCGGAAGACCAGGTGTTTTCAAAGCCGGATTGGGTGGGTGACGAGGTCACCCATGACGCGCGTTATTTCAATGCGAATTTACTGCGTCATCCGTATTCGGCTTGGACGGACCGTTAGGGCCTCTAAACGCGCCTAGAGCATTTTTAGCCTGGCCGTACGGGCCAATCTCAGGCCTCCGGTGCTCGGCGTACGCCTGTACGCGTCCGCTCCTCGGCCTGACCTTGACTCCGCACGGCCAGGCTAAAAATGCTCTAGCCAGCGGCATTTATTTAGAAGGCTCTTAGCGTTCCGCCCAATAATCAATGAAAATGTCCCGGCCCTTGCGGTGCATCGTCGGGCATTTCCGCATGCACCAGTTCACCTTCCGGATCGGGATACAGCGGGGCGCCGCAGTCTTCGCAAAACTCCATCGGAAAGCGTTCTGTGTGCCGCTTGATTTCACTCACGCCGCAGCCGCGCAGCAGCGACAGGATTTCGGTAATCGATGAGACGCGTCCGGCGGCTGCCTGCATGCTCAGGATCGCGGTCGATTGGTCGTCCGGCTTTTCCTCGTCTTCCGGTCCGTACAAGGGCCAGACCACCCCGTAGACCACATCGGCATCTTGCTCCAGCGTGAATCCGACCCGGTATTCGTCCACCCGGCCATCGGGTTCATCGCCGAAGTCGCCGATGACGGCGCGCAATTTCTTCGGTTCGACGTTGAGGGTATGAGTCAGGTAGTGCACGGCGGCGCGGATAGAAGCCGGGCGTATCTGCCGGTCGGCTTCACGGCAGGCGACGAAATAAGCTTCCGGCAACAGCAATTCAATACCGCAGCCCGGCAGCAGGCGTGCGATATTCGGCATCGCTTGTGCACGCCATTGAGCCAGCGCTTCGTCACGCTCGGCCAGGGCCTGCGAGGCTTGCCAGCGGAACAGCGGAGCCCCAGCAGGGGCGACCACGGTAGCCAACAGGTAACGTGTATCGGCCAGGAAAGGGGCGGTTTGCGGCGGATTGACCAGTTGCTTCAGCGCGTGGCTTTTGAGCGCTGCTTGCGCCATGCGTTGCGTCACGGCGAGCGTATCCGCATGCGTGCGCGGCAACTGATCGATTGCGAACAGCGTCGGCGCCATCGCCAGTCGGGTGTCCGGCGCCAGCAGATGAGCATTCAGGTGAGCGCTCAAGGTGGTCAGCATGTCGGCGGCGATCGGGCCTGATGCGATGGAAAAGCGGGTCCAGGCCAGAATCGGCGCTGCGATCAGTAGCGCATCGTAGCGGGCGCCTTCATGTTCGATAACGCAAGATTCGCTGACGGCTTCGATGGATTCCATCAGGACATCGTAAGCACCCGATTCAACCTTGAACAGATTATCGAGCGCGGCATCGACCGTATTCTGGTGGTCGTTCTTTAATAATTTTTGCAGCAGTGCATCGAGGTTATGTTCCCACGCCCTCTCTTCCAGGCGGCTGCCGGCCTGCACGATCGCCTGCGCGAAGGTGACGAGGCGCTGGCTGTCAGCAGAAAGTTTCTGGGGAGAGCTCTGGGATGGACGACGCATAGCAATGAGAATGTAGGGATACCAAGGGTAGGTATTGTAGTGGATTCAGTGAGATTCCATGAAAATTCCTCTGACACGATTTGATTAAGCCGGCAAGAGAATTTCCGCAGCGAAGGATTTGCCGGAAGGGGGATGCATTTGAATTGTAGTGCAGGGGCAGCAGTCCGCAAGCGCGGGTATACCCTCGCATTTGCTCAGAAATAAAAAATCCGCATGCGCAAACATGCGGATTTTTTAGAGGACGCGTGTTATTTCGATGCGGCGGCACCGGCTGCAGCAGGTGCGCTCGCGCTGGCCGGTGCCACTGCACTGGCAACAACCGGCGCCGGTACCGAAGCGTGCGCCGATGCGCCGGCTTCGGATGTATGGCCTCCGGCTTCGCCCTGCATATCGATCTTGTCGCCGCCTTTCAGGATAACGAACAGCGAGATCCCCGCAAAGACGATAAACCCGGCAAAAATTTTCCACATGATGCGTCTCCCAAAATTGTAATGTCCACAAAAATAAAAACGCCGGACGATGCCGGCGTTTGTCCTGTTTGTAGATTACAGGTGGAATCTTACATCTGGCTTGCAGCGGGATGCCAGTTTACAGCCTGTTTGAAAATGAGATTTTATTGAAGTCCGAACAAGTCTAGAGCGGTTGGCGAAATGACGTAGGGTCTGCGATTTTTATAATCGGACGCTG
>CBIHON010000087.1:0-7819 GCA_966211965.1 uncultured Burkholderiales bacterium | reverse complement strand
CCGAGCACCGGAGGCCTGAGATTGGCCCGTACGGTCAGGCTAAAAATGCTCTAGCACACATGAGCAGGGGCGTTGCCGTGTACCGGTGCGTGTTCGGTCATTTCTACGCGAAAGGCTCGCCCGGCCCCACCTGCAACGAGCGCAGCACCGCATGCACCGCCGCGTCGAACAATTCATCCGCACGTTCGGTTTTCAGGTAATAGCCTTTCAGTTCCAGGCTGGTGGCGCCATGCATCGCCGCCCATAACAGGCGCGCGGCGGCGGTCGGATTCGATGGCGGCAAACTGCCGTTCTTCATGCATTGGTCAAATGCATCGATCAGCACGGCGAGCGATTCCCATGCCTGCTTGCGCGACTCGAGCGGCGGTACGAAACCGGCGATCGCGTCGCCGAACATCACCATGTAATAGCTCGGATTGCGTTTCGCATACTCATGATAGATGCGAGCAAACGCAATGATGCGGGCAAGGTCCTTCCGGCCCTGCTCGTGCTGCGATACGGATGAGTTGCTTTCGAACTCCCGCTTCAGACGCGCAAAGCCTTCCAGATAAAGCTCGTTGGCCAAGCCGTCCTTGCCGCCGAACAGCGAATACAGCAAAGTGGTCGAACAATTCACCGCCTCCGCCACGCGCCGCACGGTCAAGGCCGATGGTCCTTCTTCGCTCAACAACCGGGTGGCCGCATCCAGCATGCCCTGGCGCAGGCTGGCGCGCAGATCTTCCTGCCCTTGCCGGAAGTCGAGCGCTTTTGGTTTAGCGTTTTTTTTCGGCATCTTCTTAATTGAAAATAACATTGTTTTTTTAAAAAACATCATTTACCATCATATCCAGAATCCGGCAAAACGCAATCGCATTGTTGATTCATCCACGAAAGACAATTATTCCCAAAGGAGCTTTCATGTCCTCAAACCGCCTGCCCGCCGCGCTGCAAAACCTGTGCTTGCCCGTCATCGGTTCGCCTCTCTTCATTGCCAGCGGACCGGCGCTGGTCAAGGCGCAATGCAAGGCCGGCATCGTCGGCTCCTTTCCAGCCCTGAATGCGCGTCCGGCCGAACTGCTGGACAGCTGGCTGACCGAGATCCAGGCCGAGCTGGCGGCCTGCAAGGCAGCCAATCCGGATGCCCAAATCGGCCCGATTGCGGTCAATCAGATCGTGCACCAATCAAACGATCGGCTGGCGGCGGATGTGGCGGTGTGCGTCAGGCACCAGGTCCCGATCATCATCTCCAGTCTGCGTGCGCCTCCCAAAGAAATGATGGATGCGATCCACGGCTACGGCGGCATCGTGCTGCACGACGTGATTTCGATCCGCCATGCGAAGAAAGCGCTGGAAGCCGGCGTCGACGGCTTGATCCTGGTAGCGGCAGGCGCCGGCGGTCATGCGGGCGCGCTGTCGCCCTTTGCACTGGTGGGCGAAGTGCGCAAATTCTTCAAAGGCCCGATCGCCTTGTCCGGATCGATCGCGACCGGCGACGCGGTGCTGGCGGCACAGGCCATGGGCGCTGACTTCGCCTACATCGGCTCGCGCTGGCTGGCGACCAAGGAGTCGAACGTCGACGATGCCTATCGTCAAGCCATCGTGGAATCGGCGGCCGACGACATCGTGTACACCAACCTGTTCACCGGCGTGCACGGCAACTACCTGAAAAAATCCATCGTCGCCGCCGGGCTCGATCCCGACAACCTGCCGACTGCCGACAAGTCGGCGATGAATTTCGGCTCCGGCGGCAGCAGCAAGGCCAAGGCCTGGCGCGACATCTGGGGTGCGGGGCAAGGCGTGGGTTTGATGGATGACGTGCCGACGGTCGCGGAAGCGGTCCTGCGTTTGAAATCGGAGTATGAGGCAGCAAGAAAACGTCTATCCCTTTGAGATCCTTCCGAGGCAAAAATGCATCATGGGACGCACTGCCTTGTTTAGAGACTCTATGTGCGAGTTCGGCCAGAAGCGGCCATTTTCCACCTGGCAATAAGCAGATTCTTTTACACAGCTTGCCAATGACGTCGCCAGCGTTCGAATTCATCGGCCGGCGCAGGCGGGCACAGGTAGTATCCCTGCATCTCATGACATGCTCTGTCGCGCAGCAGCGCCAGCGTCTCGGCTGACTCGATTCCTTCTGCGATCACCCGCAGTCCCAGTGTCTTTCCTATGCTGATGATGGCGTCCGTAATGGCGACGCTGGCCGGATTGTCGGAAAGGGTGCAAATGAAATCCTGATCCACCTTCACTGCATCCAGCGGCAATTGGCTCAAGTGGCTCAAGCTTGAATACCCTTTGCCAAAGTCGTCCAGAGCGATCTTCACGCCCAGTTTCTTCATCGCCCACATCGTCGAGATCGCTTGATCGGTGTTTTTTAGCAATGCCGTTTCGGTCAACTCCAGAGTCAGACAGCTCGGATTTACGCCATGCTCGCTCAAGGCTTCCGCGATCATGTCGTGCAAGCTCTGTTGCCTGAACTGCAATGGCGACACGTTGATCGAAAGCGAAAGCGCGGGCCATCCTTTCTCTTGCCATCGCTTCGCTTGCCGGCATGCTTCATGCACCACCCAGGCGCCGAGTTGCTCGATCATGCCGCTTGTTTCCGCCACAGGAATGAAATCGCTCGGACCGATCTCCTTCGTGGGCCAGCGCAGCAACACCTCAGCACCGACCACTGCGCGCGCCGCCGTATCGACGATCGGCTGATAATGGAGCTGGAACTCGCCACGCTCCAGGCCTGCGCGCAAACCGTTTTCGATGGACAGCGCCAGGCTTGCGCTTTGGTTCATCTCTTCCATGTAGAACTGGAAGTTGTTGCGCCCAAGTTCCTTGGCATGGTACATGGCCGCATCGGCATTCTTGACCAGCGTATCCAGATGGGCGCCATTGTCGGGACATATGCTGATGCCCACGCTCGGCGAGCTATACAGGACCAGTTTTTTCACCTGATACGGCTTTCCTAGCGTGTCGACCAGATGGCGCGCGGCCTGCACTACCTCGGCCAGGTCACGCATGCGGGATAGCACGACGAGAAACTCGTCGCCACCCAGCCGGCCAACCGTGTCTTCGCTTCGGATGCAGCTCTTCAAGCGATGCGCAATTTCCTTCAACACGGCGTCGCCTACCTCATGGCCATA
Organism: uncultured Burkholderiales bacterium; assembly: GCA_966211965.1. GTDB lineage: Bacteria > Pseudomonadota > Gammaproteobacteria > Burkholderiales > Burkholderiaceae_D > CBIHON01. The sequence continues at coordinate 4,706 of CBIHON010000087.1, read as the reverse complement.
AGTATCGTTGATGGGCTTGAAGCGATCCATGTCGATGAACATTACGGCGCAACGCGTTCCATCCCGGCGTGCGCTGGCGAGTTGGCGCTCCACGAATTCGTAGGTAAGCGTGCGGTTCGGCAGATTGGTCAGAGGATCATGCTGTGCCGTCTCCACCGCGCGCCTGCGCATTTGCGCAATGTCCAGATGCGTCCGGACACGCGCCAGCAATTCGGCCGCGTTGAACGGCTTGACCAGGTAATCGTCGGCTCCCGCATTCAATCCTTCCACGCGTGCTTCTTCGCCTGCCCTGGCAGACAGCATGATGACGGGTAACTGGCGCGTTTGTTCATTCGCGCGTAGCGCTTGCAATAAGCCGAATCCATCGAGATGGGGCATCATGACATCCGTCAACACGAGATCGGGCGGTGTGCGCCGGATGGCTTCCAGCGCCTGCAGTCCGTCCACCGCCACTTCCACTTCCCAATGCGGCGCCAGCAAGGCACACACATAGCGGCGCATATCGGCATTGTCATCGGCAAAAAGGATGCGCACCCGCGAACCTTGCGCCTGTCTGTCGTGGGATGGTGCGACTTGGCGGGCAATCGTGGATGGAGACGAAACATTGCCATCAGGAAGCCAATGCTGTGCTTCCTCGACAAAGGCGCGCGCGTCGATCGCGGTCGAGGCAAGTTCTGGTTTGACGTTGATTCGATCGGGCGACAAATGGGCGCTCCCGCCCGGAATGGCCACCGTGAATTGTGTTCCCTTTCCAGGCGTGCTTTCGACGCTGATTTCGCCGCCATGCAGCTTGACGAGTTCATGCGTCAACGCCAAGCCGATACCGCTGCCTTCATGCGTCCGACTGCGCGCCTGCGGTACGCGATGAAAGCGTTCGAACAGGCGCGGCGCATGTTCAGGCGGCACGCCAATGCCGGTATCGGAAACCGTCAACACCGCTGCGCCGTCTTGCCAGCGCAGGCGCACTGCAATGCTGCCGGCAAAGGTGAATTTGAAGGCATTGGAGAGCAAATTGAGCACGATTTTTTCCCACATGTCGGGATCGACGTACACCGCTTCCGGCAAGGGCGGGCAATCCACAATGAATTCGAGTCCCGCGCTTTCTATCGCGGAACTGAACATGCTCGCCAGCTGGCGGGTGGATGCCGCAAGATCGACCGGCATGTAGGTGATTTGCGCCCGCCCGGCTTCGATGCGCGCAAAGTCGAGCATGGAATTGACGAGCTTGAGCAAGCGCATCGCATTGCGGTGGGCTAATTCGACTCGCTGCCGAGTCAGTTCCGGCGAAAAGCTGGAGTCTTTGAGCGCATCCTCCAGAGGCCCGAGCAGCAGCGTGAGCGGCGTGCGGAACTCATGGCTGACATTGGAGAAAAACGCAGTCTTGGCCCGATCGAGTTCTGCCAGTTCCTCGACGCGTTTGCGCTCCAGTTCTTGATTGCATGCGCGCGACAGCGCCGCGGCAAGTGCGTCCCGCAGCAAGTTATAGAACGCCTCGTAAGAGGAATCCAAGGCGCGACGCGTGCTGATCCCGGCGATGAGTACGCCGAACGGATGGTCCGAAGCGGACAAGATGAGCGGCATGGCCATCGCGGTTTGCATCGGATCCGGATAAGGGCCGCAGAAGAAGGGGCCAAAGCGTTGCGCAAGATTATTCACTTGCTCGGGGCGGCGCGAGTGCGCCACACGCGCCAGGGGCCATCCATGGGTATCGGGTGAGTCGAGCGCGACCAGGCCAGGACTGACCGGCGTGCCGGCGGAAAGTCCGGTGGTGCTGACCAGGCGCGCCTCTTTCAGATCGCGGTCAAGCAGATAGATGAGCGCGAACGGCAGATCAAGAGAGCAGCCCGCGAGCACCTCGGCTGCTATGGCAATGGCCTGGTCGACGTTTTTGGCATCCGCCGTGCTGTCGGCAAGCACGCGCAGCGCTTGCAAGCGCCGCTCCATCAGCGATTGCTGGGTGAGTTCCGTGATCGGATGAAATAAGCCGCCAATCTGGCCGCTCTCATCGTGAATCGGACTGAAAGAAAAAGTGAAAAACGTTTCTTCGAGGTAGCCATGACGGTCGAGAAACATGCGCTGATTTTGAAGAAACGTTGCTTGGCCGGCCAAGGCTTGTTCAAACGCTTCGCCGACAACGGGCCAGGCGGAGGCCCAGCACTCGCGAAAATCCTGCCCCATCGAACGCGGATGCTTGGTCCCGCAATTCGGCCAGTAGCCATCGTTATACAGCTGGATACGCTGCGGCCCCCAAACCATTGCGATCGGGAAATTTGATGACAGGCACAAGTTGACTGTCGTACGCAGGCTTTGAGGCCAAGATTCTCGCCGCCCCAAAGGATTGTTCGACCAATCCATGGAGCGGATCAATTTCCCCATTTCACCGCCGTCGACCAGCCAATCGGCTTGCAGGGAAGGTTGGCTTTTGGCATCCAACGACGTTCCTCATGCGTCAATTTATAAATTACAAGGTATGACACATCAACAAGTAGCTGGTTCACCTTGTAATGGTCAGTGTATTGCGATACCGGTCTTGGGGTGTGCGGAAACGTCCGTCATGATGTGGCACATCGTGTTATGCCAAATCATAACTTGCGCATCTTAACTGCCCCTCTCATGTGCCTCCAGGGCCAGCAAGAGACTGGTTCTGCGTTCTCTTGCAACCTCTTTCCACGAGATGCCCGTCAGAGCGCCTTCGATGGCCCAGAGAAGGTTTAAGCTGACGTCGGCGCCGGAACGCTTGACCCTGGCGTAGGCGGCTACCGAGCCGACTCGCGCAAGATGCTCGAACGACTCGATGCCGGCGCCCGCAAGCATCGCTGCCGACTTCGGGCCAAGATTGGCGAGCTCTTGCAACTCGGATGCAGCTCCCGCTTGCGCTTCATACGAACCTTCGGAAGGGATGTCATGCGCTGTCAGGCAATACTCGGCTGCCGCGGCGATTGCCGCTTGAATGGCCGATCTTGCTTGGGGGCTGTTCTTCCAACAAGTAGAACCAACCAGGGCGGCGGCGCCTTCCACGATTTGCCGGTGATCGGCAACCGAGAGTTGAGCGAGCGTAACAAAGCCCAACTGTTCAAGCCGCGTGATTACGGTAGGACCGACTCCTTTGGCGGCGAGGAGGACTTTGCGTTCAATGGCTGAAAATGGCATCGGCAATCTTTCCATGGTGAAGGTCAGGCAGTTTGCCCGACCGGCATTCTCAGCGAAGCTCCTTGCGCACGACAAGCTTGAGGCCGGACCAGATTTCGCTGACCGCGCAAACCTTCACATCGACAAAGCCAAGAGGAAGCGCCACTTCGCGTACGGTGTCTTCGGTCACCGTGGTAGGAACCTTCGCAGACTTCTTCGGCCAGGAAACCCAGAGCACGGCATCGGGTTTAAGTTTCTTTCGCAGGACAGCGAGTTGCTCGACGAGCGCATCTCTTTCAGTGACGAAGAATTGAACCAGATCGATTTCGGGGCCGGCACTGTTCTCGAATGTGACGTCCGCAGGCAGCAGTTCAAGAAGCGCTTCATAGTCTTCCGGCGCGTCAATCAGCAAGACGCGCCATGATTCTTTAATGCCCAGCTTCTTTACGAGCGGCGTGCCCGAGTAGCCGACCGTGTTGTGAGGATTTTTCATGAGATTTCCAGTTCGATGGAAGTAAAGAGGAACCCATGCTCTCTAGAGCCTGTTATGAACTCAAACAGACTCTAGCGACTCTCATCATTTCTCGATGATCACGCCGCGCGCGTAGCCTCCATGAGCATTGGGCAGAACGACGCAGATCAGAGCCGCTTGCTTCCCTTTTTCCAGACCGGCTATCACATCTCTCTGTTCCATGTACTCTTCCGAAGCCTTGAGTTCATTTGCTGTCCTCCCAGACCGTTTTACCAAGGAGTCGATCTTCTCCTGATCTATTTTCAGATTCGGGCACTTCTTTACCGCATAGTCTGCCGAAGCCATGGCACTTGCAACCTGTGATTGGATGGCTTCTTGCTCTGTCACATCGGCAAACGCTGCCGAAGCGGTCAGAGTGAACAGGGCCGTGGTGATGAGGTGATATAAGCGCATATGAATTGAATTAAGTTGAATGATTCGGAATACGGTTGATGATTAACAAGGTGAGTACGACCTATACCGCGCAAGACGCGAGGTGTGAAGAAAAGCCGCTTGGCTTCCCTCTCGACTGCCGGGGTGGCCATCCATCATACATGGCCGTGCCGAGAAAAATCGGCATGCAGCCTTCGCGGATCTTGCGTTCCCGCAGGCCGCTCCATTACCGCCCCTCTGTTTGATGGAGGCCGGCACGATCTCAACATGGATGAATTGTCAGGTGCGCAGCTCAGCAATCCGTTGCTCAACTTGCGCACGGTCTATGTACTTGACCATCACTGGCCACTGAGTAGCCACCAACGCCTTATACATGTCATAGCCCACCCAGAAGCCTATCAGAAGGCACGCGCCGGCGAGCAAAAAGTGCGGCCATCCCATGTTTCCGCCATACCGGAACACAAGAAAGAAAACCAGCATCATACCAATCCATATCGCGCAGGAAGCAAGCCACCCCGCCCAACTCCGCCGCTTCTTACTCTCCGAATCCTCAATGAGTCTTAATAGACCCTCAAGGACACGGAGTTCGTTTTTATGGTCCATCGAAGATCTCCTGCACACCTAGTGTCCTGTTCCGTAAATTCGTTGCATAAAAGATGACGAGAATCGCGCC
>CBIHON010000086.1:0-7950 GCA_966211965.1 uncultured Burkholderiales bacterium | reverse complement strand
GATGAGCGGCCAGGCAGATCAACTACAGCAGACGATGTCGTTCTTCAGGCTGGAGATGAGCGGCCGAGTCAAGGTGAACCAAATCCACAAACCGCAGCAGAAGCCTATCAGCCCGAGGCAAGGTGGTTCCAGGATGCCGCGCAGCGTGATCCTGGCTTCGGAGGCCACGCCGGACGAAGTGCACTTTACCAAGTTCTAACGGGCTGCTGAAAAAAACGAGCGAGCGGTTCGATCTTTTGGCGAAGGAGCGTATGCGTATGAGAGTATGCCGAGCATCGCGGGCCAAACGTCGATCCGCACAGTAGTTTTTCCACAGCTTGCCAAGGATGGCGTAAGTCCATGACAAGCTCTAGAATAAATCTAGAACAATCAGTGCCGGATCGCTGTGATGACTATAAATACCATTTCCGACCAAGAATTTCTTCAGTTCCAGCGTTTCATTTTCGACACCGCCGGCATTCACCTGTCGTCTGCGAAGAAAGCGCTGGTTTGCGGACGCCTGGCTAAGCGTTTGCAGCAACACCGGCTGGCCAGCTACGGCGAATACTTTCGCCTGCTGACAAGCGGCACCGCACCGGCCGAAGTGCAGACAGCGGTCGATCTGCTGACCACCAACGAAACCTATTTCTTCCGCGAGCCCAAGCATTTCGACTTGCTGCGGCAAGTGGCGCAGGCCGCACGCAATGCGCAGCAGTCGCGTCAGCAGCCGTTCCGGGTCTGGAGTGCCGCCAGTTCCAGCGGCGAAGAAGCCTACAGCATTGCGATGGTGCTGGCAGACTGCATGAATGATGGTCCATGGGATGTGGTCGGTTCCGATATCAGCATGCGGGTGCTGCAAAAGGCGCGCACAGGACACTATCCCGTGGAGCGAACCACGCATATCCCGCCTGCATATTTGCGGCGATTTTGCCTGAAAGGCATCGACGCGCAGAAAGGAACCATACTGGTGGAACGCAGCTTGCGCAGCCGGGTGCATTTCACCCAGGTAAATCTCAACATGGCGCTACCCCAGCTAGGCATATTCGATGTAATCTTTCTACGTAACGTAATGATCTATTTCAATGGCGAAACCAAGCGGCAAGTCGTCGCGCGTGTGCTGTCCTTGCTAAAACCGGGCGGATATTTCCTGATCGGACATTCGGAAAGCCTGAATGACATCACCGACGCCGTACGACCGCTGGGACCGTCAATTTACCGCAAGCCTTGAATCATGTCTGATACTGACGAAGTAATCGATATATTTCTGCAACCCGGCGAATATTTCGTCGGCGACGAGCAGTACAGAATTCGCACATTGCTGGGGTCTTGCGTGTCGATCACACTTTGGCATCCCGTCAGGCGTATCGGGGCTTTGTCCCATTTCCTTTTGTCGAAGAGGAACGACGAATCCCAGACCGAACTGGATGCGCGTTACGGCGAAGACGCGATGCGTTTGATGCTGCGTGAGTTGGCGCGTTTGAAAGTAAAGCCAAGCGAATGCGAAGGCAAGATTTTTGGTGGAGGCAACATGTTTCCGCGCCAAATCCGGACCGGCATGCTCAACGTCGGACAGCGCAATGGGGAAGCGGCGCGCCACCTGTTGCGCGCACATGGCATTTCGCTCGTCTCCGAGAGTCTGTTCGGCCTGGGACACCGGCAAATTATTTTTGATGTAAAAAGCGGTGACGTCTGGGTGCGTCAGATCGCACCGATCGATAACGGTCAAACAAAAATGAGAAAGTGCGCATGAATCAAATCAAGGTCCTGATCGTTGACGATTCGGCCGTCGTACGTCAGGTGCTGACGCAAATGCTCGATGCCGCGCCCGACATCAAGGTCATCAATGCAGTTGCAGATCCGATCCTGGCCATGGAGCGCATGAAAATTCAATGGCCGGACGTGATCGTGCTGGATGTCGAGATGCCGCGCATGGACGGCATTACCTTCCTGAAGAAAATCATGCAAGAGCGGCCGACGCCAGTGGTGATTTGCTCGACCTTGACGGAAAAGGGGGCGCAAACCACGGTCGAAGCCCTGGGCGCCGGCGCAGTCTCCATCGTCACCAAACCGAAACTCGGACTCAAGCAGTTTCTGAAAGACGCATCCGATGACTTGATTGCTGCGATCAGGAACGCGTCGTACGTCAACGTCAAGCGGCTGGCCGTGCAAAATAATCGCCCGCTGCCCCCTTCCGTCAAACACAATGCCGACGTCATCCTGCCGCCGGCCGAAAATCGCCCGATGCTGCAGACCACCGAACGAGTCGTTGCGATCGGCACCTCCACCGGCGGCACCCAGGCGCTCGAGACTGTGTTGACCGCGCTTCCTCGCGTATCGCCGGGTATCGTCGTCGTGCAGCATATGCCGGAAAAATTTACGGAGGCCTTTGCCTCCCGGCTCGACGCCCTGTGTCAGATCAGCGTTCAGGAGGCGCGTAACAACGATCGCGTGGTGCAGGGGCGGGCACTGATCGCACCCGGCGGCAAGCACATGCTGTTGAGGCGCAACGGCGCACAGTATTTCGTTGAAATCGTCGACGGCCCCCTCGTAAACCGGCACCGCCCATCGGTCGACGTGCTGTTCCGCTCGGTGGCGAAATGCGCCGGCTCCAATGCGCTCGGCGTCATCATGACCGGCATGGGAGATGACGGCGCCGCCGGCCTGCTTGAGATGCGCAACGCCGGCGCCCGCACGGTGGCCCAGGATGAACAAAGCTGCGTGGTATATGGCATGCCGAAAGAGGCCGTCAAGCGCGGCGCGGTCGAGAAAAGCTTGCCCTTGGCGGCAATCGACAAGGAAATCCTGTTGCAGCTTGCCACGTTTGCCAACTAGCGGACCTTAAGAGCCTCCAACAAAATGGAAAAGGATCATGTCGCGCATTTCGCAGCGCACGCCAGCATATGGTCATGCAGTCAAGCCGAAGGAATGCCTCATGAATCGATGGCAAGCGCTCATAACGAACACGAAATCTGCGTAATTGATGCAGCCATGCGATAGTGCTTTCGACGACCCATACACGCTGGTTGACGATGGGCTACGCCGGAAGGCAGAAGAGTTTGACAGCCAGAGCACGATGACAGCCGGTGTCTCCGACGATCCGGCCCGGACTTACGAGTTTGCGCACTTACCCTACATGCTCAGGAGACTGCAAAAATGCGCGACATGAACGCTGCTTTCAGCCGATTCCCCGCTTTTTCTGCGACGCAGCGTTCGCGCCCGGCTTATTGGGTAGGCATCTGGCTTGGCCTGCTGCTTCTCGTTTTGACGGCATTCGCTTCGGCGGCAACGACCATCAATACCTTCGCCGGCAACCTGATCCCTGAGGGCACGGCGACCAATATCGGAGTAGGGGCCAGCGGTGTCGCGGTCGATGCCTCCGGCGATGTGTACTTCGCCGATTCCAGCAATCACACGATCCGCAAAGTCAAATTCTCCACGGGTTCCATGACCGTGCTCGCCGGCACCGGAACGAGCGGCTTCAGCGGCGACGGCAGTGCGGCTACCAGCGCGCAGCTGAACAGCCCGAAGGGTGTCGCCATCGACAGCTCAGGCAACATCTACATCGCCGATACCAGCAACCATCGGATTCGCAAGATCGACGCCGCCACCGGCAACATTTCGACCATCGCCGGCACCGGCACCGGCACCGGCACCTTCGGCGGCGACAACGCCGCGGCGACCGCAGCCAGAGTCAATTCGCCGCAAGGCATCGCGGTCGACAGTTCCGGCAACGTCTTCATCGCCGACACCAGCAACAACCGCATCCGCAAGATCACCGCCGCCACCGGCAACATTTCAACCGTCGCCGGCAATGGCACCGGCGGCTATCTCGGAGACAACGTCGCGGCCACCGGCACGAGAATCAACGCGCCGCGCGGCGTCGTCGTCGATAGTTCCGGCAACTTCTACATCGCCGACTCGAGCAACAACCGCATCCGCAAGGTCGACACCGGCGGCACCATCACGACGGTCGTCGGTACCGGCACGGCGAGCTTCAGCGGCGACAACGGCGCGGCGACTTCCGCCACGATCCGGGCGCCGCAGGCCATCGCGATGGACGGCTCCGGCAACCTCTACATCGCCGATACGACCAATCACCGCATTCGCAAGGTTTCGGGCGGCATCATCACGACCCTCGCCGGCACCGGCGCTGCCGGTTACGGCGGCGACAACGGCGTGGCGACCAGCGGACAGCTGTCGAGTCCCGCAGGCATCGCCGTCGACGCATCGGGCAAGATCTACATCGGCGATACCGGCAACACCCGCGTTCGCAAAATCGAATCGAACTCCATCACAACCTTCGCCGGCACCGGCAGCCCCACCTACGGCGGCGACGGCGGTTCGGCGCTCAACGCTCAATTCACCACGCCGCAAGGCATCGTATTCGATGGCGCGGGCAACACTTACCTGGCGGATGGGGGCTCGCATCGAATCCGCAAGATCGACGCCAACGGCAACGTCACGACCATCGCCGGCACCGGCGTCGCCGGGTTTAGCGGCGACAACGGTCCGGCCACCAGCGCGCAGCTGAATACGCCGCTCGGCATTTCGCGCGATACGGCAGGCAATCTGTACATCGCAGACGGCAACAACAACCGCATCCGCAAGATCGACACCAACGGGATCATGACGACCTTCGCCGGCGACGGAACCGGTTCCTTCGGCGGCGACAACGGCGCGGCGACGAGCGCGCAGCTTTTCGGGCCGTTCAGCGTCCACGCCGTCGGGAACGTCGTCTACATCGCAGATACCGGCAATAACCGCATTCGCAAGGTTGACGCCGGCGGCACCATCACGACGATCGCCGGCACTGGCGGGGCCAACTTCGCTGGCGACAACGGACTGGCGACCGCCGCTCAGTTCAACACGCCGATCCACGTCACCACCGACAGCGGGGGCAACATCTACGTCTCCGACTACAGCAACGGCGCCATTCGCAAGATCAACATCAACACCGGCATCATCACGACCGTCGCCGGTACTGGCTCCAACGGCTACGGCGGCGACAATGGCCTTGCCACCAGCGCGCAACTCAATTCGCCGCGTTCTGCCGGCCTCGACGCCGCCGGCAATCTCTACATCACCGATACGACCAACAACCGTATCCGCGTGGTCGACACCAACGGCATCATCACGACTTTCGCCGGCAATGGTACGGCCGCCTTCAGCGGCGACAGCGGCCCTGCCGGCAGCGCCCAAGTGAGCACGCCGCAAAATATCACCGTCGTTGCCGACGGCACAGTCTATTTTGCCGACACAGGCAACCGCCGTTTCCGCCGCGTAGTGTTCGCCGTTGTACCCGACGCGCCCACTGCCGTCAGCGCCGTGGCCGGCACCGCACAAGCTACGGTCAGCTTTACCGCGCCTGCCTCCAACGGCGGCGCAACAATCACCGGCTATACCGTCACTTCCAATCCGGCCGGCGGCATTGACAGCAATGCCGGCAGCACCGCCTTGAGCCACCTCGTCACCGGGCTCACCAATGGCGTCGCCTACACCTTCACCGTGACTGCCACCAATATCGCAGGCACGGGCGCTGCCTCGGCCGCATCCAATAGCGTGACGCCGGTCGTGCCGTCTATTGCCACCGTTCCCGATGCGCCTGTCATCGGCACGGCCACGGCCGGCAATGCGCAAGCCACGGTCAGTTTCTCGCCCGGTTTCGACGGCTATGCAACGATCTCGGGTTATACCGTCACGTCGAATCCGCCCGGTGGGATCGACACCAATGCCGGCAGCACCGGCACCACCCACCTGATCACCGGTTTGAGCAACTACACCGCCTATACTTTCACCGTCACTGCCAGCAACCGGATCGGCACCAGCGCGCCCTCGGCGCCTTCGAACAGCATCACCCCGGCCGCCGCCGCGCCGGTTTGCACCCTCGCTACCTCTGCGGCCAAAATCGCCGCCGGCGGCGTTGCCGTGCTGACCGCCAACTGCGCCCCGGCCGCCACTTCCTACGCCTGGACCAATACCGGCTTCGGCACCACGGTGTCCTCCGGCACGGTCTCGCCCGCCACGACCACCACCTATGCCGTCACCGGCAGCAACAGCGCCGGCACCGGCAACACCGCCGTCGTCACCCTCACGGTGCCGCCGCCGGTGAGCACCACCGTCCCGGCCTGTACCCTGACAGCTTCGCCGGCCTCCATCGGTCGTGGTCGTTCGACCTATCTGTTTGCCACCTGCAGTCCGGCCGCGACTTCTTACACCTGGACCAACAGCGGTTTTAGCACCAGTACCGCAGGCGGCAGGGTCAAACCCACCACCACAACAACGTATTCGGTCATCGGCAGCAATGCCAAGGGCAGCGGCAACGTTGCCAGCGCCACCGTCATCGTCAGCGACATTCTCAGCTCGACTGCACCGGCCTTGTTCGTTAATGCCTCCACCAGCGCCAGCAAGACTTCGCTCATTCGCATCATCAATACCGCCAATAGCGCCAGCGTGGTCAGCGCCACCGCCTTTGACGAAGGTGGCAATCTTCTTGGCACCTCCAATGCCGTGCTGGGACCGATCCTGGCTAACCAGACGCTGAATTTCAGTTCGGCCGACTTGGAGCGGCTGATCGATTTCACACCTGGCGGGCCTACTGCCAAGTACACCGTGTATTTCTATGCCGATGTGCCGGCGCTGCAAATCATCAATTACACGCGCGACATTGCCACCGGCGCATTGACGCTGGGGCAGGCGGTCAACACCGACCGCAGCAGCACCGCGACCGATGCAAGCGTCACGCGGTCGGCTTGGCTGATGCATTCGTCTGCCAGCCCCACCAAAACCAGCGTCTTGCGGCTTGTCAACACGAGCGACCAGTCTGGCACCCTGCGCGCGACGCTATTCGATGATGCGCTCGGCGGTACCGGCACGCCAGTGGCGATCGCACCGCGCCAGATGATTTCGTACACGTCGGCTGAATTGGAATCCGTGTTCGGATTTCAGCCTGCGGCCACCGACAAATACCGGGTTACGTTCAATGCCGACCTGCCGAGCCTTGAATTGATCGATTTCACGAAAGATCCGGGCAGCGGCATCCTGAGCCTGGCGCAAGCGCAGATCGACGACCGGCCGGCCTCGACCACGGCGAATTCAACGCGCAATGTCTTGTCCGTGCTGGCGTCAACCCACCCGACCAGCACAACGGCGCTGCGCGTCGTCAACCCGAATGCGGCCGATGCCGCGCTTACCGCTACCGCGTACGATGAAGCGGGCGCGGTACTGGGCTCCGGATCGCTTGGAAGCGTCGCCGCGACCCGGACTTTGACACTGGCGTCCGCGCAGATCGAAATGCTGCTCGGCTACCGTCCGGCTTCGCCAAGCGCGCTAGCCCGCCTGGTGATCAACGCCAATGTGCCGACTTTCGAAGTGCTCAATCACAACCGGCTGCTGACCAACGGCAACCTGACGCTGGCGCAGGCGCAAACCGACAGCCGCCCGGCCGGTACGGCCACGACCACCACGACACGCAATGCTTATATCGTGTATCCCTCGACCAATAGCGTCAGCACGACCGAGCTACGGATCATCAACACCAGTGCGCAGACGGCTACTTTGACGGCGACGGCTTATGCCGACAGTGGGACGCTGATCGGTGGACAGGAAATCGGCAGGCTCAAGCCGAATCAAATGCTGACGCTGACCTCGGCGCAACTGGAACGCTTGCTGGAGTATGTGCCGGCAGGCGACACGCTATTGCGGGTGATATTCAGCGCTCCGCTGCCGGGCTTTGAACTGATCAATTATGCGAAAGATGTCGGCACCGGCAATCTGGTGCTGGCTCAGCCGCAGACGGAATAGGGCACCGGCTTTGGCCCGGCTATAGGGTTTTACAAGAGTCTTGGATCTCTGCCAGGGCGGGGGCGACCTGCCCTGGCAAGCAAGATGTCAAGAACGAAGCTCTGTTTCAACTTCTTACAGCCTGTTTGAAAATGAGATTTTATTGAAGTCCGAACAAGTCTAATCACCTTT
>CBIHON010000085.1:0-8079 GCA_966211965.1 uncultured Burkholderiales bacterium | reverse complement strand
GCTTCGCGGCACATGAATTCGATGGCGTCCTGGTCGCCGAGGTAGTCGCCGCCCTTGACGGTATCGAACATATGCCAGTACCAGCCATCCTCGGACATGTTGCCCAGCGATGCCCCGATGCCGCCTTGCGCCGCCACGGTGTGCGAGCGGGTCGGGAAAACTTTCGAGAGGACGGCGACGTTCAAACCGGCCTCGGCCAATTGCAGCGAAGCGCGCATGCCGGAACCGCCGGCGCCGACGATAACCGCATCAAAGCGGCGGGAAGGAATAGAAGACTTGATTGCTGCCACGATTAGGCTCTCCAGATAATCTGCGCCGCCCATCCGGCACAACCGATCAACCACGCAATGGTGGCAACTTGTAAGGTCAGGCGGATGCCGACCGGCTGGACATAGTCCATCCAGATATCACGCATACCAACCCAGGCGTGATAGAACAAGGAGAGGAAAGTCACGAAAGTGGCGATCTTGAACCACTGCTGTGCAAACATGCCAGCCCAGCCTTCATAACTGAAATTGTTGCCGGTCAAAAAGGTAACCAGGAGAATGATCGTGTAAAGCGCCATCACGATGCCCGTCACGCGTTGCGCCAGCCAGTCCTTCATCCCATAGTGCGCGCCGACGACCAGCCGCTTCGGTCCGATATTATTATTTGCCATTTAAAACACTCCGAACAATTTCAATGCAACCAAACCCGTCAAGGACAAGCTGACAGCAAAGACAGCGCCGGCGGACTTGCGCGCGCTATCCTTGTCCAGGCCGATGTGGGTATCCATGATCAGGTGACGGATACCGGAACAGAAATGTTGCAGATAACCCCAGCACAACGCCAGCACCAACAGCTTGACAAACCAGTTGGAGGTGAAACCCTTCAGGTATTCGAATGAAATTTCAGACGTCAGGCTTTTATCTAGGAGGAATAAAGCCAGAGGCAACAGGACAACCAGCAACAATCCGCTGATGCGGTGCGTACCAGACACAAGGCTTGCCAGCGGCCAACGGTAGCCGGGCAGATCCTTGAAAGGATGAATATTGCGAAATTCCGGCCGATCTTTTTTCACGGCTTCAGACATAAAAACACCTCCCAAACATAATAATCTTGTGATTTTCGCCGATTTTGTGCAGCACACCAATAGGTATTATGCCAAGTTGACAAAATAAGCATTTGTCAAGCCCCCACTTTCACACATTTAAATACGTCGACGAATACCTTTAACTCAATTCGTTCTGGTAATGATGACTATTTGTCAAATATAGGCCGCGCCGCACTTCCACCGGCTTGTTCCCATAGGTAAAGGATACCCGCTCCACACTCAACAGCGGGGTGCCGACAGCAACGCCGAGCAGCGTAGCGGCCTCCGGCTCTGCCGGGACGGCACGAAGTTTTTCTGCGGCATGGATCATGTGCGTGCCAAATTCGGTTTCAAACAAACCGTACATCGGCCCCTTATATTCAACCAAGCGCTCGGCGGTCAAGCCCTTGAATATCATGCCAGGCAGCCAAAGCTCTTCCAGAATGGTCGGCGCGCCGTCGAAGGACTGCACCCGCTTGATGAAAATCACCGAGTCGCCCGACTTGACGTCGAGTTGACGGGCAACCTCGGCCGGCGCCCTCAGGCGCTTGACTTCAATGATCTTATTTTCGGGATAATGCGCCTCGCCGGCATCGGGCATCAGGCGCAAAAAACGGAACTGGGCACGCGCCTCGTGATGTGTAGCAACAAAGGTACCCTTACCTTGCCGCCGCACTACCAGATTTTCCGCGGACAGCTCATCAATCGCTTTACGCACCGTGCCTTGACTGACCTTGAAACGATTCGCGAGCTCGACTTCGCTCGGAATTAATTCGCCAGGCTTCCACTCCCCCGACTGCAGGCTTTGCGTGATCAGAGCCTTGATTTGCTGGTACAACGGGCTGAAAGTGGGAGAAGTTCCGGAAGCAGAATTCCCCGCCCCTGGGCCAGGCGTGCCATTATTGGTCAGGTGAGACGGAACGGAACTCATAGACAGCGATTTCACCACAAAACACCCATTGCCGTCTAGCAAAAAGTTATAGGTGATATGTCTTATATAAGATATAAGATAGGCATTGACAGGGTCGCTTGGCAAGCCTACACTCGCGGGCAATAAGTCAAATTGCAAGAAAAGCCATTGCTGCGCACAATCTCAATCTGCATCAACGGGCAGACCATGACGCAGCAGGTTTTCAACGGTATTATTATAGGCTTACTAAAATCCGGACCGGAATCTCGCATACATTAAGCTTCCGCGAATTTATGCGACATGCTGGCTGTTTCGACACCGTTTTTATTACCACCTTGGAGATTCATCATGGCTAAAGCCCCCATGCGGGTTGCCGTTACCGGCGCCGCCGGTCAGATCGGCTATTCCCTGTTGTTCCGCATCGCCAACGGCGACATGCTCGGCAAAGACCAGCCGGTCATTCTGCAATTGCTTGAAATCCCCGATGAAAAAGCCCAGAAAGCGCTGAAAGGCGTGATGATGGAAATCGACGACTGCGCCTTCCCGCTGCTGGCCGGCATGACCGCACACAGCGATCCGATGACCGCATTCAAGGATGTCGATGTTGCGCTGCTGGTCGGCGCCCGTCCGCGCGGCCCAGGCATGGAACGCAAGGACCTGCTCGAAGCCAACGCGCAGATCTTCACGGTGCAAGGCAAGGCGCTTGATGCAGTCGCCTCGCGCAATGTCAAAGTGCTGGTGGTAGGCAATCCGGCCAACACCAACGCCTACATCGCCATGAAATCGGCTCCGAACCTGCCGGCCAAGAATTTCACCGCCATGCTGCGCCTGGACCACAACCGCGCGCTGTCGCAAGTAGCGGCCAAGATCGGCAAACCGGTCACCTCGATCGAAAAACTGTGCGTCTGGGGCAACCATTCGCCCACCATGTATGCCGACTACCGCTACGCAACTGCCGACGGCCAATCCGTCAAGGCGCTGATCAATGACGACGTGTGGAACAAGGACGTATTCCTGCCAACAGTCGGCAAGCGCGGTGCGGCGATCATCGAGGCACGCGGCCTGTCGTCGGCAGCCTCGGCTGCCAATGCAGCGATCGATCATGTGCGCGACTGGCTGCTCGGCACCAACGGCAAGTGGACCACGATGGGCATCCCCTCCGATGGATCCTACGGCATTCCTGAGGGCACCATGTTCGGTTTCCCCGTCATCACCAAGGATGGCGAATACGAAATCGTCAAGGGTCTCGACATCGATGCATTCTCGCAAGAGCGCATCAACATCACGCTCAATGAATTGCTGGAAGAGCGCGCTGGCGTCAAGCATCTCGTAGGTTAATTCGCGAAGCGTGGACAAGCGGCAGCATCGCCGCTTGTCCACGCTGCCTCCGACTCACCGCAAAACGTTCAAACTTACGCTGCCCATGCATCCCTCCGAGGTCTTATTCCGAGGCAAGCGCCAACCGGTATCCCTCCCGGTCTGTGACCACTACGCCGGCTCTGAAAAGCTGATGCGCAAGTCGATTGCCCTGCAACAAGAACTTGGTCCTATTTTCGATATCACGCTTGATTGCGAAGACGGCGCCAGTCCCGGCGACGAGGACGCGCATGCGCACCTGATCGCTTCGCTGATCGCCGGCGAAGACAACCGCTACAACCGTATCGGTGCGCGCGTGCATGACTTGATGAGCGATTTTTTCGAGCGCGACATCGAGATCATCTGCAAGGGCGCCGCGAAGCGTCTGGCTTATCTGGTGATTCCGAAAGCCGATGGCATCGCCGACGTCACGCATGCCGTCAACATCGTCAACCGCATCGCGAAAAAACACGGCCGTAGCGACCTGCCGCTGCACGTGCTGATTGAAACCCACGGCGCGCTGGCCGAAGCCAGGGAGATCGCTGCCCTCCCCCAGGTCGAATGTCTCTCCTTTGGCATCATGGATTTCGTCTCTGCACACTATGGCGCGATACCCGGCAATGCAATGCGCACGCCCGGCCAGTTCACCCATCCGCTGGTCATGCGCGCCAAGCTCGAAATCGCCGCCGCCTGCCATGCCCACGGCAAGGTGCCCTCGCATAACGTCACCACCGAAATCAAAGATACTGCCGTGGTAGCCAACGACGCCAACCGCGCTGCTGCCGAGTTCGGCTTTACCCGGATGTGGAGCATCCATCCGGACCAGATCAAGCCGATCCTGAAATCGCTGGCGCCGCGCAGTTCCGAAGTCAACGAGGCATCGCAAATCCTGGCCGAAGCGCAGAATGCGCACTGGGGACCGATCAAACATAACGGGAAATTGCATGACCGCGCCAGCTACCGCTATTACTGGACGGTGCTGCAGCGTGCAAAATCGAGCGGCGTACCGCTGCCGGAATTTGCGGCATCGCTGTTATGAAGAGAAAGTGCGGATGTCGCTCTTGACAAGCCCAAGCCGTGCACAACAGGAGACAAGATCATGAGCAAATATCTGTCCATCTTCCTGATCGCGAGCGTCGGCCTATGGGCTGCGCAGACGCAGGCGCAAAACGCCTCGCAGGCAGCCCCGAAGGTCGCGAAGGCCTCGACAAAAAAGGCGAAGCCCGCGAAAGAGCACGCAGCCATCGATGACGACGAGAAAGAGCCGGACACCGGTACATCCTCGGCCAGCGAATGGCACTGTGAATTGGGCAACAAAGTGACGCTCTATCACAACGCCGAAGACGACCAGCACATCGCACTGCGCTGGCACAAGCGGGTGCATCGCCTGACGCGCGTGGGCACCAGTACCGGTGCGCATCGTTACGAGAATCCCAAAATCGGCCTGGTATGGATCGGCATTCCAGGCAAGAGCATGCTGCTCGACTCCAAGAAAGGCCACCAGCTCGCCAATGAGTGCAAGAGCGCAGAACAGATGATGCCGCAAAAGCCGGTAATGCTGGAAACGCCAAAAGCCAATGAGGAAGTAAAGAGTTAGAAGGGCCGTTGCCCTGCTTATCCGGCAGCATGCTTTGCGATCAACAGAACAAAGAAGCGCTGCCGGCAATGAAACGTACCACCATTCTGGATTTGATTTTAATTAATTGTCAGTTGATTTGATCTAAGGAGAGATTATGTCCCGCAACACTCTGAACGCCTTGAAGGAATTCAAGATTTCGGATTCCAAGAAAGGCAAGTTCTACTCGCTCCCTGCGCTGGAGAAAAAGCTCGGCGTCAATATCTCCCGTCTGCCGGTTTCGATCCGCATCGTGCTGGAATCCGTGTTGCGCAACTGCGACGGCAAAAAGGTCACCGAAGAGCACGTCAAGCAACTCGCCAATTGGGCCCCGACGGCCGCACGCACCGACGAGATTCCATTCGTGGTGGCGCGCGTCGTGTTGCAAGACTTCACCGGCGTTCCACTGCTGGCCGACTTGGCCGCGATGCGCGGCGTCGCCTCCAAAATGAGCAAGAACCCCAAGAATATCGAACCGCTGGTGCCGGTTGACCTGGTGGTCGACCACTCGGTGCAGATCGATCATTTCCGCGAAAAGAAAGCGCTCGACCTCAACATGAAACTGGAATTCCAGCGCAACAACGAGCGCTACCAGTTCATGAAGTGGGGCATGCAGGCGTTCGACACGTTCGGCGTGGTGCCGCCGGGCTTCGGCATCGTGCATCAAGTCAATCTGGAATACCTGGCACGCGGCGTCCACAAGCGTAAAGCGGACAACGGCGACCTCTACTATCCGGACACCCTGGTCGGTACCGACTCCCACACCACCATGATCAATGGCATCGGCGTGGTCGGCTGGGGCGTGGGCGGCATCGAAGCGGAAGCCGGTATGCTGGGTCAGCCGGTGTACTTCCTGACACCGGATGTGGTCGGAGTCAACCTGACCGGCCAACTGCGTGAAGGTGTCACCGCCACGGACCTGGTCCTGACCATTACCGAAATGCTGCGCAAGGAAAAAGTGGTCGGCAAGTTCGTCGAATTCTTCGGCGAAGGCACCGCCTCTCTGTCGCTGACCGACCGCGCCACGATCGCCAACATGGCGCCGGAATACGGCGCCACCATGGGTTTCTTCCCGGTCGACGAAGCGACCATCGAATACTTCAAGGGCACCGGCCGCAGCAAGGCGGAAATCGATGCATTCGAAGGCTATTTCCGCGCGCAAAAACTGTTCGGCATTCCCAAGTCCGGCGACATCGATTACACCAACGTGGTCGCGCTTGACCTGGGTTCGGTCGCGCCCTCGCTGGCCGGACCGAAGCGTCCGCAAGACCGCATCGAAATCGGCCACGTCAAAGCCAACTTCACCGAACTGTTCTCCAAACCGGTCTCGGAAAACGGCTTCAACAAGAAGCCGGAAGATCTCGACGCCGTCTATGTCAACGCCGATGGCGTCAAGGTCAAGAACGGCGACGTGCTGATCGCCGCCATCACTTCCTGCACCAACACGTCCAATCCGAGCGTGCTGCTGACTGCCGGCCTGCTGGCCAAGAAGGCTGTTGAAGCCGGCCTCAAGGTTTCGCCGCACATCAAGACCTCGCTTGCTCCCGGATCGCGCGTCGTCACCAAGTACCTGGAAGCCGCCGGCCTGCTGCCTTATCTGGAAAAACTCGGCTTCGGTGTAACCGCCTACGGTTGCACCACCTGTATCGGCAATGCCGGTGATTTGACGCCGGCAATGAATGAAGCAATCGTGCAAAACGACATCGTGGCGTCGGCCGTGTTGTCCGGCAACCGCAACTTCGAAGCCCGGATTCATCCGAACATCCGCTCCAACTTCCTGGCATCGCCGCCCTTGGTCGTGGCCTACGCGATCGCCGGCAACATGACCAAGGATTTGATGACCGAGCCGGTCGGCAAGGGCAAAGACAAGAACGGCAAGGCCTGTGACATTTACTTGGGCGACATCTGGCCGACCAGCCAGGAAGTGGCCAAGCTGATGAAGTTCGCAATGAACGCCAAGACCTTCAAGGAAAACTACGCCGACGTCAAGGGCGCGCCGGGCAAGCTGTGGGAAGCGATCAAGGGCGTTGCCACGGGCCAGGTCTACGATTGGCCGAAGTCGACCTATATCGCCGAGCCGCCGTTCTTCGCCGACTTCGCGATGGAACCGAAAGCGGCAGCGACAGGCATCAGCGGTGCCCGCGCATTGGGCGTGTTCGGCGACTCGATCACTACCGACCACATTTCTCCGGCCGGCTCGATCAAGGAATCCAGCCCTGCCGGCAAATGGCTGCTTGCCAACGGCGTGCAGAAGACGGACTTCAACTCCTACGGCTCGCGTCGCGGCAATCACGAGATCATGATGCGCGGCACCTTCGCCAACGTGCGCATCAAGAACCTGATGATTCCGCCCAAGGAAGACGGCTCGCGCGTCGAAGGCGGCCTGACGGTTCATCAGCCGAGCGGCGAACAAATGGCGATCTACGATGCCGCCATGCAGTACATCAATGACGGCGTGCCGACCATGGTGTTTGCCGGCGAAGAATACGGCACCGGCTCCTCGCGCGACTGGGCTGCCAAAGGTACGCAATTGCTGGGCGTGAAAGCGGTGATCGCGCGCTCCTTCGAGCGCATCCATCGTTCGAACCTGGTCGGCATGGGCGTGTTGCCTTTGCAATTCATCGGCGAAGACAGCATCCAGACGCTCGGCATCAAAGGCGACGAAACCTTTGATCTGAAAGGCCTCGAAGGCGATATCAAGCCGCAGCAGGAAGCCACTCTGGTGATCAACCGCGCCGATGGCCAGACGCAGGAAGTCAAAGTACTGCTGCGCATCGATACGCCGATCGAAGTTGACTACTACAAGCACGGCGGCATTCTGCCTTTCGTGCTGCGTCAGTTGTTGGCTGCGTAATCTCTTCCAATCAGAGAGAGCAGAGTAATCTTCGCAAAAGGCTTGCGAAAAAACTCTGCCCCGCCTTTCCAATTAGAGGAGGTCAGAATAATTTTCGCAAAAAACCGCGAAAAAAACTCTGACCCGCCTTTCTAAGAGCCTGTTTGAAAATGAAAATTTACTCGAACAACCGCTTGAGTAGCAGGTCACTCATGGCGACGTAAATCATGCTTTCGGAAACATCGATACGCCGCTCATAGTCGCGTACCAGTCGCCGCCACTGCATCATCCAT
>CBIHON010000084.1:0-8878 GCA_966211965.1 uncultured Burkholderiales bacterium | reverse complement strand
ATGGCGCATCGTGTTCAGTGCCGGGCTGAGCAATTTCGAAGTGGTGAATTACACCCGGGAAGTCGCGACCGGCTTGTTCATTCTGGCGCAGCCTCAGACCGAGTAAAAAGTACCCGTTTTCGATAGCTTATAATCTCGTTTGACCTTGCGGGGCCAAACGAGATTATTTCGTTTGTACCCCAGCAAAATATCGGTCGCGGCGCCGGTGCGCGATACGAGCGGAGCGGCGGTGGCGGCCATCAGTATCACCAGTCCGGCCAGCCGGATTTCGCAAGATAACCTGCCAACTTATATCGCGTACGTCAAAAAAAGGGCGCAGCGATTTTCTGCTGAACCGGGCTATCTCGGCCGGGATGACATCCGGTAATCGTGCGGCCGGTTTCCCTGAAGACAAGGCTTGACGTCTCAAGGCCGAAAGATGACATAAAGGAATAAAATGAAATCGATGAAGTATTGTTTGGCGACGGTTGCGCTTGGTTTGTTGTTTACCGGTTGCGCGACAGCGCCAAGTCAGGACGAAAGTCATAGCCCCCGGTACGGCGCTTATCCGGCCAACTACCAAGATATCATCAAGGCGCACATGTCGCAGGTGCTGAAAGACCCGCGCGATGCGCGGTACGAATTTCTGAATAAGCCGGCCCAAGGCTGGCGCACAGGCAGCAACAAGTTTGGCTATGTGGTCTGCGCGAATATCAACGCTAAAAACGATATTGGTGAATATGCCGGGGCGCGCCAATACTATTTCCTGATCAACGGCGGCCGGGTAATCGAAGGGGATGTCGCCGGCGGCTTTTGCTCGCCATATGTACGCTGAGGCTTGCGTGCCGGGAAATCATCGGCCGGCATCGTTTGACCGGCGGTAAGAAATAGAAAAGGGCTCGCGATTGCGAGCCCTTTTCTTTGGGAGTGATACGGCTGGGTTGTCAGAAGGCGCCGGCGTTCCAGACCGAGCGCACGGCGCCGGTCAGGTTGTTGCTGAAGACCGGCTGGGGCATACCCATGCCGCGGGCCGGCGAAGAGGCGCCAAGGTCGGCGTTGCGATAGTTGTACGGTGTGGCGCCGCTTGCCTGGAACCCACTCACGTTGACCAGCAAAGGATCGGCGAACAGGCTGGATGCATCGACCTTGGTCAATGATCGCCAATCGGCCAAGGACATATCCTGGATGACGTCAAAGCCAAGGCGGAACGGCGTCGCGTAGGTACTGTAGTACACGTTGTTGCTGACAGTAATGCCGGCAAGCGCGTTCTGATTCTCCGCCCAGATGAGCGGCTCGTTGCTGAAGCCGTAGATGATGTTGTTCTGGATGAACGAGTTGGTGTTGCGGTTGATGCCGCTGGACGTGGCGTTGTCCTGCAGGAAGATGCCCATGGTGCTGGTGTTCGGCAGCGGGGTGGACGGCAGGATGATGGTGTTGTTGGCGATGAGCGTGTTCTTCAGGCCATGATACTGGATGGCGGAGGCTCCTTCGGCATAATCGCGGATGGCAATGCGGCAGCCGGCGAAGAGGTTGTTGTAGACCTGGGTGTTGGCCAGATTGGCGTAGTTATCGGTTGCATCGGAAGAATTCTGTTCATCGCCGAGCATCATGCAAGTGGTGTACTTGTACAGCTCATTCCATGGCCAGACGTTATCGGTCTTGAGCCACGTGGAAGTGTCCACCGGGTGATTGAAGATGATGTTGTTGCGGGCAATGTTGTTGGGCTGGTTATCGAAATACATGTTGACGGACCAGTTGTCGTAAGCAACGTTCTGCTCGAACAATGCCGAGCCGCTGATGGCACCGGCTTGCGTGCCATAGCTGGCGATGCCTTCGCCACCGTTCATGTACACGATGTTGCCGCGCGCCAGAGGCCGATAGTTGAGAGCCCATGACAAGGCACCAGGCCAGCCGCCGCCGGACTCGGCGAAGTTATTATTGCCACGCGGCCAGTTCACCAGCACGTTGTGATAGATGTGGGAATACAGCACGGCGTTGTCGCTGTTGCCGGCACCCATGAAGCTGACGGCGGCCTTGCCATTGAACTTGATGTTGCAGCGTTCGACGGTGATATGGCTGCCGTAGCCCCAAATGCCGGCAGCGCCGGAGCCGCGGATAGTCAGGCCCTTGAAAGTATAGTAATTGCCATCGTAGAAGAAGACATGGGTCTGTTCGCCGTTGTTGTTAGGCACAACGATATCCGCAATATTGGGATTGACGCCGCTGCCCACATCGGCAGTGATGGTTTTGGCTGCCGAGTCATAGAACCATTTGCCAGAACCGGTCGTGACCGCCGAAACACCGCCATAGGTTTGCTTCAACGGCGCATCGTTGACCACCACGGCAATCGGTGTGAATGTGACCGGAGCCGTCCACACCGAACCGGAAATTTGGGTCCAGCCGGAAACCTTGGCGGAACCATCGAGAATGACTTCGCCGTCGCCGAAAGAACCGAAGGTGATGGGCTGCGTGGCCGTACCGGAGGGCCGGTTGATCAGGCTAATTCCTTCCCGGTATAACCCCGCCCGAATCAGCACGGTGTCGCCTGCGGCGATTTTCGAGACGGCTTGTTTGATGGTGGCAAAGGCCGAGGCAGGGGAACGGCCATCATTGGTGTCCTTGCCAAGAGTGCCGTCGACATAATACGTATTGCCGGTACTCGAAGGCGGAACCGCCACTGGATCTGAGGTCCATACCGGCCACGGGTACTGTCCCCCTGAAATCATGGTAAAGCTGGCGGCGACGGAACGCGCTTGCGTCATCGGCACGGTGCAGGTCGGACTCGTGCCGGAACAGGCGCCGCTCCAGCCGCTGAAGCTGTAACCGCTGGCCGGTGCGGCCGTCAGCGTTACGCTGGCATTGCCGGCATAGCTGGCGCTGCAAGCCGTGCCGCACTGGATGCCAGCCGGGGATGAGGTCACCGTGCCCGAGCCTGTCACTGCTACCGACAACGCATATGTTGCCGTCGCACTCACGCTGAAGGCAATCGGATAATCATCCTGGTTGGCATTGCCTGCCGTGTCGCGGCAACGCACATAATAGGCATAGCTTTGTCCCCCGGTCAGGTTGCCGATCGGCGCGCTGTGGCTGGTGGCCCCGGTTTGCGTAAAGCTGCCGTTCATTGCTTCGTAGCCGACGCCGGCACCGGTGGCATAACGGCAGGTGGCATTCTCATTGGTCGTCAATCCCAGGTTGACGCTGGTGGTGCCGGCCGGCAAAGCCCCCGAAGGCGAGCCGCCGGAACGCCCCGGCGGGGCCGTATCCTGTTGGGAGACGAAGGTTGCGCCGACCGTCTTTGCCGCGGTCATCGATACGCTGCAAGTCAGGCGCGTGCCGGCGCAGGCGCCGCTCCAGCCGCTGAAGCGATAGCCGCTGGCCGGCGCTGCCGTCAGCTTGACCGTTTTCCCGCTTCCGAACGATGCGCTGCAAGTCGTGCCGCATTCAATGCCGGCCGGGGAGGAGGTCACCGTGCCAGCGCCGGTCACCGCCACCGACAGCGGATAGGACGTCGTGGTCGACGTGCCGAACTGGATGGCGAGCGGGAAATCGGTCGAATCGGCGACGTTGTTCGCCAAGTTCAGACACCGCGCGTAATAGGTCTGCGTGCTGGAGGCGCCGTAGGTATCGACGGTGACGCGGTGCGTTCGCTGATCCTGGGTCGTGAAGTTCCAATACAGGGCGCCGTAAGGGTGGCCGCTTTGCGTGGCCAGGCGGCAGTTGGATGCAACGTCAGTGCCAATCACCAGTTCGACGCTGGAGGTGCCGATCGGATACGGGCCCATTCCGGAGATGAAGGAAATGATGGGCGCATTATTCGCGGCCTGCACATCATGGACGGGCAGCAGTGCAAACGGGAGCGTGAGAATCGTGAAGAAAAGCTGTCGGGTTTTCATGCAAGGACCTTTTCAATAACACAACAAGGACCCCTAAAAATTACCAAAAGTCCTCATCCCAATCTCTCGGGCCTGCGGCGCGCTCTAGGTGCAGATTTCCCCCTTTGGGTCCCGACCTTTATTGCTTTTGGTGATTTTTAGAGCTTATTAACTTTTAATATTTAGAAATTGCCGGAAATATCACATAGATATTTAATGGATGCAAGGAAAATGTGGCGGCCTCCACAATGCTCCACAATCACATGGAGGTCTTTTTTTGCATGGAAATGTTATCTATTTCCCGTGCCGTTCGGCCGCCGTGCGGCGGGTCCGTTGTCGCTGTGTATGACCGTGCATATATCGTATGCCTGCTCCGGCAACCTCCGCGCCCGCATCTGCAAGGCTATGCATATCCCAGCAGCATCGCGGTCAATTCCTCTGCCGGCACTGGCGCGCCATAATAAAATCCTTGGGCTGACTTGCAGCCGTGGGTCTTCAGAAAAGCCTCCTGATGCACGTTCTCCACACCCTCGGCGACGATGGTCATTTGCAGGCTTTCGGCCATCACGATGATGGCCGAAACGATGGCCATGTCGTGCGGGTCGTTGCCGATGCCGCTGACGAAAGAGCGGTCGATCTTGAGCGTATCGATCGGAAAGCGGCGCAAGTAGGCCAAGCTCGAATAGCCCATGCCGAAATCGTCGACCGCCAGTTGTACGCCCATCTGGCTCAGGCGATTGAGAGTCGTCAGGTTGCTCTCGCTCGGTTGCAGCAGCACGCCCTCGGTGATCTCCAGTTCGAGCGCGGTCGCCGGCACGCCGTTCTCGTCCAGGATACGCGCCACCAACTGTTCGAACTCGGTCTGATATAACTGCCGGGCCGACAGGTTCACCGCCATGTGCAAATGCGGATGCTCGCCCGCACGCCACTGCCTGAGCTGCCGGCAGGCGGTGCGCAAAGCCCATTCGCCGATCGGCAGAATCATCCCGGTTTCTTCGGCGATGGCGATGAAGTCATTGCAGGACAGCGCGGCTTTTCCTTTTTGCTGCCAGCGCAACAAGGCTTCGACCGCAAAAATCCGTCCTGTCTCGATATCGACTTGCGGCTGGTAGTACAGGGTGAATTCGTCTCGATCGAGTGCTTGATGCAACTGGTTGACGAAGGTCATGCGCTGCTGCGCCGCCTTGTTCAGGGTCGGCATGAAAAACTGGAAATTGCCGCGGCCGATTTCCTTGGCGTGGTACATCGCGGTATCGGCGGCGCGCATCAGCGTATCGGCGTCGCTGCCGTCGTTCGGGTAAAGGCTCACGCCGATGCTGCCGCTGACATGCAGTTCCTGGCTGTCGATGGTGAACGGCAGGCTCAAGGCGCGCAGCATCTTTTCCGCCACCGTAATGACGTCGCTGCTCTCCGCCGGCGCCGGCAGGATGATCACGAATTCGTCGCCGCCCAGCCGCGCCACGCTGTCGTTCTCACGCAGGCAATGCTGCAGGCGGATCGCGGCCATCTGCAGCAGGCGGTCGCCGGTCATGTGGCCAAGCGAGTCGTTGATGTGCTTGAAGTGATCGAGGTCGACAAACAGCAGCGCCATCTGCCGGTTGCTGCGGCGTGCATGCGCGATCGCCTGGACCAGCCGGTCTTGCATCAGCAGGCGGTTGGGCAGGCCGGTGAGGGCGTCGTGGTGCGCAATGTGATGCGCGCGCTCCTCGGCTTCCTTGCGTTCGGTGATGTCGAAAATCAGTGCGAGGTGGCATTCGGCGCCGTCCAGCTCCGTTGTCTCCGATGAACACAGGACCACGCGCTGCTGGCCGGAGCGGGTACGTATGCTGAGTTCGATGTCGCGCACCGACTGCTTTTTTTCCTGACGGTCGCGCACTCGCCTTAGCTGCTCCTCGTTGACCAGCCCGATCTGGGATGCGGTGCGGCCGATTATTTCCGCCGCGCTATAGCCGACCAGCCTCGAACAGCTTGGATTCACGTCCAGGATGACGCCGTCGTTGCGACGGAAGATCAGCATCGGCGCCGGGCTGGCATGGAAGATTTTGGTAAAGCGCTGTTCGCTGATCGCCAGTTGCAAGGCGCGCTGACGCAGCGCTGTTTCCGCCTGCTTGCGTTCGGTGATTTCCATGCGCAAGGCGCTGTTGGCGGCAGCCAGTTCGGTGGTGCGTTCCTGGACCCGCAACTCCAACTGCTGCTGCGCCTTGTGCACCGTTTCCTCGGCCAGTTTGCGCTCGCTCAGATTGCGTGTGATCTTGGAAAATCCGCGCAGCGTTCCGCTCGAATCGCGCATCGCGGTGATCAGCGTGCCGGCCCAGAAGCGCGAGCCGTCATTGCGCACCCGCCATCCTTCCTGTTCGACCCGGCCTTGGGCTGCCGCTGCCTGCAGCGCCTGTTGCGGCTGGCCGTCGAGAATATCCTGAGGCGTGTAGAAGGTGGAGAAGTTGCGGCCGATGATTTCCTCGGCGCGATAACCGTGTATCAGTTCCGCGCCGCTGTTCCAGCTATCGACGTTGCCTTCCGGGTCCACCATGTAGATCGCATAGTCGACCACGCCTTCCACCATCAGGCGAAAGCGCTCCTCGCTGTGGAGCAGTTTTTCCTCGGCTTGCTTGCGCTCGGTGATGTCGCGGATCACCGCGGTGAAGAAGAGTTCGCCCTGGCTTTCCCAGTTCGCCAGGGACAGCTCCATCGGGAACTCGCTGCCGTCGCTCCTGAGCGCGGACAATTCGATGGTCTTGCCGGTCAGCGGCGATTCCCCTGTCTCGATTACCCGTTTCATGCCGCGTAGATGGGCGTCCCGATATCGCTGCGGCATCAGCCGGGTCAAAGGTTGGCCGATCATTTCACCTTTCTTGTAGCCGAAGACCTGCTGCGCGCCTCGGTTCCAGAAAATGATGCGCCCATCGCTGCCGGCTGAAATGACGGCATCGTTGGCGGACTCCGCCAACGAGTGGAAGTGTTCTTCGCTTTTGCGCCGCGCCTCCTCGGCTGTTTCGCGCAGGCGCGTCTCACGCAACAGCAGGCCGATGGCGCAGGTCAACAGGGCGAAGCCGGCCACGCTGCCATAGACGATGAAGCGCACCGTGCGGTCCATGCTTCGTCCTGCCGCGGCTTCACGTGCGGCGAGCTGACGGTACTCTTCGGCCCTGATTTCGGCGGTCAATTTTTCGAGTATGCCCTCGTTAGGGCCGAGCGATGCGAGTTGCGCTATCAGGTCCTCGGGCTTGGCCAGCAGGCCCGCCGCTTTTTTCCGGATGCTTTCCCTCATCACGGCAATGTCGGTTCCGGCTGTAGATGCAAATTTTTCCAGCCTGCGCTGCTGCTCCGGGTTATTGCCTGTCAGGCGCAGCACGGTTTCGATTTTTTGCGGGATGGCTGCGGTAGCGGCCTGAAATTTTTGGGCCTGTGCAGGTTCGCCGAAGATCAGGAAGCCGCGTGAGCCGGCGCGGGCGTTCTTGTATAGCGAAAGCAATTCCGCGATCTCAAGCTGTATCTGCTGGGCATCCTCGATCGACTGGGTGCGCAGGCGTAATTCGTCGATGCTTCGGTAGGAAATCACGCTGATTGCCGCCAGCGCCAGCAGCGGTATGGTGACGGCAAGCACGAATAGCCGGATCTTTCCCATCCAGCGCGGCCGCCGTTCTGCCAAGCTTTTTTTGACGGAGACGGAGCGGGTTTTGCTGATCATGTCGAATCTCTGATAACGCCGGCGCGGTAGCCCTCTTGGGCATCAAGAAAGATTGGCAGCCGCGTTGTGCCGCCATGGGTCTGAATGTGACCTGTGTTGCCGTCAGAAATTCGTATGTCTTCAAGAATTCTCTAGTCCGGTGCGCATATTTTCAAGGGTTGCGGCAGGCTGTTGCATGCTTTCTGGGATGCCCACCGCGTAAATAGTGTTGCAGGATTAATCGAGCCCCAACCCATGAAGACAAGGATGATGCACGAATGATCATGGCCGACTCTGCGGGTTGGCCGGTGGCGAAGGCATTCGGATTCCCGGGAATTCAATGCCGCTGGCGCGGTCATAGCTGTCTTTCCTTTCCACAAATTTATTTATCGGATTGACCGTCGTCGGCGACGGCGCAAAACCGCAGCGCTGCCGCGAGAGAATCGAATGAGAGTCACAGGCATGTTATATGGGGCGCGGCTGCTTGAGTTCGCCGGTTTTCCGGCGCTTGAAATACTCGGCCCGGATGCAAGCGCCGCGCAAATCGCAGCGCTGATCGAGCGTTATGGCTCGGTATTGGTGAAGCCGGTATTTGAAGACTGGCTGGTCGAAGAGTGCAAGGTAGAGGTGTCGGGGCGTGCCTATGATCTCGGCACCGCGCTGGAACAAAAGCAACGGCTGAGCCGCGCGCAGATTCGCCGTGGCGAACGGCTGGTGAAGGCGCGCGGCGTTACCGTCGAAGCAGCGTTGCCGGCCGAATATGAAATCTATTTTTCGATTACCGAAACGGAGGATTTTCGCGCGCCGGTGCCCAGCCACCAGGTCGGCGTCGCACTCGGCCAAGCACAAGGCGGACCGGAGGTACGGGTTCCGTTCGAAGCCGGCGCTGGCTTGCACGCATCGGTGGTGGCGCAGGCTTTATGCGAAGTGGAGGCGCCTTGGCACATCATTCCACCACTGGTGCGCCAGTTGCCCAAATTGTGGGATTTGTATCGCAGTTTCGACATGAGCATGCTGGAATTGAACCCGATCCGCATGTGGGCCAGCGATGGAAAATTGACACCAGTGGCCTGCGACTTCAAGTGCGGCTTTGAACGCAACGAGTCGCGGCGGCATCGCTTCCACCGGATGCGCTCGGACCAGGTCGAGTTTTTTTGCGCCGGCGCCGTGGGGGAAGCTTGGCCGCCTCTCAAGACTTAGCGCAGGAACATGTCGATTGGGCAAGTCGGATCAATTCAAGTCGGATCCATTTCCGAGCCGTATGGGGAAAGCGGTAAAACAGGCACATCCCGACGGCGATGGCTTTTAGAGCATTTTTAGCCTGACCGTACGGGCCAATCCCAGGCCTCCGGTGCTCGGC
>CBIHON010000083.1:0-9057 GCA_966211965.1 uncultured Burkholderiales bacterium | reverse complement strand
GTGTCTGCCAGCTAAGCGCGCCGCCGCCCAGGTGGAGCGGATGGACGCTTACACTTGAAACGAACCGAGAGAGAGTTACGCAGCAGATTCGGCAGATCCGGAACAGCAAGAGGTTATCGGGCGAAGAGAAGGAATCCGCGGGCTCAAGCAGCTGTAGTAAACGCGAAGTGCACGATTTCCGAACGCTGCGCTTCTTTCATGGAGAATCGTTGTTCGTTTTGAAGGAGTTCAGCGCTTCACTTGTGCCAGCAATTGTTCGAACTCTTCCATCGGCACTGGGTGGCTGAACAAAAATCCCTGATAGGCGTTGCACCCATTCTCGGCCAGGAATATTCGCTGCTCTTCTGTTTCTACGCCCTCGGCGATCACAGCAAGCCCCAGTGTCTGCCCCAGAGCCAAAATCGTGCGTATGATCGCAGCGTCATTGGTGTCGGTTAATACGTCGCGTACGAAAGAGCGATCGATTTTCAATTGACCCAGCGGCAGTCGTTTCAGATAAGCGAGAGACGAATAGCCGGTCCCGAAATCATCAAGAGCAAAACTAACGCCATGCTCTTGCAATGTCCTCATCTTGCCGATGGTGTCATCCATATCATCGAGCAGCAGGCTCTCGGTAAGTTCGAGCTGGAGTCGATACGGATCGGCACACGTTCGCTCAAGTACGTCCAACACTTGTTCAACGAAGTCTGGCCGGTGGATTTGGCGCCCGCTGACGTTGACCGCCATCGTAAGTTCGGCCACGTCCGACTGAGATGCCCATGCTGCCAATTGGGTACATGCGGTTTCCAGTACCCAATTGCCCAAGGACACAATTAGCCCGGTGTCCTCGGTCCGTGAAATGAACTCACCAGGCAGTACGATTCCACGCATCGGATGATTCCAGCGCACCAGCGCTTCCGCACCGGTCACGCGGCCGTGACAATCGACCTGGGGCTGGTAGTGCAAGATAAATTCCTGCCTCTGCAAAGCGAAGCGCAATTCGGCTTCCATTTCAGCATGCGCAGTGACGGCGGTTTGCATGTGCGGTTCAAAAAAACGCAGCGCATTGCGGCCCGTCGCTTTGGCCTGATACATTGCCAAATCCGCGCGCTTTAACAGTTCTTCGATATTGCTCTGTTCGTTCGAAAACAGCGTAATGCCGATGCTGGGTGTGCTACGGCACTCATGTCCACCGAGAAGATAAGGCTGGTTCAGCACGTCCAGGATTTTGGCGCCAACCGTTTGGGTCTGGATCGCTGCTTGTTCACTGTTGTCGCTTAGTTCTTCCAGTATCACGACAAACTCGTCGCCGCCCAGGCGCGCCACCGTGTCGCTGTTACGCACACACGCGGGCAACCGCTGGGCAACCTGCTGCAATAAGGCGTCCCCCTGGTCGTGCCCAAGAGTATCGTTGAGCGTCTTGAAATTATCCAGGTCGATGAGCATCAGCGCACCCAAGCGCCTGCTGCGTGCGCTGCTCGCCAGTGCCTGCCGCAAACGATCCATCAGCAGTCGGCGGTTTGGTAAATTGGTAAGGGTGTCAAAGAAGGCAAGCAGCCTGATTTCCTCTTCTGCCCTCTTGCGCGTCGTGATGTCGGTCTGCGTACCGACATAGTTGGTAACGACCCCATCGTCGTTTTTGACTGCGGTAATGGTCAACCAGTTGGGAAAGAGTTCACCGTTCTTGCGTTGGTCCCAGATTTCGCCATGCCATGCGCCGTCACGTTCGATGCATTCCCACATCGTTGCATAAAAGCGTGCGTCATGATGGTTTGAACGGAACACGCTTGGTGTCCGGCCAACCACCTCGGCGGAAGAATAGCCGGTGCATTCGGAAAAAGCCCGGTTCACGCGCAGGATTACAGTCTTGGCATCGGTGATCATCATGGCTTCTTGCGATTCGAATGCCGTAGCGACGATACGCAATTGTTCTTCCGCCCGCTTCCGCTCGGTGAGGTCAAAAAATTGAATGAGCAAATGTTTTTCACCGCTCAGATGCATCGGCACGATTTTGCACGCGAACCAGATTTCCTTGCCAAAGGAGCTAACGACGTGAACCTCGCGCTGTTGAGAGATTTCTTGTGCGACTGCAGTGCGGCAGTCATCAAGTAGTCCGGATTCTTGCCATGCAACGATATTGTGGTAGTTCTGCGCCAGCAGCGCTTCGCGCGTGGCGCCGATGAATTCTGTGTAGGCGTCGTTGACCAAGACACATTGGCCATTGGCGGCATACACGCCCATGGGCAAAGGTGAGTGGAGGAGAATGGCCTCATTGAAATCAAGCGTGTCACGCAATTCCTGCGTACGATCGCTGACTCGCTGCTCCAGCAAATCGCGTTCGCTGGTGCGTTCTTTCAACAAGCGCTGGAGGTCTTCGTTTGTCGTATGCAACGCTTGTTGCGTTCGTTGAAGCACGTCAGATGCTTTCGTCAGTTCCGCGCCCAGCGCAGCGGCTTCCTCTAGCGCAAGGGGCGGCATGGACAGTATTTCGCCGCGGCCAAGCAGCACTGCCTGCGGTCCTAACGCACGAATGGCATTGGTCATGCGCGCACCGGCAAATTTGGCAATCCACAGCCCGGTCAGGAGAAGAATAATCACACCGCCGGTCGTGAGCCATAGCGAGTGCCATAAACCGGCGCTAACGGATGCCTTGGGCACGCCAATCGCAACCGACCATCCGGTTGCCGCGGAGCGGCTGTACATCGAAAATACAGGAATGCCTTCGAGCGTCGTGGATTCCAGGATCCCTTCGGGTTGAATTGCCATTTCCCGCAGCAGCTCAGGCGAGCCTTTTTTTCCAACGAATTGCTCTGCGGCCTTGTTGCGGGCAACAATCGTACCGGTACTATCGAAGATCGAGACGACCCAGTCTTGAGGAATATTCTGCGCTACAAGAATTTTCGAAAATTCTTGCGGCCATATGCCGATGTCGAGGGCGTAGAAAACTTTGCCGTCCTTGAACACCGGTACACTTACGCTAAGAACCGGTTTCTTGGTTACGCCGCCTAAAAAGAGATCGGATATGGCGGGCTTGCCGGTTGCGAAAACGCGTGACAACAGGGGTTCGTTGCCATGATGAGGAAGGGCGCTGCCAAATGGCTTTAATGTATTGATCAACTGCTGACCGCTGCTGTCCGTCAGAACAAAGGTAAAGCCGGATGTGTTGCGTAACACATCACGCGCTTGTTGGTGAAACGCCGGCCAGTTCCCTGTCTGAAGAAAACGAGAGTGGGTGAGTGTCTGGGCAACCCCTTGAAGCGTGCGGAGTTCGCTCTCGACGACCAACGTCATCGCACGAGAAGTCTGCAATGTGGCCGATGTAATGCTGTGGCGGCCATCGTAATATGCTTTCACCGAAAACCCTACGGCGATCAGGCAGGCCGGGATAATCAGGGCTGCGACGATCAGGAGCAGGGTTTGCCGAATCGTATAGGTTGTCATCTTTTGATTATAGGCGAGGGGAAAGTTTATAAGCAGAAAGAAGCGGGTTTTCCCAACGTTCCCGATCAATATCCAACCAATATCCAACTCCTGCATGTCTCTTGTTAATATGATCGCAACAACCGTAACGTATCAACTTGTCGTAACCTTGTTGTCGTCATGTCATCATCGCGCATGGGTGCCTTTCACCTGAAGCACTATGCGACCCTGTCCATCGGGGCGCTGACGCAGATGAATGCTGAAGTTCAGAAATCAGATGACGTAAAAAAAACGCCTGCATGAAGCAGGCGTTTTTTGTTGCACTGGATATTGACTTACTTTGTTACAGCCAGCAACTCGCGCTTGCCGCCCTTGTAGGTGTACAGCGTCAACGTGCCGTCCTTGATGTCGCCCTTGGCATCGAATGCGATATTGCCGGTCACGCCCTTGTAGCTGATCTTCGCCAGTTCGGGCAGGTACTTCGCCGGCTCGGCGGAGCCCGCTTTCTTCATCGCCTCGACCATCACCATCACGGAATCGTAGACATAGGGCGAATAGAGCTGCACATCAGCGTTGAATTTTTTCTTGTACGCTGCACGGAATGCTTCCATGCCTTTCTTCTGGCTGTCTTCCACGCCGCCCGCTTCCGCGCAAACGACCTGGCCGTTGGCCATGCCGTCGCCGGCCAGTTGGCCCAGTCCTTCGGAGCAGATGCCGTCGCCCCCCATGAATTTCGCGTTGATGCCCAGCGCCTTCATTTGACGCAGCATCGGACCCGCCACCGCATCCATGCCGCCGAAGAATACGACATCCGGATTCTTGGCCTTGATGGTCGTCAGAATGGCATTGAAGTCGGTCGCCTTGTCGTTGGTGTATTGCTGCGAAACCACTTGCACGCCCTTGGCCCTGGCGCTCTTGGTGAATTCATCGGCGACGCCCTGGCCGTACGCGGTGCGGTCGTCGATCACCGCGATCTTCTTGGCTTTCAACTGGTCCGCCGCATAGCGGCCCAGCGTACCGCCCAGCTGGCTGTCATTGGCGACGACGCGGAAGGTCGTCTTGAAGCCTTGTTGCGTGTATTTCGGATTGGTTGCGGATGGCGAAATCTGCGGGATGCCTGCATCGGAATAAATCTTCGACGCGGGAATGGTGGTGCCTGAGCTTTGATGTCCGATCACGCCGTTGACCTTCGCGTCCACCAGCTTCTGCGCCGCCGCCGTGCCTTGCCGGGGATCGGCGGCGTCGTCTTCCGACAGCAATTCGAATTTGACCTTCTTGCCGCCGATGGTCACGCCTTTGGCGTTGAGCTCGTCGATCGCCATGCGTGCGCCATTTTCGTTGTCCTTGCCGAAGTGGGCAATCGGGCCGGAGATCGGGCCGACATGGCCGATCTTGACAACCTGTTCCTGTGCCGATGCCGGGTTCGCAAAGGCAAATGCGATTGCAGCAGCCAGGGAAATTGTTTTTGTAGTGAACCGCATAAAACATCTCCAAAGATTAAAAAAACACTTTAGAAGAATCCAATTCTTCTAAAGGGGGAGGAATTTTAAGGGCGGCGCCGAAAATTTTTCCACGGTTTTTTTTAAGGTTTGGCGATGTTTACCAAGCGGCATTTGGCGTTTTTTTGCTGGCTGGCTGATAATTTTTTCGCCATTTGTCGTCAAAAAATGCCATTCATTGAACAAGTGCTTGTCTTTTTATTTGCAGGTCCGCAATATCCGTCTTCGCAGAACAAGGACACTGCCGCGTCGAGACGCGCCGTTGCGTGGCGCTGGCTGACTACATCCGTCCAGGGGCCGGCATGGGCCGAAGAAGGCATCGCACGCGAAGTGTATGTCGAGACAACCGAGTTTGACCACCGAGGGTTTGACCGATCTCCCAGCGCTCACTCCAGGCCAGATGCAGACGGTTTTCGAGTTGTACGCAACATGCGCGATTGAGGGGAGGATTCTGCAACGACATCGGGATGAAAGCGGTCACGATGCCGACCGATGCGCAGGCCGTACACTGGATGGAAAACGGAGATGTCGCATTCTGAGAGCATAGTTTCATTCCGCCCATAACGCTATTCAGCCCGCATGCGCAATGCACGCGCCCGGTTTGCGCAGTAGGTCGGTAAATACCTCTGACGCTACGGCGACGCTGTAATAAAAGCCTTGCGCGAATATGCAACCCCGATCCATCAGGAAGCTGGCTTGTTGTGACGTTTCTACCCCTTCCGCCAGGAGGTTGAGATCGAGGCTGCGCGCCATGGCTATGATGGCGCTCACCAACGCCCGGTCGCTGGCACTTTGCGCAATGGCGCCTACGAACGACTGGTCGATCTTGAGTCCATCGATCGGGTAGCGCTGCAAATACGCCAAGCTCGAATAGCCCGTCCCGAAATCGTCCAGCGACAGTTTTATTCCCATCTCGCTGAGTTGCTTGAGCGTCGCAATATTGTCTTCACTACGCTGCAACAGGATGCCCTCGGTGATCTCCAGATCGAGGTTGCTGGCGGCAAGCCCGGTCTCGTCCAGTATCCGGGCAATCGTGTCCGGCAAATTCGGTTGACAAAACTGGCGCGGTGACAGGTTCACGGCAACCCGCAAATGCGGATAACCGAGATCGTGCCAGTATCTGAGCTGCCTGCATGCCTGGCGTAATGCCCACTCGCCGATCGATACGATCAGGCCGGTCTTTTCGGCGATGGCAATGAAGGCGCCGCAGGACATGGGAGGTTTGCCAGGGCGCTTCCAGCGCAGCAGCGCTTCCGACGAAATGATCGCGCCGGTGGCCATGTCGATTTGCGGCTGGTAATGCAGCGTGAATTGGTTCGCTGCCACTGCATGGCGCAAGTGGTTTTCCAGCATGAGCCGTTGATGCACCAATTTATTGAGTGCCGGCGTAAAGAACTGGCAATTGCAACGTCCTTTTTCCTTGGCGTGATACATCGCAGTGTCAGCGGCGCGCATCAGGGTTTCCACATCTGTGCCGTCGCCCGGATAAAGGCTGATGCCAATGCTGCCCGTGACATGAAATTCGTGCCCGTTCACCTGGAATGGCAGTCGCAACACCTCCATGGTTTTGCGCGCAACCAGCGCGGCATCATTGCCATCGATGGGTGTCGATAGCGTCAGCACAAACTCGTCGCCTCCCAATCTGGCAACGCTGTCGCCTTCCCGCAAAGAGGCTTGTAACCGTTGTGCCACCAATTGCAACAGACGATCGCCGATTTCATGGCCGAGCGAATCATTGATGCGCTTGAAGTCGTCGAGATCGAGGAAAAGTACGGCCAACTGGGTTCCGGAGCGGCGCGCATGGGCGATCGCCTGGGTCATCCGATCCTGCAGCAGCACGCGGTTGGGCAGCCCGGTCAACGCGTCATGATGCGCCATGTAATGGATACGCTCCTCGGCTTGCTTGCGGGCGCTCAAATCCAGCACGAAAGCTACGCCAGTTGTCTGCGATCCTTCAAGGAATGCGCCGCCGACCAGGATCGGAATGAGACTACCATCTTTGGCAATGAACTCCTTTTCATACGGCGTACAGGTGCCGGACTGGCGGAGTTCTTCGAACGCTCGTTCGTCCACCGCACGGTACTTCGACGGCGTTATGGCGGTCCACAGAATTTTTTCCGACAACAGGTCTTCGTGCGTATAGCCAGTGATCCGCAGAAAAGCGTCGTTCGCTTCGCTGATATAGCCGTCGGCGCGCCAAAAAAAAATGCCAATGATATTCGACTCAATCAAGCGCCGGATCCGCGCTTCTCGTTCCTGCAGCACTTCTTGCATGCGGCTGCGTTCGACGATTTCCGCTTTTAGTCTGGCATTTGTCTCGGCCAACTCGGCAGTTCGCTGTGCGACGCGTTCTTCGAGTTCGTCGCGGGAGCGGTGCAGCGCCGTCTCAACTTGTTCACGTATTGCAACTTCTTCGCGCAATCGCCGATTTTGCGCGGCAAGCTGGCGTTGCATTGATTGCAGCGCCAGATGCGTGTTGACGCGCGCCAAGACCTCCTCCAATTGAAAAGGTTTGGTGATGTAATCGACCCCACCTGCCTTAAAGCCGTTGAGCTTGTCACCTGGATCGGACAATGCGGTCATGAAAATCACCGGGATATGTCGGGTCTCTTCATGCTCCTTCAAGCGACGGCATGTTTCGAAGCCGTTCATTCCCGGCATCATCACATCAAGCAGAATCAGATCCGGTTGCGCAAACCGTGCGCGTTCGACACCTTCCTCGCCATCTTGCGCGACTGCCAGAGAGAAGCCGTGGCTGCCGAGATAATCGGCTATCA
Source organism: uncultured Burkholderiales bacterium (assembly GCA_966211965.1). Classification (GTDB taxonomy): domain Bacteria; phylum Pseudomonadota; class Gammaproteobacteria; order Burkholderiales; family Burkholderiaceae_D; genus CBIHON01. The sequence continues at coordinate 1,382 of CBIHON010000083.1, read as the reverse complement.
GGACCAGATTGGCAGTCGTGTCATCGACCACCAAAATGGTGGGTGGCTTGGCATGCGTTGCAGTGATTGGGGCCATGATGCTTGCTCATTGTAGTCAGTGTTGCGGCACTGCATTTTTGCCAGAATATTTCAGTCGGAATTTCAAATGCCCAGGGCAGGAGAAATGCAATGCTATGGAATGACGGCATCCATGAGATCTCCCGAATTACGAAAAGCGGATCGACAGATTTTGCGTGAGAAATGAATATGCAAATAAACCTCTATAAGACTGTTGATTACCTCCTCGGTTCCCTTTAGGAATCTGGCCATTTGTCCAACGAGCCAAGACCCGAACCGGGACAGCCAGGCCTGAATTGCCGTCGGGATCAGGGACGACAGGTTCTGAAGTCTCGTCGGCGCGCAGGTCAGTGCTCAGGCCATGCGCAAATACGTCGGATACCGCAGCACATTTCCTCATCTGCCCGCCAGCTCCTGAGCGCCATACCCCTTGACGATGAACCTCGCAAAACCATGAGCGACCGGCGAGACGGACCGCAGCGTCGGCTGATACAGGCAAACCTGCCGCATCACTTCAGAATCGACGATGCGACGCATGACCAGGCCGAATCGTTCTGCCCATACCGAGACATATCCCCATCAAGCGCTTCATCGTCCCGCGTCTCGAGATGGAACTGGCTTTCGTGTTGAACAAGCCGCTGAGCGGCCCCGGCGTCACGATTTTCGATGTGCTGGCGGCCACCGAGTATGTCGTGCCGGCCCTCGAAATCATCGACGGGCGCATCGAATTGGCAGACCGCGTGACCAAGGCGCCGCGCAAGGTGCTCGACACCATTGCCGACAATGCGGCCAATGCAGGCATCGTCATCGGCAGCAAGCCGGTGAAGGTCGATGCGATGGACCTGCGCTGGTGCGGCGGCCTGTTGTACAGGAACGGCGTGATCGAGGAATCCGGCTTGGCTGCTGCGGTGCTCAATCACCCAGCGCACGGCATCGCCTGGCTGGCCAACAAGCTGGCGCAGCACGACGAAGGCCTGGCTGCCGGCGAGATCGTACTGGCCGGTTCGTTCGTGCGCCCCGTAGGCGCCGCCGCCGGAGATGTCTTCCATGCGGACTATGGCCCGCTCGGCTCGATTGCCTTCTGTTTCGTCTGAGGCTGCATGAGCAGTCACGGATCCCCCTCCAAGGAGCTGCCTGCCGTCATGCGCGGCCCGCGCGTCGCTGCTTGATGGGGGCGACCTGGAAGCAATGAGCGGCCAACCTGTGCATCATTAAGCGAAATTTTTTATCATTAAAGTGAAAAGACATTGCGCTTCGGGAAATGCTTTGCTTAAGCGTAGAGCGAAGTTGCGACGGGCAGTAAGGTTGGCAAATAATTTTTCTTG
>CBIHON010000082.1:0-9581 GCA_966211965.1 uncultured Burkholderiales bacterium | reverse complement strand
AGGCCGAGGAGCGGACGCGTACAGACGTACGCCGAGCACCGGAGGCCTGAGATTGACCCGTACGGTCAGGCTAAAAATGCTCTAGGCATAAGCAATCGCATCGGCCACCCTCTCCTGCTGCCTGAAGAACACCATGGAAAAACCAAACGGCAAACTGAAAAGACGTCTTCTCGCTCCGCTGGTCTATACGGCCGCGATCATATTGCTGTTTGAAGAATGGCTATGGGATGCTAGCAAGCAGATCATGGAAGTGGTGGCGCGGCTGCCCCTGCTCCAGATGCTGGAGCGCGTCATTGGACGCTTGCCGCCCTATGCTGCGTTGGCGGTTTTTCTGTTGCCGGGCGCACTCTTGCTGCCGGTCAAGCTGCTGGCGCTGTTTGCGATCGCGCACGGCCACGCCACGCTGGGCGTCCTGGTGATTGTCGCGGCCAAACTGATCGGCACCGCGCTGGTGGCGCGCCTCTATGGATTGACCAAACCGGCATTGCTGTCGCTGGCTTGGTTCGCACGTTGGCACGACGCCTTCATCGGTTTCAAGGACCGCATGATCGCCCGCCTGCGTGCGACCGAAGCGTGGAAAAAGGTCCAGGTACTCAGTGCGGCGATTGCGGAAAAACGGCGCGCACTCTGGAAAAAATTCCGCAGCCGTTACGGCAGCGGCAAACTGGGCCGACTGGTTCGCAAATTCATCGCGCTACGGCGAGCGCGGCAACGTTGATCCCTGGCTCCGAGGACGGTTAATTCGTATTGCGCGCAATACTCTCGCTCCACTCGTACGCCGTTAGTTGCATTGCATTCAAATCTTCAATCGACAGCGCCAAGGCTTCGAGGGCGGGCAACAACAGGGATTCCGAGTCTTCTATCGTTTCGATGTACTCGGCGACATGCAGCATTTCGCCGTAAAACCCGGTCCGCATCAAAAGCGCATTGCGCACCTCATCGGCTACCAAAATCTGCTCCAGGATCTGCTCCATCGGTGCGCCGAACAAGGTATCCATCAAGGACATGATCCCGACAGTAAAGCCGACCTCGGCCACGTTATTGTTGCCCGGCCTGATCTTACCTGCCATCAGTTCGAGCAGCTTGCCGCGCGTGGTAGCCAGCGTCAGCAACGGCGACATGAAGCCGCCGCCGGTTTTACCGTGCTCTGCATACAGCAGGATTTGCAGCCAGCGCTGCAATTGGCGACGGCCAAGCACCAACAACGCTTTCCCAAGTGAATCGATGTGCTGGCTGGTCATGTTGGTCGGCGTGTTCACCAGGCGCATCAAATTGAGGCCGAGCGAAGCATCCTGCTTGACGGCGCGCTCGATCTCGGCAGTATCGGCATCGGCCACGATGAGATTGATGAGGCGGACAATGCCCAACTGCGATGGCGAAAGTTTTCTGCCGCTCATGATGACCGGCTTGGCGAAGTAATAGCCTTGAAAATAATCGAAACCGAGATCCAGGCAGAGTTTGAACTCCTCGAGCGTTTCAACCTTTTCAGCCAGCAGTTTTTTTCCGGCAGCCTTGAATTGCTTGCTCAAGCGATCCAGTTCGGAAGCCGCCATGCCGGTGACTTCGACCTTGATGATACTGGCCAGAGGCAGGAGTTTTCGCACATCCGGCGAATCGTTGATCACATCGTCGAGCGCAAAGGTATAACCGGCGGCGATCAACTCCATGACGCGCGAGACGATCGAATCGGTAACCTGGACCGTCTCAAGAATTTCCAGCACCACTTTGTCCTGGGGCAGGAACTGCACGAAGTCGCTCATCAAGACGTCGGCGTCAATGTTCACGTAACCCAGCGAAGCGCCGATGACGTTTTCCAGGCCGAGTTCGGAAGCATGGGCGATGACGGAAGCAGTCGCCGCCATTCCGTCCGTCACGCCAGCCGGCCCCACGGCGGCGCTGCGAAACAGCAGTTCATATGCCACCAGTTGCTGATCGCGATTCAGGATAGGTTGCCGTGCCAGGAAAAATTCCTTGGCGCGGGAGTCCTGCAACACCGAGTCGTCTACGTTGGAAGGCATGCCGGCTCTTGATCGCTCAAAGCGCCTTTCGCAAAAGTTGCGTAAGAGAATTCAATTCTACTCTACGCATTTCCTGAAGCAAGACGGGCAAATCAAACCCTGCGCGTTCCCGATGAAGGGGCCACCGTCTGGCCGGATTCGAGCGTAAAGCCGGCCCCGGCATCCCGACCCAGCACCGTCACAAGGTAAGGCATCAGATCGCGCAGCAAGGGTTCCAAGGTCCAGGGCGGATTGATCACGAACATGCCGCTGCTATGCAAACCGAAGCCATCGGGCGACGGCGTGCTGATCGACAGTGTGACGTTGAGCCAGCCATTCGCGGGCAGGCGTTTGAGCTTGTCGGGCAGTTGGCGCGATTCCATGCGTTGCAAGACCGGATACCAGACTGCATACGTGCCGGTGGCGAAGCGGGTCAACGCATCGGCCAAGGTATCCTTGACGCGCCGGTAATCGGTCTTATCTTCATAGGGAGGATCGATCAAAATCAGTCCGCGTCGCGACGGCGGCGGCAGCAAGGCTTTCAATCCAAGGAAGCCGTCGGCTTGCTGAATCATCACGCGCTTGCCGCGTGTCGCGGGGCGTATCCCTTGCGCAGCGGCGTGTGCTTCAAGTTTGTGAAAATTGTCTTGCAGGATCTTGGCATCGCTCGGATGCAATTCGAACAGACGCAAGCGGTCTTGCTCGCGCGCGGCTTTGTCGGCACAGTACGGCGAGCCGGGGTAGTAGCGCATCTTGCCGCTCGGATTGAGCGTCTTGATAAGCTGCACGTACTCTGCCAGCGCGGGCGGCAAATCCTTGCGCTCCCACAGCCGGCTGATGCCGGTTTCATACTCGGCGTTCTTGGCCGCATAGTTGCCATCCAACGCGTACAAACCGGCCCCGGCGTGGGTGTCGATGTACATGTAGGGCGTATCTTTTTGATTGAGGTAGCGCAGCAACTGGATGGTAACGAGGTGCTTGAGTACGTCGGCGTGATTGCCCGCATGGAAGGCGTGGCGGTAACTCAGCATAGGGAAATCTATCTTGGTAAATGAATGGAAAAGGCAGCGGAATCTGCCGGCAGAGGATCAGGATTCAATCGCAACTTCGCATTCTATACCTTGCACGGCCACAATTTGCGCAAGGCATGACAAGTCCCGGCCCTCATTTACCAAGGAATTGCGAAGTCCGACGCCACCTCTCCTGTCTTTTTTGCAATAGCGTAGTCGCGCACAACAGCACGAACGAGAGCGCCAGCAATAGCAACGCGAAGCCGTGCGCGTCAGGATAATTCAGTTTTTGCGCCTCGTCGTACAGGGCGATCGACGCAACACGGGTAACGCCGGGAATGTTTCCACCCAACATCAAGACGACGCCGAACTCGCCGATGGTATGCGCAAACGCCAGGACCGCCCCCGAATACACGCCCGACTTTGCCAGCGGCAGCAGAATATGGATGAAGGCCTGCCAGCGCGTCATGCCGAGCGAATACGCGGCCTGCGCGGTTTCCACTCGCAGCATGCGAAAGGCGGCGACAACTGGCTGCAATGCAAACGGCAGGCTATAGGCGCAAGAGCCGACCACCAATCCGGCAAACGAGAACGGCAACGGCTGTCCGAAAGCCAGTTGCCACCAGGCGCCAAACGCATACTGCGGCGACAGCAGTACCAGCAAATAAAAGCCGATGACCGTCGGCGGCAAAACCAATGGCATCGACATCACGACTTCCACCAGCATCGCCCACCGCACACGCGTGAATGCAAGCCACCATCCGAGCGGCAGCGCGGCCAGCATCAACAGCGCGGTGGAAACCGCCGCCAGACGCAAAGTCAGCACCAGAGCGGCCCAGAGGTCCGCCGGCAGGCACCATACGGGCGTGATCAAACTGGCGCTCAAGGCCGCGCCTCAGGCAGCGCAAAACCATATTTGCGCAGAATCGCACGGCCCGCGCTGCTGCTCAGGAAATGGAGATATTTCGACGCGAGCGGATTGGCACGGCCTTTGGCCGTGACGATGCCACCCTGCTCGATCAGCGGATACAACTCGGCCGGGAGCGGCCATGCCCGTGCCTTTACGGCGCTGTTCCTGATATGGGCAGCACCGACGAAACCGACTTGTGCATTGCCGGTCTCGATGAATTGCGCGGTCTGTGCGACGTTTTCGCCGAACACCAGTTTCGGCTTGAGCGTTTCCCACAGACCGGCACGCTCCAGCGCCGCCTTCGCCGCACGGCCATAGGGCGCGACTTCTGGATTGGCGAGCGCAATGCGCAGTACGCGTGGGTCGGACAACAGGCGCAAGCCGATGCCGGCGTCCAGCGCCGGGTCGCTGCTCCACATCATCAACTGCCCATGCGCATACACGGTCAGGCTCGCGCCATCGGCCCGGCCGGCTTTCACCAACTCATTTGGGTACTGGGTATCGGCCGAGAGAAAGACATCATAGGGCGCGCCATTTTTGATTTGCGCAAAAAAATTACCGGAAGAACCAATGCTCGCCTTGATGTCGGCACCGCCTTCGGCTTTTGAGAATGCTTCATTGAGTTCGCCGATGCAATTGGCGAGGTCGGCCGCGGCAGCGACCTGCAACAGCGGAGCGGCCGAAGCGCCGGACGCCAGCAACGCTGCGATGCCCAACGTGATGAGCGCCAAGCGCCGTGAAAAACCAGACATGCGTAACCTTCGCTCTGAAATACCCGAGAGAATATAACGAAAATAAAAAAACCGCACCCTCGTGAGGTGCGGTTTTCTCTCTTATCGGGAGGGCGTTTCGGCCGCTCCGATCCGGTACTGCAGCAAAACAAAACGATCAGGCGACCTTCTTCTTGGCGTCGAAGAACTGCTCATCTTCGGTCGAACCGTGCAAAGCGGTCGTGGAAGACTGGCCTTGCTGGATCGCCTGGGTCACCGCATCGAAATAGCCGGTGCCGACTTCGCGCTGGTGCTTGACGGCGGTGAAGCCTTTTTCGGCAGCAGCGAATTCGGCTTCCTGCAACTCGACGAATGCCGACATCTGGTTGCGTGCATAGCCGTGGGCCAGATTGAACATCGAGTAGTTCAGCGAGTGGAAGCCGGCCAGCGTGATGAACTGGAACTTGTAGCCCATGGCGCCCAACTCTCTCTGGAATTTGGCGATCGTCGCATCGTCCAGGTTCTTCTTCCAGTTGAAGGAAGGAGAGCAGTTATAGGCCAACAACTTGCCCGGGAATTTGGCATGGATCGCGTCGGCAAACTTCTTCGCAAACGCCAAGTCCGGCTTGCCGGTTTCGCACCATACCAGATCGGCGTACTCGGCATAAGCCAGACCGCGCGAGATCGCTTGCTCCAGGCCCGGACGGGTCTTGTAGAAGCCTTCGACGGTACGCTCGCCGGTGCAGAACGGCTTGTCGTTGCCGTCCACGTCGGAAGTCAACAGGTCGGCCGCTTCCGCATCGGTGCGAGCAATCACCAGCGTGGTGGTGCCGCTCACGTCGGCCGCCAGGCGCGCGGCGTTCAGCTTTTCAACGGCTTCGCGGGTCGGCACCAGGACCTTGCCGCCCATGTGGCCGCATTTCTTGACCGAAGCGAGTTGATCTTCGAAGTGCACGCCGGCTGCGCCTGCATCGATCATCGATTTCATCAGTTCGTAGGCATTCAATACGCCGCCGAAACCGGCTTCCGCGTCGGCCACGATAGGCGCGAAGAAATCGATGTCGTTTTTGCCTTCAGACCATTGGATCTGGTCGGCACGGGTGAAGGTGTTGTTGATGCGCTTGACCACCATCGGTACCGAGTTGGCCGGATACAGGGATTGGTCCGGATACATTTCGCCGGCCAGGTTGGCGTCGCCGGCTACCTGCCAGCCGGACAGGTAGATCGCTTTCAAACCGGCTTTGACTTGCTGCATAGCCTGGTTGCCGGTCAATGCGCCGAGGGCGTTGACGAAAGGCTCGTTGTTGACCAGGTTCCACAGCTTTTCGGCGCCGCGTTTGGCAAGCGTGTGCTCAACTTGCAGGGAACCGCGCAGACGGACGACGTCTTCCGCCGTGTAATTGCGCTTGATGCCTTTCCAACGTGGATTCTCGGCCCAATCTTTAGCCAATGCCTGGATTTGCTGTTCACGAGTTGCCATGGTCGTTCTCCTGTGTTAAACAAAAAAATTAAAATCAAAATGAAACCCGATGAGTGAATCTTATGCGATTTTTTGCAGAGCAGCAAGGTCTTATATAAGACATATAACCAAAATTAAATCCATATTTTTCAAACACTTAAGTAAAATTTTTCGCGATACGGAATTATATTCCTCAAAATGAAATAGAAGCCTGAGGGCTCCGCACCATTATTTTTCACCATGCAAAATCTGATTTCCGAGTCGTGAAAAATATCCAAGAAATGGTGAAAAAATAGCACGCAAGCGCTCTTGACCGACGCAGGAAAATTGAAGCAAAAAAGGAAGCACGAAGTCTTGTCGAAAGCCAGATTCCCTTCGACGTACTCGTCAGGCATCCTCAAATGAAAAAGGGGCGGTGTCGACGCACCGCCCCCTCTCCGGCAGGACATCACTTTATCGCATATCAGCCAACAGCCTCATAGCGCACCGGAACCGGAATCGTATCGTTCGGGCTGGCAGGGCGTTGCGCGCCCCGCTGCAGCCAATAATGCCGGAATGCGCCGCGGATATTGCTGCGCAAGACCTCGTCGTCCCACGGCTTGGTGAAGAAGCGATAGGCGGCGCCATGATTGATGGCGTCGATGACCGCCTCCAACTCGGCATAGCCGGAGAGAATGATGCGGACGATATCCGGATGCAGCTCCTTCACCTTGCTCAGAAATTCGATGCCGCTGATCGACGGCATGCGCTGGTCGCTGACGACGACCTGCACGTCGTGCAGCGCCAGCAGTTCCAGCGCCTCGGTTGGTGTTTGCGCCGTCAGGATGTGATAGCCATCCTTATGCAGCAGGCGCTTCAACGCGCTCAAAATATTTGATTCATCGTCGACAATCAGCAAGGTCTCGCGCCCCTCCTTTTCCAGGAGCGAATTCGCCAGGAGGCATTTCCCTTGCCGCAGCAACTGCGCGAATCCGCTGGCCGGCATCGGCGTGCTGAAGTAATAGCCTTGTATCAAATCGCAGCCATGACGCTGCAGGTAAGCCAGTTGTGCGGCGGTTTCCACCCCTTCCGCCGTCACGCACAGCCGCAGGCTATGTGCCAACGAGATGATCGAGGTCACGATGGCGGCATCATCCGGATCGATCGTGATGTCGCGTACAAAAGACTGGTCTATCTTGAGCAGATCGATCGGGAAACGCTTGAGGTAGGACAAACTCGAATAACCGGTGCCGAAATCGTCGATGGACAGATGCACCCCAAGCTCCTTGAGACCGCGCAAAATGCCGATGGTGCGCTCGACATCCGTCATCACCATGCTTTCGGTCAGCTCGATCTCCAGGAACGCCGGTTCCAGCCCGGTCTCCTCCAGCATTGCCGCGACCGAAGCCACCAGATTCTCCTGATAGAACTGGCGCGCCGAAAGATTGACCGCGACGCGTAAATGCCCGAGGCCGGCATCCTGCCATGCTTTGTTCTGAATACAGGCAGCACGCATCACCCATGCTCCGATCGGCACGATCAAACCGATTTCTTCGGCCAATCCGATGAAGCGCACCGGGGGGATCATGCCCAGTTCCGGATGCTGCCAGCGCAGCAGCGCTTCCATGCCGACCACCCGGCCAGTGCGCAAATCCACCTGAGGCTGGTAGTGCAACAGGAACTCATTGCGCTCCAGGGCCGTACGCAATGCCCCTTCGATCCGCAACCGCTCCAGCGCTCGCGCATTCATGCCCTCCGTATAAAATTGAAAATTATTACCCCTCAATTCCTTGGCCCGATACATGGCGATATCGGCGTGTTTGATGAGCGTTTCCGGATCGGCGCCGTCGGCCGGATAGATGGCAATGCCAATGCTGCATGTTAGGAAAAACTCATATCCCTCCAGGCGGAACGGCGGCGCGACGGCATCCATCAAGCGCTGCACCGCGGTTGACGATAGTTTTTCATCGCTCGCCTCCGACAAGACCAGGACAAATTTGTCACCGCCGAGGCGAGCCACCGTATCCATTTCCCTCACTGCGTTCTGCAAACGCTCGGACACCAGCCTTAGAACCAGGTCGCCGGACTTGTGCCCCAGCGTATCGTTGACGAACTTGAAGCGGTCCAGATCGATGCAGACAATCCAGACTTGATGGCCGTAGCGCTCGGCATAGGCAAGCGCCTGGCCCAATCGATCGTCCAGCAAATTGGAGCTGGCGAGTCCGGTCAAGGTATCGTGATTGGCATGAAATTCCAGTTCGGCTTCGTAGCGAACGCGTGCGGCCTTGTCATCGCAATCCGGCACCTTGCCGGCGTGCCGCTCCATGAGACGCTCATCGGCGCGACGGCGGATACGCTGCACGCCCGAAGCCTGTCCCTGCAACCGCATACCGGTCAAGATGCTCGACAAAACGCCGATGATCAGTACGAAAAGCGAGCCGGTATGATTTTCCGTAAACAGGACCGGTGCCGCAGAAATACGGAGGTGCCCAGGTCTGCCGCCAATCTCGAGGGTTTTCGAGACGCTGTCGATTCGATCCCATAGCAGCCACTGCGGCAGCCATCCATCATCGGATTTGGAACGCGTCCCCGCCCCCGTATGAAACACCAGATCGCGCTCATCCAGCGTGTCGCCGGCGTACAAGCTGACATCGATGTCGGTACGATGTAAAAATCCCCCGGCGGCCAGAACCTGATTGACCAAGTCACCCGCGCGCAATACCGCTGTCGCATTTCCGATGGCAGCGAACCGGTGTGCTTCGTCACCACCGACCGCCGTCTCGCGCCGATAGAGCGGGATCGTGATGGCAAAACCGGATTGCATGATGTTTTCCTGCACGAACCGGGTCAGGCCGGCGGACGATGCCAGTACCGTAGTTCCCGCCAGTTGCATCGCTTTGGCAGTGGAAAGTTCAGGCAGCAAGTCCAGTCCGAGCGCCGTCTCATTCCCCTGCTTCGGTTCGATATATTCAACGACGCTGTAACGCGCCCTGTCGCCTGCCGCAACCAGCTTGCCGCCGGCCATTTCGGTCACGGCAAAGTCGGGATAAGTCTCTCGCATCCTCGCTTCATAAGTCGAACGCTCGCCCGCAGAAAGGATGCGCTGATAGCTCAAGGTCTGGATGTACGGATAACGCCCCAGCAACGGTGCGGTAAAAATGTGGAACTGCTCCGGTGTCACGGATTCGACCGCGGCAAAAAATTGATTGATCGTCTGCAGCACTTCCACCGACTTGACCAAGCCCTCGGCAATCGCAGCGACGCGCAACTCGGCATGTTGCTGAAAATCGAGACGCGTCCTGTCGTGCTCCAGATGGCGGACGCTTACGAATAATATGGCGGTGGTAATGAGCCCCAGGAACAGCGCAACAAGGGCTGAGATTGAAAAAGGAAAAAGCATGCGCTCACGGAACATTTCGACCCTTTACAGGAAGCACTCCACGCACTCGGGCTTTGCTGGGGACTAGAGCATTTTTAGCCTGACCGTGCGGAGTCAAGGTCAGGCCGAGGAGCGGA
>CBIHON010000081.1:0-9773 GCA_966211965.1 uncultured Burkholderiales bacterium | reverse complement strand
CGTTGAGGGTGCAGGTCGGTGCCGGGGGCGGGGTGACCGTGAGGGTGACGGTTGCGAGTGCTCCTGCCCCGCCGGCATTATTGCCAGCAACAGAATATTGATACACGCCAGCCAGCACCGGAGTCACGATTGCCGTGTTGGAAGGACCAGGAACCAAGCCGGTAGCGGGCGTCCAGGCATAGGAAGTCGCCGCCGGGGCACAGATCGCAGTCAGGGTCGACGATGCCCCCAGGATGATAGTGGCCGGCACCACCGTCAACATACACTGCGGCGGCGTCGATCCAAGGTTTAGCAAACCTGTGCCGCCGGCACCCAGCACCTGTACCCCTGCATTTGCGTTGATGAGGCTGCCGTTACCAAGCTGGCCGTAGGTATTCAAGCCCCAGGCCCGTACACCGCCGTCCGTCTGCAACGCCAAGCTGTGCTCGAAACCGGATTCGATGGCGCCGATTCCACTGAGCCCGCTTACCTGCACCGGGGTAGCGGATTGGGCTGAACTCCCATTGCCAAGCTGGCCTTGAGCGTTTCCGCCCCATGCCCAGACCGTCCCATCGTTCTTGAGCGCCAGGCTATGGTTCTTGCCGCCGGCAATGGCAATAACGCCGCCGAGACCGCTCACCTGTACCGGCGCTGCCGCATCTGCGGTGCCGCCATTACCAAGTTGGCCCAAACCGTTATAGCCCCAAGCCCAGACGCTGCCGTCACTCTTGAGCGCCATGCTGTGAAACATCCCGCCGCCCTTTGCAATCGAGGTAATGCCGGAGAGCCCGCTGACCTGGGCCGGCGTCGCATTGGACAAGCTCCTTGCGCCGTTGCCGAGTTGCCCATTGAGATTCGCCCCCCAAGTCCAGACCGTACCATCGCTCTTCAATGCCAGTGCATGGGAACTCGCTGCAGAGATCGCGATGATGCCGGTCATGCCGCTCACTTGAAGCGGCATGAGCGAACACGGATAAGCACCATAGGAAGTGCAAGTGCCGCCGCTTGTCCCGCCGAGCTGGCCCAGGTTGTTGGCGCCCCAAGCCCAGACCGTGCCGTCGTTCTTCAACGCTAGACTGTAATACTGGCCGGCGGCAATTGCGCTGATACCGCTCAGTCCGCCCACCTGCACGGGAATGGCTGAATCAACCGTGACACCGTTGCCGAGCTGGCCCAGCGCGTTATAGCCCCAACTCCATACCGAACCGTCACTCTTCAATGCCAGGCTATGGCTGTAACCGACGGCGACGCTGATCGCGCCCCCAAGGCCGCCGACCTGCACTGGCGTCGAGGAGTCTGTCGTGCCGCCATTACCAAGCTGGCCGACATTGTTGTAGCCCCACGCCCATACGCTGCCGTTGCTCTTGAGCGCAACGGTGTGATTCGCACCGGCCGACAGGACAGCAGCCTCCGCCGCCGTCGGGAGCACAAGAGCGGCAAGCATCAGCGCCCGCAGAAAAATCGCGACATCGTCCAAGTAAAATCCGGTGCGGGCCAGATAAGCCATGCTATTTCCCGTTTGCCTAATCGCGCCACAATGCGCTGACAATTACCCAACTGTCATTGCCTGCTGCTTCATTCGGCGTGCTGGAGGTGGACGCTGCCACATACACGCGATACCGGCCTTCCTTGGTACGCACCATCACCGGATCATTAAGCGAATAAATCGTGACGCCGACGGCGGCGAAATCGGCAGGCCGCAAGCGTACGCCCGGCTCGCGCGTGTAAGTCATGCCGTCGCTGCTGATGAAGCTGTGGATTTCATTGGCGCGCATGGTCACCATGCGGCGCCGTCCATCCGCCAGCAGCAAGGTTTTATTGTCGATAAAAGTATTCCCTCCTCCGCCAGCCGCATCGTCGCCCAGCACATTGCCCTTGAAGTAGCTGAAACTCAAACCATTGTCGATGGAGCGCGCCATGCGCAAATTGTTTTTGCCGCTCAAATCGCCGACATAGGTCAGGATCACCGAATTATCGGTTGCGACATAGCTGTCGTACACGCCAAGGCTGTTGTTGTCCCCGCTGGCCGGCGTATAGCGCGTCCCGCTCTCTGCGCTAAAACTGTTGCCGTCGGTCGAACTGTAGCTGGTCATCAGCTTGGTATTCGGATCGTATTGGTATAGCCGCCAAGTGCGTCCATCCGGCATCAAGGTCTTGCGCGAATCGACCGAGCGATTGCTGTAAGTGAGCACAGTCGGATTCGAAAACGTCACGCCGTCGCTGGCGGACTGAAATTTTGTGCCGCCCGATCCGCTCCGGTCTTCATAGCCGAGATAAGCAATGCCATTGCTATCCACGGTCGCGAACGGGTTGCTGGCATGATTGACCCGTATTCCCGGATCCGGCACCAGCCGCGGATTCTTTGCCGCGATGTCGAGCGTGTATTGCGTGCTGCTGCCGACTTGGCGCAGGCTGGCGGAATAATAGTCCCCGCCGATGCCGATATCGGGAATGGCGAGGATGCCGCCGGCAAGACTCGCGAAATCGTAGCAGGCGCTACTGGTGGAAACCGCGCTGTCCTGCACGAAGCTGAGTGCGGCGCTGGGACTGACGGATAAGCCAAGCTGAGACTTGGCGGTAGAACCGGCGCTGAGCGTCGCGGCCTCGATCGACAGGCGGCCGGTTGCAGTATTGAGGCTGGCTGTGCACGTGGCGCGCTGCGCAATCGCGTTGCCGCACAGGCTTGCCGCCACCAGCAAAACGCACTTCAGAGTACGGTGCATCCGGCCTCCCTGTTAAACCGGTTGTTCAGGTACTGGCTTGAATCGCGATGAAGGAATAGCGTCTTTTATACTCGTTAATTTTAATCGACTCAAGAGATGAATCAAATTCTCGGAAGCGATTTCACTGGCCCAAATGGCTACCGACATCCCCGGTCAAGTAGGGATGTATGTCATTCAGATTATCTTTACCCTCTTGATAATTCCCGGGAGTTTTTTCAGGATTTTTTCGCGTGACCCCAATGGCAAGCAAAGCCATGATGAGAGGCACCAGCCAAATCAACACGACTTGCAGCCGCTTTTGAGAAGGCTCGAAATAATCCGAGCGGAACACACGCCACGTCGCCCATCCATTCAAACCGATCAACGCAAAAAGCAAAACCGCCACGAATAGATAGGCTCGCATAGGCATCAGGCCGTCCCGCCCACCGTCACGCCATCAATCCGCAAGGTCGGCTGCCCAACTCCCACCGGCACGCTCTGCCCTTCCTTGCCGCAAACGCCGATGCCCGGATCGAGCCGCATGTCATTGCCGATCATCGACACCCGGTTCAGCACGTCCGGACCGTTGCCGATCAAGGTTGCGCCCTTCACCGGATAAGTCACTTTGCCGTCTTCGATCATGTAAGCTTCACTGGCCGAGAACACGAACTTGCCGTTGGTGATGTCGACCTGGCCGCCGCCAAAATTGACCGCATACAAACCGTTCTTGACCGAGGCGAGAATTTCAGCCGGGTCCTTGTCGCCGGCCAGCATATAGGTGTTGGTCATGCGCGGCATCGGCAGGTGCGCGAAAGATTCGCGGCGCGCATTGCCGGTGACCGGCATCTTCATCAGGCGTGCATTCAGCGTGTCCTGGATATAGCCTTTCAGGATGCCGTCCTCGATCAGCGTAGTGCATTGGGTCGGATTGCCTTCATCATCCATGTTGAGTGAACCGCGGCGGTCGGCAATCGTGCCGTCGTCCACCACCGTCACGCCCTTGGCCGCGACGCGCTCGCCGATACGGCCGGAGAAGGTGCTGGAACCCTTGCGGTTGAAATCGCCTTCCAGGCCATGGCCGATCGCTTCGTGCAGCAGGATGCCGGGCCAGCCCGGTCCGAGCACGACCGTCATCGGGCCGGCCGGCGCCGCGCGTGCTTCCAGGTTGACCAGTGCCGAGGCGACCGCTTCGCTCGCGTACTTTTCCAGCAGCTCATCACTGAAATAGGCATAGTTGTAGCGCCCGCCGCCGCCGCTGGAACCGACCTCGCGCCGTCCATCCTGCTCGGCAATCACCGTGATCGAGACGCGTACCAGTGGTCTGATATCAGCGGCCAGCACGCCGTCGCTGCGTACCACCAGCACTACGTCATATTCGCCGGCCAGCCCCGCCATCACCTGCACCACACGCGGGTCTTTGGCGCGTGCAATGCGCTCGATTTTCTCCAGCAGCTTTACTTTTTCGGTGGCATCAAGAGAGATGAACGGATCGTGCGGCAAATACAGGGAGCGCCCGCCACCGGCCTGGATCGACGACGGCACCTTGATCTTGCCGGCTCCTTGGCGAGCAATGGTACGTGTGGCTGCGGCGGCTTCATGCAAGGCACGTTCGGAAATTTCGTCGGAATAGGAAAACGCGGTCTTGTCGCCCGACACCGTGCGCACGCCGACGCCCTGATCGATCGAAAAGCTGCCGGTCTTGACGATCCCTTCCTCCAGGCTCCAGCCCTCGCTCTTGGTGAATTGGAAGTACAGGTCGGCGTAATCGACCTTGTGAGTGAAGATCGCGCCCAGCGCCTTGAGCAGCTTGTCTTCGTCCAGTCCGAACGGAGTGAGCAGCACGTCGCGGGCTGTGGCGAGATTGGTAAGGTTCGGTTCAAATGGTTTCATGGTGTCTCGTGTAACGTAACGGTTCGCGAATTTTTCGAGGGATGTGCGGATTGTAGAGCATCTGGGCCACGGCGGCCTTATGGAATCGGGCCGGGCTCACAGCTTGCGATGTTTGAGCGCCGGCAAACTCTCGCGCACACTATGCAAATGCGCCGGGTCGATTTCGCCGAAGATGATCCCTTCGCCCTCCGGCAAAACGGACTTCACCTCGCCCCAGGGATCGATCAGCATGCTATGGCCCCAGGTGCGCCGCCCGTTCACATGCTGCCCACCCTGTGCCGCCGCCAGCACGTAGCATTGGTTCTCGATGGCACGCGCGCGCAGCAGGACTTCCCAATGCGCCTTGCCGGTCGTGTAAGTGAACGCAGCCGGAACCACGATCAGACTGCACTCGCCCATGGCCCGGTACAGTTCGGGAAAACGCAGGTCGTAACATACCGATAATCCGACCGTGCCGAATGGCGCCTCGACAGTCGCGACCTCGCTGCCGCGCAGGATGGTGCGCGCTTCGTCATACGATTCCGCGCCCCGAGTGAAGCTGAACAAATGGATTTTGTCGTAGCGCATCGCACGCTTGCCGTCGGGGTCGTACACCATCATGGTGTTGAGCACCTTGCCGGGTTCCGGCGCGGCCATCGGCAGCGTGCCGCCGATCAGCCACAGCCGATGTTCGCGCGCGAGATCCGACATGAATTGCTGGATCGGCCCGCCGTCCGGCTGTTCCGCATAGGCCATCTTGTCGGTCTCTTGCATGCCCATGATCGACCAGTATTCCGGCAGCAAAACCAGTTGCGCGCCTTGCTGCGCCGCCTCGGCAACCAAGCGCCGCGCAACCGCGAAATTCTCGGCCGGAATCGGCGTCGAAACCATTTGCACCGCGGCGATTTTATTTGTCGTGTTCGTCATGTTCAGCCTGCTTTCTGTTTGACCTCGGCCGAGGTGCCGGAGGGCTTGGGTATCGCATCGAGATTACGTTCGACCTTGGTGACGACCGGATCTTTCCAAGGACCGGTGATTTTATATTCATGGGTGAATGCCCGCGCCAACGGTTCACGCAAGAACAATTGCGCCAGGAAACTGCCCACCCCGATCACCGGATTGACTGCCAGCGCATATACCACCGAGGCGGTACCGGCATTGATTTCCGGGATCACCACCGCATGCAGGCTTTGCGATTCGTTAGCGACGTCGGCCGAACCATCGATCAACACGGTCGCCAAGGCACTGCGCATCTTGAAGTTGTCGGTCTTGGCCACGCCTTGCGCAATCATGGCATTGCCCGTGATACCGTCAAATGCGAATCCTTCGGAAAACACGTCTCGGAAATCCAGCGTCAGCCGACGCGGCAGCGATTGCAGGCTCAGCACGCCGAGCAACTTCAATGCGCCCGGGTCTTCCTTCAAGAATTGCCCTGAGGCGATATCCAGATGGATCTGCCCCGACAGACTGGGAATGTCGAGCGAGAACGGCAATCCCTTCCAGCTCACCTCGCCATCCATCTTGCCCTTGCCGCCGCGCAGGACATTTGCGAAGCCGAAGCGCTCCAGCAGTTTGCCGGCATCGGCAATCTCAAGCGCATAGTTCAGGCTGGACAGGCTGGCGCCCTCTCTGCTGGTCCATTTCCCTGTTGCTTTCAGTTCCGCGTCCGCGTTCACCATCGAAAGTTTGTTGATGCGCCATTCGCGGCCGGTCGCGGCTCGGACATTGTTTGCGCTCAGTTCCAGCTGACCGAACTTCTTGCCGAACAACTCGAAATTTTCCACCACGACATCGAGTGCAGGGATTTGGGCCGCCTCGTTTTTTCCCTCCAATAATTCGGTTACCTCCGACGCCGCCGATTTTGGAATGATGAAGGAAGCCAGGCGCGCAGTCACCTTGCCCAGTCCGCGCCCCGATTGCGACTCGTTCCAGGTGACATAGCCTGAAGCCTGCTCGGAATCGATATTGGCCTGCCATATTTTTTTCTGGTGCGAAGCGCCGACCACCACGTTGGTCCACTTCTTGTCCAGCACGATCAACTCGCCGGCGCGCGCCGCCAGCACTTCAGGTTCGATGTATTGCGCCAGGTTCAAGGCATCGCTTTGCGAGTTGCTGCTGCCGGCAGTCCTGTCGCTGCCGACAATCGCCCCCGCCAGGTTGGTCCAGGCCCCAAGGTTGAGCGAAGGCATGTTGAAGTTCATCAGCAAACCGCTGTCGGGCTGAGGGGCCGGCACGTTGACGCCAATGCCGCCGCGCAGCACGCGCCAGTCGGCATTTTTTTCCGGAGCCTTCTGGCGCTCGTAGCGCGCAGAGATCGCCGTACCGAGCGAGAGCCGCATCTCGTCGCGCATATTGCCGTCCTCGGGCGGCAACGGGATCAGCTCGAATCTGAGCGGGACACTTTCGTTCACTGCTTTATGCAGCGGCGCCGGGAATTCGAGCCCGATGCCCTGCAGGTTGGATTCGACCACGATCTCCGGCCGCCCTTTTCTGACGTTGATCGATGCACTATAGCGCGTGCTGCCGAGAATGTGCGCGGCAAGGCGCTGCATCACCGGGGCTGCATAATTTTTACGCAAGCCTTCGGAGGACATGCTGCCCTCCGCCTTGATCGAAATCAGGTCGCGTTGGCTGCCGCCGGATACTGCCACCGGCCCGCCCAGAAACGTTGCCTTGATGCCGCTGAGGTTGAATCCCTTTTCGTTGAACTCCAGCTTGCCGCTGGTGCGCAGCAGCGGCGGAATCAGGCTTTGCAGCGTCACGTCATTATCGGCAAACTGCAGGCTGCCCTGCACCTTGGCATCGACAATGTGCGCCAGCGGCAATTGCAGCTTCAATGCCAGTCGTGCATCGCCGCTGGCCGCGGTCTCTTCGGTAAAGTGCGCGATCCAGTCCAGCACCGGACTGTCGTTGACATAGCGCACAAAATCCTGCAGCGTCGCCGCCGCGCTGCCGTCGATTTCAAGTTGCATGTCATGCGTCGCCAGGTCAGGGATCACCGCCGTCACATTGGACAGCGCCGCCCCATGGGTACGCGCACTGTCGGCCTTGATTTCCATGCGGGTGCGGTCGAACACGATCGCGCCCTTGATCTCTTCCAGCATCGGCCAGAACGGCGACTTGCCGTCTCGGGAGAGCTTGCCCGGTGCATAGTTCAGCTTGCCGTGCTCGATTTTTCCCGCGACGCGGAATTCACCCTTGGGTTTGTCGGTGGGCTTCCCGGTGCGAAAAGGGAAGTCGGCCAGATCCCCTTTCACGCGGATGCTGATGTCTTGCACGCTTCCGCCTTCCAGGGCGCCGGTCAGCCAACGGCGCAATTCCTCCGGCGTACGCGAGGGCAGGTACTGTCCTACTTTATTCAACTCGAAACCGTTGATGTTGCCGACCAAGTCCAGCGTGCCCAAGGGTTTGCCTTGTTGCGCGTTGAGCGGCATCAGATGTTTGCCGGCAAAGGAACCGGACAATCCTCCTTGTATAAAATCCATGCGGCCGACATCCAGCAAAAGCTGGTCTTTTTCCTGAAAAGCCCAGTTCGCCTGCATGTTCAATTGATCGAACACCATCACCGGATCGGTGAAGTAGCCCGGCATATCGAACTTGATCTGTTTCGAATCCAGGCTGAAATTGCCGCCGCGGTCATTGGCCTCGACCCGGCCGGTCAGATTTTCAAAGCCGGGGATGGCCGGCATTGCCGCCTGTGCCGGCAGCTTCGGCCCCTTGGGCCGGAAGGGCCGGGGCGCTTGGGCTCGCATTGCCAGATCGACGAATTCGCCCTTGATCGAATAGGCCGAGATCGCCGGATACGACCCTTGCCAATGCGCCGAAAAATCCTTGACCTGCCCGCGCGGCGAAAAATCGGCGAGCATCCGGCGCTGGGCTGCGGGAATCGGCAGCCGTTCGGCAAAATTTGCCAGCGTTTCCAGGTCCAGCAGCTTGGCCGTCACTTCGGTTTTTTCGGCCTGGTCTTTTTTTGCCGGGACATAGCTTTCGCTGATGGTGGTGGTAGGCAGCAGCAGGCCATCGGTGGTCTGCAGCGAAAAATCGGTCAGCGAAATGGCATGGCCATGCATGCCGAAGGTGGGCGGTCCATCGGCCGCTTTTTTATCAAACTCTTCGCGCACCGACACGCGGCCGCCGACCTGCACCAAGTCCAACGGCGGCAGATCCTTGCGCAATTGCGCGAACACGTTGGACAAAGTCAGGTCGGCAGTGAAATTGGCGACCTTGGCGTGATCGAAGCTGAGCCAGGCGCGCACCGCACCTTTGCCGCGCTGGATCTCGATTGGATAATCGACATAGGTTTTCCAAGCCGCCAGATCGGTATCGCGCAGATCGGCGTACAACTCGCCCTTCCAGCGTCCGACATCGGAGATCGGACGCGCAAAAGGCGGATGATCGAATCTGGCCCGGACGTCGAGCGGCGTGGCAAAACTGGCCGGCGGCGTTGCCTTGAGCGCGAACTGATGATGGTGCCAGGAGTTGTGCAGGACGAAACTGACGCCGTCGAGCACCAGCTCGGGCGCCGCGCGCCGGGCGTCGTTCCAGCGCAGGCGGCCATCACGGATCACGATCTCGCGTTGCGACAAGACCCAGTCCACGCCGGCGCCATCGCCTTCTTTCTTGGCATCGATCAGGATGCCGGCGACAAACAGGTTGCCGTCGGCATCACGCTGGATATCCATGTCGGGGCGGCTGATTTCGAGCGAATACAGGCGCAGGTCGGCATGCGCCAGCGACCACCACGACAAGGTGGCCGATACCCCAGGCAGGCTCAGGGCTTCGCGCCCGTTTTTGTCGTGGATCACCACCCCGCCCAGAAACAGGTAGGGCATCAGCCCCTTCCATGAAGCGTAGATGGTGCCGATGGAGACGGGCTTGCCGATGGCATGGGATGCAATTCGTTCGACATCGCCCTTGTAATAGTCGATGTTGGGCAGTACCGCATAGCGCAGCGTCAGAAACAGCGCGCAGAAAACGAAATACGCCAGCATCAGCAGCTTGACGGCTGCGCCCAATACATGGTGAGTTGCGATGTTCAGGTAACGGTAGCAGGCTTTGGTAAAGCGCCAGTACGCAATGAAGCGCCGGCCCGCCTGCGCGAGAGGGTATTGGTGTTTGAACATCAATCAGAAAGATAGTTGTTACGACGCAGCATGGAATAAAATGGCTATACCTTACGCGGCCACGAATTGCGCTTTTGGGGCCTCTGGCAGATGCAGTCAA
>CBIHON010000080.1:0-9829 GCA_966211965.1 uncultured Burkholderiales bacterium | reverse complement strand
GTGATTAGACTTGTTCGGACTTCAATAAAATCTCATTTTCAAACAGGCTGTAAGAGAGATGAACATGAAAACCAAACTGATCCTCTTGGGCGCCGGTAAAATCGGCGATGCCATTCTCAACCTGTTGTCCCACACCGGCGATTATCAATTGACCGTGGCCGATCGCGATCCGCAACGCATGCAATATGTGAAGCAGGCCGAATTCCCCGATGTCACTACCGTCTTGGCTGATATCTCCGATCCGGATACCGTCACCAGGCTGATCGAAGGCCATGACGTCACGCTCTCCGCCTGCCCCTATTTTCTGACTCCGGTGATTGCCGCCGCCGCCAAAAAGGCGCGTTCCCATTATTTCGATCTGACCGAAGACGTCGAAAGCACGCGTGTCGTCAAGCAGCTTGCCGAAAATTCCGCCACCGCCTTCGTGCCGCAATGCGGCCTCGCGCCCGGCTTCATTTCGGTGGTGGCCAACGACGTGGCCAGCCGTTTCGACACCTTGCGCGACGTGAACATGCGCGTCGGCGCTCTGCCGATCTATCCGAACAATGCGCTCAAATATAACCTGACCTGGAGCACCGACGGCCTGATCAATGAATACTGCAATCCTTGCGAGGCGATCGTCGACGGCCATTTGCGCGAAGTGTCGGCGCTCGAAGAGATGGAACATTTTGCGCTGGACGGCATCGACTACGAAGCCTTCAATACTTCCGGCGGCCTGGGTACGCTGTGCGAAAGTCTGGCCGGCAAGGTGCAAAACCTGAATTACAAGACCGTCCGTTATCCCGGACATCGCGATATCATCAAGCTCCTGATCCGCGATCTGCAATTGGGGCAGCCGGCCCGCCGTCCCATCCTGAAGGAAGTGATGGAAGCGTCGATTCCGATCACCAAGCAGGACGTGGTGCTGGTCTTCGTCAGCGTCTGCGGCACGCGCGACGGCCGCCTGGAACAGGAAACCTATGCCAAGAAGATCTACAGCCAAAACGTGAACGGTCAATTGCTCTCGGCGATCCAGATCACCACGGCGGCCGGCATCTGTACCATGGTCGATCTGGTGCGGCAGGGAACATTGCCGCAACAAGGTCTGGTGCGCCAGGAGCAGGCCAGGCTGGAAGATTTCCTGGCGAATCGCTTTGGCCGTTTTTACGCTGCGTGAATATTGCTCGAAAAGGAAATCAAGAATGCAACCGATAGCGAATTTACTGCGTGAACTGGGAGTCGATCTGCCTGCCCATCAAGGCCAGGACTTGCGTTGCGCAACGCCCATCACCGGCGACACGCTGGCCAGCTTGCGTTGCGATCAGACCGACCAGGTCGGCGCCAAGATTGCGGCGGGGCATACCGCCTTCCTGCAATGGCGCAACGTGCCGGCGCCGCGGCGCGGCGAGTTGATCCGCCTGTTCGGAGAGGAGTTGCGCGCGCATAAGGAAGCACTGGGCAAACTGGTCACGATCGAGGCCGGCAAGATTTTGCAAGAGGGCTTGGGTGAAGTGCAGGAGATGATCGACATCTGCGACTTCGCGGTCGGCCTGTCGCGCCAGGTGTACGGGCTGACGATCGCGTCCGAACGGCCGGGGCACCGCATGATGGAGACCTGGCATCCGCTGGGCGTGGTGGGCGTGATTTCCGCTTTTAATTTCCCGGTTGCGGTGTGGGCCTGGAACGCGGCGCTGGCTTTCGTTTGCGGCAATAGCGTGGTCTGGAAGCCTTCCGAAAAAACGCCGTTGACCGCGATCGCGGTGCAGGCCTTGTTTGAGAAGGCGGCAGCGCGTTTCGGCAGCGATGCCCCGGCCGGCTTGTCGCAATTGGTTATCGGCGGCCGCGACTGCGGACAGGCGCTGGCGGACGACAAGCGCGTTCCCTTGATCAGCGCCACCGGCAGCACGCAAATGGGCCGGGCGGTAGCGCAAGCCTGTGCCGGGCGCCTGGCGCGCACCATCCTTGAACTGGGCGGCAATAATGCGATGATTGTCGCGCCCAGCGCCGACCTGGAGATGGCGGTGCGCGCAATCGTGTTTTCGGCCGTGGGAACTGCGGGCCAGCGCTGCACCACGCTGCGCCGTCTGTTCGTACATGACAGCGTGTACGACACGCTGGTGCCGCGCCTGGAAAAAATCTATGCCGGTTTGCCGATCGGCAGTCCGCTTGAGAAATCCACACTGATCGGACCCTTGATCGATCGCGCCGCCTTCGACGGCATGCAGCGCGCGCTCGACGCCGCACGTGCGGAACAGGGGCGGGTGGTGGGCGGAGCACGCATCCTGATCGGTGATTGCGCAGATGCTTATTATGTCCGTCCGGCCCTGGTTGAAATGCCGGCGCAGAGCACGCTGATGCATCATGAAACCTTTGCGCCGATTCTCTACATCGTGCGCTATCAAAAACTGGAACAGGCCATCGCCTGGAACAACGAAGTGCCGCAAGGTCTGTCGTCAAGTATCTTCACCACCGATCTGCGCGAAGCCGAACTCTTCATGTCGGCCAAGGGCAGCGATTGCGGCATTGCCAACGTCAACATCGGACCGAGCGGGGCCGAAATCGGCGGCGCATTCGGCGGCGAGAAGGACACCGGCGGCGGACGGGAATCAGGGTCGGATGCGTGGAAATCTTATATGCGGCGCGCCACCAATACGATCAATTACAGCGATTCGCTGCCGCTGGCGCAGGGCATCAGTTTTGACATTTGATGCCCATGCCGCTTCGCTTTCGTGGAATTCTCGCGCTCCTGGGATGCGGCGGTGATCCATGCGCTCGAACCGGCATGCGCGGCAATTGCAGCGTATTTTGGCCGGCGAGACGATGGCCTGGCGCGGGGTGTGGGGTGCGGTAGTGACGATCTGCGGGAGGAGCGTCAGCCAATGGGAGCCGCCGCGGAGACCGATGGCGGGTGAGAGTATGGCCATGCAGCCGCAGCGCGCAAATTTTCAAGACGCAACAAGATATTTGGATTCCCGGACAAGGCCATTGGATTATATTGAAAAACAATGCTGACGCCACAGTTGTTCGAACTCGACAGCAACCGCCTGACGCGCTGCGGTGGCATGGCCTGCCTGGATTTTTCTTTGACCCTGATTCAGGGAATGTATGGCGCGCCGCTGCAGGCACAGATTGCTGCCCGATTCCAGTCACTCGATCGTGCAGGTCGGATTGAGTTGCGGTTTTTCTTCCGGCTCGCATTTTTCCACGGCTTACGGCGCGCTGTTCGGCATTACGCCGCGTGAAGAACGGCAGCGCAAGCTTCTTCCTGCTTTACATTGAAAAAATGTTGTGGCGTGAAACAGGCGGCAATGGCGTTGCGTGGTCATGTGTCGTATATGATTTCGCCTCTTTTCCATTTCCAAAGGAGAGCACAATGAGCCCGTTCACTATCCGTCCAGTGCAAGCACGCGACATCCCGGCGATTTTCGGCATGATTGCCGAGCTGGCCGAATTCGAAAAGCTGAGCCACCTGCTGATCGTCGACGAACAAAAGCTGCACGATGCCTTGTTCGGCCCGCATCCCGCTTGCGAAGGCCTGATCGGCGAAGAGAACGACACTCCGGTGGCCTATTCGTTATTTTTTCACAACTTTTCGACCTTTCTCGGCCGCAAGGGCCTCTACCTGGAAGATCTCTACGTCAAGCCGGAATACCGTGGCAAAGGCTATGCCAAGACCATGTTGAAACAGCTTGCCAAGCTGGCGCAGCAGCGCGATTGCGCTCGCTTCGAATGGTCGGTGCTCGATTGGAATGAAAACGCGATTCGGTTTTATAAAAGCCTGGGCGCAGATGTGATGCCGGATTGGCGTATTTGCCGTTTGACCGGCGCCAATCTGGCGCAACTGGCCGAATAATCCGATATGGACGCGATATTATGAAACTTCGCGTCGCAGTTTCAAAAGAGTTTCCGGCGTCAGTTTTCTATAATTCAGTCATACCACATGAGATGGAGCAACAAATGAATGCGATACAAAAATTCGATACCGAGTCCGTACCGGTCACCCGCCAAACCTTCGACGAAGTGGTCGTCCCGACGTATGCGCCCAGCGCGGTCGTGCCGGTTCGCGCGCAGGGGCTCGATCTATGGAGTCAAGACGGCAAGCAATTCCTCGACTTGACCGCCGGCATCGGCGTCACCAGCCTCGGACATTGCAATCCGGCCGTGGTCGCCGCCTTGCAAGAGCAAGCGGAAACCCTCTGGCATGTGGGCAACGGCTACACCAACGAACCGGTATTGCGCCTGGCGCGCGCCCTTACGGAAGCGACCTTTGCGGAACGCGCATTCTTTTGCAATTCCGGCGCGGAAGCCAACGAGGCTGCGTTCAAGCTGGCGCGCAAACATGCGCACGGTAAATTCGGTCCGCATAAATCGCGCATCATCTCTTGCGTCAATTCCTTTCATGGCCGCACCTTGTTCACGGTCTCGGTTGGCGGCCAGTCCAAATACACCGAAGGCTTCGAACCGCTGCCGCCGGAAATCACTCATATTCCCTTCAACGACATCGAAGCCGCGCGCGCCGCGATCGGCGACGAGGTCTGCGCGGTGGTGGTCGAGCCGGTGCAGGGCGAAGGCGGAGTGATGCCTGCCGATCGGCTTTATCTGAAGACCTTGCGCGAGTTGTGCGATGCCACCGGCGCCTTGCTGATTTTCGACGAGGTGCAGTGCGGGATGGGGCGTACCGGCGAGTTGTTTGCCTACATGGGTTATGGCGTGACGCCGGACATTCTGACCTCGGCCAAGGCGCTCGGCAATGGTTATCCGATCGGCGCGATGCTGACCACCGAAGCGATTGCGAATTCGTTTGCGGTCGGTTCGCACGGCACGACTTACGGCGGCAACCCGCTGGCGGCGACCGTGGCGCTCACGGTGCTGCAGACGATCAATACGCCGTCTTTCCTTGCGCGCGTCAAAGAGGCGGCGCAGGTGATGACCGGAATGCTGGAGGGAATAGCGAAGGATTATCCGCAAGTATTTTCGCAGGTGCGCGGCAGCGGTCTGATGCTGGGCATGGTGCTGGCGGAAGCTTATCGCGGGCGGGCCAAGGACATTGCCAAGGCAGCCGAAGGGCAGGGCTTGCTGGTATTGATTGCGGGACCGGATGTGGTCAGGTTCTTGCCGGCGCTGGTGGTGTCGGATGCGCAGATTGCGCAGGCGGATAAGTTGTTGCGGGTGGCGTTGGATGGGGTGGTGGCTGGGTAATTGAGAGACGTAGGATTGGCTATGTTTTAAGCTCCTCCCTCTTCAAGGGAAGGTCGGGAGGGGGAGGGGTTGCGGTGGATAAAGGAAGTTATTCTTCTGCGCCGAAACCCCTCCCTGCCCTACGCCGGGCGCAACCCGCGCCGCTCAGCGAGGCGCTAACCGCGCAGGCTGCGCCCGTCCTGCGAATGCGCAGTGATGCGGCGCGCGCTCTGCGTACGAAAACATCTGAGAGGAATCATTCTGGAGAATCCTATGTTCGTCGTCCGGCCGGTAGAGATTTCAGATGTTCCCGCGCTAGAGTCGCTGGCGGCGGTAGCGACCGCCGGGGTCCACACCCTGCCCAAGACGCGGCAGGCGATCGAGCGCGCAGTCGAGCGCTCCATTGCGTCCTTCGCCACGCATGTCGACATGCCCAGCGACGAGTCTTACGTTTTCGTGCTCGAATCGGTCGCCGACAAAGCCATCGTCGGCAGCGCGGCGATTTCCGCCACGGCGGGTTCGAGCGGCACCTTCTTCGCATTCCGCAACGACGTGATCCAGCAAGTCTCGCGCGACCTGAACATCAGCCACAGCGTGCATGCTTTGACGCTTTGTTCCGACTTGACAGGCTATTCCCAATTGTCGAGTTTTTACGTGCGTAACTGGCGCAAGGCCGGCCCGGAAGCGGCACTGCTGTCGCGTGCCCGCCTGCTGTTCGCGGCCAGTGCGCCGCATCGCTTCGGCGACCGCTTTTTCGCCTCGCTGGCCGGCATTACCGATGCCAATTCGCGTTCGCCTTTTTGGGAAGCGCTGGGCCGGAAATTTTTCCAGATGGATTTCCTGGAAGCCGAGCGCGTGATCGAAGGTGCGCGCAACCGCACTCTGATCGTCGAGCTGATGCCGCACTATCCGATTTATGTGCCGCTGCTGCCGGGCGAGGCGCAGGCGGCGATGGGCCAGGTCCATGCCGAAGGCGAGTTGCCGTTCCAGGTGCTGTCGGAAGAGGGCTTCGAGCCCGACGAGTTCATCGATATTTTCGACGGCGGTCCGATCCTGCAGGCGCACAAACATGCCTTGCGCGCTTTCTCCTCTTCGCTGCTGCGGCGGGTCGCACCGGGCGCCGACAAGGGCCGTGGGGGGCTCCAGGAGAGGTACCTGGTCGGCAGTACGGGCAAGCAGAATTTCCGCGCCGTGATCGCCGCTTGCGCGCCGCTCGAAGCCTCGGACAGCGTGCTGCTGCCGGCGGACGCATTGCGTGCCTTGGAAGTATCTGCCGGCGACTCGGTGTTGTGCGTCAAAATTTAAACTGGTGAGACAGCCATGCTAGTCGTACGAGCGATTAAAGAGCAGGACCTGGATGCGCTGATGGAATTGACGGGGCAGGTCACCGGCGGCATGACCACGCTCAAGGCTGACCGCGCGATGCTCAGCCATCGGATCGAAGTGGCGTGTGCCTCCTTTGCGGAAGAAATCGCGCCGCCGCAACGCGATTATGTCTTCGTGATGGAAGACACCGTCGGCGGCCGCCTGGTCGGCGTGTGCGCGATCAAGAGCGCGGTCGGCCTGGACGAGCCCTTCTATAACTATCGCATCGGGACCCTGGTCCATTCCAGCAAGGAGCTCAATGTCTTTTCACGGATGGACACGCTCTACCTGTCGAACGATCTGACCGGCAGCGCCGAACTGTGCTCGCTGTTCCTGCACCCGGATTATCGCAACGGCAGCAACGGCAAGCTGTTGTCGAAAAGCCGCTTCCTGTTCATCGCGCAGTTTCCGCACCTGTTCTCGGAAAAACTGATCGCCGAGATGCGCGGCTTCCAGCGTGCCGACGGCAGTTCGCCATTCTGGGATAGCCTGGGGCGTCATTTTTTCAAGATGGATTTCAATCGCGCCGACGACCTGACCAGCCTCGGAAAAAAATCCTTCATCGCGGAACTGATGCCGCGCCATCCCTTGTACGTGGCTTACCTGCCGGCCGATGCGCAGGAGGTGATCGGCCTGGTGCACGTCGATACCGCGCCGGCGCGCCGCCTGCTCGAACAGGAAGGGCTGCACTACGAAGGCTATGTCGATATTTTCGACGCCGGGCCGGTTTTGCAGGCGCGCGTCAGCGAATTGCGCGCGCTGCGTGAAAGCGCATTGGCGATCATCGAGCCGGCCAAACCGAATGCGCCGGATGCCGCGCCGGTGCTGGTCGCCAACACCGTGATGCACGACTTCCGCATCATCGTGGCGCAGGCCGATCCGGAGCAAGGCCGTATCGGACTCTCGCCCGACGATCAAAAGTTATTGAACTGCCGTACCGGCGACCCGGTGCGCACCATGTCGCTCAATCCAAAGAAGAAATGACCATGCATAGCCACTTTTTAAACGGTCAATGGACCGCGGGCGAAGGCCCGCAACTGCTGGTACGCAACCCCGCGACCGGCCAGCAAATCTGGGTCGGCACAGCAGCCACCACCGCCGATGTCGATGTCGCCTGCAAGGCGGCGCGCGCCGCTTTTTCCAGATGGGCGATGACATCATTGGATGAACGGATCGCGATCTGCAGCCGTTTCCGCGACCTGCTGAAAGGGCATGCCGAAGAATTGGCCGTTCTTATTTCGCAGGAAGTCGGCAAGCCCCTTTGGGAAGCGCGCACCGAAGTCACCACCATGGCCAACAAGGTCGACATCTCGGTACAAGCCTACCGTGCCCGCACCGGCGAAACCAGCGCCAGGATCGCCGATGGCGACGCGGTTTTGCGGCATCGTCCGCATGGCGTGTTCGGTGTGTTCGGCCCCTACAATTTCCCCGGCCATTTGCCGAACGGGCACATCGTCCCGGCGCTGATCGCGGGCAACACCATCGTTTTCAAACCGAGCGAATACGCACCGCAAACCGCGATCAAAACAGTCGAGTTGTGGGTCCGCGCCGGCTTGCCGGACGGTGTGCTGAATCTGCTCAACGGCGCGCGCGATACCGGCGCTGCGTTGGCGCAGCATCCGGAACTGGATGGGATTTTATTCACCGGCAGCTATCAGACCGGCGCGATGTTGCATCGTCAGTATGCCGGCCAGCCGGGCAAGATGCTGGCGCTGGAAATGGGCGGCAACAATGCACTGGTGGTATGGGATGTCGGCAACCTGGATGCCGCCGTGCACCATGCGATTTTCTCGGCCTTCGTCAGCGCGGGGCAGCGCTGCACTTGTGCGCGGCGCTTGATTGTTGAGGATTCTCCAAAGGGGCAGGCCTTCCTCGCGCGCCTGATCGAGGTCGCCGGCAAGATCGGCATTGGTCCGTCCGATCAGAATCCGCCGCCTTTCATGGGGCCGGTGATATCGGCCGCGGTTGCCGGACATCTGATGCAGGCGCAAGCCGATTTACTCGCACGCGGCGGCAAGAGCCTGCTGAGCATGCGCCACCTCGACAAGGCAACCGGCTTCCTTACGCCCGGCATCATCGACGTGACCGATGCGAAAGGGATTCCGGATGAAGAATGGTTCGGCCCCTTGCTGCAGGTGATCCGTGTGGCCGATTTTTCCGCTGCGATGGCTGCGGCGAATGCGACCGAGTATGGTTTGGCTGCCGCCTTGCTGAGTGACGATCCGGCGTTGTGGCGGCACTTCCAGGTGCAGGCGCGCGCCGGCGTGGTCAACTGGAATCGTCCGACCACGGGCGCTGCCAGCACCGCGCCTTTCGGCGGCCTCGGCAAGTCGGGCAATCATCGGCCGAGCGCGTATTACGCGGCGGATTATTGCGCATATCCGGTGGCGTCGATTGAAAACAGCGTGCTGGAAATGCCGAAGCAGCTTTCGCCGGGGCTGGTCTTTTAATGAATCCCGGTATCCTGGGTCATTATTTCGTTACATAAAAGATGCCGATAATCGAGCCGATACCGCGTCAAAGATGTGTGCAAGGGAGGGGGCCGTTGAACATGTACGGCTCTTGCGGCTGCTCCCTCACCTCCAACCCTCTCCTGCAAGGGGAGAGGGAGTTTATACCGTGTAATTAGGGAGCAACATGAGCACTGCACGCGAATTCAACTTCGATGGCCTCGTCGGCCCGACACACAACTACGCCGGCCTGTCCTTCGGCAACGTCGCTTCATTCAATAACGTAAAAAGCGTTTCCAATCCACGCGAAGCCGCCCTGCAAGGCCTGGCCAAGATGCGCGCCCTGGCCGCGCGCGGTTTCGCCCAGGCGCTGCTGCCGCCGCAATGCCGGCCCAACTTCTCCTTGCTGCGTAGCGTCGGCTTCAGCGGCAGCGATGC
Organism: uncultured Burkholderiales bacterium; assembly: GCA_966211965.1. Lineage (GTDB taxonomy): Bacteria > Pseudomonadota > Gammaproteobacteria > Burkholderiales > Burkholderiaceae_D > CBIHON01. Next base: position 419 of record CBIHON010000080.1, on the reverse strand, counting down.
CGAGGTGATCGCCCGTGCCTATCGGGATGCGCCGTCGATCCTGGCCTGCGCCTATTCGGCATCGCCGATGTGGACTGCCAATGCGGCGACGGTCAGTCCGTCCGCCGATACGGCGGACGGCCGCACCCACTTTACGGTTGCAAACCTCAACAGCAAGCTGCACCGCTCCTACGAGCATGTGCAAACCGAGCGCACCTTGCGCGCTGTGTTCAAGGACACGCGGCACTTTGCAGTGCATGAGGCATTGCCGGGCACGCCGGCTTTCGGCGACGAGGGCGCTGCCAACCACACCCGCTTGTGCGCCCAGCATGGCGCGGCCGGGGTCGAGATGTTCGTCTACGGCCGTGTCGAGTTCGATGCCGATGCGCCGGCGCCGAAACGCTTTCCTGCACGCCAGACCCTGGAAGCAAGCCAAGCGG
>CBIHON010000079.1:0-10460 GCA_966211965.1 uncultured Burkholderiales bacterium | reverse complement strand
GCGGACCAAGCTGCGCCGGCTTTATCCAATTGTTTCAAGCTGACTGACTACTAGTATTGGATGTGTTAAATCCGCTATATGCAGCGAATCCAGAAGCGAAGCCGGAAGGGTATGTCGAATAACCTTGCTGACGAACGACGAAGGCCGTAACCGCAATAAACGCCTGGTAAGTTGAGTTGTCGGTTGGTGCTGAACTTGCGAAGCACAACATTTTTAGCGCGTGCAAGATGGATGAATCCAGTCATTTGCATACGTTGATAAGTGCAATTATCAACGTATGTAAAAAGGGTTAAAAAGTCCGATCCCCTGCCGCTGAATGCTCGGCGTATCGTTCTCTTCTCCAATTAAAAAAGCCACCGCCTCCGGTATCCCGGATGCAGTGGCTTCTTTTTTTAGCCGCCCGGTTGGCGGCGCAGAACGAGGCGGTATGCCTACTCGGTCGTGATGACCAGGCACCCCCGCATCACCCGCACGCGGATGCGCGCCTGCGGCGCGAACCCGGCCTGCAGCAGCCATAAGCCGCGCAAGCGAATCCAGGGCAGGCGGGGACTGGCCTCCGGATACAGTGTCACCGTTAAAAACCGCTCGTGCCTGCCGATGCCTTCAGGCACGAACCCATCTCGCGTATCATCACGCTTAGCCATGATCAACTCCGTAATAGTTGGTGGTGGTTAGCGGGTCAGCGGTGTTGATAGCACCCCTGGCCCGCGTCTTTTACTGACTGCTTCAGAACAAAAAACGCTCCTTGCGTCAAGATGGTCTGCCGCCGGCAGACCGTCAAGATTCTTCTTTAGCCGCTGCCAATCATGGCCTACCCGTTGGCCTGGGCCAGCACCGTCTCCAGCATTTCCATGACGAACTTCTGCTTCGGCTTGGGCAATTCGCTGATGCGTTCGATACTGCGCTGCAACTGCGAAGCCGGCCCGCGCTTGCTGCCGCGCGACGACGCAACGGGCTGACCCAGCAACACATCGACCGGCACCTTAAAAATCCCTCCCAAGGTCGGCAGCATCGACGCCGGCACGCGCAAGCGTGCCACCTCGTAATGCGCCAGCGTCTGCTGCGCGATGCCGAGCGCCTCGGCCAACTGCTGTTGCGTCATGTTCTGTTCGCGGCGCAAGAGCGCAAGGCCGTAAGGCGCAATCAGTAAGGCGTCAATAGCCGCAGGCGTATTGCGCCGCATGAACGATCAAATCCCTTCATGCCGAATTACCGACGCGCCTGGCATCCAGGCGGCACTTATTTTTTTCGGTGAACCTGCTGCAGCGGAACGATAACGACTTACTGATACGCCATATCGATGTATTGCGAGAGGCGGTGAAATGGGTGCGTCATGCCCATCCATTTACGATCCACGCCTGGGTCGTGTTACCGAAACACATGCACTGCATGATCTTGTTACCGCCTGATGACGCTGATTTTGCCTTGCGCTGGCGCTTGATCAAAATGCGGTTTTCCAAAACCATTCCCGACAAGGAATGGATCTCTGCGACCCGGCAACGACGTGGCGAACGTGGTATCTGGCAGCGGCGCTATCGGGAGCATCTGATTGAGAGACGAGGGGACTTGACTTCTAAATCGGGTACTTCGAAAGTGTTTCTTAGAAAGTCGATCAGCGCTTCAATCGGCAGCATGGATGAGGTCATAAGCGCGGCAAATACAGCGATGTGCGCGGGGTTCTTGTTGACTTGATCAATATGCAGCTCACAGAAGAAGGGGGCAGGTCTAGCTAAGTAGCAAATCACTGCAAGGCCGTAAGGCGCAATCCGTAAGGCGCGCCGCATGAAAGGCCGAAGGCAGGGGTCACCGAAGGCAGGGGTCAGGTCTAGCTAAGTAGCAAATCCCCTGCTATATTTCCTCTCATTATGTCTCGCCCCATTCGCATCGAATTTCCCGACGCTCTTTATCATGTCACCGCACGCGGTGATCGGCGCGAAGATATTTTTGAAGACGACGCCGATCGATTGGCGTTTCTCTCGATATTGGAACAGGTCATTGCCCGGTTCAACTGGATTTGCCATGCGTGGTGCCTGATGGATAATCACTATCATTTGCTGATTCAAACGCCAGACGCCAACTTATCAAAAGGAATGCGCCAGCTTAACGGCGTTTTCACCCAAACGAGCAATCGGCGGCATCGGCGCGTCGGCCATTTATTTCAAGGGCGTTTCAAAGCGATCTTGGTGGATAGCGATGCCTATCTGTTGGAGTTGTCGCGTTATGTGGTGCTCAATCCCATCCGCGCCGGGATGGTCAAGCGGCCGGATGAGTGGCGTTGGAGCAGCTATCGCGCCACAGTGGGGCTGGAGAGCGCGCCGCCGTGGTTGGCAGCCGGCAGCTTGTTGGCCCAGTTTGCCAAGCGGCGCAAGGTGGCACGGCAACGTTATGCGCGGTTTGTGGCCGAGGGCGTGAATGCTGATTCACCGTGGCGAGATTTGAGAGGTCAAGTATTTTTGGGGGACGATCATTTTGTTGAGCGAATGCAGGCACAAGGGAATGCAGGTAAAGACGATGTACAAATTCCTTTCGCGCAGCGCCGGCCTCCTGTGCTTCGGCTAGACGACATCGCAGGCAAAGCGCCGGACAGGACGAGCGCGATGTTGGCGGCATACGCGACAGGGGGTTATTCGTATCAACAAATTGCTGATTACTTTGGCATACATTTTACGGCGGTAGGTAGAGTGGTTCGGGCGAATAGGGATGCATCATAGCTAGACCTGACCCCTGCTTTTACGTTTTGAATTCCCCGGCGCAATCTACCACGTAACCTCCCGTTCTTCAAATAAGACAAAGCAGCCGTAGCTGCTGCTTTGTACTGGCGCAGCGGCACCGCGCAACTTCCCGGCAGGCCGCGCTGTTTTTCAGAGGCTTACTTGCTCACGCCATACGCTTGGAGCGGCGGACATGGCGTCTGCGCTTTCTCTGTGCGAAGATACCCAGCCAAGCAATCGACATTCTGTTTAGTTTGCTTTTTCTCAGTGGCGCTTAACGTAGTAAGCACCGCATCTGAGGCCAAGACCGACTGGTATAGCGCAAGTGCGGACGACAAGTCGCTTTTCATATACTCCGCCCGATTTTTGTTTCGCTCCCTAATTTCTCCCAGGCTGCGTAAGTTGATGTCGGCATACTCGCGAATGGCGTCTGGGGTCGGGTAATAGATTGCGCTTTCACCGAAGGCCTTGCCGGCAGGCCCGAACCGCTTTTGGGTCTTGGCTTTCATACCCGCGTCAAACATCGTCCTTGCTCGCACCTTATCCGCCTTATCGCCATTTTCTTTAAGCCATAAAGCGACTGTAGCCGGCTTTTTAAGATCGTCTTGCTAAGCATTGGCGGCTCATCGCCAAACGCATAGGGGAACAGAAACGCAAGAACACTAGCGAACCACAGAGACCGAACCGACGGTTTTGGCATCGTTACCCCTACAAAGAATGAGATATTCATACAGTTTCGTCCAGGCGGCCGGGTCCACCGTAATGCATCCGGCACTCACCCGACCAGCGTGCAAATACCGATCGTTGTTACCGGCGATGGCGTTGCCGCGCCCTAAATAGAACCAGTTCTTAGCATAGCTTGACTGCGCCATGTAATGAGCGCCCAGGTCGTGCGGAAAATCCGGAAGCTGAATCGGATGCAGACCGTAAGGAATGGGGTTGTCTTCGTGGGTAATTGCTTTCACCGTTCCTCCGGCATAGCTAAGAAGTTTCTTGACAGGATTGAATACCAGCCTCGCCGGTCCTCTGTAGCTGGGAGCTCCTGCACTCAGATTGCCCGTTTTAACCGAGAAATTCTTGCCCTTCTCCACGCCTTCGAGGACCGTAAAATAGTCCCGGCCATCCTTGGTGGCAGTAAGTTGCACTTGCAAAAATCCCGGTACGGCGATGATCTGCCCACCCGGTTATCGTTTGATATTGAGCCACCCTTCTTTGCTGCCAATGATATAGCGCCGTTCTGTCATCGTTCATTTCCCTGGAATATGCAATTGATAACAGTTGCTATAGTATTAATTATGGGCGCGCTTGTCTATCGCTTTGTGCGCTCAGAAATTTCCACCTGACAAAGCATGGGGTCAGGTCTAGACATAATGGGATTGCCCAATAAACTCTCACCATGTCCCCCTCCGTCTTGAATTCCCCGACGCAATCTATCACCTAACCTCCCGTGGCAATGCGCGCAACCCGATTTTCCTTGATGACGATGACCGGGAATTGTTTTTCGCTTGCCTGGGCAAGGTGGTGAAGCGATTCGGCTGGCTATGCCACGCCTACTGCCTGATGGACAACCACTACCATTTGCTGATCGAGACTCCCGACGCCAATCTCTCGCTCGGCATGCGGCAATTGAACGGGGTCTATACGCAGCGCTTCAATCGGAGGCATGGGCGCGTGGGGTATGTATTCCTAGGGCGCTTCAAGGCGATTCTGGTGGAACGGGACAGTTATCTGCTGGAGCTATGCCGCTATGTCGTGCTGAATCCGGTCCGTGCCGCCATGGTGAAATCGGTTGAGCGTTACCGCTGGAGCAGCTATCCTGCGATCATGGGTTTGATCGATGGGATGGCGTGGCTCCATACGGACTGGATACTGGCGCAGTTCGGCAAATATCGCGCGGTAGCACCGCGGCGCTATGGGGAATTTGTCGCGCAGGACAAAGGGCTGCCGTCCCCATGGCCGGCGGTAAGAGGGCAGGCGGTACTGGGGCCGGACGATTTCGTCGAAACAATGCGTCCTCTACTCGATAACAAGGATGAATTAAAGGAAATCTCCCGCGCCCAACGGTTTTTGCATAGGCCGAGTTTGGCGGAATTGCTGACGAGTCATATGCAATCTGAAAAAATCGCGCGACGCGGCCATGAAGAAGGCGTACCTGGAATATGGTTACAGCATGGCGGCGATTGGCCGGCATGTCGGCATTCACTACTCTACGGTTGGCAAAGTAATTGCGGGAGAGCGCTGAAAACTATTTTGTCTAAATCTGACCCCAACGTACTTCGAGAAAGCGGATGCGCTTGCCGGCCATCACCGGCGAAATGTTGAATGCCTCGGATGCGGCGCTGATGCTGCCGGCATCGACGGTCGCGACAAAGACTTTCATGCTGAGCAGTTTGTCCATTGATTAGAAACTGATGGTTTGCAATGTCGGTCATGCTAACGCATTTATCCCATGGGCGACGAACCGGATAATTCCCTCACTGATTGCAGCAATGCGATAGACAAAACGACATTCCCTCAACTTTTACAAAAGGACCATCATGAAAATCATCGTCATCGGCGCCAGCGGCACCGTCGGAAAAGCAGTCACCCAAGAATTGGCGCAACGCCATGAAGTAATCCAGGTCGGCAAGACCAGCGGCGACTACCAAGCCGACGTCACCGACATCGCCAATGTGCGCAGCTTGTTCGACAAAACCGGCAAGGTGGACGCGGTCGTCATGGCCGCCGGCAGCCTGCACTTCGGCCCGCTGACCGAGATGACGCCGGAACAGTTCGGCATCGGCTTGAAAGACAAGCTGATGGGACAGGTCAATGTGGTGCTGGCCGGGCAGGAATACCTCAACGACGGCGGCTCGTTCACCCTGATCAGCGGGATTCTCGGCGAAGAGCCGATCCGCTACGGCGCCAATGCGACCACGGTGAATACGGCGATCGAAGGCTTTGCACGGGCCGCGGCGATCGAGCTGCCGCGCGGGATCCGGATCAACGTGGTGAATGCGACTTTGCTGACGGAATCGGTGGGGGTTTATGGGGCGTATTTCCAAGGCTTTGAGACGGTGCCGGCGAGCCGGGTGGCGCTGGCGTACAGCCGGAGTGTGGAAGGGGCGCAGACGGGGAGGGTTTATCGGGTTTGGTAGGAAGGGGCGGGTTCGGAGGCGGCGGCGATCATGCAAGACTCGGAATGGCATGCCTTGCAAGACGTTCGCCGTTAGCGGCAAATAACGCAGTACGGCGCCCGCTATTTCTTTATCACCATGCAAACTCAATCCATCAAGATCATCGAATTCGAACAGCCGCAGATTGCTGCCGGCACCAGCTGCACCGTGAATGCTTGGGCACGTGTGCCCGCAGTGCCAGCCCCGGCGGAACGCACTGCGCTCAAGGAGCGCATCAAACGCCTGTTGAAAGAGAAAAATGCGGTGCTTGTCGCGCATTATTACGTCGACGCCGAACTCCAGGATCTGGCGGAAGAAACCGGCGGATGCGTGTCCGATTCGCTTGAAATGGCGCGCTTCGGGCGCGATCATCCGGCCCAGACTCTGGTTGTTGCCGGCGTCAAGTTCATGGGGGAAACGGCCAAGATACTCAGTCCGGAAAAGCGCATCCTGATGCCCGACCTCGACGCCACATGTTCGCTCGACTTGGGATGTCCGGCCGACGAGTTCACCGCGTTTTGCGACGCGCATCCTGAACGTACCGTGGTGGTATATGCGAATACCAGCGCGGCGGTCAAAGCGCGGGCAGATTGGATGGTGACCTCATCCATCGGACTCGATATCGTCGCCCATCTGCATGCCCAGGGAAAAAAAATCCTGTGGGCGCCTGATAAGCATCTCGGCAGTTACATCCGGAAGAAAACCGGAGCCGACATGCTGCTATGGCAGGGGTCCTGCCTGGTGCATGATGAGTTCAAGGGCATTGAACTGGAACTGCTCAAGCGCGAGCATCCGTCGGCAAAAGTCCTGGTGCATCCGGAGTCGCCCGAGGCGGTAGTGGCGCTGGCTGACGTGGTTGGTTCGACTTCGCAATTGATCGCGGCAGCGAAGACGATGGATGCCGAGACCTTCATCGTCGCCACCGACAACGGTATCTTGCACAAGATGCGTCTGGCCGCGCCCGGCAAGCGCTTCATTGACGCGCCGACCGCCGGCAACAGCGCGACCTGCAAGAGCTGCGCGCATTGCCCCTGGATGGCGATGAATGGCCTGCAGAATCTGATGGAGACGCTGGAATCCGGCGCCAATGAAATTCAAGTGGATGCCGAAGTCGGCCGCAAGGCCTATGTCTGCATTGACCGCATGCTCGACTTTGCGGCGCAACAAAAAGCCAAGGTTCGTCCCGAACCTGATCTGGCGCAAGAACACAAACTATTTTCAGGAATCGGCCCGGCATGAATACCTTGCAAAATCCATACGCCCCATTCGACCCGGCGCTCGCGGCAGCGTTTGAAGCCAATATCCAGGCCGCATTGAACGAAGATGTCGGCAGCGGCGATGTCACCGGCAAGTTGGTGCCGGAAAATGAGATGGTCAAGGCGCGCGTCATCGTGCGCGAAGCGGCCGTACTATGCGGCGCACCTTGGTTTGAAGGCGTGATGAAACAGCTTGACCCGCGCATCCGCGTCTTTTGGCATTACGCCGAAGGCGCGATGATGAGCGCCGACAATGAGGTTTGCTCGATCGATGCGCCGGCCCGGGCCTTGCTGACCGGCGAACGTTGCGCGCTGAATTTCCTGCAATTGCTGTCGGGCGTTGCCAGCGCCACACGGCGCTATGTGGATGTGGTGCAGGGCACGCGCGCGGCCATCCTCGATACGCGCAAGACCTTGCCGGGCATGCGGCTGGCGCAGAAATATGCGGTGCGGGTCGGCGGCGGACAAAACCAGCGGCTGGCCCTGTATGACGGGATATTGATCAAGGAAAACCATATTGTCGCAGCCGGCGGTATTGCACCCGCGATGCGTGCCGCACAAGCACTGAATGCCGGGGTGACGATCCAGATCGAAGTCGAAACGCTGGACGAGTTGGACGAAGCGCTAAGCGCAGGCGCGACTTCGGTGGTGCTGGATAATTTTACGTTGGAGGCAATGCGCAAAGCGGTTGCAATAACTGCGGGTAGAGCGTTGCTGGAGGCATCCGGCGGCGTCGACATGAGCAGTGTGCGCGCGATCGCGGAGACCGGCGTGGATCGTATTTCGATCGGCAGTCTGACCAAGGATGTGCAAGCGACCGATTATTCCCTCAGGATAATTGGATAATTTGACTCGAAGGCCGTAACTCGAACTCCATAAGGCGTTAATAGCCGCAGGCGTATTGCGCCGCATGAAAGGTCAAATCACCTCTGCCGAATTATCGACGCGCCTGGCATCCAGGCGGTACTTATTTTTCTACGGTGAACCTGTTGTAACGGGTCGACAACGACTTGCTGATACGTCATATCGATGGGTGGATGTACGCTAGCCAGCGTGCGCTGGCTAGCGGAGAAATGACGTTAGTCGCGGGCGCCTAACGCGATGGTTGCACGCTGTCCGGTGGCTGCCTTATGGACATACGCAGGTGTGCCGATAATGGCTTGATTGCCGCGCAGAAGCGGATTCAACGGATGGAAGGTCTTGTCGATATCCGTGAAGTTCAATTCGGCGTAATTCTCGCCGCGATAATCCTTCACCGCATCATTGGCTTTGCAATACCCGACGAAGACGTTCGCCGACACCTTCCTGCTGGTGCTTCCCACGTTGCCGATAAAGAACGGATACAACGTATGCTGCTGTTCGTCGTAATACTTCGAGAACGCGACGAAGGTATTATGCTCCACCGTCAAATTCTGCGGGCGTCCATCGGTCGTAGATTCGACGTTAAAGGTCAGCGATGCGCCGTTCGAGTTGTTGCCGGAATAGTTTTTGGCGAAGATGTTATTCCGTGCAATCAACACGCCACCGTTCGGTACATCGAGCAGATAGGCTTCGGTCTGCGTGCCAGGAGCGGCGCGCTTACCCATCAGGTACGACCCTTCGACAATGGTGCGCTGCGCGCGTGATTTCAACTCATGTCCATAGAAGGAATCATGGCTCCACGAGTTTTTCACATGGAATGTGAAGTTTGGATCGATCGAGCTGGAGTTGATGTAGGCGTTGTGCTCAGGGCCGCCGGCTCCGCCATTATTGTCCAACTCGACATTCTCCAGCTTCAGGGTACCGGAATTGCCGCCCGCACCGAATACGCCATTGGCGCTGTGCAGCTTGAACCCGGAGATACGCATATTGCGCAGAGTGATATTATTGACTCCGGCAATTATGACACCGGCACGGTACACCTTGCCGCCATCAGACGCATCCATGACATCGATATTCTCTATCGTAATGTTGGATGCTTGTTTTACGAGTGTTTTTCCTGAGTCAACGAATTTGCCTTCCACATGTACGAGTGCGTTATTGTATGTGGCGATCGATGCGCCAGAGGGCGGATTGACAATCACCGGGCGCTTGCCATTCACCGTCACGCCGCGAATCGTAATGTTCTCCGGCACGACGTATCTGCCGGCCTTCACATCTTCGTAGTTCACCGAATTCGGCCCGAGGTAAATTTGCATGTCTTTGCCGCGGTAGACCGCTGGATAGACCAAGAACGTATCGCCCGGCAACCACTGCAGATACGATGAGCGGCGGAACGGGCCAACGCGGGTATCCTGTCCATCGGTAACATTCTCTGCTGACGGGCTAATAGCCCCATCGCCGCCAAGGGCGGTATAGGTGGCGATGACCACACCCTTACGTACTTGCTCGATCTTCGGTGTCCCTTCCGTGGCTGGTTCGGCCGACTGCTGGATCGGCGCCGTCATGTCCCATTCCCACTGCGCCGGGTAGATGCCGTCCTGGCAATACGTCGGTGTGGCGCCAGTGCTGTCCGCCAGCATGACGTCGCCGCTAGTGGACGACGTTGAAGGATCGCTACCGCCGCAGCCGGACAGTGCCAGGGCAAACGCCAGCCCGGCATACAACTTCATATTGTGTGATTTCTGCATATAAGAGAGCTTTCTTTTTGATGGTTGAGAGAATACCGGGTGCTGCTCTATGCCTCATGTGCCGCTATTTCATGTCACCTCCTCACCCTAAAATTAATTTTCTGTAAGTGTACTTATGATAAATGCGCATATACGAATATATTTTTATGTGCATATACGAATATATGTATATGATCATATAGTTTTGTTTCCATTCGCAATCGAAGGGAGGCTTCAGGTCAGGGTGCTTGTATGTTTCGAGGGTATCGTCAATGTCGTGCCGGAGCGCGCAAACGAGGCGTTCGCATCCGCATCCTGTTCGGCTGCAACCTGTTCCGTACCGGCAGGCTGCAGCACGCCGGTGCAAGATCGAGTGCCATTGCTTCGGCCATGCTCAGGCGATTTGAGATGCGCGCTGCGAATGCTGGAAAGAGAATGGGATTCGTACCGCGTCCATGTACGACGCAAGTGTTCGACGGAGCGGAAACCTACCGCATCGGCAATTTTTTCCAGCAGCATGCGAGTGTTTCTCAGCAACTCGCCAATACAAAGTACACATCTCTCACAACCTTCCCTCAAGGCTCGGCGTCTCGCGGCAGAGATTCTCTCACTGCCGCAGCTCTAATGGTATGAACACATGCAGATTGTCTGTAGTTGCTGCAAGGCTGTCCGATTTATGTCGGCTTCTGTTGCTGGCCTAGTGTCCTGTTCCGTAAATTCGTAGCAAAAGTAAAAGTGACGAAATCGGGC
>CBIHON010000078.1:0-10843 GCA_966211965.1 uncultured Burkholderiales bacterium | reverse complement strand
GACCTGCTACTCAAGCGGTTGTTCGAGTAAATTTTCATTTTCAAACAGGCTCTGAGACTCATAAATTTCGACACATAAAAGTGTGCCTTGCCGCGCCATACGTCGCCTCGCCGGCCGCGTTGGAATCCTCGCGATAGGCCAGCTATCGCTGCGGTTCGCGCCTGGTTTGACGCAACAATTCATCACTTTTATTTGTGTCGAAATTGATGAGTCTCAGCACTAGCGCACGTTCTCAGGCGTCCAAGGCTTGCCGGAAGTCTTCCACCAAGTCCGCCGTATCCTCGATCCCGACCGAAACCCGGATCAGCGATTCCGCAATCCCCATGCTGGCGCGCCGCTCAGGCCCCATCTCATAGAAAATCGTGTGTGCGACTGGAATCACCAAGGTGCGCGTGTCACCCAGGTTGCTGGCCGACACACCGAGCTTCAAGCGATTCAAATAATCGAAACAGTCGATGCTGTCTTTTAACTCAAAGCTGAACAAACTGCCGAAAGCACGGAACAGCTCGCTGGCCAGTGCATGCTGTGGATGTGACGACAGTCCCGGATAGTGCACGGCCGCCACACGCGGATCGGCCTCCAGCATTTGCGCCACTGCCAGCGCGTTCGCACATTCACGCTCCATTCTGAGGGCCATGGTTTCGGCACCGACCGCAAGGTGATGCGCCGCCTCAGGGCCGAGCGAACCGCCGAAATCGCGTAAAGCCTTGGCCCTGATCTGTACCATGCCCCATTGCGCCGGTGCGGCGCGTTTGTAGGTATCGAAAATATTCGGAAAACCGGTCCAGTCATACAAGCCGGTGTCGGTCAGGCTGCCGCCCAAGGCATGGCCGTGGCCGCCGATCGACTTGGTCAAGGCATTGACGATCAAACTGGCATGCACTGTCTTGGGCCGGAACAGATAGGGCGAGGTCATCGTGTTGTCGACGATGTAGACGATGCCGCGCTCCCGGCACAATTCACCGATGCGCTGCAGGTCGGCCACTTGCGTGCGCGGATTGGCGATGGTCTCGACGAACACGATGCGCGTGGCCGGAGTCAATGCCGCTTCGACCTTGCTCGCGTCGGTGGCATCGACCAACGAGATATCAATCCCCTGCCCGCCGACCGTTTGCCAAAGGCTGTTGGTATTGCCGAACAAGAAGGCGGACGACACCACATGATCTCCTTTGCGCAGCAAGGCCTGGACCACCGCGGCAATCGCCGCCATACCGGTGGAAAAACAGATGGTCGACAAACCGTCTTCCATTTTGGTGATCTTGTCCTCGAGCGCCGAGACAGTCGGATTGCCCTGGCGTCCATAGCGATAGCCGGGCTGCTTGCCCTGGAAAACCGAAGCCAGATCGCGCGCATCCTGATAACCGAAAGTCACCGAAGTATGGATCGGCTTGTGCAGGGAACCATGCTCGATCGGCTTTTGCCGGTCGCTGTGCAGGATGGTGGTAGTGAAGCCGTATTTTTTCGTGTCGTTCATGATCAATAAAAAACCCGTTTAGCATGCGCCAAAACGGGTTGATGAACTCAGATCCCTTTTTAGCGGCACTTGGTTTGGGACTTTACCCTGGCGCCCGCAAGCAGAAGCAAATCGGCGCAGTCCTATCGTAACGCAAAAAGCAGTGAATGCAAAATCACGCAGGCGCCGGCGTGCCCGCCGGCATCTTCAGCATTTGATGCAAGCCTTCGGTTTCGATAATGCGCAACCCGGGTGCGCTGTCCTGCATTGCCCATACGACCGCGCGCGCGGTGTCATCCAACGACAACGGCGCATGCTTGAGCCCAGCCATGAATCCTCGTGCCGTATCGACGATCAAAGCAATCAACCGCCTGCCGATATCGCCTTGGCGCCACCGCATTTCGTGCAGCGAGGGCCGCACGATGATGAGGGAATCAAACCCCATTCGATGCAAATCCATCTCGATCAGGTTGCCGAGCTGGGCATGCAGTGCCGCCGGCCGAGTCATGGAATCGCTCAGCGTCACCAGCATGAAGCGTGACGCCCCTTGCTCTTTCGCCTGCCTTGCCAGCGGCAGGATTTGATCTGGACCGAGCGGCAAATAGATTTCGGTGCGCTTGCGCGAAAGGGGCGCGGTATTGGAAGCGCCATCGCTTACCACCGCGATTACGTGATCGACTTGCGATTCCCATGCATCCCGGCGCAAGGCGGTGAGCTTGGCTTCCGTCGAACGCATGGCGTCGGATGCCAGCACAAAAATACGTTGGTACTCTTGTGCTCCGAGCACTTTTGCCAGCACGCGCTCGCCCAGCCTGCCGGCTGCGCCCGCCACCAGGACCGATTTCGCAGCCGCGGCAACAGGGACGGAATAACGCGCTCCTGCAAGCGCGTCGGCGATGGTGGGCTGGATGCTCATCGCATGGGGGCGAGAATTAATCGGCCTGCGCCAGATTCAGGTTGAGCTGCGAGCGAACTGCATCTTCAATCGCCGGCTTCGGATTTTTCCGCGCGAACTCGATACGGTCCAGGTAGTCGCGGGAAATATCGCCGGTTACATACACACCGTCGAAGCAGGATGCCTCGAAATTTTTCAGGTTCGGATTGATGTCGGAGATCGAACGTTTCAGCGCATCGATCTCTTGGTAGACCAAGGCATCCGCGGTAATCTCATGGCAAATTTCGTCCTCGGTGCGGCCATAGGCAATCAGCTCGCTGCGGGTCGGCATATCGATGCCGTACACGTTCGGGAAGATGACCGGCGGCGCGGCGGACGCGAAGATCACGCGCTTGGCGCCGCTCTCGCGCGCCATCTGCACGATTTCGCGGCTGGTGGTGCCGCGTACAATCGAGTCGTCTACCAGCAGCACGCTCTTGCCCTTGAATTCGGATGAGATTGCATTGAGTTTCTGGCGCACGGATTTCTGACGGATCGCCTGGCCCGGCATGATGAAGGTGCGGCCGATATAGCGGTTTTTGATGAAGCCTTCACGGTAGTCCAGGTTCAACTTCAACGCCAGCTGCATCGCCGCTGGACGCGACGAGTCGGGAATCGGCATGACCACATCGATCTCGCCGTCGGAAAATTGCTTGCGGATTTTGTCCGCGAGATACTCGCCCATTTTCAAACGGGTCGCGTATACGGAAGCGCCGTCGATGATCGAATCCGGCCGCGCAAAGTAAACGAACTCGAAGGCGCAGGGATTGAGCACCGGGCTGTCGGCGCATTGCTCGCTATACATCTTGCCGTCGATATCGATGAAGATCGCTTCGCCTGCCATCACATCGCGCAGAAAGCGGAATCCCAAACCTTCGAGCGCCACCGATTCGCTGGCCAGTACATATTCGGTGCCGTTTGGAGTTTCGTTGAAACCGATACACAAAGGACGAATGCCGAAGGGATCGCGAAAGCCCAGCACACCGAAGCCGGCGATTTGCGCCACCACGGCATAGGCGCCGCGCACACGCCTGTGCAATACCGCTACGGCCTTGAACAATGCTGCGGGGTCGAGCGAATAACCGCTGGTTGCTTCCTGGATCTCGTGCGCCAGCACGTTCAACAAGACTTCCGAATCGGAGTCGGTGTTGATGTGGCGGCGATCGTTCTTGAACATCTCGATTTTGAGTTGCTCGCAATTGGTCAGGTTGCCGTTATGGGCGAGTGTAATGCCGAACGGTGCATTGACGTAAAACGGTTGCGCTTCTTCCTCGCTGGAAGAACCGGCAGTCGGATAGCGCACGTGGCCGATACCCGAATTGCCATGCAGCGAGCGCATGTTGCGGGTGCGGAACACGTCTCGCACCAAGCCGTTGGCCTTGTGCATCGAGAACATGCTGCTGTGACTGGTTGCGATACCCGCAGCATCCTGACCGCGATGCTGCAGTAGCAGCAAGGCATCATAAATCAACTGATTAACGGGACTATTGGAAACGACACCGACTATGCCACACATGGTGGACTCCTCAACTAAAACTAAATACTTTTGCTGGAGACAAGAAAATGTCGGAAGGCGCCCGGCTTTTCCGACCTGCGTACCCTACCTGTAATTCCCAAACCTCAAAACTGCACGTGCCGCGCAACCTCACCCGGCAAAAACGGCTTGACGGTCCTCGCGCCGGTCTCTGCCAGCGGGCTCAACAAGGCATTTTTCCAGAACGCCTGCTGCGGTATCGCAGTCATGCCGCACACCAGCACCACGGCCAGCACGATCACCAATCCCCGTGCAAGTCCGAACAAACCGCCCAGCCCCCGATCCGCCACGCTCAACCCGCTAGCCTTGATGACAGCGTCCAACGCCATGGTCAACAACATCATCAGCAATCTTACGCCTATAAACAACGCAACGAACCCCACAATCAAACGTGTCGACTTGCCGGGAATCGCTTCCGGCAAAAGCATTGCCAAGCTTTCACCGTAGGCATTCGCAAGCACGAACGACACAACCCAGCTCAACAGCGACAGGATTTCTTTCATCAAGCCGCGCATGGTGCTGATCACGATAGAACAAATCAGCACGAACAGCACCAGAAAATCAAAAATCGTCACGCCGCAAACCTAGTGTGCCAGCGGCACCAAGGTGCCGTTCAATCCTATTTGGGTCAGTTTGCCGCGCACTTTGTCAGCATCTTCCTTGCTGTTGAAGGGGCCGATGCGAATGCGCGTACGCTCACCGGTTTCAGTCGCCACTTTTTGCGTATATGACTTGATGCCGGCATCTTTCAGCTTGCCCTGCAGCTCGTTGATTTTTTCCTGCGTGGCGAGAGCCGCAACTTGCACCACGAACTTCGCGGGCTTGTCGGCAGCCGGCTTGGTTTTGGCTTCGGGTTGCCCTTCCAGAATGGCCTTGGCACGCGCGGCGTCCTCTGATTTTTCAGTTGATTGCGGCGTCGGCTTTGCTTCCAGCTTGGGCTTGGGCTCCGCTTTCGGTTGCGGCTTTTCTTCCTGTTTAACGTCGGCCTTGTGGTCGGGTTTGGCCGGTGCTTGTTGGGTCTGCACCGTCTTCTCAGGTACGGCCGGCTTGTTCGGTGCAGCAGTCTTGAGGTCGGTTGCGGCGACAGCGTTCGCCGCAGACGGTTTCGGCGCTGCGCCTGGCAGGTTCGCCGCTTCGACTATTTCTTCTTTTTTATCGAGCGCAGCCGAGGCGGCCACTTTTGATGAGACCGAGGCGGAGGTGGAGGCGGAAGCTGGATGCTCGGCAGACGGTGCAAGAGGTTTGTCTTTCGATGGAATTTGTATTGCAATATCGTCGGCCAACGGCTTGGGCTCGGAATCGAGGATCATCGGCAAGCCAATGATCACCGCCAGCACCAGCGCAATGGCGCCGACCAAACGCCGGCGCGCACGCTTTTTTTCCGGCAGTACCGGGTCGACCGGAGCGCTGCCTTGCTTGCGCCTGCCGCGGCTGCGAACGGCGTTCGATTCTTCCTCGGCGCGCGAGGAAAACTCGCCTTCTGTGGAAGTGGAATCTTGCTTGTTTTTACGGAAGAACGAGAACAAGCCCATGCGATAAATGATGTTGTCTTTAATGAGATGCAGCGTTACGAGCCGCCATCACGCCGGCGACAGTCAGGAACGATCCGAAAACCGCAATTCTATCATTCTCCCCCGCCCGGCTCATTGCGTTTGCATAGGCATCGGCGGGCGAAGCGAAGGTTTGAATGGTGTGTTCGGCATTCGGCCCCTGTTGCGGCACGACCCCGGCGCTCAATAATTTTTCTTTCAACTGTTCTGCGGTCGCAGCGCGCGGCAAAGGCAGATCGGTTACGCACCAATGATCGATGCGGCCCTTCAGTTGCGCGATCAAACCATCGATATCCTTGTCGTGCATGGCACCGAACACGGCGTAGGTGTAGGGATGAAAACCCATGTTGTCGAGATTCTGCGCAAGCGTCGCGGCCGCATGCGGATTGTGCGCAACATCGAGAATCACGGTGGGCCGTCCAGGCAATACCTGGAAGCGTCCCGGCAAATCCACCAGTACCAAGCCGGTGCGGGCCTCCTGAGCGCCGACAGGCAGGCGCTGCCGCAGTGCTTCCAGCACGGCCAGCACCGCCGACGCATTCAGCAATTGATTGGCGCCGCGCAAACTGGGATACGCCAATGAATTGCGGCGCAGACTGCGACCGCCATAATTCCACTGCTGCTTGTCCCCCGAGTAATTGAAATCGCGTCCCAGTAACCAAAGATCGGCGCCGATCGCTTCCGCGTGCCGGATCAGCGATTGTGGCGGCATCGGGTCGCTGCAAATCGCGGGCCGACCGGGACGGAAAATGCCAGCCTTTTCAAATCCGATTTCCTCCCGCGTGCCGCCCAGATAGTCGGTGTGATCGATGTCCACGCTGGTCACGACTGCCACGTCGGCATCGATCACGTTGACTGCGTCGAGTCTGCCGCCGAGCCCGACTTCCAGAATCACCACGTCGAGGTCGGATTGGGCCATCAGACGCATGATTGCCAGTGTCGTGAATTCAAAATAGGTCAGCGACACGTCGCCGCGCTGCGCTTCAACCGCCTCGAAATTTTCGATCAACAGCGCATCGGAAGCCGGTACGCCGCCGATGCGGGCACGCTCGTTGAAATGCAGGAAATGCGGCTTGATGTAGAGCCCGACCCGATACCCGGCTTGCAACAGGATCGATTCCAGCATCGCACAAGTCGAGCCTTTTCCGTTGGTGCCGGCCACCATGATCACCGGACACTTGAACTGCAGGCCGAGCTTTTCTTTGACTTGAGTAACGCGCGCCAAACCCATGTCGATCGCCTTGGCGTGGCGCGATTCCAGGATACTCAGCCAATCGGCCAGGGAAGTGGAAGGATTTTGCATGATACGAAATAAGTGGAGCCGGTTCCAAAATTAAAAAGCCCGGACATCGGCAGCCCGGGCTCCGTAAAACTGATGCTTGTTTCTTAAGCCAATACTTCCGCTGCCTGATTTTGCAGCAGCGCCAGCAAGCGGGCGAGTTCCTCGCGCATTTTGCGGCGGTCGACGATCATGTCGATCGCACCTTTTTGCAGCAGGAATTCGGCGCGTTGAAAGCCTTCGGGCAATTTCTCGCGCACCGTGTTTTCAATCACGCGCTGCCCCGCAAAGCCGATCAATGCTTTTGGTTCGGCGATCACGATATCGCCCATGAAGGCGAACGACGCGGAAACGCCGCCGGTGGTCGGATCGGTCAGCACGGAAATAAACGGCAGCTTTTTTTCGGACAGCTTGGTCAGCATCGCGGTGGTTTTCGCCATCTGCATCAGGGACAACACCCCTTCTTGCATACGGGCGCCGCCGCTGGCAGTGATGCAGATGAAAGGCACTTTTTGCTCGAGTGCCACTTGCGCGCCACGCACGAAGCGCTCCCCGACTACCGAGCCCATGGTGCCGGCCATGAATTCGAATTCGAGGCAGGCCACCACGACAGGCAATGACATGATGGCGCCACCCATCACCACCAGCGCATCAGTCTCGCCGGTAGCTTCCATCGCCGACTTCAGGCGGTCGGAATATTTTTTACTGTCCTTGAATTTGAGGACGTCGACCGGCAGCGTTTCCTGGCCGATTTCATAACGTCCGCCGGCGTCGAGCAATGAATCGAGCCGATCACGGGCGCGGATGCGCATGTGATGATTGCACTTCGGACAAACATGGATATTGGATTCGAGATCGGTACGGTACAACACTGCTTCGCAGGAAGGACATTTGACCCACAGCCCTTCGGGCATCGACTTGCGTGGATTGGTGTCGGAGCGCTGAATGCGCGGGGGCAGCAATTTTTCTAGCCAGCTCATGGTGACCTCTTTCAGTTTTATTTTCCGAATTGTACCGTATCAAAATCCGTAGGCTATTCGTCCAGCGCCTTGCGAATTCCGGCGACAAATGCCTGCACCGCCTCGACCGCCTTTTCGCGCGGCGTGCTTTCAAGTTCCTGGATGATGCGGCTGCCGATCACGACCGCGTCCGCCACCGATGCGATCACCTTGGCGGTTGCCGCATCGCGAATCCCGAAACCGACGCCGATCGGGAGTTTGACATGCTTGCGAATGCCGGTCAGCTTTTGCATCACCTCTGCGGTATCGATATGTCCGGCGCCGGTCACCCCTTTGAGCGACACATAGTAGCTGAAGCCGCTGCCGAATTTGGCCACCTGCTCAATGCGCTCCTCGGTCGAAGTCGGCGCCAGCAAGAAGATCGGATCGAGACCGTTGGCTTGCATGCTGAGCGCGAATTGCTCGCACTCTTCCGGCGGATAATCAACCACGATGGTGCCGTCAGCGTCGGCTTCTTTCGCCGCCTGGATGAACGCTTCCTGCCCCATGTGTTCGATCGGATTGGCATAGCCCATCAGGACGATCGGCGTGCTCGTATTGGTCTTGCGGAATTCGCGCACGAAACCGAGCACGTCACGGATGCCGATGCCGAATTTGAGCGCACGTTCGCAGGCGCGCTGGATAACAGGTCCTTCCGCCATCGGGTCGGAAAACGGCACGCCGAGTTCGATGATGTCGGCTCCGCCTGCCACCAATGCATGCAGCAGCGGGACAGTCAGTTCGGGAGCCGGATCGCCGGCGGTGATGAAAGGGATGAGGGCAGTCTTTTTGTTTGCCGCGAGGGCGGCGAATGTTGCCTGGATTCTGGACATGATGCAGTTTGGCTTTCTTGGCCTGACCCGCTTGAAAGCGAGGCGCGGCGTTGGTTATTTGGTTAGCTCGATTCGGCCAGGTCTTGCGCCCGGCCAAATCAAAAGCGCTGCACTTCGGGAGCCGTCGCGGCGCGCTTAAAATTTCTTATTCGTACGCTCTGCCACGGTATGCATGTCCTTGTCTCCGCGCCCGGACAGGCTCACCAGGATAATCTTGTCCTTGGGCAGCGTGGCGGCGAACTTGGCCGCATAGGCGAGCGCATGGCTCGATTCCAGCGCAGGAATAATGCCCTCGATCCGGCAGCAAGAATGGAATGCAGCAATGGCCTCGTCGTCGGTGATCGACACATATTGCGCACGGCCGGAATCCTTCAGCCAGGCATGCTCCGGTCCGACCCCGGGATAATCTAACCCGGCCGACACCGAATGCGTCTCGATGACCTGGCCATTTTGATCCTGCAAAAGATAGGTGCGGTTGCCATGTAAGACGCCTGGCGACCCAGCCAGCAGCGAGGCTGCATGCTTGCCGCTATCAAGGCCCTCGCCAGCCGCTTCGACGCCGATCAATTGCACTTGCTTGTGGTCGATGTACGGATAGAAAATCCCCATTGCATTCGAGCCTCCGCCGATGCAGGCGACCACGTGATCAGGCTGCCGTCCGGCGAGATCCGGCATCTGCACCAGGCATTCATTGCCGATCACCGACTGGAAGTCACGCACCATCATTGGATAAGGGTGCGGGCCGGCAACCGTGCCAATGATGTAAAAGGTATTTTCGATATTCGTGACCCAGTCGCGCATCGCTTCGTTGAGCGCATCCTTGAGCGTCTTGGAACCGGATTCGACCGGCACCACTTTGGCACCCAAGAGTTCCATGCGGTACAGGTTTTGCACCTGGCGCTTGGTGTCTTCACTGCCCATGTAGACGACGCATTCCATGCCGAACCGGGCGCAAATGGTCGCAGTGGCGACACCGTGCTGGCCGGCCCCGGTTTCGGCAATCACACGCGGTTTTCCCATGCGCTTGGCGAGCAATGCCTGGCCGATCACGTTGTTGATTTTGTGGGCGCCGGTATGGTTCAGATCTTCGCGCTTGAAGTAAATCTGTGCGCCGCCCACCTGTTCTGACCAGCGTTTGGCGTGATATATCGGACTGGGGCGGCCGACGAAATGCTTCAGTTCGGAATGGAATTCAGCAAGGAATTCAGGATCCTTGCTGTAATGCGCGTACGCTTCCTTGAGTTCGGTCAGTGCGTGGGTCAGTGTTTCCGCCGCAAAGCTGCCGCCGTAGGGACCGAAGTGGCCGCGGGAATCAGGGAGGTTGTAGCGGGCGGCTTGATACAGCGCCGCGGTGGTCATGGCTTGGCGCTCGGCATAGTTTTCGAGCGCATTCAATTCTTTCATGGGATTCTCTTTTTTCGCATCACGGGACAGGGGATCCGGCACTTTGCCGTGCCTTTCAGACCCGGTCCTCGATATTTCAGGTAGCCACGTCCGCCAAGCGCACGGCATCAATAAATGCGCGAATCTTGGCGGCGTCCTTGATGCCCTTGTCAAGTTCGACACCGCTGCTGATGTCG
Source organism: uncultured Burkholderiales bacterium (assembly GCA_966211965.1). Classification (GTDB taxonomy): domain Bacteria; phylum Pseudomonadota; class Gammaproteobacteria; order Burkholderiales; family Burkholderiaceae_D; genus CBIHON01. Next base: position 682 of record CBIHON010000078.1, on the reverse strand, counting down.
ACTGCGTAAGGACGTACACGCCGCACGGCGTCAGTGGCGTTTTGTACGCTCAAGCCACCACTCAAAACGACCCGAGGCGCGAGTTCTTTTGGAATGAGAGACCAATCAAAAACCTTTCCGCCGCCGCCATAGGCATCCATGTAGGTATCCAGCAATATTCCGGCGAACAGAGGGCTGGCGGCACGATATTCAATATCATATTTTAGCAAATCGGACGCGGACATATCCGGTTTCACTCTTCCGGCCCGAATGAAGGGACGATTGACGGCTTCTGCTGCCGCCACGCACTGCGCTGGCGTTTCATCTCCATGGAACTGCAACAGCGATACCGGCGCCTGCGCCACCACGTCCGCCAATTCTTGCGGCGTTGTGTTTACGAACAGGCCGGTACAGGTCACGAAAGGCGGCACTGCCGCAATCAGCTCGGCCGCCCGTGCCGGAGCGATATACCGCGGGCTCTTCGGGTAGAACACAAAACCGATCGCATCGGCACCGGCATCAACCGCTGCCTGTACGTCTTCGGGTCGGGTCAGGCCGCAGATTTTGATTCTGGTTCGATGAGTCATAAAGCAATTTCTCCAAAATGAAAATATTGATTGAAGTGCTGTGTTTTTCTCTGAGAGCCTCTAGTGTCCTGTTCCGTAAATTCGTAGCAAAAGTAAAAGTGACGAAATCGGGCGGA
>CBIHON010000077.1:0-11038 GCA_966211965.1 uncultured Burkholderiales bacterium | reverse complement strand
CACCGGAGCCAGAGCTGCCACCGGAGCCAGAGCTGCCACCGGAGCCAGAGCTGCCACCGGAGCCAGAGCTGCCGCCGGTGCCAGAACTACCACCGGAGCCAGAGCTGCCACTAGTACCCGAACCGCCACTGGTGCCAGAGCTGCCACTAGTACCCGAACCGCCACTGGTGCCAGAACCGCCACTGGTGCCAGAACTGCCACTGCTGCCCGAGCTGCCACCGGTGCCAGAACTACCAGACCCACTCATGCCACCTCCCGAATCGGAACCGCCGGGAGTGGTTGGGCTGCCACTACTGCGAGGTGTCGTGGTGCCGCCGGCGGCGCCGCCCATGCTGCTGCCGGAACTGCCCGGAGTCGTGCCGGTAGCGCCCGAGGTGGTACCGGTACCGCTGCTACCGGATGTTGTTCCCGTTCCCGTATTTGCTTTTGCTGCGCTCTTTGCATGGTGCTTCTTGCGGGCTTTATGTTTGCTCGGCTTTTGGGGCGCAGGGGCGGTCTGTGCTTGCGTGGTGGCTGCCGAATTGCCCGAAGAACCGGGTGTGGTGGTGCCAGTTGACCCGCTCGTAGAACTTTGCCCAAACGCGGCTGTAGTTATGCCGATAAGAGAAATTGCCAAAACCAAGGATGCCTTTTTCATAAAGTAGCTCCAAAAGATAAAAGGGGATTTGGCGCAAAAAACTTTCAGTTGACATCAGCGCCAGAGAGTTAATGAATGCGACAAATTGGACTTTTCAGTACCGCTTTTGTTTCAACGATCGGACGACGCTCATGAGCGAGCGCCGATTTTCGCTGGACCAAAAGTAATGTTTCGCAACCCAGTTCGAATGTTGATCCGGATCAGTGTGTTTGTCGGAGCAAGATCCTTGCTCAAGAATTCGCTGCCTCATTTTGCTGATGTATCCAGCAAGCCGCGAGGAAAAGTATAACGGCGTGCCAAGGACGTTAAATAGGACAACGTGCCGAACGCTTGTAGGAGGGGGATTACACCGCGCGGATGAATTTATCGCTTGCGCTTCCGGTCCAACGAACATGTGGGGATTGCACTGGAGAGTGTCATGAAAAGTAGTGATCTACAGTACCAACATGCTGCCGCAAAGAGCGGGCCGGAACGATCGTATTTCGGGCAGCACAATGTATGTGACGGAGTGCCGGCGCTGGCAAGCGTATCTGCCGGAATGCTGCTCAGTCCCGGCGACGAAGCCGCGCCGGGCACGGTCGGCACCGGCGAAGACGTGTGCCCGGTTTGCAAAGGAAAGGGTATCTTGGAAGATGGAAAAGACTGCCCGAACTGCAGTGGGACCGGTAAGATAGTCGAAGGAATCGGCGGCGGATAAAGCGCATCCGCCGATGCCGCAATCAAGGCATTGCATTCGCGCTTTGGATGGGCGCGGGTTCTGTCTTTGCGCTCTTTGCCTCTTGAGTGAGGGGATTGCTTTGTTCTGTCGGCAGACCGATTTCCTTGAGAAATTTTTCGGTTTCCGGCCACCAGATTTTCACGCCCTCGCTGCTGCCGCTCATGCCATGGGCATCGCTGCCAAAAGCACCATAAGCAATCAGTTTCGCGCTGCCGCCTGCAGCGACATAGGCCCGGTACATCTGTGCGGCGAGTTGCGGATTGAAATAGCTGTCGTTCGCGCCATAAAACCAGAGGCTGGGCACTTTGGTCTGTGCGCCATAGTTGGCAAATGCCTTGACGAGCGAGTCTTGCCACGCGCAGCTTCCGCCGTGCATGCGCAAGCCGCCGGAAAAATTGATCAAGCCTTTCACTCCCGGAAAATGACGCGTCCCGAACGCCATTGCCGTCAATCCGCCATACGATTGCCCTCCGACTATTATTCGATCCAGGTCCGCCCATTTTTGAGTGCGCAGATAGGCCAGCGTGCTGATTAAATCGTCGGCCTGGGTCTGGCCGTTGCTGGTCATATTGCATTTCGATTCGACATAATTTCCGCTCGATCCGGCAAAGCCTTTGCGCATCGGGATCACTACCGCATAACCGCGTTTGACGAATTCGCGGCTGATCACCAGGAAGCGGTCGCGCGGTTGCGAGTGCGGGTCGCCCAGCGCTTTGCCATGATTCAGGATGAGCAGCGGAAATGGCCCATTGCCGGGCGGCGTGAAGATGGTGGTCTCCAGTTTTCCGCTTGCAGCATCGGTGCCCGCCGGCACCATCACCACTTGTTCGTCCAGAGTCGTTTCGGTTGAGTCTGCCGGTTTGGCAAAACATGCATGGCTGGACAATAGTCCGTATCCAAGAGCGACACAGACAGCGAGCAAACATTTTTTCGCATCTGCAAACGAGCCGGATTTCTTGACAAAAGATGGCGACATGAGAATGGCGTTGATGGAGTGCAAGCTTGCCCATTCTAAATATGCGCCTCAGCAATTTCAAGAAAATTCTGGAAGGAAAAACGGAAAAATTTTTGCCAATGTTTTTTCTACATGTGAATTTTTTTCAAGGCGATTTCACTGTGAGATTTCAGAGTGAAACACTCGCGCCAGAGAAAATTGGGATTTGTCTTTTTGCCTTTGTTAAACAGCGAACAGATGTGAGAGAAACGAACGCTTATCGTCTGCAGATCGGGAGAAATACCTCGTCTCAATCCGATGGTTGGCGCCGCCGTGCGCCTGGATTGACATCCTGTGTCTTGCACTGCTTTATCGAGTTCAGGGACGGATCCGGATCGCACGGACTAGAGGCCGAAGAGCCTGATGCGATGCGGATGCGTAGCGGTCTGCAAATTTGCCCGCCTCGGATGTTCAATCAATTTGTCTCACGGCGGCACAGAGTCAGGCTCGGCGGTTTTGCATCGGGCGCCTTCGCTGGCTCGCACCGCTTAAACAACAGGAGTTCACATGACCACACTTATCGTTTTTTCCCACTTGCGCTGGGATTTCGTCTACCAACGTCCGCAGCATTTGCTGTCGCGGCTGGCGAATTACTACAAGATCGTCTTTGTCGAGGAACCGGTGTACTCGGATGGACCGCCGGGTCTCGAGAAGCATGAACCGGCCGCCAACGTCACCGTGTACCGGCCGCGCACGCCGCTGGCGCTGCCGGGTTTTCATGACGATCAGCTTCCTTTCATGCACCGCCTGGTGCAGCAGATAGCTCGCGACAATCCGGAGCACATGGTCTGGCTGTACACGCCGATGGCCTTGCCCTTGCTGCGCGAATTGTCGCCGCAATTAGTGGCTTACGACTGCATGGACGAACTTGCCGCATTCAAGAATTCGCCCAAGCAGTTGCTGCAGCGGGAGACAGCATTGTTCAAAGTGGCAGACATCGTATTTACCGGCGGGCCGAGCCTGTACCGTGCGAAGCAGTCGCGGCACGCCAATGTCCATTGCTTTCCCAGCAGTGTAGACGTGAGCCATTTCGAACAGGCGCTGGACCGGCGCAGCGCGCATCCGGCGATGGAAAATATTCCGCATCCGCGCCTGGGTTATTACGGCGTGATCGATGAGCGCTTCGATCTCGAGCTGTTGAAAGCGCTTGCCGAGGCACGGCCGGAATGGCAAATCGTTCTGGTCGGGCCGGTGGTAAAAATCGATCCCGCGTCGCTGCCGCGCATGTCGAATATTCATTATCTGGGGCAGCAGCCGTATGAAGCCTTGCCGCAATTTCTCGCAGGCTGGGATGTCTGCCTGCTGCTGTTTGCGCTGAACGAATCGACTCGTTTCATCAGTCCGACCAAGACACTGGAATACATGGCTGCCGAGCTGCCGGTGGTCAGCACGCCGATCGTCGATGTTGTCGAAATGTTCGGCAACTGTGTGCGGATCGCGGGCGACGCGCCGGCATTTATCGCCGCTTGCGAGGCCGCGCTGAACGACCGCGCAGCCAATCTGGAGATGCTGCCGCATATGCGCGCAGCGGTACGGGCCACCTCATGGGAGGCTACCGCACGCCACATGCATCAACTACTGGAATCGGCTCGCAGAGCCAAGCAGATCCAGCCTGAAAGCGCGGCCGTGCAGGCGCCGCCACCCGGAGGCAAGCTCAGGGTATTGCCGCGCCCATCCAGCAACGCGCGGCCGCAAAGCTGCATCATTCTCGGCGCCGGGCCCACCGGCTTGAGCGCCGCTTACCATCTCGGTCCGGAAACCCTGCTGCTGGAAAAAAATCACGCGGTAGGCGGCTGGTGCCGCTCGATCAGCGAGGGCGGATTCACTTTCGATCACGCTGGCCACATCATGTTTTCCAACGACGCATATGTGTTGGAAATGTACAGGATTCTATTGGGCGACAACTTGCATTGGCAGGATCGCGAAGCCTGGGTGTTCAGCAAAGGCGTGCACACGCGCTATCCGTTCCAGGGGGCGTTGTACGGCTTGCCGCCGGCCGTGATCAAGGAATGCATCATGGGCGCGATCGAAGCGCGCTACCCGCCGGTGCAGGCGACAAAAAAAACTGCGCCGCTGGTCCAGGTCGAGATGCGCGAACCGGCCAATTGCAGCGATGAGCAAAGCACCGACTGCTGCGCCGACGGCACCGCGATCGATGCAGTCGCCACTGCCTCCGCCAAGCGCCAGGCACGAGGCGAAAACTTCGAGCAATTCATCTACCGCGTATGGGGGGCCGGCATCGCCAAGCATTTTGCGATTCCGTATAACCGCAAATTGTGGGCCGTGCCTCTCACCGAAATGGAAACCTCATGGCTGGGCGGGCGCGTACCCTTGCCCGACCTGGAACAAATCATCGAAGGCGCTCTGCAACCGGTGGGCAAGCCGATGGGGCCGAATGCGCGTTTCGGCTATCCGCTGCGCGGCGGCTTTCAGGCCTTGATGAACGGCTTCCTGCCGCATATCAAGGGCGGTATCGAAATGGGCGCGGAGGTGGTGCGCATCTGGCCGCAGGAAAAGCTGTTGGCCTTGGCCGACGGGCGTCGCTTCCGTTACGACCAGCTTATCAGCACGATGCCGTTGCCGGAACTGATACGCCGCATCGGCGACGCCGCGCCCGAAGAAGTGCGCCGGGCCGGAGAAGGTTTGCGCCATGTCTCGGTGCGCTGCGTCAACCTGGGCATCGCGCGCGAAAACATCACCGAGAAGCACTGGATCTACTATCCCGAGGAGACGGTATTCCACCGTATTTTCGTGCAGGGAAATGCCAGCCCGCATTGCAATCCGCCCGGCGGTTTCGGCCTGACTTGCGAGATCACCTATGGACCGTCCAAGCCATTGCCGGCCGAGGGCGAAGCCTTGATCGAGCAATGCATCCGCGATTGCATCGCGGTCGGGATGATGCGCAGCGACGATCAGGTGCTGGTCGCCAACCAGGTCGACATGCCCTATGCCTATGTCGTGTACGACCACGAACGCGCGCAGAATGTCGCGGCGGCGAAGGCATGGCTGGAACGGCACGACATTGTGCTGGCCGGGCGCTACAGCGAATGGGAATACTACAATTCGGATCACGCCTTCCTGGCGGGGAAAAAGGCGGCGGAAAAGGTCAAGGCAGGGAACGAGGCAAGGCGCAGGGGGCGTGACCGGCAGGAGGTGGTGGCCGGACGGGTAGCGCCGGAGAAAAGCAGTTCGTAGCTATGGGGTTTTAATAAATTGCGCTACCTCTCATGTCATCCCGGCGAATGCCGGGACCCGGCACCGTTCATGGGCCTGCGGTTGGCGAAATGGGAGGAATATTTTATTTTCAAGGCGTAGGCTGTATTCAACCAAGGAGCGGCAGGTCTTCTCATCGGATGTGAAGCAGTTCGCTCCGTCGGTATTTGATAGTGCGGCTTGGCCAGCTGGTCATTCATCATGTAATGCAACATTCCTCTTCTTGCTTCTTGGTGAGCTTGGCATGTCGAGCGCACTTGCTGGCAGCGGCGTAAAAGGTGACCCGCACCATGGGGCAATTCCATAGCAACAGCCCCGCGTCGCCCAACCCTCCGTCGAACGGGCCTGCGCGAAATGCCTTGCAGGCCGTTCTTCACTTCCACATCGGGCGGCGTTTAAATACTTGATATCTGAATGACTTAATTTATGATTGGACAAAAATATGAAAAACGTGGTCTTGTTTGTCTTGATGATTCTCTTTTTGCTCGCTGGTATTCGAGGAGTTTTGATGGAGGAAACCTCGAACGAAGCAATAATGCTTGAGTTCTTTTTTGGATTCATTTGCGGTGTAGCCATCTGGCAGAACAAACAATCCCGAAAGAGGACAATTAAGGAATGAGATGAGTTTTATTAGATTGAAAAACGGAATGAACCATGAGATGCTACCCCAAACTTTTGCGGCGGGCCGCCTTTGGCGGCCATGGAACTTCAATCTTATTGCCCCGCGTTTATCATGAGCACGCTTGAGTTGCGCATTCCTCCGGTAGTGCTCGTGCTGGTCGCAGCCGTAAGCATGTGGTCGGTTGCGGAAGCGATTCCTCGTCTTGCGTTTTCGCTGCCATGGCGCGTTGAGGTCGCAGCGGCTCTCGTGGTGTCCGGTTTGCTGACAGCGGCGGCTGGCGTGGCGGCCTTTCACAGGGCCCGTACTACCGTCAATCCCACTACGCCCGAGGCTTCGTCAACCGTGGTGGCGTCGGGCATCTACGGCTGGAGCCGCAATCCGATGTATTTGGGCTTTCTGTTGGTATTGCTGGGGTGGGGCGCTTACCTTGGAAACGTCATTGCACTGCTTTTGGTCGCGGCGTTCGTCGCGTACATGACCAGGTATCAAATCAAGCCCGAAGAGCGTGCGCTCCAGGCGAAGTTTGGCATTGCATATACCGAATACATGCAGAGAGTCCGGCGGTGGCTATGATGCAGGATCTCTCTATCGAGCGGATGGCAAGCCGGTGGTTGGTTGCCGCTCACGTCTAGAGCATTTTAGCCTGACCGTGCGGAGTCAAGGTCCGGCCGAGGAGATTGGCTCGTACGGTCAGGCTCTAGACGTTAAAGCCGAGCTATCTACCCGGTTTCAAATTGCACGTCGCCGCCCGAATCTGCGCCAAGGGCAGCTTCGGTGTGCGGTCCGCGCACAGCAAGCCGTTCGCTTCCTGGAACGTATCGGCGAACTGGGTGTAGCAGAAGCCGCTGAACAGCGCGGTTTCGTTCACCACCTGCAGCAAGCGTTGATAGCGGCCGAGGAATTCCTCGTCGCTGGCGACGGTTGAATAGCCCCAGGCCTTGGGTGCGGTCGGGTCGGGGCATTTGGCGTAGGCGATGCCGCCGAATTCGGTCAGAACGATCGGCTGTCCGCGATGGGGATAACCGTCCAGCGTCAGAATTCTGCCGCCCGGACGCCGTCGGTCGAACAATTCCTGGGTTTGCGATACGCCATAGCGTGCCGACAATTGCTGGGGATCTTCGTCGTAATCGTGAATGCCGAGCAGATCGGTGGCCGACGCTTCCCAGCCGTCGTTGCCGATCACCGGCCGCGTGGCGTCCAGCGTGCGCGTCAGGTGATACAGCGCTTCCACCGCGTTGCGATGGGCTTGGGTCGAGGTCAGGTTCGGCACGCCCCAGGATTCGTTGAACGGCACCCAGACGATGATGCAGGGATGGCTGTAATCGCGTTCGATGACTTCGGCCCATTCGTGCACCAGGCGCGTGATGGCGAGGGGACTGAAGCGATAGGCCGAGGGCATTTCTTCCCATACCAGCAAGCCCAGTTTGTCGGCCCAGTAGAGATAGCGCGGATCCTCGATTTTCTGGTGCTTGCGCACGCCGTTGAATCCCATTTCCTTGGCCAGTTCCACGTCGCGCCGCATCGCGGCGTCGGATGGCGCGGTCATCATGGTATCGGGCCAGTAACCCTGGTCCAGCACCAGGCGCAATGGATAGGGGCGGCCGTTGAGCATGAAGCGGTCGCGATTGACGTGGGCCGCGCGCAGTGCAGTGTAGGAGCGGACCTTGTCGAGCACGGTGGCGCCGGCGCGCAGCGTGATTTCGGCATCGAGCAGGGTCGGCCGCTCCGGGCTCCATAGCAATTCGTTGCGCGAATCATCGATGCCGGGGTCCGACAGGCTGATCTTGCGATGCGCCTCGCCGCCGATGACCTTGTAGTGGTCGTCGGCCAGCAGTTTTTCGCGGTGCATGATCCTGACTTCGACCGTCAGTTCCTCGTCCTGCTGATCGCCGGTAACGAAGGTTTCGCAGCCGATCTCGAAGCCGTCGAAGTAGGGCGTCCAGCGCAGCTTTTGTATGTATGTGCGGGCCACCTGTTCCAGCCACACACTTTGCCAGATGCCGGTGGTGCGCGGATACCAGATCGAGTGCGGTTCGGGTTGCCAGTCCTGCTTGCCGCGCGGCTTGGCCAGGTCGAGCGGATCATCTTCGGCACGCACGGTGACGGTCTGCCGGCCGTCGCCGTGCAAGGCGCGCGTGATGTCGGCGGTAAACGGGGTATGGCCGCCCTCGTGTTGCGCCACCAGGTGGCCGTTGAGCCAGACCGTGGCGCGGTAATCGACCGCGCCGAAATGCAGCAATACCCGTCCTTCGCCTGGCTTCAACTCGAACTGCCGTTCATACCAGCAACAGCGATGCAAGCTGCGATCGCCGATTCCGCTGGCGTGCGATTCAGGTGGATAGGGCACGATGATTTCGGAAGACCAGGCAATCGGGTCGGTTGGATGGGTGAACTGCTTGGCGTCATCGAAGACGAATTTCCATGGGCCGTTCAACGATTGCCATTGCGCGCGCACCAGTTGCGGACGGGGATAGGCTTTGTGTGCCATGACTTTCCTTGCGCTTTGTGAGGCTTGCCGGTTTGATGCCGGCCGGGATCGAATGTTCCTTGATAAATGGGCGCTTACCAGGCTACTGCCAGTTCGCGCACGAAGCGCTGGATGGCGCTGTCGAGCGGCGGCAGGATCAAACCGCGCTCGCTGGTCAGCGCCGTCACCGCTTGCGCGCCAGCCTCGGCTTTTTCCAGCAAACTGGCATCGAGCCCGGCTTCGCGGGCGACCCGTTCCGCCAGCTCGTGCCAGGAAATCGTACCTTGGTTGGCGAGGTGCCAAACTTCGGTGGCGCCGTCGATCAGCAAGTCCAGGGAAGCATGCACCAGGTCCGGCACATAAGTAGGCGAGACCAGCAGATGTCCGCTGGCCTGCACTTTTTTCCCGGCGCGCAACCCGCGCAGCACTCCATGCGCGAAGTTATAGCGGTCCCAGGGGCCGAAGAAGGCGCTGGTGCGTATGACCAGCGCCTCCGGGCAGGCGGAGGCCACCAGGCGCTCCGCAGCGGCCTTGCTGCTGCCGTAAATGCAGGTCGGACACACCGTGTCGCTTTCGACATAGGCGCGTCCCAGCGTGCCATCGAACACCAAGTCCGATGAAAACGTTACATAGGCAATTCCGAGCCGGGCGCAGACCCGCGCCAGCATTGCGGCGCCGTAAGTGTTTTCGCGAAAGCAGCGCTCGGTATCGCGCTCGGCGTCGGTGACGCGCACGAAGCCGGCGGCGTTGACGACGGCCCAGGGCCGATGCAAGGCCAGCGCTGCTTCGATCGATGCTTCGTCGCAAATATCCATGTCGCGCCGCGTCAGCAGCGCGTGCTTGAGGCCGCGCACTTCGCAGATCCGCGAGAATGCCTGGCCGAGCGTGCCGGTGGCGCCGGTGACGACAATCTGGCGCGCCGGCTTGACGAGCGCTGGTGCAGCCGTTTCGTTGTCGGGCGGCACGTAGAACCGCTGATCGCGGTGCCACCAGCCTCGATGATCCAAAACCGGGTGGTCGAATCGGCCGTGCGCGACCAGGGCCGCGGCCGCCGACGCCAAGGCGGTTGGGCGCGGCGGATCGGAGCGCGCATCGAAGGCTCCGCTTTCGTAATAGTTGTTTTGCTGCAGCAGCAGGCTGTTCCAGTCGACACAGCCGAACAGTGCCCACACCGTTACCGCGCGCATATCGCCGCCCTCGGCGCGCAAGCGGTGGGCCGCGTCCCACACCTCCATGAGCCAGCGCAATTGCTCGTCGCGCGTACAGCCGTGGTGGATTTCCGTGACCGCCAGCGGCAGGCCGTAGCGTTGCCACGCTTCGCGCAGGCGTGCATACGGACCGGTGCTGTGGGGTTCGGGCAGGATGACGCGCACCGCTTCGACGTCGGCATACTGGTCGCGCCCGTTGCCGCAAGCTTCCTCGCCGGGATAGTGCCGCATGCGGTGGTCCAGGAAACGTTCGCTGGTCAGGTAGTGATTAATCCCGATCACGTCGGGCGCACAGGGATGGTCCAGGAAAAAGCCCAACTCATGTGCGCTGACGCCATTGGCGAGGAAGATCCGGTACCAGGGATGCGTCCGATCGACACGTCCGCACAGCAGGTCGAAACTGAGCCAGCGTCGTTCGTTCTCATGATCGGCCTGGTATTGCAGGCGCGGCGTGGCGAAGGTTTTGCCAAGGTCTTCGGTTTGTATCAATTGCGCGGCCGGCGTGATGCGGCGGATCGCCCGCATCGCCAGCCCCACCGCGCGGCACTGCGTCACCAAGGCGCGCAGGAAAGTCGGCAGATCGCGGCCATGCGGATACCAGTGTCCGTACAGGCCGCTGAAGCGTGCGGTAGTCAGCGGTTCGTTGACCGGGGTGAACAAGGTGATCCAGGGATAGCGCATTGCCACCTGTTCCGCATGGCGTGCCAGCAATTCGGGGAAGGCCGGATCGACCAGGCTGGTGTAGTGCGGCCCGCTGCCGTGATGCACGAGACCGGCAATCGGCGCGATACCGAGCGCTTGCAGTTGCGCCAGGCGTTCGTCGTGCCAGCGCCAATCGGATTGATCGGGCGCTCGTGGAGCAATGCTTTCCCATAAGACGGGGTAACGCAAGGTGCGGATGCCGAGCGCGGCAATCGCGGCCAAGTCGTCCGGGCGGTCGAGGTGGCCGGTTTCGGCAAGCTGGTTTCGAAAGCGCGGACCGATGCGGGCCACGGTACATTCAAGACCGCCCCATATTTCGAGCGGAACGGATGCGGAAGAGGAGGGGGAAGAAGTGTTCGGCGTTATTGGCAACATTGGACCGGGACGGGGGGGGGGGCGGGGGGTTGTTGGGGGGGCGCCCCCCCTTATTTTTTTTTAAAAAAAAAAATATACCCCACCTTTTTTTACTTTCGGAAA
>CBIHON010000076.1:0-11113 GCA_966211965.1 uncultured Burkholderiales bacterium | reverse complement strand
GACCTGCTACTCAAGCGGTTGTTCGAGTAAATTTTCATTTTCAAACAGGCTCTAAATCAGGTCGATGGGATGAGGACGCTGGATAACGTCGCGCCCCCTATGATTTACGCCTCCTCCATCCCAAGCAAAGCTTCAATATCTGCGATCGCCATGCGCAGCATGAGGGGCGCTTTTGCTTCATGCGGGGCGACTCCTTCGACCATGGCGTCGGGCACGGCCTTCAACATTTTCTCGCCGCACCGAATGAAATATTCTTCGTCATCGTAGGTGATGGTATAGGTCAGGCGCTGGCCTTTGGTTCGGGTATATTCAAGAGAAGGCATTTTTTTCTCCAAGTAAGCGTTGCGAAAATTTCTCGGTTTGCCGCTATTGACGCGACTATACTGAAAAGCCGGTTCAAGACGGAAGAAGAGCGGCAGGTTCTGAGCATTGTGCAATGAAGTATGCGCCAAAGAGGAGACCGCGTGCGTCGCTCGGGCACGTCTTTTAGCTGCCAATTCGGAATGCCGAGGAGGCTGTCATACCGTCCGAAAAAATTTGAGAATACGAAATCGAATGTACAGGCGTTGCGTTGCCTGATGGGTATTGGGCCGCGTATTTGATGATTTATGGGCCGTCGCCCAATCCGATGCATAGAGAACCTTTATTCCCGCAGCAGCGCGCGAAGTTGCCATGTCCATGATTACCTAGCAGGCTGTTGAAAACGTAGCGAGCAGGCCGGGATCGAGGTCGAGGAGCGCACGCGTACGAGTGGTACGCCGAGCACCGTAGACCTCGAGATCGGTCCGCCCAGTAATTTTTCAACAGCCTGCTAGAGCCTGTTCCGTAAAGGTCGTTGTATTTTTGTTTTGCAATGAATTTACCGAACAAAACACTAGCCGACACACATCATGGATAGGATTTCAGCTTATTTGAGCCTCAAAAACTCCCTTGATCCCACTCACGTTTTTATGGCGGAAGCGCGGTAATCGTGGTGCCGGCTGGATGAGGCAAGGAGGTGCACTTGTCTATATATTGGAAGATGTCAGCTATGAGATCAACAATGTAACAATATGAAACAGACAATCTGTATGCTCTTGCCATCAATTGATAATATAATAACAAGCATAAAAATGCCGCTCGTAAGTTATTGAGACGGTTTCGATGCAGTCCAACTGGGGAAATAGATAATGGGATTTTGCAATGCGCCTGCAAATTAAACTGGAGCAGGCAAGACAGGCCGTGAGCCGTCTCGAAAAATTGGTTGAGTCGGACAAGGTAACGGAAAGCGACTCAAATCACCTGCTTGATACGGTCATCAAGCTTCTCAATCTCAAAAACGACGCCGCCTTGGCCCGGACCTTGAGCGTGTCGCCGGCAAAGATCAGCAGCATCCGCCATTTGAGGATGGCAATTCCATCCTCCATGGTGATCCGGATGCTGGAGGTGACGGACATGAATATCCGTGAACTCAACAGCCTGATGGTGACCAATAAAAATCCGGAGGCGAAAGAAGGCGTCCGAAGCAGCCACTCGGCACGGCGCCGTGCGCAGTTGGAAGAGGCGAAGAAGGAAGTGCTGCGACTCGAACAACTGGTCCAAGCCGATGCGGCGAACAAGGTGGAACCGAGCCATTTCATCGACGAAATCCGCAAGATTCTCCAGGTGAAAAATGACGCTGCCTTGGGCCGCGTGCTCGACGTCCCGCCGCCGGTGATCAGCAAAATCCGCCATGGACGGCTGGAAATCGGTCCCACCCTGCTGGTCCGCATCCATGAAGCCACGGAGTTGAGCATTCATGAGATTCGTCGCCTCATGAGGCAGGATCGGCCGATGATGGAATCAGCTGTCAGCCAAGCCTGAGCGCCTGAACAGGGCCGGTCCCGACACAACTGGGGGCATCTGCAAAACGGCGCCGGCTTGCTGCGGCGCCGTTCGGGTCATTTCGCGTCGAAAGTCGTGACGCCGTCCCAACCGGGCGGCGGCGGGTGCTGCCGGTACTGTGCGATGCGCTCCAGGTAGAAACGGTAGAGCCCATCTTCCGGATAAGACTGGCGTAACTCCAGCAGAATCCGCTCGGCCTGGTCCCAGCGCATGGCGCGGATCAGATCGAGCGCGCCATGCCATTGGCCCAAGGCATGGCGCAGGCCGGGGTCGAGTTCGCCCTCCAGCGCCACGGGTTCGAAAATCGGCACCGGTTCCTGTTTGCCTTTTACCCTTACCCGATCCAGTTCCCGATAGGCGAAACCCGGCGCCGTGCGCCTGGTCGCGTCACCGACCACGATTCCGACGCCATACACTTTTGTGATGCCTTCCAGACGCGAAGACAGGTTGACCACGTCGCCCATCACCGTATAGGCGCGCCGGATTTTCGAGCCCATGTCCCCGACGTGCATCTGTCCTGTATTGAGGCCGATGCCGATGTGCAAGGGCGGCAAGCCGCGCTGCATGAAATCCTGGTTGAGCGTCCGGGCCGACGCTTGCATCCGCAGCGCCGTCGCGACGCCGCGCGCGGCATGGTCGGGCAGGGCGACCGGCGCGCCCCAGAACGCCATCACGGCGTCGCCGATGTATTTGTCCAAGGTGCCGAGGCTGCCGCGTATGTCTTCCGACATGGCGGTCAGGTAGGGATTGATGTATTCGCGCAGGGCTTTCGGCGTCAAGCCTTCCGAGATCGTGGTGAAGCCGCGCACATCGGCGAACAAGACAGTCAACTCGCGGCTTTCGCCTTCCATGTGATAGCTCTCGGGGTCCTCGGCCATCTCGGCAACCAATTCGGGCGCGACATATTCGCCGAACAGACTGGCCATCGCATGGCGCTTGCGGTATTCAAACAAATAGCCCCAGGCCAGGTCGCTGACCGATAGCGCGAGAATCAGCAGGAGTACGGTCGCCAGCGGCAATACCAGGTTACCTGCCTGGTAGAGCCAGAAATTGAATGCCCCTATCGCGGCCGCAGTGCCGAGCGCCAGCAGGATAGAGTAGGCCGGGGCCATGCGCGGCAGGCAGATGCCGAGCAGCAGACCGACCAGGATAACCTGCAGGAGGTCGAAGCCGCTGCTGAAATCCGGCCGCTGCTTGAAGCCGCCGTCGAGGATGGACGCAATGATGTTGGCGTGCACTTCGACGCCGGGGTAATCTCTTTTCACCGGCGTTGCACGCAAATCGTTCAGGCCTGCGGCGGTGGTGCCGACCAGCACGATTCGCTGCGACAGATCCTGTAGCGGAGTGCGGGCCTTGAGCACATCGACGGCGGAAATGTAGCGGAACGCGCCGCCTTCCGGCCCGCCTTTGCCGCGAAACTGGATCAGCGCAGTAAGCTTGTGCTCGACCGGAATCCTGATCCGTCGCGGCGAGGTATTGAGGGCAATGGCTTCCACCGAGTCGATAGCGGCAGAGGGTGGCGCGAGCGGCCGGACTTGGGTTGCGCCCAGGGCAACCCGGGCCGTGGCCAGCGCCAGCGATTCGTAATAGCCGGCGCCGACCTGGGCCATCAAGGGGGTAGAGCGCAGGATGCCGTCGGAATCCAAATCGGTGTTGAAAAATCCGCCGGCCCTGGCCGCATGCTGCAACTGGGGCAGGTTGCCTTCGTACCCGGTGGTGGAGAATGCGCCGAGCGCGTGGCCGTTCAGGTCGGCGGTAGTGAATGCGGGATCGGGCAGCAAGCCTTTGTGCTGTTTGTCGGACAGATAGTAGCCCAGCACCACCGGTTTTCCCTGAAATGCCTTGGCCAGCCGCCCATCGTAGTCGAGCGCGGGCTTGAGCGCACGAATGCGCTCACCGACACCCGGCAGGTCTTTCAATTCCTGATTCGCCAATGCTTCCAGCGTGTGGTAACCGGAACTGGTGTCAGCCTCCGGGAAACTGACGTCGAAGCCGATCGCCTTGACCTGGTAGCGCTCGTTCAATTGCCTGACCAGTTCGGCCGTAATGTCGCGGCTCCAGGGCCAGCGGCCGACCTCGGTCAGGCTCTTTTCGTCGATATTGACGATGACGATGCGTTTATCGAGTGTTGCGGGCAAGACACGCATGCGCATGTCATAAATAAAAAGATCAATGCGCTCGACTGCCATACCGGGGAGGTAACCCTTTATGGCGGCACAGGCAAGCAGGGGCAGCAGCAAGGATAGTAACCAGCGGGCGCCGTATTTGGAGAATGATCGCCGCAAAATGCCTCCCTATTCAAAGCGTATCAAGAGGTTCTAAATCGAACCGGCTCTTTCCCGTTGCTCCATCTTGACCAACTGCAGGAATCCCGGCTTTGCCGAGAGTAGTGCCGACGCCAAGCTGCCTGAATTTCATAAAAAAATGAGAAAAATCCCATAAATTAGGGATTGCTTTTTTGTTCATTAATTGAGTCTATTGTTTTTTTAATAAATATTTTCTTGATGTGAGCAAAAAAGCGTTTTTTTATTGCTATTATCTCGTCCAATTTTTAACTTCTTGTCAACTTTCGTACGGATATCAGAAAGCAGAGCACTTGATGATGAGCAAAAACACCCGTAAAAGGCACCTCGAATTTTATGTGCATCAATTGTTCGGCTTAATGATTTTAGCGCTTTGCATGTTCTCATCTGGCGCTGCGCAATCGGATTCGACAGTCTGGTTTTCGGACCGGCAAAATGTGTATCAGGTCGATCCTGCGGACCAGCGGGTTCTGCGTGAGATTCCCGTTGCCGAAGTGAACAACCTAGCAGCCGATGCCAATGGCGGAGTATGGTTGAGCTACGGATCTTACATAGGCTATTACAGTACCTCAAACCATGTACCTCAGATATGGGGCATAGATGCGTTCGGGCTGCGCGCCGTGCGTCATTTGCGGGTCGATCCCTATAACGCGTCTGTTTGGCTGGGTGACGGCAGGCGTGTTGTTCACCTTGCAGCAGACGGTAGGGGCATCGCGAATATCGCGATCCCAACGAGTGAGGAAGATATCTCATTGGCGCTCGACGGAAGTGTCTGGGTGCTTGAGTCGGGCGGCCCTTTGCGCCATTACGACCCGCAGGGAACAGCACTTGGGAATCTGGCGATCCCGGACTCGATGCGAGAGGGGGGCAAGCACTTTGCTATCGATTCGATACGACAAAAGATCTGGATGTGGAATGACGGACAGCTGCTCCAGTTGGACATCAATACAGGGGCCCAGCAGCGCAGCTTTTCCCTCCCCGCCGGCACGGTTTCGACGGCGCTGGATCAACGGACCGGTACGTTGTGGACTATGTCGGCGACCGCATTGACCGCACATACGGCAACAGGCTTTCCGCAAGCGACTGCATTAAATATCTTGGATATCGCCGATCCGCGTGCGCTTACCTACGACTCCGGCAATGATTGCCTCTGGGTCGGCCACTCGAAAGGTATCAGTAGACTGGACTTTTCCAGGCAAGCCCCCGCCACCTTGATCGCCGCCACGCCGGCTCTGCATATCGATGCCATCCCGTTCGCCCCAAGCCCCGTTCTGAGCCTGTTGGCGCCGGCATCGAATCACATTGCGGCCGATGTCGGCACCACGTTTGTGCTTGGCGTGGATGCCCTGTGTGCCGGGAAAACTTGCCGGTTTTCCGGCGACGACTTGAAAAATTATCGTATCGAGGCGATGCTTGGTCAACGAAGTGTCGGTGAACAATTCGTATTCGATGCAAATAGCCGTACTTTTCGTTATACCCCTGTCTTGCCCGCGAGCGGGCAGGTTTCTTTGCTGGCGCAAGCAATCGACCCGTTCGGACATGCATCAAACGTCGTCAATGAAACCTTTGAACTGGACGGCGGCGTCGGGTTGGGGGGATCAAGCCCCAACGTGACTGCTGCCGCGCATTCGCCGCCAACCGTCAGCATTACCTCGCCACTCAACAACGCAAGCATCAACGGCCCGCTCACGGTGACCATCACAGCCAACGCGGCAGCGGTTGGCGCCACGGTCTCGAAAGTGGCTTTCTACAACGGCACGACCTTGCTTGGTACGGTCACGGCATCACCCTATACCTACAAATGGGCCAATGTGGCCGCAGGCACTTACACGCTGACCGCGAAAGCGACCGACAGCCTGGGCTTCACCACAACCTCGGCCGCGGTCAAATTCGGAACCGACCTACTACACCTTTTTCAGCCCGTTCGGCTGGAAGCAAAACCAGTTCAGCATCCGACCCACACGCCGCAGGACAACTACTACGCGGAATTCGAAGCCGTATTCGGTCCGCCCCAAGCACAGATCGTCATCAAGCCGGCCGGACCCGTCCAAGCGCATTTATGCGCCGCGCTTCGCCCGCTGGGCCGTGCTGCAGGATCTTGCCATACCGGTGCAAACCACGGCCAAGTGCGCCTGTTTCGCGCACACGCCCCATGTTGGGTTTCCAGCGCCCTACATCGCGCAAAAGGGCAGCGTGTACCAGGCGATGGGGAAGATTGCCGGGATCGAGACCTTGCTTAGTGAAATACCGTTCACCTTGCTGGAGACGTATGTGGGGGCAGTGCCGGAACCGACCGAAGCGGACTATCAGAAGATTCCGGCGTTGCCGGACGATGCGCGCTATCCGGTGCCGGTGGAGATCAGCGGCTGGTGATCGGTGAGGCCGCTGCTGACAATGCTCAGCGCTGCCGTCAGCGGCTCGGCCCAAGGCCCAGCGGCCATCCGTGTGACGACGAGCAGCGTGAGCGGCATCCGCCAGAGCATCATCCTATACAAAGGACGGCTCGGAGCCAATCGCGATCCTTCAACCTTGTTAAATAGGAGGAATAGCGCCAAAAGCCGGTTGACAGCCCTGAATTTTAGACTTACTTTATAGAAACGTCGTTGCAATTTTGCATGGTCTGTTCTTGAGAGGATGCTCCATGGCGCTGCGTGTAAGACTCAGGGTATTGGCGGCCTTGACGGCCATGGCGCTATACGGCAGCCTCGCCTGCGGCGCGGATGCGGAGCTGGAACAGGCCAGGTCCTTGATCCGTTCCGGCAAAGCTTTCGAGGCCTACACGCTGCTCGAAAAATCGGAGTTCAAGCGGGCCGGCGAAGTCGAATTCGATACCTTGCTTGGCGTTGCCGCGTTGGATGGCGGCAAACCCGACAAGGCAACCCTGGCTTTTGAACGTGTGCTGGCAGTCGATCCGAATGCAGCCGGCGCCCGCCTCGACATGGCGCGCGCCTATTTCGCGCTGGGAGATTATCCACGGGCTCGGCAGGAGCTTGACCGGGTCGCCGGCAGCAATCCACCGCCCGCCGCGCGTGCGGTGATCGAAAAATATCTTGCCGCGATTGCCGAACGCGAGCGCGGCATGCGCACTGCGGTCAACGCCTACGCGGAAGGCTTCGCCGGCTATGACAACAACATCACCCAGGTGGTCGGCGACTTTACCAATGCGGTGCTGGCTTCCTACAATCTTCCCGGGTTTCAGCCAACGGGGAATGCGATCTTGCGCAGTTCGGCCGTCGCCGGTACGGCCGGCGGTTTCGATATCCTCCATCGGGTGGACGACCGGGTCGCTCTGTTCGGCGGACTCGATGCGCGTTACCGCAACGTCCTCTCCGCGAACAATTACAGCAGCGAACAAATCGACTTGCGCGCAGGCGCCAGCCATACCAGCGGCGCCAATGTGCTGCGCGCCGGCTTGACGCTGCAGACTTACCGCCAGCGCACCGATCTGCCGACCGCCAATCGCAATGCCGTTGGCTTGACCGGGGAGTGGCGGCATTCCTTCGGCGAGCGCGATCAGGGCGCGCTGTTCGGGCTGGCGACCAGCCAGCGTTATCCCGATATCGCCGTCAATGACACCGACTCGCTGCTGCTCGGCGCCGGATGGCTGCACCAGTTCAACGGCGCGCTGCGGCCGCTGATGTACGGCAGCTTGCTGACCGGGCGCGACAATGCCAAGAATCTGCTGGCCAACGGCGCTGACAACGGCAAGCGCTATTCCGGCGCGCGCGCTTACGCCCAGTTGTCGCTCAGCGAGAAACTCGACCTGTACTGCAGTTTCGGCATGATGGTGCGCACCGACCGCTCGATGAATGCACGCTCTACGGTGGTCGATTACGGCAACGATCATATGGCCGATGTCACGATAGGAGTAAGCTGGCGGCCGGTGCAGAACTGGACGATACGTCCGCAAGCGGCATATTTCGAAAACCGTTCGAATGTCGCACTCAGCGAATACCGGCGCAGCGAAGCGACGGTCATGGTGCGCTACGATTTTCATTGAAAACGCCTGTAGACCATAGCGAAATGCCGCCGTCGAATCATGAAAGCGTCGTGGCCACCCTCTCTCCCGTTTGCGGAAGAGAGGCGCAGAGTGAGTCGCTGTGTGTCTTTCACGTTACCTAACCAGCAATGGGGACAGCCATGAATACGAAGACCCGGTTCGAATCGTTTCGCTTGAGAGTTCTGTGTCTCGCGCTGCTGGGCGCTTTCCCAGGGCTGGCCGAGGCGGCGGTCGCCGGCCGCGTGCAGTTCGTGGCGGGCGATGTTCGCATCGTCGGGGTCGACGGCAAGGAACGTGCGGCGCAAAAGGGGCAGGACGTCAACGAAGGTGAAACCGTGCTGACCGGTCCCGGCGGGTCGGCGCAACTGAAGATGATCGACGGAGGGGTGCTGGCGCTGCGGCCTGGGACGCAGATGAAAGTGGATTCGTATGTGTTCAACGGTACCGAGGATGGCACCGAGAATGCCGCCCTGTCGCTGGTGAAGGGCGGCCTGCGAGCGATCACCGGCCTGATCGGCAACACCAACAAGGAGAAGTACAAATTCCAGACGCCGACCGCGGTGATCGGCATACGCGGCACCGACCACGAGCCGATGGTATTGCTGGCGCCGCCGTCGGGCGCCGTCGCTGAAAATCCGCCCGGCACTTACGACAAGGTCAACGTCGGCGCCACCAGTCTGACCACCAAGGCCGGGACGGCCGTGATCGGCCGCAATCAGGTCGGTTTTGCTGCATCCTTGGATCAACTGCCGGTCTTGCTGCCGAAGCTGCCGAATTTTTACCAAGCGACTCCCGCACCTTTGGCCAGGGCGGATCAGAAGAAGAATCAAAAAGACGCAGCCGGGATGAGCCAGGCAGCCGAGCCTGGCGACGCCAAGGCGGAAGCCAAGGCCGAGGCGAAAGCAGAGGCCGGCGCCCTCAAGAGCGGGGCGGCTGTTGCGGCCCTGACCGGCACCGATGCCAACGGCAACCTGCTGAACCTGGCGCAGCAAACCCTGACTTCGGCCAACGGTCAATTGCTTCCCTTGAAGGGTGGGGCAGTGGAGGTGCTTTCGACACCGAAAATCGGCCCTGAACTGGTGGTCGGTTATCCCGGCCGGGAGGGGAGCGGCGAACGCGTATTCCCAGGCTTTTTTTCCTTGGGCGGCCATGATCTGAGTTTGACGCGCGATGGAACCGGCAACCTGACCGGTGCAGTTCAGAGCGGCGGGCTTGGTTTTCGCGGGTCGATTTCGCAAAGCGGCAGTACCCTGACCGACCTTGGCGGCAATACCGCCAGCGGCCTTTCGTGGGGGCGCTGGCAAGGGGGCGAGATCAGGATAACGGCGCAATATGTCGGCGTCGATGCCTCGGGGCACTGGGGACTGGGCGCGCAGAACGCTTCCGGCGAATTCGTTATCGGCGCCACGCAAACCCAGGCCAGTACGCTCGGCTCCGCCAGCCTGCACTGGCTGAGCGGGACGTCCGCCACCTCCGGATACCTGGCGCAGGTTCTTACCGGTACCGCAAACTACACTCTGCTCGGCGGCACCCGGCCGACCGACCTGTTGGGTAACGTCGGCACGCTCAACAGTGCCGGGCTGACAGTGAATTTTTCCACGCAGCTTGTCGACGCCAATGTGAATTTTTCGCTGGGTGGGAATACCTGGGGCATGCAAAGCAACGGCATGCGGCTCGACGGCACCCACTTCAGCAGCTTCATCTCTTGCAACAATGTTTGCGCCAGTACCGTGAGCCTGACCAAGAATGGTGCTGCGGTCAGTTCACTCCCGACGCCGAATTCCCCTTCCTCTTTCGGCAACATGAACGGTATGCTGATGGGAACGGGTTTGAGCAGCGCCGGTTTGCAGTACTCTGTGCAGGAATTGGTGCCGAGTACCCGCATCGACCCAGGCACCGGCGAACCGATCACCACGTTTTCCAACAACCTGATGCAAGGTGTGGCAGGCTTTAGCGGACCGGCGCAAAACGTGAACACGCCGTTTCGCGCGGTCGGCATCGCCGACGGTTGGGGATTTTTTGAATATCTTGCTTCTCTGCCCAGCGGCACGGGCGCCAGCCTGGGCAGCACATACCGCGGCAGCGTCGAGGGCAGCCCGCAACCAGTTGGACGAGTGGTGGACGGTGCCGGCGGCTTGACCGAATTCATAGGTCGCGCACGTGGTTATACGCCGCTCAATCCAAATGAAACAGCACCGGGGCTGTTCCAGAATGCGCCGGAGAATACCATCAAGATCGGCAGCGCCGTGAACCGCGATACCGGTTCTGCCACGATCGGCGGCGTCACCGTTTCATGGGGGAGGTGGGAAGGCGGCAGTGTCGATATCTATAGCCGCGACGGCACGGTCAAACTGGGCACGATCGACAACAGTGGCCGCAGCATGCACTGGTTGAGCACCTCGGCACTGAATTCGGCCTCGCTCGGCCTGCCGCTGACCGGTACTGCGAGCTATACCTTGGTCGGCAGCACGAAGCCGACCGATTTGAACGGCAATACGGGCACGTTGGGATCGGCTACGCTGAATGCTGATTTCACCAACGGCAAGATCGATGCGGGCATCAAGCTGAGTTTCAATTCACCGACCAATACCAGCAATTGGAGCATGAATGCCAGCAATGTGCCGCTGGACGGCAACGGCGGTTTCAAATCCAGTACCTTCCTCAACGGCGTCGGCGGCATCACGCATACCGCCACATGCAGCGGACCATCCTGCGGGGCCGTAACGTCTGGCTATATCGATGGTCATTTCGTAGCCGGCGCTCAGGGCGCAGTGATGACTTACGGTATGACGACCGGGGCCTCGGGTACGTCCATGACGCCAGCGATGGGTGTGACCGGGCTGGTGGTGATGAAGCGTTAATCGATTTGCCGGTGCGGCGCACATCCGGGGGATCTAAGAGCCTGTTTGAAAATGAAAATTTACTCGAACAACCGCTTGAGTAGCAG
>CBIHON010000075.1:0-14249 GCA_966211965.1 uncultured Burkholderiales bacterium | reverse complement strand
AGCATCGCAGGCGCAAGATTGGCCGTGTACGGTCAGGCTGAAACTGCTCTAGAACAATTCCCGCGTAATCTGCTTCGACCCGGCGGCGCCGTTGATGAAGTAATTCGTAGTGCCGTTATTGGCGTCGGTGAATGTGAATTCGATGATGCCGACTTTCGTCACCGCCAGCCCGGCGCCGGACCAAGTAGCGGTCGGCCTGACGCCTCCCGTCACCTGATACAAGTCGCCGCTGCAACCATTGCCGGCAACCTTGCAATTCGAGGCAAAGTACCAGGTCGAATTGCCGACGGAATCGTAGCCGAACATGAGGGCGAAAATCGTTCCGTATTGTTGGGAGATGGTGATGCCCCAACCCGATTCACTGGCGTTCCACCAGAGATCGGAATAATCCGGCGACGGCGTTGTCGTACCGCTTGCAAACATTTGCCGCACGATCGATTTCGAGCCCGTTACGCCGTTGATCGAGAAACTGAATGAGCCGGTGTTGGCATTGGAAAAGCTCAGGATGCCGTTTCCGACCTTGCTGACGACCTTTGCCGAGCCGTCCCATGGCGAGGTCAAGGGTTTGCCTCCCCTCACGCTGTAAATATCGCCGGCGCAGGCATTGCCCAGCACCGGGCAGGAAGACATCACATACCAGGTTGCCGCACCGGACTGGTCGTAGGTGAACCAGGCCACAAAAATCATCGCGCCGTGCTGAGTGATGTTAAGCCCCCAGCCGGACTCGTTCTCGTTCCACCACAGGCCGGTCAAGGGCGAGGTGGTGGTGGGAATCACGTAAACCGCTGCCGGTATCACCGGGAACGGCGCCGACGCGTGGCCGGTGCCGACGCTATTGCTGGCGGTCAGCGTGCAGGAGTAGGGCACGTTCACGGTCAGTCCCAGTACCGTGATCAGCGAACTGGTGGCGCCGCCGGTGGCGGTGCGGGTGATCTGGCCGCTGGCGGTACAGGTCGCCGTGTAGCCGGTGACCAAGGCGCCTCCATTGAGCACCGGTGGCGTGAAGCTGATGCCGGCGCTGCCGAAGCCCGCCGTGATGCCAGTGATGGTGGGCGCCGAAGGAACAGTCGGCTTGCCGATGTTGATGGCCTGGGTGACCTGGTTCGCGGCATTGAAGTTGGCATTGCCGGCCTGGTTGGCGGCGATGGTGCAGGTGCCTATCGCCACCATGGTGATGGTGGTGCCGGAGATGGTGCACACCGTCAAGGTGGTCGAGCTATAGGCGACCGGCAGGCCGGAACTGGCGGTCGCAACAGGATTCAATTCAAACGCCCCGGTGCCGATGACCTGGCCGACTTGCGCGCCGAAGGTGATGGTCTGGCTGGCCTTGGCGATCGCGATGTTTTGCGTGACCTGGGGCGCCGCGCCATAGTTGGCGTTGCCGGCCTGATTGGCGGCGATGGTGCAGGTGCCGGCGGTGACGATGGTGACCGTGCTGCCCGAGATGGTGCACACCGACGTGGTGGTCGACGTGTAGGTCACGGCGAGGCCGGAACTCGCCGTGGCGGCCGGGCTCAGCGGGAACGGGGAGGCGCCGAAAATTTTACCGGTTTGCGCGCCGAAGGTGATGGTCTGGCTGGCCGTGCTGATCGTGATGTTTTGCGTGACTTGCGGCGCGGCGGTGTAGTTGGCGTTGCCGGCCTGGTTGGCGGCGATGGTGCAGGTGCCGGCGGCGACGATAGTGACCGTGCTGCCGGTGATGGTACACACCGTCGGCGTAAGCGAGCTGTAGCTGACCGGCAGGCTGGAACTCGCGGTCGCTGCGGGGCTGAGCGGAAACGGCGCGGTACCGAAGGTTTTACCGGCTTGCGCGCCGAAGGTGATGGTCTGGCTGCCGTTGCTGATGATGATGTTTTGCGAAACCTGGGGCGCTGCGTTGTAGTTGATATCGCCGATCTGGTTGGCGGCGATGGTGCAAGTGCCGATGGCCACGATGGTGACCGTGATGCCGGAAATGGTACAGATCGTGGGCGTGGTCGAGGTATATGCCACCGCCAAGCCGGAACTCGCGGTGGCGGTCGGATTCAAGGGGAACGGCGCCGAGCCGAACAGCTTGGATGCCTGCGCGCCGAAGGTGATGGTCTGGCTTCCCTTTGCAATGGTGACGCTTTGTGTGACCTGCGGTGCCGCGTTGTAGTTGGTGTCGCCTGCCTGGTTGGCGGCGATGGTGCAGGTACCCGCCGTGAGCAGCGTGACCGTGGTGCCCGAGACGGTGCATACCGCGACGGTGATTGAGCTGTAGACGACCGGTAGGCCGGAACTGGCCGTGGCAAGGGGGCTGATGGTAAAGGGAGTGGCTCCCAGGTTTTGGCCGGTTTGCGCGCCGAAGGTGATGGTCTGGTTTCCCTTGGCGATCGTGATGCTCTGCGTCACCTGGGGCGCGGCGCTATAGGTTGCGTTGCCGGCCTGATCGGCGGCGATGGTGCAGGTGCCGGCCGCGACGATAGTCACCGTAGTGCCGGAGATAGTGCAGATGGTCGGTGTGGTGGAACTGTAGCTCACCGCCAGACCCGAGCTGGCCGTCGCCAACGGGCTCAAGGCGAAGGGAGCGGCGCCAAAGGTTTTTCCGGTTTGCGCGCCGAAGGTGATAGTCTGGCTCGCTGCGGCGATCACGATATTCTGCGTCACTTGGGGGGCGGCGCTGAAGCTGCCGTTGCCGGCCTGATCGGCGGCGATGGTGCAGGTGCCGACGGCGACGATGGTCACGGTGGTGCCGGCGATGGTGCATACCGCCGGCGTCGTCGAGCTATAGCTGACCGCCAAGCCCGAGCTGGCGGTTGCGGTCGGGCTCAAGGCAAAGGGCGCAGCGCCGAAAGCCTTTCCGGCTTGCGCGCCGAAGGTGATGGTTTGCGCGCCCAGGCCGATGGTGATGTTCTGCGTAACCTGGACCGCGGCGTTGAAATTGGTATTGCCGGCCTGGTTGGCGGCAATGGTGCAAGTACCGACCGCCACCACGGTGACGGTGCTGCCTGATACCGTGCATACGCTCAGGGTGGTCGAGGTGTAGGTGATCGCCAAGCCCGAACTCGCGGTCGCAGCCGGGCTGATTGCAAAAGGTGCGGAGATAAAACTTTGTGCGGCTTGCGCGCCGAAAGTGATGGTCTGGCTGGCCTTGGCGATCACAATGTTTTGCGTGACTTGGGGCGCTGCGTTGAAATTGATGTTGCCGGCCTGATCGGCCGCGATGGTGCAGGTGCCGGCGGTGACGATGGTGACCGTGCTGCCGGTGATGGTGCACACCGCCGGGGTGGTCGAGGTGTAGGTGATTGCCAGCGCCGAACCGGCCGTCGCCAGCGGGTTCAAGGCAAATGGTGCCGCACCGAAGGTCTGGCCGGATTGCGCGCCGAAGGTGATGGTCTGGCTGGCTTTGGCGATCACGATGTCTTGCGTGACCTGGGTTGCCGCATCGTAAGTGGCGTCACCGGCCTGGTCGGCCGCGATAGTGCAGGTGCCGGCGGTAAGAATGGTGACCGTGGTGCCGGAAATGGTGCAAACCGACAGGGTGGTCGAGGTGTAGGAAACTGCGAGCCCTGAATCGGACGAGGCCACCGGGTTCAGTGCAAACGGCGCGGCACCGAAAGTTTGTCCGCCTTGGGCACCGAAAGTGATGGTTTGGGTGAGACCGGCATGGGCCGGCAGGCCGATCGCCAGCAGAAACAGCATCAGCAGCAGCGACAAGGAAACGGAAAAATGGCGGCGCATGAAAATTCCGGTATGGACGAATGAAGGTTTCAGAAATGCCTGGAATAGTTATCGACTCGAGCCGGCCCTTCCTTAAGAGCCAGCCGAATCGAGCTGCCCATCTGTGATTTTTGTTTCTCCTGCGAAACTATAGTACGATGTTGCCGAGCGATATGCAAACCGGGCATCCTCCATTTTTTCTTCATATTTCCGATGCATTCTTGGCTTGCTTGTCCAGCTACCCTGTTTGTAAAGCTGTCGCCTGCCATGAGCCAAACGGATCCGGATCATGGCAGCGGATGCGGCAAATAAAATAGATATTCTCTTTTCGGCATTTAAACGTATTTCCCCAAAAGCCCGGAGAGGCGCACGGGGCCCAATCAGGAGGAAATAATCATGGTGCCTGGCCGATTTGAATTGCTGTTTCGGACAATTGCGCAAGGGTTTGCAATCCTTGCGTTATGCGTTTCGCTCCCTGTTGCGGCAGATACATCGATGCGTTCCGCACTGTTTATGAATGCCTCGACCAGCACCAACAAAACCTCGGTGCTGCGCATCATCAATACCACTACCAGCGCCGGCACCCTGACTGCCACCGCGCGTTCCGAAGCCGGTGCCGTGCTCGGTACCGCGGGCGCAAGCCTGGGCACTATTGCTGCTTCCCAGACACTCACCTTTACTTCGGCCCAGCTGGAAAGCCTGCTTGGCTTCACGCCCAGTACCGGCACCGCCAAGTATTCGGTCAACGTTTCGGCAAATTTGTCCGATTTTCAACTAATCAATTACACCCGCGACGTCGCCACCGGCGATCTCACCTTGTCGCAATCACAGACCAAGGACCGGACTACCGGCGCCAGCGCCAGCAGCCTCACCCGCAGCGCCTGGTTCATGAGTTCCTCGACCAGCACCAACAAGACCAACGTCCTGCGCATCCTCAATACCAGCAGCCAAAACGGTTCCCTGACGGCCACCGTCTATGACGAAGCCGGCAGCGTGTCCGGCACCGCCAATACAGCTCTGGGCGCGATCAATGCCAACCAGATGGTGTCCTATACTTCGGCCGAACTCGAACGTGCGCTCGGCTTCACGCCCGCCGCGCCGACCGCCAAATACCGGGCGGTGTTCACTGCCAATTTGCCCAGCATGGAACTGATCAATTTCACCAAGGACATCGCGACCGGCAACCTGACCCTGGTGCAAGCGCAAGTGGATGACCGTCCGAGCTCTACGGCGACTACATCATCGCGCAATGTCTTGATGGTCCATCCGTCGAGCAATTCGACAAAAACCTCGGTAATCCGGATTATCAATCCGACCACCGCCAGTGCCTCGGTGAGCGCCGTTGCCTATGACGAGGCCGGGACTGTGGTCGGCAGCGGCGCGCTCGGCACGGTCGGCGCCAACCAGATCCTGGCTTTGACGTCGAGCCAGATCGAATCCGCGCTCGGCTATACGCCCAGTTCCGGCAACGCCAAGTACCGCATGGTGGTGAGCGCCAACGTGCCGACCTTCGAAGTGATCGCCAATATCAAGGCCACCGCAAGCGGCAACCTGTACCTGGCGCAAGCCCAGACCGACAACCGGCCTGCCTCCAGCACCAGCACCACGACGCGCGACGCCTATATCGTCTACGCCTCGTCCAACACCCAGAGAACCACCCAGCTTCAGTTGATCAACACCACTTCGTCGAGCGCCGTGCTGACCGCCTCGGCCTATGACGACAGCGGCAACCTGGTTGCCTCGAACAAGTCCCTCGGAACGCTGGGCGCGAACCAGATGCTGACCCTGACGTCGGCGCAACTGGAAAGCCTGATCGGTTACGCGCCGGCATCCGGCGCGACCTGGCGCCTCGTCATCAGCGGCAACCTGAGCAATTTCGAATTGATCAACTATGCGAAGGATGTCGCCTCCGGCCTGCTGGTCCTGGCCCAGGCGCAGACCGAAGGTACAACGGCTTCATCCGCCTCTTCGGCGTATTCGCTGGACAATTGCGTCACCAATATCGCGTCCGATGTCCCGGCTTTTTATAAAAATTATTTCAAATGCGTGACCGTGACCATGAGCGGCGGCGACGTGCTGATCGCCACCAACAGTCTGCCGCCGCATCAGAGCTATTACTACGGAACCAGCAGCCCGAATTACACGGCCTTCGATACCAGCCGCGGCTCGCAATACCATCCCAACCCGTCCACGCTCGGGCAAGTCGCCGTGACCGTCAAGATTCCGACTACGCCGATTTCGCGCGGCCTGACCATCACCAGCAGCATGGTGGACCAGATGGCCGGCACCAATCCCAATGAGTACAGCGGCAGCCCGCAAGGCATCAGCATCGACAGCGTGCAATTGTTCCATGGCGTGGCGGCTCCAGGCGACAGCATCGACACCGAGGGCTACACCTTCGACAATTACAACGGGCACCCGGCCGGCACCTCCTACCACTACCACAGCGGCTCGCCGGGCGCGCTGGAAGTGCTGAAGAAACTGGGCTATGTGACCAGCATCGTTCCCGGTTCGGCCGAGGTCGAGCTGTACGGCATGATGTGCGACGGCACCGTACTGATGGGCTGCACCGAACTCGACGGCAGCGCGCCCGACCGCAGTACGCTCGATGCGCAGAACGGCCATACCGGGACCATCACGGGCAAGGATGGGGTCACGCATTTCACCAACCGCTATCACGTGCACATCTGCCCGTCCAAATGGACCACCGCGAATACGCGCAAATACACGCCGGAAATCCAGTTTTATACCAAGTGCACCGTGACCAAGGGCTAGAAATGAACAGGCTTCTTGCAATCGCCTTGGCATCGAGCGCTTTGGCCTTGCCGGTTACGGCGCCGGCCGGGCATCTGGAAGGGGTGTTCCAGGCATTGGCCGAACTTGAACCGACCAAGGGTAATACCGCCAGCGGCAGGATACTGATCACTGCGGCGCGCGGCCGCGTGCTGATTGCGGCGGAATTCAAAGGCTTGACCCCAGGTCCGCATGGCATGCACATCCACGAGGTAGGCGATTGCAGCGCGCCCGATGCGTCCAGCGCGGGCGCGCACTTCGATCCGCATGGCGGCCACCACGGCGAAACGCATGCGGCCGGCAGCCATCTCGGCGATCTTGGCAACGTCATTGCCGATGCCGCGGGCAATGCCGAATTCAGGCTGGAGACCAAAGGCTTGGCGGTCGAACCGGGCGAAGCCGACAGCATCGTCGGACGCAGCGTCGTGCTTCATGCCGGCGCCGACGACCTGCATTCGCAACCCTCAGGCAATGCCGGGGCGCGCATTGCCTGTGGCGTCTTGATGGCCAGATAGGGCGATTCGATCAGTTCGCGCTTGGATGGACCGCCGGCAAATATCCGGCGCTCGCCGCCCACGGCCGCCGAGCTGGCTTGTCCGGCGCCGCTGCAATGCAGTAAGGTGGTGGTCCTGCGTACTTATCTATTCATTCCATGCAAATCATCTATAGCGACCAGCACCATCTGCACCATGGCGAACACGAGTTTTATCGCGGCGAACTTGTACCCTGTTTCGAGAAACCGGAACGCGCCGACTATGTCCTGGCCGCGGTAAGCGCACGCAAACTGGGCCCAGTGTCGGCGCCCGATTCCTTTTCCCTGGCGCCGATCGAACGCGTGCACGCGCCGCGCTATCTGCGCTTTCTGGAACGCGCCTGGGACATGTGGAGCGCGCTCGGCAATACTCGCGACGCGCTCCCCGCGGTATGGCCGATACGGGGCTTTCGGCACGATATCGAGCCGGACAATTTCATCGCGCAACTGGGACTGTATTCATACGACAGCGGTACGCCTTTCATGGCCGGCACCTGGCAAGCGGCGCGCTTGGGCGCCGAGATCGCCTTGACCGCGCAGCGCCGGATCGCGGCCGGAGAGCGCGCCGCGTTCGCCTTGTCGCGCCCGCCCGGCCATCACGCCGGTGCGGATTTTCTGGGCGGTTACTGCTTCATCAACAATGCCGCGGTGGCGGCCCAGGCCTTTCTGGATCAGGGGGCCAAGCGTGTCGCCGTTCTCGATGTCGACTATCACCACGGCAACGGCACGCAATCGATTTTTTATGATCGCGCCGACGTGCTGACGCAATCCATCCACGGCGATCCGAAAACCGAATATCCGTTTTACCTGGGCCATGCCGACGAGACCGGAACCGGTGCAGGGCTGGGCTATAACCAAAACTACCCGCTCGCCGCCGGCAGCAGCAATGCGCAATGGTTCGATGCGCTGGAGGCGGCCAATCGGCGCATCCGCGCCTTCGCGCCCGATGCCATGGTCATCTCGCTCGGCGTCGATACCTTCGTGGGCGATCCGATTTCCAAATTCCAACTCGATGCGCCCGAATATGTGCGGCTGGGCGCGCAGCTTGCCGGCTTGGGACTGCCGACACTATTCGTGTTGGAAGGCGGCTACGCGGTACGGGAAATCGGGGAGAACGTGGCTCATGTATTGCAGGGCTTTATCGAGGCGGCGTGAGCGACAAGCTGTCGACAAAATTCCTGCGCGGCCTAATATTTTACGGGCGGAACAATAGATTTATTGTTTCACGTCGGCATCGTCCGTCGCTGTGCTGTAAAGCTGTTAGTTGTTCCGTCCTCGTTGCTTGGCGCGATACATCGCGTCGTCCGCATGCTCTAGAGCATTTTTAGCCTGACCGTACGGGCCAATCTCAGGTCTCCGGTGCTCGGCGTACGCCTGTACGCGTCCGCTCCTCGGCCTGACCTTGACTCCGCACGGTCAGGCTAAAAATGCTCTAGCAGGTTTGCGGAAAGTGTCGATCCGGGAAATATTTCCTCCGCAAATGAACCATCCTGCCAAAGCGTGCAACCTAGTCAGCAGGTACCGCTGGAATTTGCCTGGCAACGGTGGTACCGCCAGAGTCTGGATTTGCTCCGCATTGGCTCACCGATCAAACCGGCGGTGTCGCCGTTTCGAAGTGCCGGGGCGCATTTGTACGGGTACTGCCCTGTACGACACCGGAAGTGTGATGCCGGTGCCAGCGGCATCAGCGTCAGTTGCCGGATCGAGATCAAATAGTCATTCGACATCCGGTAGTGCTTCAAACTGCTGATCTGTTTTTTGACAAGTATTTTTCAGCAGGGTAGTAGTTGCTCTCCTCCTCCTACGCGCGGGTCCCGGCCCGGCGCCCTTCGGGGCATTGGCGAAACAGCCTGGTATGTTGCAAAGCGCTCTGGCATCAGGCTTACCCGCGCGATTTTTTGTTTAACTGCTCGCCGCATCAATATCGGCCAGCGACTCGCGCCCCTTTTGTGTGATATCGAACCCGTCTGCTGCTGTTCTAGGCACGATATGGCCCTTCTTGCCGAGGAAGACGGCAACATCGGTATGGAGTTTTGCGAGCGGGTCGGCGGCAATGGCGCGCAGTCCATCGATGCAGCTTTTGAGAAACAAGGTTTGGATGCCTTTTTCGGTGATTGTGAGATGTCCGTTCCTGGCATACGTAATGTATTTGAGTCCGCTCAGGCGCTTGGCATTCCTTGTGACGCAGGCGGATGGCCTTGCGCCACGCGTGCTCTTGCTGATTTGTTCAAGCGCGTCGTATTCATCTGTGGTCAAGCTGTCTTTCATTGCGATTTCCCATAAATTGCTGCCGGTTACGTACTGATGCCATGGTACGCGTGCAGGTGAATGGCAGCAAGGCGCAGAAAGAAGCCTTTTCACCTGCTGCGATATTGCTTCATAAGCGCAAGCGTCATCGATTTTTTCAAGAAAACCCTTCTAAATCATCGAGCTTTCGCATAACTACCTGAACTTTTCCCGGTCTTAGCGGCAGGGGAGCAGACCAAAAAGTTTACATTCTTCACGAAGAGCGGGAATTCATGTGCGGACGCCTTTCACAAACCAAGTCTCCGGCCGCCTATGCCGAAGCAATGGATTGGATGCCGGAGAATCCTTTCGATTTTCCAGCCGAACCCACGGCAAATTTCAACGCTGCGCCCGGCGCCAAACACTGGACCATGCGCGTGCTGGGCGGCAAACCGATGATGGAGCGGATACGCTGGCAATACCTATCGAAATGGGCAGCGGAAAAAGGGATGCGGCCCGCCATCAATGCACGGCTGGATAAATTGCTGACCCCGTATTACCGCGGCCTGATGAAAACCGGCCGTATCATCGTGCCGGCCGATGGCTGGTATGAATGGCTTGGAGAAAAGCCGAACAAGCAGCCTTGGTATATCCGCGCAAAAAACCGTGCGCCTCTGTTTCTTGCCGCGCTCACCAATCATGAACCGGACAAACCGGACCCCGAGAGCGCAGGATTCGTGATTGCCACAGATGAAGCAGCGGGCGGCATGGTCGACATACACGATCGCCGCCCGGTTGCCTTGAGTGCGGAGGATGCGCGCTTGTGGATGGATCTCGATATATCCTGGGAACAGGCTGAACAGATCGCGCGGACCACGGCGTTGCGCGAGGATTTTTTCGAGTGGTACAAGGTCAGCAAGGATGTCAACAAAGCCGGCAATAACGACCGGCATTTGATCGACCCCTTGTAACTTTTTTATAGCAAGCGGCTGTGGCGCGGCAGCTTTGCGGCCAGGTAGTCATGCTGGTCCGCCAGCACGTTCCGGCCGCTCAGAATGAAATGCTCGTAACGGCAGGGGACGTACGGCACGAAAATCAGGGGTTTGAAGTGATGTACCGGCAAGGCGCCTTTTGCATGGTTGCAACTGCGGCAAGCGGTCACGCAATTCATCCAGTGATCTTTGCCGCCCAGCGACCGAGGCAGGATGTGATCGCGCGATAGTTGGTGGCGCATGTAGCGTTGCCCGCAGTAAGCGCAGGTGTAACGATCACGCTTGAACAGCAGATCATTGTTGTCTCCCAGCGGCAATTCCGAGCGCAGCATCCTGGCCATGGCTTCGCTGCCCGCGATCGCGATAATCGGTTTGACCCTGATGATCGATTGCTCGCCGGTTTTTGAATATCCGCCGCGGAATACGAAGTCGCGCTCGCCGAGCTCCCAGGCTACTTTCTCGGTTGCATAGTAATGGACCGCCTCTTGACCTGAAATCCAGTCAAATGGATTGCCAGCAATATCAAGTGCCAGAATCTCGGTAGCCATTGCATCACCTGGATCTATTTCATTGATCAAGAAAATTCCGAACGACAAACTGCGTGCGGAGATCGGCAGAAACACAATCTTTCATACTCTCTTATGCGCAAGAGTATCACGTAGAAGTGTATCGCTCAGTGTATTGCCATAGCAAGACGCAAAACTGTTATTCAATACACAGATGCGTGGAATGAGTGGACTTGTTTTGGCGGGGATTGAATTAAAAGCAATAATCGTGCGACCGTTTTTAGCTTTTAACGGCATTTGTCTGCGGCGTTCGTGCTTCCTTCAGGGGTTTCTCCGACCTTTCCTGAGTGTGGAAGCCGCAATAAACAAGCTAGAATTGCTTAGACAAATTTTTGCGCACGCCTCTATGTTCAAGCAACTCGGCCCGGGCCGGCTCTTTGTTACCGCAGCGCGCAAATTACTCTATCTGTGGGTGCGTACCCAGGTATTGCCGCAGGACGTGACGACACTTGGTATCGATCCGGCGAAACCGGTGGTCTACGTGTTGCAATGGCGCTTTTTATCAAATCTGCTGGTGCTGGCACGTGAAACCAACGTGCCGGGATTGACGCCGGCATTGCATTCCCTGGACGCGGCCGGATGCAGCGCATCGCGTTCATTCTTTTTCCTGTCCAGGCCGGAGCCGTGGTGGGGGACAAAAAAAGCCGCGTATTCGCAATTGCTCCGCCGCCTGGTGGAGGCGGCGCGCATTCATCCCGGATTCGACGTGCAGATCGTGCCCGTTTCGATTCTATGGGGCCGGGCGCCCCACAAGGAAAATTCGATCTGGGAACTGCTGTTTGCCGATGGCTGGTCGGCGCGCGGCACGTTTCGGCAGATTTTGACGATATTCGCGCACGGCCGGCATACGCTGGTGCGCTTCAATGCACCGTTGTCCTTGCGCCAGATCGTGGACGAGGGGCAGGATGAAGAGCGCACGCTGAGAAAAATTTCCCGGATCTTGCGCGTGCATTTCCGCCGCCAGCGCGAAATTGCGATCGGCCCTGACCTGTCGCATCGCCGCACCCAGATCGATGCGCTGCTCAATGCACCCAAAGTCCGCGCCGCGATCGCGCTGGAAGCGCAAGCCCAGGGCGGCGGCATGAAAGCGGCATTGAAAGCGCAAGCCGACGCGCGCAGCTATGCCTGGGAAATCGCTTCCGATTATTCCTATCCGGTGATCCGCATCCTGGCCCGTTTCATGACATGGCTCTGGACCCGGCTGTACGACGGCGTCGAGGTCGGTAATTTCGAGACCGCGAGCAGCGTCGCCGCCGATCACGAAATCATTTACGTGCCTTGCCACCGCAGCCATATCGATTACCTGCTGATGTCCTACCTGGTCTTCAATCAGGGCTTGATGGTGCCGCACATCGCAGCCGGCGCCAACCTGAACCTGCCGCTGCTTGGCGGCGTGCTGCGGCGCGGCGGTGCGTTCTTCCTGCGCCGTTCGTTCAAGGGGAACAAGGTGTATGCGGCAGTATTCAACGAATACCTGCACATGATGATTGTCAAGGGTTTCCCGATCGAATATTTCGTTGAAGGCGGCCGCAGCCGGACCGGTCGCCTGCTGGCGCCGATGGCGGGCATGCTGGCGATGAGCGTGCACAGTTTTTTGCGCGAATCCGTACGCCCCCTCGTGTTCCTGCCGGTGTACATCGGCTATGAAAAGCTGTTCGAAGGCCGCACCTATATCGGCGAATTGATGGGCAAGCCGAAGAAGAAAGAATCGCTGCTCGATTTACTGCTTGCGGTGCGGGAGCTCAAGAAGAATTTCGGCAAGGTGCACGTGAATTTCGGTGAGCCGATCAAGCTGGCCGACGTATTGACGAGCGTGCATGCCGGCTGGCGCAACGAGAGCTTGCAAGAGGATGAACGTCCCGCTTGGCTGGCGGCCGGCATCGAGAAGTTGAAATGGCGCATCGCCGACGGCATCAATGCGGCAGCCGTGGCCAATCCGGTCAACCTTGCCAGCCTCGCTTTGCTGGCAACGCCGCGGCATGCGATGGATGCCCGCCAGCTGGCGCATCAACTCGACGGCTATCGGCGTCTTGCGTCAAGCGTGCCGTATTCGGCGCGGATCAAGGTAACGCCGCTCGACGGCGACGCCATCATTGCCTATTGCGAGCAGCTCAAGCTGATTCAGCGGCAAGCGCATGCCTTGGGAGACGTACTGTATTTCAACGCGGAAGATGCGGTGTTGTCGAGCTATGCACGCAACAATGTGCTGCATCTTTACGCATTGCCGGCCTTGCTGGCATGTTTGTTTTCACGAAACGCGAACCTGAGCCGCGAACAAGTCCGGCGTGTGGCGCATGCGATCTATCCTTTCCTGCGCGCAGAGTTGTTTCTCCGTTGGGAGCAGGAAGAACTGAATACTGCGCTCGATGCGTATTTGCTTGCGCTGGTTGAAATGGGATGGTTGTCCGAAGCGGGCGGCACCTATGGCGCGCCAAGACTCAACAGCGATGAATATGCGCAATTGGCTATACTCGCCCAAGCCTTGCGGCCCAACCTGATCCGCTACTTCATTACGCTGTCGATGCTGACGCAGTTGGGCTCAGGAGCGATTACGCCGGCAGCGTTGGAATCGCTCTGCCATCTGCAGGCGCAGAGGCTGTCCTTGCTGCGTGAATTCAACGCGCCGGAATTTTTCGATAAAGTGATTTTCCGCACTTTTATCGCAACGCTCAGGAATCAGGATCAGGCCCAGGTCGGCGAGGATGGAAAAATCTATTTCGATAAGCGGCTGGGGGAGGCGGCGAGCGAAGCGAGATTTGTCCTGCCCCCAGACGTACGGCAAACGATTTTGCATATGACGCGGCTCGATACGGGTGTGGCGGTCGAAGCGTTGGCCACTGCGGCTGCCAAATCACGCTGAATAGACAAAGACCGGAAAATTATTTCCCGGCCTGCCTTTACTACGATCCAACTCCTGCAGCGGCAATCATGCTGCTGCGGTTTTTCTTGCACTGGCTTTTGGTGCGGCTTTTACTGGCGGCTTTTCTGCTGCCGCTTTTGGCCTAGCCTTTGCAGTTGCTCCGCCCCGCTGCTTGCTCTTCGGCGCCGGCGCGATTTTTTCCGACAAGACGGTCAAGGCCTTGCTGAGCTGGCCGGCACGGTTGGCGCCGTTCAGCACTTGCCTGGATAAGGTGATTCTTCCTTCTTTCTGGGCGCGGTCGAAGGTGCTTAGAGCGGATTCGAAAATTTGCAGTGCAGAGGTACGAATCGCGTCGGCAAATTGGTTATTGTTGAGGATTGCGAGAGCTTTTTCTGCGGTTACCATGATTAACTCCATTTTTGGTGAATTCAAAACGACGGATTCCAGTACTGCGTCGCGGCAACTGGGCGGCGCACTGTTGAACTCTCTAGACTACTCAGAAAAAATAGAGGGAAAAGTCAAAACCGGCAGAAAAATATAGAGGTCTAGTGTCCTGTTCCGTAAATTCGTTGCATAAAAGATGACGAGAATCGCGCCGA
>CBIHON010000074.1:0-15321 GCA_966211965.1 uncultured Burkholderiales bacterium | reverse complement strand
CTTGTACACCTACAAGGGCGGCAAGCGCGATCAATTGGCTGTGACGAAGTAAGCCTTACCTTAAGCATCACAAGAACGCCTTGGTCTGTGGATCAAGGCGTTTTTTATGTCCGGTATTTCAGATGGCGACGCCGCACTTGGCAATAAAAAAGCGCTCTGGCGAGCGCTTTTTTATTTGAAGGAATCTGTTATTTCTGCGACAGGATCCACTTTACCAAGGTGCGGGCTTCCGCTTCGCTGACTTGCGCATTGGCCGGCATCGGCACCGCGCCCCAAACCCCGCTTCCACCTTTCAATACTTTCTGGGTCAGTTTGTCTTCCGCATCTTTTTGACCAGCATATTTGGCAGCCACATCCTTGTAAGCGGGGCCGACCACTTTGTTGGCAATCGCATGGCAAGCCATGCAATTCTTTGCTTTTGCCAAATCGGCATTTGCCATCGCCGCACCGGACGCCAGTGCGCTTACTGCCAAACAAACCCACAAGGAACGTTTCATTGCATTCTCCAGAATGATAATCCGCTGTATTTTACAGGCTTTTACTGGTGCAAAACCTTGCACCGCCAATGTGCAACGCCCGGCGAGGCGATCGGGTTGACCACATCAATTGACCACCGCAGACTTTCGCCCTATCCTACCGCGTAAAGGAGCTGCCATGCCATTAATCATCATCATTGCCATACTCGTCATTTTGAAAGTACTCGAACTCGAATTTATGGCCAATTTTTCATGGTGGTGGATTATCGGACTGATGGCGGTGGCCTTCATCTGGTTTGAATTCCTGGAAAGAATGCTTGGTCTGGATGCACGCAAGTCCCATGAACAACTCGACAAAGCGCGGAAGGAGCGCGTGAGAAAAACGTTCGAAAAGAAATAACTCCCTTTCAGCTTGTTGCTGACAGCAAAAAAGCCGGAACAAGTCCGGCTTTTTTATTCGGACAGGAGAACAAATAACGCCGCACATCGGCCAGGAAGCAATCCAGATGCAATCCCTCGTCGGCCTAGTGTTCTGTTTCGTAAATTCGTAGCAAAAGTAAAAGTGACGAAATCGGGCCGAGACAAGGAAAAAAGCACAGCAAGGCCGAGGCCTTGCGCGCATTTTTGACGCGGTATCGGCGCGATTCTCGTCATCTTTTATGCAACGAATTTACGGAACAGGACACTAGGGTCGGCGGCATGGGCTTCGCGCTTGTGCCACAATCTGTGTCGAATTTGAAGCCCCCGGCGTCGACAACAAAGCCTTGACCGGCAAGACGCCGATGATCGAAACCGGCTTGGCCTGGCGGCGCGAGATAATGCATCGCCGGTGCTGCGCACCTTTTTTGGAATTATTAAGAAAGAAATAGATGCTCGTTCACCCTCTGCCCGACCCCATCGCCTTTTCCCTCGGCCCCTTATCCGTGCGCTGGTACGGCTTGATGTATCTGCTCGCATTCGCGCAATTCGTTGCGCTCGGCCGGGTGCGCATCAAGCAGCCGCATATCGCTGCCGCCGGCTGGAACAAGGAAGACCTCGAAGACATGCTGTTTTATGGCGTACTTGGCGTGGTGATCGGCGGCCGGCTGGGTGAAGTGCTGTTCTACGCACCGGCGTATTACTTCTCGCATCCGATGGAAATCTTCGCGGTCTGGAAAGGCGGCATGTCCTTCCACGGCGGCTTCCTCGGGGTGATGGTAGCGATGACACTGTGGTCGCGAAAAGCCGGACGCAAGCTGATGGATGTGATGGACTTCATTGCGCCACTGGTACCGCTCGGCTATGCAGTTGGCCGTATCGGCAACTTCATCAATGCCGAATTGCCCGGCCGCCTGGCCGATCCCTCGCTGCCCTGGGCCATGATCTGGCCAAACGTCGACAGCATGCCGCGCCATCCATCACCGATTTACCAAGCGCTGGTTGACGGCGTTCTGCTCTTCATCATCCTGTGGCTGTATGCACGCAAGCCACGTCCGGCGATGGCGGTCAGTGGCGTGTTTGCGCTGGGTTATGGCTGCGCGCGGTTTTTTACCGAATACTTCCGCACGCCCGACTATGAAGTGTCCTTCGCCGGTTGGACGATTTCCGCTGGACAGATGCTGTCATTGCCGATGATCGTGCTCGGGATTATATTGATCGGGATCGCTTACCGGAATAATCCGCTGAAGGCAACTCAGCTTTAGTCAAACCATCATGTCCGAAATCCGCCTCGAAAAAAATGACGTGGTCGCCACCGTTATCCTGTCGAATCCCGGCAAACTCAACGCGATCGACGTCACGATGTGGAACGAACTGACGCGCATCTTTACTGCGCTTTCGCTGGACGAAGACTTGCGCTGCGTGATCTTGCGCGGTGACGGCAATAATTTCGCCGCCGGCGCCGACATCGAAGAATTTTCGACGGTGCGCAGCACGATGGCGCAAGGCATCCTGTACCACACCCGGACCATCGCCGATGCGCTGGATGCAATCGCACACTGTCTGCATCCGACTGTGGCTGCAATCGAAGGCGTATGCATAGGCGGCGGGCTGGAAATCGCTTGTGCCTGCGACATGCGCATCGCAGCGGCATCGGCGCGTTTCGGCATCCCGATCAACCGCCTCGGCTTTTCGCTGGCACCGCATGAATTGCAAGGATTGCTGCAGTTGGTCGGCAAAGCCGCGACGCTCGAAATCCTGCTGGAGGGACGCGTGTTCGATGCCGCCGAGGCCAAGGATAAAGGCTTGCTCAACCGCGTGGTCGCCGACGTGCACGCCGAAGTCCGCAAAACTGCCGAAAGAATCGTCAACGGCGCACCGCTCGCGGCAAGAATGAACAAGCAACTCGTGCGGCGCCTGTCGCCGGCGCCTGAAGCGCTCACGGAACAGGAAATCAATGCAGCATTCGCCTTTCTGGCTTCGCAGGATTATCGCGAAGGTGTGCAAACTTTTCTGGCCAAACGCGAGCCGGTTTTTCTCGGTAAATAAATCGTTGCGGCCATTGATCGATATGTGGGAGCGGCCCCCGGCCCCGATGGCGCGCGAATAGCCGCTGTCAGGCTCTATCGCGGCCAGGGACCGTTCCTGTAAAACCCCAAGCTTTACTACAAAAAATGAACGCCAATCTCTATGCCCTCTTTCAATCCCGCTTCCCGCAAGATCGATCCGCCTGCTGCATTGAGACGCCGGAAGGCCTGATCTACTCCTGGCAAGACCTCGACCGCGCGACTGCGAAAATCGCCAATCTGCTGGCTGCTCTGAAGTTGCCGAAGGATGCGCGCATTGCGGTGCAAGTCGAAAAATCGCCTGAAGCCTTGATGCTCTACCTTGCCACCATCCGTGCCGGCTATGTCTACCTGCCGCTCAATACCGCCTATCGAGCCGCTGAGCTCGAATACTTCCTGGCCGATGCCGAACCCGCAGTCGTGGTGTGTTCGCCGCAAAATTTCGGCTGGGTATCCAAGCTTGCCTTCAAATCCGGCACGATGCAGGTCTTCACTCTCGGCGAACAGCGCAACGGTTCGCTGCTCGAGCGCGCCACCCATCAGTCAGACCAATTCGAAACCGCGCAAAAGCATGGCGACGAACTCGCCGCCATCCTGTACACCTCCGGCACTACCGGCCGCAGCAAAGGCGCGATGCTGACGCATGGCAACCTCGCCTCCAATGCAACAGTGCTGCACGAATAC
Source organism: uncultured Burkholderiales bacterium (assembly GCA_966211965.1). GTDB lineage: Bacteria > Pseudomonadota > Gammaproteobacteria > Burkholderiales > Burkholderiaceae_D > CBIHON01. The sequence goes on along the minus strand of CBIHON010000074.1, from coordinate 11,678 downwards.
TGGCAATGGCAGGCAGGCGACGTACTGCTGCACGCGCTGCCGTTGTTCCACGTGCACGGCCTGTTCGTCGCCTCGCACGGCGCCCTGCTCAATGGCAGCAAAATGATTTTCCTGCCCAAATTCGACAGCGCCATGGTAGCCAAAAACCTGCCGCGCACAACCGTGTTCATGGGTGTGCCGACCTACTATGTGCGACTGTTGGCAGAGCCCTCTTTCGATCGCGCCGCTTGCGCCGGCATGCGACTGTTCATCTCCGGCTCAGCGCCGCTGCTGCAGGATACTTTCACCGAATTCAGCAAACGCAGCGGCCACACCATCCTGGAGCGCTATGGCATGAGTGAAACCACCATGCTCACTTCCAACCCGTATCACGGCCATCGTGCCGGCGGCACCGTCGGCATGCCGCTGCCTGGCGTATCGGTGCGCGTGGTCGGCGCGGATAAAAAAAACTGTACCGCCGGCGAAATCGGCGACATCCAGGTAAAGGGGCCAAACGTGTTCAAGGGCTATTGGCGCATGCCGGAAAAAACCGCAGAAGAATTCACCGCAGACGGCTACTTCAAGACAGGCGATGTCGGCAAGTTCGATGCAGCAGGCTATCTGACGATCGTCGGCCGCAGCAAGGACTTGATCATCAGCGGCGGCTACAACGTCTATCCGAAAGAAATCGAATCCTTCATCGACGAGATGGACGGCGTTACCGAATCGGCCGTGATCGGCGTGCCGCATGCGGAGTTCGGCGAAGCGGTCACCGCAGTGATCGTGGCGAAGGCGGATGCATGCTTATCAGAAACCGGCATCATCGCTGCGCTCAAAACAAAAATTGCGAATTTCAAAGTGCCGAAGCGGGTTTTCTTTTTGAACGATTTGCCGAGAAATGCGATGGGAAAGGTTCAGAAGAATATCTTGCGCGAGCAATTCAAAGGGGCGTAAAAAGCCGGTTCATCGAATTGCCTTGGAAAGCATATACGCAGCCAGCGCATACAGCGTGAACCCGAAGACTTTTCGCAAGGATTTCACCGGTAATTTATGCGCCGTCTTCGCACCCAAGGGCGCGGTCGTGACGCTGGTCAACGACACCGTCAGCAGTGCCGGCAAGTAAATGAATCCCAACGAACCGGAAGGCAAATTCGGCATGCTCATGCCGTAATAAATATTCGACAAAGTGCCCGCCAGCGCGATCGGGAAACCGAGCGCCGCGCTGGTCGCGACCGCGTTGTGAATCTTGACGTTGCACCATGTCATGAAGGGCACCGACACAAATCCTCCACCCGCGCCCACCAAACCAGCCAGCACACCGATCACGCCGCCGGCACCGAGCATGCCGGGTACATTCGGTAACTCGCGTGATGCGGCAGGTTTCCTGTCGAGCAGCATTTGCGTGGCTGAAAACGCCACGAAGACCGCGAAGAACAGGGCCAGCGCAGAAGAATCCATTTGCTTGCCGATCCATGGGCCGAGCCACGAACCGATCAGGATGCCGGGCGCCAGCAGTTTCACGATATGCCACGACACCGCCCCGCGCTGATGATGCGCGCGCACCGACGAAATCGAAGTAAACATGATGGTCGCAAGCGATGTCGCGATCGCCATGTGGACGACCAGCTCTTCAGGAAATTTTTTCGCGGTCAACAGCAAGGTAATGAACGGCACCAGCAGCATACCGCCGCCGATGCCGAGCAAGCCTGCAGTAAACCCGACAGCAGCGCCCAGCACCAGCAACACGATGATCAGACCGATATCCACACGCCTCCGAAAATTATTTTCGCGCCGGCGAAAGGAGCTGCTGCGTAATGCAGCGCCATTCCGCATTCGTGACGGGCGTAATCGAAAGACGATTGCCGCGCTTCAGTATCAGCATGTCGGCCAAGTCGGGATGTTCGCGCAATTCGGCCAGCGAAATGAGCCGAGTCTTTTTCAGTGCGCGGATATCGACCATCACCCAACGAGGATTTTCCTGCGTGGCTTTCGGATCGAAATATTTTCCGTCCGCATCGAATTGCGTGTAATCCGGATAGGGGGTGCTGGCAACTTCCGCCAAGCCGGCAATGCCCGGTTCGGGACAACTCGAATGATAGAACAGCACTCCATCGCCAACCTGCATGCCGTCGCGCATGAAGTTGCGTGCTTGATAATTCCGCACGCCAAACCAAGGCACTATCTGGCCTGGCGCACCGAGCGCATCATCAATACTCACCTCGTCCGGTTCCGATTTCATCAACCAGTATCGCGCCATTTATTTTTTGGAGACGTATAATTTTTCTGAAAGAGGAAGGCAAATAAAAAAGCGGCTGCATAAAAATGCAACCGCTTAAGAATCCAGCCCCGCCTGTGCCGCTTTGCCGGCATCCCGAACCGAGACGGTTCAAGGTGGTTACAGTTAGTTCAACTTCGGGTTCATCGGACTAGCGACGCTCACACCCATCGAACGAAATTCCGCAACCTATGCGCATAAATGGTTCAAGGAATATATGGCAATCGCGAACACGGCAGGAGATTCAAAGTCTACTCTGATCGGCCTGTATGTCAATTGAAATTTCAATTTTGCAGGGCCGAGATTGTCAAGAAAGGTGACGTGCCGAATTATTTTTGCAGCGACACGAAGACTTAAAACAGATTTTCTTGAGGGGTTAGCGCTGCATCCAACACTGCATGCATTGTGGAAATTTTTTGCTTCACGTCCGCCATCGTCATGCCCATCAGTGGACCTTCGGGTGACTTGGTTGCCAGCAGTTCTGCAGCGATGCCGAGGGCAGCCATCACGGCAATGCGATCATTACCTTTAAGTTTTCCGGCATCGCGTATCGCGCACATCTTGTCGTTCAAATAGGCGACTGCTTGCTGCAAGGCCATCTCTTCCCCCTCATTGCATGCGAGCTTGTAAGGTTGCCCCATGATGAAGACGTCGAGCTGGATCATGCGGCCTCCTCATCTCGTTCAGCGACAGGAATTTTTCCCAGCAGCGCGGATACGCGTTGATGCGCGACCTGAATCCGTCTTGCCAAATCGGCATTTTCAGCAACCAGCGCAGCCGCACCCACTCTCAAGTCGGCGTTCTCGCGCCGCAAGGATTGCGCGAGTTCGGCCAACTGCTTGATTTTTTCGGACAGTTGATGGAAATCTGAATTCATCCCGCCACTATAGTGGCCCAAGCGAATTTCCGTCAATAGATTCAGCCGGTTGTCAGGCCTTTTCAAGGCATATCAAGGTATACATTTCCATTAATGCTTGCATCAAATTTTCGATGCTATAAAATTAAGCACAATGGGGCGATAGCTCAGCTGGGAGAGCGCTGCGTTCGCAATGCAGAGGTCGGGAGTTCGATCCTCCTTCGCTCCACCACATTCCAAGGCCAACTTTTCTTAGTTTGTCGATGGAACGATAATTTTGCCGGGTAGGCAAGGTTATGCTTCCAAAGCGGGGGTGGCAAAATTATGCTTCCAGCTTGATTTTCCAGCAGGCTTCGATTGCCATGACACAGCCCTCGTCTCGCCTAGTGCAAGCCACAAACTAGAAGGAGCGGCGATCTACTGTCCATATCTCGTCAATACTTCTGATTAGGTGTAATTCGGCGGAACGGTGACCTTTGGCGTCCTCCTCAATCGAGGCAAGCCAAAACCATGGCAAGCGGCATTTGCATTGAACTCCGCAATCATCTTCCGACTCGTATGTCGGAGAAAAGAAGTCCCCGCAGACCGTGCATTTGACATGAAATCGACGGCACCGGTCGCACTTCCCAACGTAATGCACGTACGAAACAACGCCCCTTTCGCCGGCTGTACGATTCAAAGGTGCCAAAGCCAAGTCGATCACAGGATAGCCATCCCAGAAAACACGCCCGTTACGACAAGTGGGAGCTAAACAGCGCGGCCATGTCGACGGATCGAAATTGTCCAGTCGGTCTAGAGGGAGCAATCGTATCGATACGGCGTCCTGGGCTCTTCGTTCCGCGGCCGGCGTATAACCGTGTGGGCAAATCAGGTATCCATGCGTAGCGCCCACATCGGCCATCAGTCCGAGGAATGCTTCTACATGGGTTACATCAACCCGGCGGGTACGCATCTTGGCATCGATAATGACTCGCGTACGGTTATCTGTGGTATGCCGAGAATCGATAAGAACGTCGATTTGCCTGGCCCGCCCACTAATCTTTCCTTCGACGGGCGCATTAGGCGTGACGCAATATGCGGTGGAGAGTTGGTCGGAGATGAGACGAGCAACAAGTCGCTCGTATCGCTCCCAATCGAGCATTGGTTTTCCCATTTCGCTGGCTGTTCAACTTGGATTCACACCGTCTGCATGCTGCCATTGGAATGACGGCAAAGCAATACCGGATTAAATGAGTGACGGCTATGGACTTGGTCAACGTCCTCTCCGAAGAGATACGATCAATTCGCTATAGTATCAAGATAAGCTGCAAGCAGATGGGGTTGCGCCAGAGACATTCCCTCTTTGCTCAATATCCTATTGACCTGCCTACGTGACGGATACTTACCTTCGTATATTATCTGTCGAACGACCTCACGCACTCGCCCCCCTTGCTTGGCTTGATATGAAGCTGATTTTATCTTTTGTGCTGTGCGATGACGAATGGACAGTTCGCGGCACAAGTCTGGAAACCAATAGCGCAGATAGCGTGCGGATACGCCAATCTTCGCGGCAATTCGAGATGGTGGCTCGCAGTCGGAATCCGATAAGAAGGTTACTAACAGTGATCGAATTTCCTGCCGTCGTCGCGCCGACAACCGTGGACACGAAGCTCGTGGCTTCATGGAAGTCGACGTCGGCAGCAGTGGAAAATCAACGGAATGGCTCTCGCCCTGAACTATATCCGCTGGACAAATCTTCAATCGGCGACAGAATTCTAGCAACTGAGACATACTCGGCCGCTCATCCTTGGCTAACCAACCGTTGAGGGCACGGCTTTGCAGACCGATGATGCGGCAAAAAGCGGCTCGATTTCCTCCCGCTACCCGAGAAACCTGTGCCTCAACGAAAGCACGGAAGTCGCACGCCGTCGGCACAAAAGATCGTGACGCTTGGCACACAATCATTCCGCTGATCGCATCCGCCATCCATCGTTCGAAATCGGTTGACTGGGCTGTGTCTCGGTTGGTCAATACGTCATGGGTTACCAGCGGTTCCCCACATTCGCTGCAGATTCCGACGTCCGGATAACGGGGGATGAACGATTGGTGTTTACCGCAATAAGGGCAATGCTGCTCAAGCCGGCGCTCATGGATCGGACAGACCGTGAACCCTTCGAGAGCCCAAGCCAACGGAATGTACCGCTCGCCATCCTCCAAGCACTGCGTGAACAGGCAGGCTGAGCACCACTGCGGATGCTCAGCCAGCATGCCTTGCCCGTTGTGTGGAAACATTCCCCTCCACGGCAGCATGGTAAGCCGATCCAAGCCGGCGACGCAGGTTGCCTTCTCAAGCACCGAGACGAATCGCTCGGCATATTGGCCCATTCCATTGATCGTTTTGGAGAAGCGCCTGAAGAAGCCGGAAGAGGTGAACGCACCGATTTCCGGATCAACTTCCGACAGAATTTCCATGACTAGGCGACGTGGATTGACTGCATGCGCCCGGCTGGTGCGAATTAGGAACGAGCGCAAGCTTTCCTGCATAGGTTTGCCAAGCCGCATCGGGACCAAAGAAAATAGTCGACTGCGATCAGGCTGGTTGGACAATTCTGCGAAATCCAGCAGGTCGTCAAAAACATCGCACATATTCATGGCTGCACTCCCCCTATTGGATCGCGTCGCGGACTGCGCCGCCCAGGCTTGCGCGGGACCATACCATCGGGCTTCTCCGCGCGCGCTACCAGCAGGCCGCGTTTCAGCAATTCGGTCAGTTCCTCGTCGGCCACGTCGGTCAGTTCATCCTCGCCCCAACAAGCCTCCTCAAGGATCCGCATTAGGCCACGATTCGATAACGCGAAGCGCTCCGCGAACACGGCGTCGATCACGGGGGCCTTTTCTTTCATTGCGTGATCTAGGCAGCGCGTCAGCCAATCTTTCAGAATTCCTATGCAACCAGCCGACTTACGATAGAAATAGTCGACATGCACGCCAAGTCGGGCAGGAACGTAGACCGACAATGTGTGCTCCAGATAACACAGGGTTTTCTGAAAATTCTGCGCTCCCTCCTTGCAGCGCATGTCGTACCTAGGGAAGTCGACTACCTGACTGCGCCGCGTCAGCTGACCGCTTTGTCGCAGGATATTGAGCAAACTGTACGTGCCGGTCAGAAGAATCGTCACACCCGTCTCGATCGTAAGCGACTTGAGCGTTTCGAATTGACATTCGAGACGGTGCGAATTGTTGACCAGCAGAAGGTGATGCGCTTCATCGATGATCAACAGTTTGGTCCGGCGCCGGCGCAAATACTCCTCCACTGAACGCCTAAGATGATCAGTGACCGACCGCTCTAAGTGGCTGGTCGCGACACAATCTGGCAAGAGCGGCATCTGTCGCGGCACATACAATTTTCTGTCGGCCAATGGCTCATGCTGTCCGCTCAACAAGCGAATGTAGAAGTCTTTCCAGTTAAAATTCCCGCCGGTCGGTGGAACCGCATTGAGCGCGACTACGGGAACGAGATCCGATTCGACCGCCATGCGCGGTTTAAAGTTGTCGAGCACAGATTTACCGATGGCGGAAGCGACCGTGCTCTTGCCGCCCCCAGTCGGCCCGGTAAAGATAATAATCTGCGGCGAAAAGTCGTTCCCGAGCGCTAGCAGCAACTTGTCATAAGCCATGGTTGCCGACGGATGCTTGAACTTTTTCTCTGCGAACGCATTCACTGGAAAGGTGATCGTTTGCGCGCTCATTTCAGCTCTCCGAACATCTCCAGATCGACCTGCCCGGACCATGGGCCGCCTTGGCACTCCTCAGAGCTGCTTGGCACAGGCAGCCGTTCTTGTGACGTAGATGTTGCCGGGGCGTTCGTCGGCCGCTGCGCATCACGCCGTTGCTGACGTAGTACGGCTTCGCTCTCTTGATCCACGTCGATAAAAGCAGCAATATCGGCCGACTTAACACGACGATGAATGCTGTGTTGTGCATGCTTGGCACGAATCTCTTGTGAGATGATCGCAATTTCGCGCTCCGTCCGTCGCTCCAGTTGCGCCTGGTAATATGATCGGCATTGCAGCCACGTGCCTCGCACGAGTGCATACGCCTTGGAGACATCGAACGGATCGTAACGCACCGGCACGCTGGTCGTATCCCCGATATCGCGAAACGCGGGATGCCAATAATCGATCTTGCGAATACTGATTCCTTTCCCGGGATGGACGCGCGCCTTGCCGCTAGACGTCGACGGCAAGCAATGGAAGCGAAACTCCTCCGTATATGGAATCAAGAGATGTGCTCGGTTTCCGGTGAATGCTAGCCCTCGTGCCAGCGCTTCCTTCGGCGACAAGCCTAGTGCCGTGTGACGCCATTGACCGTAATGCTCCTCCACATATCGCTCGAACAAGTCGGTTAACGTACTCAAAGTCCAGACCGCAAGTTTACGCGGATCGTGGCTCGGCGACATGCTGCGCGGTCGCTGCAAGGCTTGGCTGTTTCCCGCCAGATTGTGGATAAAGGTCTGGTTGGTGACACCGAAAAAGCGCTCGATCACCGATCCGAACCGCGCCTTCGCCGCCGGCCGAGATTTTTTGTGGCTTTCCATACGAGCCAACAACGCCTCGAAGTAAGTTCCCTCGAACTCGCTCCCTTTATCTACGACGATCGTTTTTGGAATGCGCCCATGACGTCGGACGCATTCGCGAATCACCGCCATGCAACTACGATAGCTGGGCGGATCGAAGGTAAGATAGAAGGCCAGAATCATGCGTGTGAAAGCATCCATTAGGATCGTGAGCCAGGGACGTCCGAGGTTGGCTCCCGTCTCGCCATCCACCACTTCGACGTCCAATTCCGTATGGTCGATATGGCCGACTTCGAACGGCCGCTCCCCGTGGCGCGGCGTCGATTGATCGATCGTCCAATAGAACTCCGAGACCGGGTAGGCAGCCTTTCGCCCCTCTCTTGCCAAAGTCCTGAGATCGAGCCGACGTTTCGCGATCTCCTTACGGAATGTCTTCTCGGAGGGGCAAATCAAACTGCGCTCCTTACAGACATTCACGACGGCACCGTAACATGCGAGAATATTTGCTTGGGTCGCGGTCAGAACCTTGCTGTCGATTACCTCGTTCATGACATCGATCACATTCTGAGGCAGCTTCCGGTTGCGATTGCCACGGTTGCCGATCCTCGGAAGTAGGCCGACAAAACGGTTTCCGACGGCGGATATGCCATGAGCGGCACGCATTTTCCAGTACCGCAGCGTACGGGCGGGCACATTGCCGTACTCGCCGCCATTGGCCGCAGCATCGAGACACGCTGATCGCCTGGCGGCCAATTGCAAATCGATCGGCGCCGCTTGCTTCACCAATTTTTCCGCCAGCAGTTCCCGCTCGTCGCGCTCGGGCAATCCGGTGATCTGTCCCTGCCCGACGAGAGAGCGAAACGTTTCGATGTCCAGATTTACGATCTCTTTATTGTCGCTCAGGAGGCAAATTTCATTGATGCCGACGTTAACGATGTTCCACAGTTTGCCGTCCCATACAATCTTGGTCTGAGGTACAAGTTTGATCGTCTGTAAGTACATCGCAGGAGCGTTCACCCGCCCACGCCTGTGCCCGACATAGATTTCAACGCTCTCTACATCGCGGCACACAGCCGTGTAATTCCGCTCCGACAGAAGTTCGTTTTCCAGATCGACATGCAAATCTCCGTCGGCGATCAACTTATAAACGACGTCGGGCGTAACACCGTCGCGCTGCAGCAGGTCGCTCAGCAGTATCCAGCGCTCCTCCGTGAAAATTTCTCGAACATATCGCCGCGCCTCTGCAGAGGGCGACGGACAGGAGGCACGAAAGTAGTCCGCGAGGAATTCGAGATTGCGTATCAGCGCCCAGTTGGTCTCCTTTGAAGAACGTACTTTGAATCCGAGGCCGTATTGGCCGGCATAGACCTCGCCGGCGGGACAACGCCATCCGCCCTGGCCGTCTGGTTGAAATCGTTCGTTACCGGTGGCATGTTCAGCCAATAGCCATTCTTCGGTCTTGCACTCCACCCAGCCCATCCAGGTTTTCTGGATAACAAAGTAGTCCGGTGTTGAAAGGTGGGTTGCCCTCTTTCCGCTGGCAGCTTTATAACTCAGCTTTACGGGCGAAGGCTGATCGTAGAACTCGTATGTCGAAGAATCGTGTTCCCACATATACAGGGCGGGTAGTTCATTCTTGTGGCTTTCTGCTTGAATGACTACGCCCATCTTGCGGCTTGCGAAGCGTGCAGCGACATTGTGAGTTCCGCCACCGGTTCGCCGCGTTGGTTCGGACGATCGTATTGTTTCAACTATCGTACGACCGTTCAGAGGGATGTTGTGTTGCGCGAAAACGCGCAATAAGTCTTGCTCGGAAAGCATAGCGTCCTCCATCATTGTCCATATCCACAAGACTCGGCTACGCACTACGCGTATCGAGTCTAGGGCAGCATTTACCTTTGATTTTTATAAAAAAAGAAGGCCACCGACTGGCAAGCTGGGTGCTTGACAACCGTAATGACAACGCAGACAATGAGTCCGTCGGGGTACAAATCTGACGGTTTTCATTGTGAAAGGCTTGGAGTTAGCGCTCCAAGCCTTTTGCGCTTTCGAACCTTCCCCATCTCAAGTGCTCATCAAGTCATCGGGGATCCCCTTTCTCGGTACGCGGCATGTAGCCACTAGTTTGATTCCCAGACTCCCTCCCCAATACGGCACGCGCTCGCTGCGCTGCGAGCCATGCGGCAATATCCTTTACTAAAGCAAATTTGCCGCGGCGATTGGGTAATGTGAATACAGGGACAGGCACAGTCTGACGCGACAGCGCTTGGCGAAACGCTTCCTTCGATGCGTAACCGAGCACCAAGCGCAGTACATCGCCCGATACCATCGGCCCGTATCGAGTCAGGAGATCACATTCGAGTGCAGCAGCAAGCTGCTCATCAGCGGTTGGAACGTTCATTGCGCAGGTGTCGTCACGTTGGGTCACACTTAGCACAGTGTAGCGACAGTGGTGGAGACGCGATAGACCCGTCTCAGGGTCGAATTGCTGCCCCTGAAACCGGAAGTGCTGGCTTAGGGTTGCCTTCTCTTCCTCGGTCGCCTCCGGCATCTGGATTGCCCGCGTCCTGCCCCACGCCGTCAGGTGGATCGCCCACACCAGCCGCGCATCCTCGCTCGTCATTTCCTGCGGCGTGCCCAGGTGGTCGGTATGGATATGATAGACCCGCGTCCGGATCTCGGTCGCCTTGTCCTGCGCCTCGAGTTTCTTCCAGACCTCGTCCTGCAATACCTTCTCTTCCGCCCGCGCCAGCTGCACCCAGCGGTGGTCCAGCGGCAGGGGATTGCCCAGGCTGCTCTTGGGCGCATCCGCCCTGAGCTGCGTCAGCCAATCCTTCTCCGGGTTGTCCGACCGGTGCCGGGGTTCCGGCTCCAGCCCCTTGAGCTGGGTGCGGTCCGGGAACGGCGCTGTCGTTTCCGGTATGCCTTGCCGGTACTCGTCGATGACTTGCGCGATCGGCACGAAGCTGTCCACTTCGCTGATGTGGTGGATCACCCTGAGCTCGTTCGGACCCGGGCTGTGGTATTCGGTAAAGAGCTGGTTGCCGCTCCACAGGTAGCGGATGGTTTCAGGGGTGCCCTTGGCGGCAGCCGCCATCCCTTCCGCTTGCGCTTCCTGTTGGTCTTCTTTCTTCCCTTGCAGCTCGATCAGGTTATGCGCCGGGTCCAGCCAGGCCGGGTCGGTGGCGATGGTTTGCGGCGGCTGCATCCGCATCGCTTCCTCCAGGCTCTCGCGCCAGCCGTCTTCCGTGATCCACCCCGTGTTTGTTTCCACTTGCTTGGATAGGCGCCTGCCCAGCGGGTCGTAGGCATAGCGGCTGTGAATCCGCTTCACCCCCCATTTCTGCTTGGCCTTGCCGTGCGCATCGCACAACACCCGCAGCAGTGGGCGTTGTGCTTTCCGAGCCAGAGTGCTATGCCAAAGCGTCTTTTAATGCGCGCCGGCTTGCGTTGAAATCCGCATACGCTGCTTCTCCAACGGGAAGCACATTACGCGAGTCAGCGAGGAAAGTGTCAATGCCGGAATTAATCGCCGCCAACAGTTCAGACAAAGGAATAGGGCCATATTTGCCTTTGCCATGCTGCACATGAATGCCTTGCTTATTTTTTCAAATTGCAAAATAAATGAAGAATCAGCGCCTACAAACTCATAACGCTTGCCCCCCTCCTTCAAGCGGAGCAAGCCATCGATCAGTTCAGGTGGTTTTGCACCCCAACCACCGGCTCTCATCGCAATCAATCCCAGCGGATCAATCCACCCCGTTGGATTCGGCACATACGCATGCAAGTTCCTTGCGGTAGCCCGCTACGGCGCGTCGCCCCCTTTACCGGGCGCGTCCTCGCTGGCAAGCGAGGACTGTTCCGCGAGCGGGCGATACATCGCCCGAAACCCTCGCTCCACCCTGGTAGGCGGCGAGTTCCCGGGGCTGCGCGCCCCCTGCTTGAGTTCATAACAGACTCTAGAGCCTGTTATGAACTTATATTGAAAATCTGAGCCATGTGAGGAAGCATGA
>CBIHON010000073.1:0-15890 GCA_966211965.1 uncultured Burkholderiales bacterium | reverse complement strand
TCCGCTCCTCGGCCTGACCTTGACTCCGCACGGTCAGGCTAAAAATGCTCTAGTGAAGGGGGGAGACCGTTCGGCCGTCTCGAATGCCAAAAAAGTAAAAAGCGCGTAAGGATTGGCCCTGTCGTTCGACCAAGGAACAACTGGGAAAACATCCCAATCAACCAAGCGGTTTCCACTCACGCGGAGGACATATGGTAGCTGCGATCGGCGCATCTTCCGCTGCTTATGGCGGCAGCGTCGCCACTACACCCACGGCCGGTCTTGAGGCACAGTTGGCACGCTATCAGAAAGAATTGTCGGACTGCGTCAATTGCGATTCAGCCAAAACGCCCGAAGGCAAGGAACAGATCCAAACGATCTCGAACAAAATCAGCGCGGTGCGCGCCCGTATCGACGAGATCGATACGGCAAAGCCCGCGGTGCAGCCGACCGCATCAAGCCGGGGTACGGCCATCCACGCCGGCACAGCGAAAGAGCCGGTACTGCCTGACGTGGAAAATAAAACCAACGCCGCGCCAACGGCTGCACCGCGCGCGGCTGATTCGGCCGTGGGCAGTATCGTCAACGTATTTGCCTGAATGTATTGTGGCGCGGGCGCAACGAGGAACCGGGGAGCAAAAAAAAGCTGGTACAACCCGTGGCCCTTCATTGCAGCGGTAGCGTCTTGGCATGCCATCGCGCGCTCAGCAATATCCGTTACAAGCGCCTGCAACCCTGCTAGACTTTGAGCAAATGGGACGACGACTTCTCAACCCGTCGTTTTTGCAGAGAAAAGGGGAGGGCAGCGTGGGCGAAAGCCTGAACATCGACGAGATCGAGGATCGTTTCTTCGTGTACGGACGGATGGAGATTCTCAATGTTCTCAATGATCTGATCCATCGGTGCGAGCCGCTCACCGTGGATTTCGGCGGCGTTTCCGATCGTCTCCATACCAGGCTGCTGGAAGCGCGCGATACCGTCCTGATATTTGACCTGGGCGAGGACAGCGAGGCCAATGCGCGTCTGCTCAAATGCCAGGCTTGCTCTTTTGTCGCCTATCCCGACGGTATCCGCGTTCAGTTTGCCGCACACCAGGTAAGACAGGTTTCCTGGGGCGGCAGCCCCGCTTTCTGCATACCTTTGCCGGAGCGCGTGGCGCGCGTACAGCGGCAGGAAAGCTATCGCATTCTGATCGCGCCGGCGCAGAAGGTGGTGGTGCGGCTTTTTTCCAGCGATGGCGCCGGGCTGGGCGAATGGCCCTTGCATGATTTGAGCGTCGGCGGCCTCGGACTGGCGGTACCGGAACAAGCGTCGCTAGCGCTTGGCAAGACGATCAGCCGTATCGGCTTTTCGCTTCCGGGGCACGGCGAAATAGAATGTTCGGTCGCGCTGCGCCATGCCACCGACCTTGTACAGGATCAAAGCAATCCGCCGTATCGTATCGGCCTGATGTTTTGCGGCTTGCCGCCGGCGATGGGGGTTGCGATACAGCGTTATATCATTGAACAAGAGCATGAGCGGCGCAGCCAGATTTCCGGATATGATGCGGACGGCTTTCATTAACCACCTATTAACCACCTAATTTTCATTTCGCCGACTTGTCGGTATTGAAGCCGAGATGACTGTCTTATTAAGCGATGAAGAGATTGAAGAGCGCTACTTCCTGCTGGGCAGGATGGAGATTCTCAGCGTTCTCAACGAGCTTATTTATCGTCGCGAACAGGTGACGGTGACGTTCAACGCCGGGAGGGATTATTTTCTGACGACGCTTCTGGAAGCGCGTCACGATGCGTTGATTTTCGACCTCAGCGGAGACGCCAAGGCCAACCAGTTGGTTGAGAAAAGTCCGAGCTGCGTCTTCGTTGGCCGGTTGAACGGAATCCTGGTCCAGTTCCGCACCAGCCAGGTGCATCGCTTTTCCTGGGGCGGCAGCGACGCTTTCTGGGTGCCTCTGCCGGAACGGGTGGTGCGGCGCCAGCGGCGCGAGAGCTATCGTATCCTTTTGCCGGTGGCCAAGCCCTTGATGGTGAAATTGTTTTTGGAAGAAGGCTATCTGCTCGGCGAGTGGCCGGGGCACGATCTGAGTGTCGGCGGCCTGAGCGTCAACATGCTCGGCCATCCGGGGTTTGAGCCGGGCGAGAAGATCGATCGCTTGAATCTCATGCTGCCGAAACAGGGCGCCATCGTCTGTTCGGCGGAGGTGCGCCACGTCACACTTTTGTCCGACCACCAAAACATATCGCGTTACCGGGTCGGGGTCGCCTTTACCGAGTTGTCGTCGGCGATGGGGGTGGCGATACAGCGTTACATCACCAATGCCGAGCATGAGCGGCGCAGCCTGGTTCGCGAGAATGCGGCGGCGGGCAGGCGATAAAAAAGCCGGTAAATTTATTTTCTCTTTGACGTGTCGCGCGCTGTTCTGCTTTGCCTGTCCGGCCGGCGTCTTGCGGTCTCGTTGTAAAACGCCACGAGCTGCCGGTGCACCTCGCCCTGCCCATGTTCGATGATGAAATCCATGAAGGCCGACGCTACTTTGGGGATCGGCGCATCGGCACGGTACATCACGTACCAATCATTCTCGACCGGACTGCCGGCCACCGGCAGCAGGCCCATCAGCCCGGCGGCGAATTCCAGCGTGCACGCATGCACCGACAAAAAAGCCACGCCCAGGCCTGCCACCACCATGCGCTTGATCGCCTCGTTGCTCGATAGCTCGGACCCGATGCGCAGGAGGCAATCCGCCTCCTTGAACAAACGCTCGACCGCGACCCGCGTACCCGAGCCGCGCTCGCGCACCAACATGTTGGCAGCCAGCACGTCTTCCAGGGAAATTCTTTTCTTCGACATCAGGGGATGCGAAAGCGAAGCGACGAACGCCATCGGATGTTTTGCGAATGGCGTTGCGATGGTCCGGAATTCACGCGGCGGCGTGCCCATGATAGCGAGGTCGATTTCATGCCTGCCGAGCATGCTGACGATTTCATCGCGGTTGCCGACTTTTAATTGAATCCGCACGTCCGGCCGGTCGGTGGTAAACATCACCAGCATCGGCGGCAGCAGGTATTCGGCGGTGGTGACCGCACCGATCCGCAAGGTGCCGCTGATGACGCCCCGCAATGCCGCCAATTCATTGCCGGCTTCGTTCCACAGACCGATGATTCTCTCCGCGTAGCCGGCCAGCACCTCGCCGGCAGCGGTGAGCTGGATGCCCCGTCCCACCTTGCGCGTCAAGGGCGTCGTTATGGCTTCTTCCAACAACCGCAACTGCAAGGAAACCGCGGGCTGAGTCAGGTGCAATTCCTCCGCCGCTCCCGACACGCTGCCGAGCCGCGCCACCAGACGCAGTGCATTCAATTGCTTGAAGTTCGGGTAATACATATGAATTCCTTATGCTTCGCACAAAATAATTAATTTTTCTTCTGTGTGGCCGGGGCTTATATTAACAGCGAATGATTCATTTCTTATTCCCGTCAAAACTTAATGGAGCGCATCATGCAAACAATCGTGGTGGTGGGAGGCGGCGCAGGCGGCCTCGAACTGGCGACCAGACTTGGCGATTCCATCGGTAAGAAGGGTGAGGCCAAAATCGTCCTGGTGGACCGTCTGCCTACGCATTTCTGGAAGCCTTTGCTGCATGAAGTCGCGGCCGGCAAAACCGACCCCAATCTGCATCATGTCGAATATCGCGCCCACGCAGCGGAACACAATTTTGAATTCATGCGCGGCGCACTGACCGGTATCGACCGCATCAACAAGCGGATCGACCTCGCCGCCTGTTCCGATCTCGACCATGTCGAAGTGCAGCCGGCCCGGCAGATTGCATATGACACGCTGGTGCTCGCGTTCGGTTCGGTGACGAACTTCTTCAGCGTGCCGGGCGCCGCCGAGCATTGCGTGACGCTCGACACGGTGGGACAGGCGGAGTCGTTCCGGCGCGCCATGATCGCGGCGATCATGCGTGAAGGCGGCGTTCGGCAGCAGGGCGGCATCAAAAAAGGCATCGACATTGCCATCGTCGGCGGCGGCGCGACCGGCGTCGAACTGGCGGCGGAATTGCGCAACACGGCGATCGCGCTGGGCTATTACAACGTGCATGACCTGGACCCCGTGCAAGACATCAGGATCAGGATCGTCGAGGCCGGCGAGCGGATTTTGCCGCAGCTTAAACCGCATCTTTCCACCCGCGCCGCGTCGCTGCTCAAAACGCTCAACGTCAGCATTGCGACCGGGAAGAGGGTCTCGGCAGTCACCGCCGCGACAGTGGAAACCGCCTGCGGTGAAACGTTTGCGGCCGACATCGCGGTATGGGCTGCCGGTATCGCCGCGCCGCCGGTGTGCGCCACGCTGGGGTTGCCGGTCAATCGCATCGGCCAGGTAATCGTCGGTGCGACGCTGCAATCCGAAGCCGACCCCAGCATTTTTGCAATCGGCGATTGCGCCAGTGCGCCGTGGAAGGAACAAGACGCCAGATTGCCGCCGCGCGCCCAGGTGGCGCACCAGCAGGCGCTGTTCTTGAGCAAGGTATTGCGCATGCCTGCCGGGCAGCGCAAGCTGCCGGATTTCATCTATCGCGATTACGGCTCGCTGGTCTCGCTCGGCCGTTACAGCGCGGTCGGTGCGCTGGTCGGCGGCCTTGCCGGCAAGGGCGTATTCGTCGAGGGGCTGGTTGCAAAATTCCTGTACAGCTCTCTATATCGCAAACACATCTTGGCGTTGCATGGGGCGCGGCGCATGGCGTTCGACACGATGATCCACTGGCTGCGTGCGCGAACCAGTCCGCAGGTCAAACTGCATTGACCATTTGATTGGTGCAATACACCTTGTAATGCAGCTAGAGCAGTTTCATCTTGACCGTACACGGCCAATCTTGCGCCTGCGATGCTCACCGTACCATTCGTACGGTTGCGCTTCTCGGCTCAACCTTGGCTCCTGTACAGTCAGGCTGAAACTGCTCTAATTCTTGCCGTCCTCCACGGCAAGAATTAGCATGGCGAGGCGCATCGTTGAATGCGCCCACCCCACACAAGGAGAAAAATATGAAACGCATCGTTCTTCCCTATATCGCCGCCGTCACCGCCGCACTGCTGTTCAGCACCTCCGCCTTCGCCGGCGTCAAGCTCGTCAACAAGGATGGCAATTCGTACGACGTCATGATCAAGTGTTCGTCCAATGCCGACAGCAGCATCGGCGGCAGTTCCACGCGCGACCTCGGCAACGGACCGTGCACGGTGACGGTCAAGAAGAGCGGCTCGTCCGCAACCGGGAACGGCAACGATACACTGACCATCAAGGACGGCAAGATTTCGAAATAGCAAAAACAGGAACAGCCCGAAAACAGTGGTCGGCTTCCATATTTTTATTTCGCAGCGTTGCTGTTTGGGGCTGTGCCGGCCTTGGCGCTGTCTTCCTGCTTTGGAATGTCCAGCGGCTTGACCTCGACCGGCGCGACGCCTGATTTCTTGATGCCCAGATTTTCAGCGGTCTTGGGAGACAGGTCGACGATCCGGCCGCCGACATAGGGGCCGCGGTCCCTGATCTCGACCACTTCGCTTTTCCCGTTATTCAAATTGGTGACTTTGGCCTTTGTGCCGAGTGGCAAAGTCTTGCTGGCCGCGACATTGGATTGCGGATTCATGGGGGTGCCGTCGGCCATTTTCTTGCCGTGGAATTTCTTGGCGTAATACGACGCCTTGCCTTTGCGTGGTTTGCCGCTGCGATCCAGCCTGGTTTTATGAGGACTCTTTGAGGCGGCTTCCTCAGCCTTGTCCGAGGAAGCGGGCGCGGCCTGGATATAACATGGCAAGGCGGCCAGCAAGGCGATCAGGAATAGGGCGATTTTCATTGCGTTCTCCTGTCATTGAGTTGACATATGAAAGCAAGCCGCCCTGAAAAACTTTCGATCCCGGCATGCCATTCCAGTCTTCAACTTCATCGGGGCATGCACGGATGGTGCGGCCGATTCAATGGATTCATTTCGACGCCCGGTAAAACCAAAAGTTTTTTCTGCCGCGCGGCCAAGGATGCCTGGAAAGCCGGAACCACTTACCGTCCCCGCGACTCCCATCGACTAGCAAGGCGTTCACTAGCAAGGCGTTCATATCGCGACGTGCTATCGCGGCACGGAAGCGGTTGTCTCGACAAAGGGGATCATGTGATTCTCACGGAATTCGATACGGCAATGCGGGCCCTCGTCCGGCGCGGCAAACTGGCAATGCCCGGTCTGATCCTGCCGGCCCTCTTCGCCTGCGGCAAGGCAAGCAATGCGCCTCCGCAGCCTCCTCCGCCTGAAGTGACGGTCATCAAGACTGCCGCTTCTCCCATTACCGTGTTCGAAGATTATGCGGCGCAGACCGAAGCGGTCGAGTCGGTCGAGATTCGTGCTCGCGTCGGCGGCATTCTGCAGCGCCAAAGCTTCAAGGACGGCGCGCCGGTGAAGAAGGGCGACTTCCTGTTCCTGATCGATCAACAGTCCTATCTTTCCGCCTTGGCCCAGGCCAAGGCAAATCTTGCGCAGGCGCAGGCATCGCATCTCAACTCGCGGCAAAATCTGGCGCGGCTGCGTCCCTTGCTGGCTGACCAGGCGATCAGTCAGCAAGACCTCGATGCGGCTGTCGCCAAGGAGCGTACGGATGCGGCCGCCGTCGACGCCGCCAGGGCGCAGGTGGAGCAGGCGCAACTCAATCTCGGCTATACCGCGATCCGTGCGCCGCGCGACGGCGTCATCAGCAAGGCTCTCATCAAACCAGGCGGGCTGGTCAATGCGTCGACCACGCTGCTGGCGACCTTGTATTCGGTCGATCCGATCTATGCCAATTTCAGCGTCAGCGAAAAAGACCTGGGCAGTTTGCAGAAGCAATACAAGGCGCGCCCGGCGAACCATGCCGCAGGGTCCTTCAAATTGAAATTGATCGACGGCAGCGATTACAAATACGGCGGCAAACTTGACTTTATCGACGTGGCGGTCGATCCGCGCAATGGAACGATACCCGTGCGGGTGGTGGTGCCGAACCCCGAAGGCGCGTTGAAACCGGGCCAGTTCGTCCGCGTGATCGCGCCGACGCGGGAAGATCCGGACGCGATTTTGATTCCGCAGCAAGCCGTTCAGGAGTTGCAGGGCAAGCGCTTCGTATTCGTGGTCGGCCAGGACAACAAAGCAATCTCGCGCAATATCGATGCTGCCACGCGAGTCGGCAACAACTGGGCGGTGGAGCAAGGTTTGGAACCGGGCGAACTGGTCGTGGTGGAAGGCATCGCCAAGCTGCGTCCGGGCGTGCCGGTGAAGCCCGTTCTGCCGCAGCAGCAACTGGCGGCCAGCGGCAATGCAGCGCAAGATACTACGCACGCGGGGCAGCCTGCGCCGGTTCGGCCCTGAGCGGCGCATGTCACGATAGAAAGCAGGTGACGGATGTTTAACTTCTTCATCGATCGCCCTATTTTTTCCACGGTCGTTTCCTTGATCATTACGCTTGCGGGAGCGCTCGCCGCCTTCGGTTTGCCGATCGCGCAATACCCCCAGATCGTGCCGCCGCAAGTGCAGGTGTCGGCCAGCTTTCCCGGCGCCAACGCGGATGTGGTGACGCAATCGATCGCCGCGCCGATCGAGCAGCAGGTCAACGGCGCCAAGGGCATGCTTTACATGGACTCGAAAAGCGCCAATGACGGCTCGTACAGCCTGACCGTGACCTTCGACATCGGAACCGACCAGGACCTGGATGCGGTGGATGTGCAAAACCGGGTTGCCGTTGCGCAGAGCACGCTGCCGGCCGACGTGATCCGGCAGGGCATTACGATACGCAAGCAGTCGACCGACTTTCTCGAGGTACTGGCATTGACGGCGCCGGACGGCCGCTTCGATGCCACGTTCCTGAGCAACTATGCTTTGCTGAATTTGCAGGACACACTGTCGCGCATTCCCGGCGTCGGCGCAGTGCGCATTTTCGGCGCGCGCGATTACAGCATGCGCATCTGGCTCGATCCGGACCGCATGGCGCGGTTGGGTGTGACCGCTTCGGATGTGCAGCGCGTGATCCAGGAACAGAACGTGGTGGCGCCAGCCGGCCGCATCGGCGTGCCGCCGGTTCCGCCGGGGCAGCAGATGCAGTATTCGGCCACCATCCGCGGCCGTCTCACCGATCCCGCGCAATACGAGAACATGATTCTGCGTGCCGCGCCGGATGGCCAGATCGTGTACCTGAAAGACATCGCGCGAATCGAATTGGGCGGCGCCGACTACAGCATCAACGTGCAGGAGAACGGCATCCCCGGCGTGTTCATCGGCATCTTCCTGCAGCCGGACGCCAACGCGCTCGACGTTGCGGACCAGGTCAAGCAGACCATGGATCAGGCAGCACGGCGCTTTCCGGCCGGCGTGGTGTATTCGATTCCTTATAGCACCACGCCCTTCGTCACCGAATCGCTGAAAGATGTATTGATCACCTTGGGCGAGGCTTTCGTGCTGGTGCTGTTCGTGGTGTTCCTGTTTCTGCAGACCTGGCGCGCCACCATCATCCCGATGCTGGCGGTGCCGGTCTCGCTGATCGGCACCTTCGCCGCATTCAGCGCGTTCGGCTTTTCCATCAACACGCTGACCCTGTTCGGCCTGGTGTTGGCGATCGGCATCGTGGTCGACGATGCGATCGTGGTGGTGGAGGCGGTGCAGCATCGCCTCGATACCGAGCGCACCAGCGCCCGCGAAGCGACCAAGGCCGCCATTGCCGATGTCGGCGGGCCGGTGATTGCGATCGCGTTGGTGCTGGCCGCAGTGTTCGTCCCGGTGGCTTTCCTGGGCGGCTTGACCGGACAGTTGTACCGGCAATTCGCATTGACGCTGGCGACCTCGGTGCTCTTGTCGGCGGTGGTGGCGCTGACGTTGACGCCTGCCTTGTGCGCGTTGCTGTTGCGCCCGGCCGAACAAGAAAGGCCGCGCCGGCTGCTTGGCCGTTTCTTTGAGCGATTCAACCGTGGCTTCGCGGCATTTTCCGGCCGCTATTCGGCCTCGGTGGCGAAGCTGGCGCGCCGCGCCGCACTGGTGATGCTGACACTTCTCATATTGCTGGCCGTGCTGTACGTGCTGGTCAAATCCCGGCCTACCGGCCTGGTGCCGCCGGAAGACCAAGGCTTCGTATTCGCCGTCATGCAGCTGCCGCCGGCGGCGTCCCTGGAACGCACCAACCGCGCGGTGGCGCAGTTGACCCGGATCGCGAATGAAACGCCGGGTGTGGCAGGCGTGGCCTCGCTGGCCGGATTCAACCTGCTGACCGGCTTGACGACTTCGTACAATTCGACCACCTTCATCCGGCTCAAGCCTTGGGATGAACGCAAGGGACCGGGACAAAGCGCAGACGATATCGTACGCACCTTGACCGGACGCTTGAATGCGGAAATCCGGGAGGCCCAGGCCCTGGTGCTGAGCCCGCCGCCGATCCGCGGCCTCGGCACGACAGGCGGTTTCGATTTCGTGGTCCAGGACCGCAGCGGCGGCGATCCGAAGCAGTTTGCGCAGGTCGTCCAAAACCTGGTCGGCGCGGCGCGCAAGCGGCCTGAAATCGGTTTCGTGTTTCCCAATTACGACGACCGCACCCCGCAGATCGAGTTTGAAGTCGATCGCGAGAAAGTAAAAACCTTCGGCCTGGCGCTGAACGATGTCTTCTTTACGCTGCAGACCTTGATGGGGAATTATTACGTCAACGACTTCAACCTGTTCGGCCGTACCTTCAGGGTGCAGATGCAGGCGGAGGGAACGGCGCGCACGCGCCCTGAAGACGTGGCCCGCTATTACGTGCGCAATGCCGGCGGCGAGATGGTGCCGCTGTCGGCCGTACTGGCGCCGCGTTCGATCAACGGTCCGGAATTCTACGAGCGCTACAACATCTACCGCGCCGCCACGCTCACCGGCAGTCCCGCACCGGGCTACAGCTCCGGCCAGGCGGCGCAAGCGATGCAGGAGGCCGCCGCCGCCCTGCCTGCAGGCTTCGGCTATGAGTGGACCGGGGCCACCTACCAGGAACAGAAAACCGGCGGACAGACTGCCTATATATTCGCCTTGTCGCTGATGTTCGTATTCCTTGTGCTCGCAGCACTCTACGAGAGCTGGGCCATGCCGGTTGCCATCCTGCTGGTCATTCCCTTCGGCGTGCTGGGGGCCTTCACCGGGCTGGCGCTGCGCGGCGCGGTCAACAATGTCTACACGCAGATCGGCTTGATCATGCTGATCGGACTGGCTGCCAAGAATGCCATCCTGATCGTCGAATTCGCCAAGCTCGCGCGCGAACGCGGCGTGTCCATCGTCGAAGCCGCGCGCCAGGGCGCGCAATTGCGCTTACGGCCGATCCTGATGACTTCGTTCGCTTTCATACTCGGCACGGCGCCGCTCGCGGTCGCCACCGGGGCAGGCGCCGGCGCGCGGCAGGCGATCGGGACGGCGGTGGTGTTCGGCATGTTGTTTGCCACGTTGATCGGGATCTTCGTGATTCCGGTCTTCTACGTCATTTTGCAGCGCATCAGCGAGCGCAAAATGCCGTTCCGGCAGGACGAGGAGCCGGTCACCGACGATGTGCAGACGCATGGCGCCGGTTTGCCGGCCATGAAGGGGACGGGGTCGGCAGAGGGCCGGCCATGAAGGGCACAACCTTTGCGCTTGTCTTGATCCTTGCCTTGGTCGCGGTGTTGCTGAGCGCTTGTTCCGTCGGCCCGGAATACCGGCGGCCGGACCTCGACATCCCTGCCGCTTTTCGCGGCCAGGCGGATGCGCCGGCAGAAGCGTCGCTCGCCGATCTGGACTGGTGGGAGATGTACCGCGACAAGACCCTGCAGCAACTCTTGAAAACTGCTTTGGCCCAGAATCGCGATGTGCGGATCGCGGCAGCCCGCGTGGCGGAAGCGCGCGCCCAGGCCGAGATCAGCCGTCAGGCGCAATGGCCGCAGGTGGACCTGCGGCTGAGCGGTGGGCGAGGGCGCGCTTTTCAGTCCGGCGAATTTACCACCGGCACGCTGTTCGGCGCACAGGGCGAGGTCTCGTTCGAAATCGATCTGTGGCGCCGGCTTGCCAGCCTGAGCGAATCCGCCAGGGCCAATCTGCTGGCAAGCGAATCCGGCCGCAGCAGTGTGCGGATGAGCCTGGTGAGCGATGTGGCGACGGCCTACTTCAACTTGCTGGCGCTCGATTTGCAGCGCGAGATCACCGAGCGCACGATCGATGCGCGCGAACGCTTCGTGCAGCTCACGCAAAGCAAATTCCGCCAAGGCACCGCCTCCGGCCTCGACCTGAGCCGCGCCGAAGCGAGCCTGGCAACGGCGCGTGCCAATCTGCCTGAACTGCAAAGACAAATCGGGCAAACAGAAAACCAATTGCAGATTTTGCTCGGCCAGAATCCTGCGCCGGTCCAGCGCGAACGTTTCGATCTGCAAACGCTGCCCATGCCGATCGCGGTTCCGGCCGGCTTGCCTTCGTCGCTGATCGCGCGCCGGCCCGATTTGCGCGAGGCCGAATTCAACCTGATCGGCGCGACGGCCAACGTGCGCGCGGCGAAAGCCGCGCTGTTTCCCAGCGTGACGCTGACCGGCGCCTATGGTTCGCAATCGGTGGAGCTGTCCCGGCTGTTCAGCGGATCGACGTCGGTCTGGTCGTTCGGTTTGAATTTTTTGCAGCCGCTGCTCGACGCGCAGCGCAACCGCTATCAGGTGGAGGCGGCCAGGGCGCGCGAGCAGCAGGCGCTGTTAGGCTACCAGCGCGCCGTCGGCCAGGCATTTCGCGAGGTGGCCGATGCGCTCGCGGCAAGGAGCGCCTACGGTGAAGCCATCAAGGCGCAGGAACAGCAGGTCAAATCCTTGCAAGAGGTGAGTGCGCGCGTGTTGCGGCGCTATCAGATCGGGTACTCGTCGTATTTCGAAGTGATCGATGCGGACAGCCAGTTGTTCGCTGCGGAGCTGCAATTGGCGCTGGCTTACCGTAATGGATTGCTGTCGCTGGTGCAGCTTTACAAGGCGCTGGGCGGCGGGTGGAGGGAGTGAAATGGCAGCACCGAATCGCAGGATGGGTGGGCCGCCGAGGTGGAACCCATCATGATCGACCGTACATCTGATGGGTTTCACCCCTCCTGCGATAGGCGCCGACATGAACGACGGACGTTCATTTTGAGGTTGCGCGCTTGATCAATTCCTTCAGCCGCGCATCGCTCTCCTGCCCGTCGAGAATTTTCTTGCCGGACTCCGGCTTCAAGCGCGCGCCGAGCCGGATGAGCGTTTCTGCTGCATCGTAATTCTTCACGATCAACGCCATCGAGAGCGGCGTGAATCCCTGATAGCTTTTCGTATTGATGTCGCCCTTTCCCTTGACCAGCCTTTCCATGACGACGCCTGGACATTGTTGCGCGGCGGTCAGCATCGCGCCAAGGCCTTGCATTCCTTCCTTGTTCGGGTCCGCGCCGAATTCGAGCAAGGCATCGACGATCTGGACGATGCTGGCCGTGTCGCCTTTCTTGGTCGCGCAGGCCATGCTCGCCAGTTCCAGAAAAGTCTGGGGCAGGGATTTCGACTTGGCATTGGGATCCACGCCCATGGTCAGCATCGCAACGACGGTTTCGACCTTTGCATTCAACAAGACGCCAGGCATATTTTCGGTGTTGGCCTCGATTCCTTCGTCATCCAGGTAAGCCTCGGCTTCACTCTTGGTCATCTTCGGCGCACGCAGGCTTTCTTCGGCGTACACCTGTGTTGTTACTGCGAAGAGAGACAAAAGGGCTGCTGCGCACAAGGTCTTGAGCGGGTTCGTCATTCGTGCATGCATTTCATTTTCCTATTTTTTTGCGTGAGGTTTCGGTTGCCTGCCGGAGCAGGCCGGCTATGTCCGGATCGGACGGAGGTTCGAAGAAAATTTCGCCAATGCGTTGCTTCGATGTTCTCGCACCTGACGCCACGAGCGTTTTGGCGACTTCCCAATTGGCCGACACCAATGCGATATCCAAGGGCGAATAATCCTGCATGTTTTTTTCCGCATAGGGTGCGCCGGCGCCGATCAGGCGAGCGGCAATCGCGCTATTGCAATAATGTGCCACATCATGCAGCAGCAGGTTGTTGCGGGCATCGGCATGGCGCAGATTGGCGCCGCGTGAAATCAGCGCATCGATCGTCTTCATGCGCCTGGCTTGCTGCGCTTCATTTTGCTTGTCATCCGATGCACAACCCTGCACGGCCGCCGCGACAGGAATTCCTGATCCGCCGGATGATGCGTTGACGTCGAAGCCTGCGTCCAGCAACGCCAGCACGTCGGCAGCTTCGCCTTTTCTGGCGGCTTGATTCAATGCACTCAAGGATACATGGACTTTTCGGGCTTTCAGGAAGGCGATCGCCGCCTGTTCGATTTCAGGTGTTTTAGGCCGAAGTTCGTCGGGCTTGGTCACGAAATCACGGGGCGATTCAAGCCACCCACGCAGCAGGTCGGCAGCATTACGCAAGGTTTTCTGGTCGGGGCCTTGGTCGCTTTCCAGGCTGGCGATGGCTTGCTGCAGGATTGCGTCGGGAGCATTCAGACTGCGCAGTCCGAACATGGCGTCCTTGCGCACGCCGGCGCGCCGCTTGGAACGCACCACATCCAGCAATACCTGCGGCGCATGTTTGTAGGCGTATTGCTTGAATTCGGCAGTGCTGTCGCCATCGGGCGAGCCGATCTGCCGAATGCCATCGAGCAGCGTCGCCGCCTCATCGTCGCTGATGTCGGATCGCAACAGAACCAGCAGAGGTTCGAAATCCTTCGGGCCGCTTGCTTCGTTTGACTCGATACGTTGTTTAACTGTTGCCACCAGATTCCGGGCTGATTCTGAAAAAGCGCTGCCGTGTGCAAGCAGCAGGATCGGCAGAAGGAGTAGCGGCAGGTATTTGGGTTTGCAACGCATGGCTTGGGATGTTCATTCGATGATGCGGAACACGCGCTTCGAAGGGCGCACTTTTTCTCGACAAGAAGCGCGTGGATGTTGCGGTTTTCGAGACGGCGATTATTCCAGGCGCCGTGGCCGTGCAGAAAGATAAACAAATGCCGGCCGCGAAATTCAAGGGCGTGAGTTTAAGACTTCATGGCAATTTGCGCAATTCGAATCTGAGCCAATGCCAGGTTTCTTCCCGCTGCCCTGGCTGCGCGGTATCGGTGCGATGCGATTCGTCGGACAAACGCTTTGCCGGCTAAACCTACCGCGTCGCAAAGAAGCCGGCGCCTTTAACTCTGAGAATAAAAGTATGTGAAACAAAGCCAAACGTATTGGTATTGGCAAATAAATTGGCTCAACGAGGGTGTGGTAATGTACGCGCCGCAATGATTTTTCCGGCTCGCTCTCGACGAAATCTCTTGAGTCCCGAGCTGAGAGCAATCGCAGATGAAATGGCTGAACCGTTTTTCGATCGCAGGAATATTGTCATGAGAAATTTCAAAATCAAAATCCTCTCTGCTGCCGTGCTCTCGGCCTTGAGTCTGATGTCCGGACATGCCAACGCCGTGCATGTCAATCCGGCCGGCCTTGGCCAAGCGCTGATCTATCCCTACTATACGGCGCGCAGCGCAGGCGCGGGGGCCTACAACACCTATCTGTCGATCGTGAACACGACTTACAGCGTCAAAGCCGTCAAGGTCCGCTTCCTCGAAGGGAAAGCCGGCAAACCGGTGCTCGATTTCAATCTGTACCTGTCGCCCTTCGATGTATGGACCGCCGCGGTTGTCCCAGTCAACGCCGCCGATCCAGCGCAAGGCGCCAAGCTGGTCAGTGCGGATACATCCTGCACCGTGCCGGCCTACCGGGGCAACGAGGCGGCATTCGTGTTCAGCAACGCGGCCTACGCCGGCACCGATGCGGAAACGGCGAGCCTGGACCGCACCAACGAAGGCCATTTCGAGATCATCGAGATGGGCGAGATGATCGGCACCGTCACCACGGGGCTCTTGCATACGGCATCCGGCGTTCCTGCAAACTGTGCCGTACTGGGTGGAAAAGCGGGCGCCGTCGATGAAAGCAAAGTGGTGAATGCCGTATTCGTCAATGGCGTCAATACCAATAACGGCAACGTCAAATGGGGAACGGGTGGCTTGGGTGGCTCGGCCTCGCTGATCAACGTCAACAACGGCACCGACTATAGCTACGCGCCGGTGGCGCTGGCCGACTTCAACACCGTGGCGTCAATGTGGAGCGCATCCGGCTCTGTGCTGCCGAACTTGAGCAGCGCCCAACCCAAAACCAGCAAGATCATCGACGAGGACGGCAGTGTCATTGTCTCGGATTGGACAGCCGCGACCGACAACCCGGCCGATCCGGTGAGTGCGGTGCTGATGGCCTATAACATGGTCAACGAATTCGTACTGGATACGGCGACGTTGTCGGGTACGGATTGGGTCGTCACTTTTCCGACCAAGTCCTTCTATGTTGGCAACGATTCGCTGAGTGCAACAGGAGTTCGGCTGAACACGGTGGCCATGCGTCCGTTTCAGGCCAATTTTGGGATGGGGGGCGCTTGCGATACGGCTGTGCCCAGTTTCTTCGATCGGGAGGAGGCGAGGCCACCGATTCAGGTTGTCGGAGTACCTCCTCCAGGATTGGTAAATTTTGCATTGTGTTGGCAAGCAAATGTGATGACGTTTAATAACAAAGCGGGTGTCACCTCGAATCTTTTGGGCTCGAAAAGTACGAGAATTGCCAGTGAGGGCCAGAGCGCTCGTGTTCTGACATACGAAAATGGCTGGGTGAATCTCAATTTCCCGATGATTGCGGCGGTGCAAAGCGCCCACCGGCTGCGAACGGCGGCGGGCAATACCCTCAGATTAAATAAGCTCAACGGCCAAACCGCTCCTACCTATGTGCAAGGCAGCGGCGAGTATTTCGGCCTGCCGGCAGTCGGCTTCATGCTGCACGACTTCATCAACGGCAAGGTCGGCT
>CBIHON010000072.1:0-16055 GCA_966211965.1 uncultured Burkholderiales bacterium | reverse complement strand
CTAATGGCCAAAGACAAGTGCGCGAAGCGCGGGAAACCGCCGCGCGGCTCTGTGCGGAAATCCTGGCCTTGCCTTCATGCTACAAGCAAAAAACAAAGGCTTAGGCGCGCTAACCTCGATTTCTGAGAGCCTGTTCAGCGTCTTCTCATAACAGAGCCAGAAAGGCGAGCACGACGAACTGCTCGCTGATATGCAATTTCCGCTCGCAGCTCTTCCACAGGCGGCATTTCAACCTCCATCGACCAGACTCTTGGCGACTGACGACAATGCATCGTCATTGAGCAAAACCATCGCCACCGCCCCGGCGCGATTGCTCACGTTGGCTGGCGTCGCCAACACCGCATGCGGCAGTCCATTCGTGTCGACCGTCAGCTGCCGCTTGATGCCCGAGACTTTCTTGCCCGCGTCATACCCTTTCTTTTCTCGGTGTCGTCCGATGCTTCGCACCTTCCAGCATTGTCTTCAGCGGCGCGAACTGCTCATGTGTAATATCGCTCGAATAAATCTTTCTCTCTATCTCCGTCACCCTGCATGACCGCCTCATGCAACATTGCAATCGTATTTTTTCCACCATAGAGCTTGATGTCGGCCAATACTCCAACAGGCCTAAACAAAAAAACTAGCGAGACTAAGGACCTGTTCAAGGTCTCAAGATTGCAGGCGAATGCGTGCTGATATGCATTGCATACATCTGTAGTTGATGCGTCCTTTTCAGAAAGGCATCTCTATATTTTAGGAATGGCAGGTATCGATGTAAACGCAAACCATCGGCCAAACCATCGGCATATGCGCCTTATCAAAGAGCGATCATGTTGTACCGCTATGTGTACCGCTATGCGGATTTTTAGTACGAGATGCGCTCCTAAGATGAACAGGTAAAAAGCGCGCAAGTAAAGCAGATGACTGCTTGTTTATTCCAATCACCACCAAGTATATGAAGAACCCATTTAAGCACCCGCGCAAAATAAATTATGCGATTGATGCGGTTCTGGCCGAATGCGATGCAAGGCGTGAACCCAGGGCGAACGCACGAACTTCTCAAGTCATTGATTATTCGAGGTTTTTTAAAAAATTGCCTGAATAAAATCTCGAATCAAATCAATGACTTATGTGTTTTGATGCGTTCACCCTGGGCGTGAACCCGGCCGCAGTGCGAGCACCGAAAGGGATGAGCACTCAGCAGTGCGCCGGGCAGAGCCGGAGGCACGCACAATTTATTTTGCACGGGTACTTAGATACTTAGTAGCCACATTGTCATGTCAGACGCGGACATCGTTCAGCGTTTTTGTACAGGAATCATCACAAGGAGTGCTTGATCATGGAATTTTCATTGCCGATATCCATTACGAATCAGTTTTTGCGAGCGCAGAGGTCTGTCTGCCGTTTTTTCCTATCGCTTGCTGCGGGCGTCATGCTGGCGGCGAGTGTCGCCGGTTGTAAAACGCCCCCCCAAGCCGATCCGGACCCTGCACAAAATGCCGGTGGCGTCATGCAGATGCGGTCTTCGCTGATCGCTACGGCTGACCGGCCTTCACTCGGCCAGACGATACCACCCGCCGCGCGTGGGGCCTCTCCAGAACGGTCTCTACACCTAATTACTTTACCACCCGGGTTTTGCACCTTCTTCCCGCAACTCCCTGGATGCGGCGGAACGCCTTCACAGCTTTTGCCTGGTGAAAGCGAAGTGACCAATTTTGGATCAAATCCAGGGAAAATTAAGATGTTCAAGTACGTACCGCAAAATTTGGGTACATCGCGCCCGCTGGTCGTGGCGCTTCATGGATGCACGCAGAGCGCGACTAGCTACGATAATGAAACCGGTTGGACCCAGCTTGCCGACAAATTCCATTTCGCATTGCTATTGCCGCAACAAGACCAAAGCGGGGGCAACAATGCCTTCAAATGCTTCAGATGGTTTAATTCAGACAATAATCAGCGTGACAAAGGCGAGGCTTTATCGATCAAGCAGATGATCGACACGATGCTGGCCGACACGAGTTTAAATATCGACAGGACACGGGTCTATGTGACTGGCCTTTCAGCAGGCGGCGCCATGACTGCCGTCATGATGGCAACTTATCCGGAGATGTTTGCCGGGGGAGCTCCGGTCGCAGGGATACCTTATGGATGTACGCATACTGATAACGACGCGACAAGCACATGCGGAGTAAGCCTGGGCGGCACCGCGGGGAAACCGGCGACTACGCCTATACAGCAATTGTCGCCTGCCGAGTGGGGCGATCGGGTGAGAAATGCCTCTCACAACCCGAGTGGACCTTTCCCTCGCGTCTCCATATGGCAGGGAACCAAAGATCATGTCGTGAACCCGCAGGACGAAATCGAAATGATCAAGCAGTGGACCAATGTTCTGGGCGTCAACCAGACGCCGCAAGTCGATGAACAATTCAAGAGCACCCATCATCTGGTATTCAAGAACAGCGCCGGCACGCCGACGGTCGAAGCTTATATCGTCAAGGATATGGATCACGGCACGCCGATCGATCCTGGTTCGGCCCCCGATCAATGCGGTACGCCTATACACGATCAGTTCATCATTCCAAGCGGCATTTGTTCCAGCTTCTACATTGCCAAGTTCTGGGGGCTTATTCCTTCTTAGTAGTGCCAGACCAGAACTTGACTGATTGTATGGGCTCAAGTTGTTTGACTTTTATTTTCAAGAACCCAACCATGAATACCGCAATGAACACAGGGACTGCCATTGGCAAAAAAGTGCTGTGCACAGTTCCAGAGGCAGAGAATTTGATTGTCACGAGCGATCATCGCTGGTTTGCTGGCGGCAGTGACGGGTTGTATCAAATCGATCCGGATGGCGTGGCACCTCCGCAGAAAATCCCCATTGCTTTCGATGCGCATTCCGCTCCTTCGATCGACAACCGGGCTTTTTTCTGCGGCATTACCCAGTTCCAGCATTTTGTCTATGCCACCTGCTCACCCGAGTTAACAAACGCGACCTCGCCGCGTTACATCATGTTGATGGATTTGCAGAAGTCGCCGCTGTCCATGGTGGCGATTCATCAAATAGCCGATCCAGTGTTTTTTAACGGTCTGGCATCGGATGCCGCCGGGAATTTGTACCTTACCAATGAAGGCACGTTTTTTCCGTCCCGGCCAGGCAGGATCGTCAAGCTTGACATGGCATCCCCCACGACGGTGGGAAGCCTAAGGACTTGGCTGGAAACGGACGGCCATCCGAATGGTATCAAGATTGATGGAGACATGCTGTATTTTTCGCAAGAGCCGATTCATCTGCTGGGTCACAGCACGGTGAACAAAGTCCGCATCAAATCCGACGGGGCGGCTAGCGTGCCGGATACAATCTATACCACCGGAATCGCCCGACTGCTAGACGACATGGAGTTGGTCGACGGCGGATTGGTAATTACACAGGGCGGCCTCATTGATGAGCTCGATCCCGCGACGTTCCATTACAGCAGCTTCAACAAGGTCATCCATATCAACGAAGAGGGCCAGGAACTCCATGCCACAGATATCTCGTTGTCTCCTCCCAGTGCGGTAAAACTGGCTCCTGATCCGGCATCGGCGTCTGCGGATTTGATCGTGACCGAGCGCACTGGCGAAGTCATACGGTTAAGCCAGGGATGGGGATTGAGAAGCCGGCATTGACATAGCCAAGACACGCTGTGCTGCATGCGTTTTATCGAAGCGATTCAACCGCCATCCGACAAACTATTGCGGTGCCATGATTGGCATCAATCGTTTTGCCGAAGTCTTTTATCGAATCCAAAATTTAATTGTAATTTTCAATAAGCCTTGCAAGGTATTTGCAAGACTCACCCTTTTGACCAAGGAGATATATCATGTGCCAAACAGCCTCTCACCGTCACTCCATATTTTGCATCCTGCCACCGCATATTCTTCGCTCGGTCGCACAGAACGGTACGCCGCAGCAACGCACAGCGGTGATGCATACCTTGGGAGCCGACAATACATTCAGGACGTTACGAACCAGTATGCGCGGGCCGGCGCCAGCGGTCGCCCACCTGCGAGCAAGAGTGCACGCGGAAGCACAAAAACGCCGTACGATTTACAACGCCAACCATACCAACAATCAGCCCGGGGAACTGGTACGCGCGGAAGGCGCTCCACCGACTGGCGATAAGGCCGTTGACGAAGCGTATGACGGTTTGGGCGCCACGTTCGACTTTTTCGAGAAAATCTGCGGCCGGAATTCGATCGACGACAAAGGCATGCCGTTGGATGCCACAGTGCACTTCCGCCAGGATTACGACAATGCCTTCTGGGATGGAGAGCGCATGTCGTTCGGCGACGGCGATGGCGATCTGTTCAATCGCTTTACCATCTCGCTCGATGTCATCGGTCATGAATTGACGCATGGCGTGACGCAAGTCGAGGCAGAGCTCGCATACTATTTTCAATCCGGCGCACTCAACGAGTCGATATCGGATGTATTTGGTTCGCTCATCAAGCAATACGTCCTCAAACAGACGGCCGATCAGGCTGACTGGCTGATCGGCGCCGGACTGTTTACGGACAAGGTCCAAGGCGCCGCACTGCGCTCGATGAAGGCTCCCGGCACCGCGTTCAATGACAAAGTGCTCGGCAAGGATCCCCAGCCGGCGCACATGAAGGACTTCGTGAATACATTCGAGGACAACGGCGGCGTGCACACCAACTCCGGCATTCCGAACCACGCCTTCTTTCTCGTCGCCACTGAACTCGGCGGCCATGCCTGGGAGAAGGCGGGCCGGATTTGGTACGAGACGCTGCGGGACCCGCGGCTTAATTCCAACAGTGGGTTCCGGCAATTTGCCATGCTCACGTCCATCAACGCCGGCCGGCTTTTCGGCGTGGGAAGCGCGGAGCAGGGCGCGGTGCGTAAGGGCTGGAAGAGTGTCGGGATCGAAGTTGAATCGCTGGAGCCGATATTAGAGGCGGCGTGAGATGAGATCGTCTCGCGGGTACGACGTGCTTGCCGTGTTCCGTACCAGAGGCATATTGACGAGACAGATACTGCGGCAGGCCGTCATTGGTCTGCTTTACCTATGGCTGCATAATGCCTATGCTGTCAGTGTTATTGGGGAATGTGCCATGCGTGTTCACTTCTCGGTTGGCGGCGGTGTTGCTTATCTGCCGGGCCTCGCCAAACCAGTCATCATCGACAGCGATCAACTCTCCAAGACCGACGCGGCCGAGTTGAAACGTCTGGTCGATGCCGCAAATTTCTTTGCGCTTCCGTCAAAAATAAATCCTCCCCCTCCGGGCGCTGCCGACTATTTTCAGTACACGATCACTATCGAGCAAGGAAAACAGCGGCATACTGTGGAATGGACGGACCTCGCGGAGGATCCCAACCTTCGGCAATTGCGTATTTTTTTGCAGGCGAAAGCAAAGGACGCTCGTGCGGGAAGAGGCCAAGGGGATGCGCCGGACTAGCAAGTCATTGGCCTATCGAATCAGCATTTAACATGCCTTCGCGCTCCGGTCACGCTATTCGGAATGACCGGGGCGCGAATGACACACATGAGTTTCCCTACTGAACAGTTGCTCGGCACCGTAGACGATCTTGTGTCGGACAATGATATTTCCGAGCTCATTGCCGGTTCCGATTTTACGTTGATTTTTTACGTTGATCCCTGTTAGAGCATTTTTAGCCTGACCGTACGGGCCAATCCCAGGCCTCCGGTGCTCGACGTACGTCTGTACGCGTCCGCTCCTCGGCCTGACCTTGACTCCGCACGGTCAGGCTAAAAATGCTCTAGCGGCGCCGGTCACGTGCAGGTTCTCCGCTTTGAGAACTCCCTGCCAGGGCAAGCTGTATTGCAGGCGTTTACCGGAGCGATTCGATGTTTTTAATGAATGATGACATCTTGTCGCCGGTCGCCAAGACCCTGGCCGCGGGCGCTTACAGCGGCGAGAATCTCGCGGACAAGGCCAAAGCCATCCTGAGGATGAAAGTGGACGGGGTCGGCTAGGATTTGCAATGGATAGGGGCTGCAGTAGGGGGGCGTAACCGGACAGAGCGCAGTGAACTTGTTGCCGCTCAATCGCCCTGAAGCAAGCGATCCGGCAATTCCTTGGTTACCCGCAAAAACGGCGCCGTGCTTCCCAGCGCACGTGAAACAACCAGTGCGCCTTCCCAGGAAATCACCGCATTCTCGGCCCGCCGCAAAGCTTCGGTGCGATCCACGCCAGCTTCTTCGACCACCTCGCCGATGGTGTTGATCATCAATTGCAGGCGCTGGCATAAATGCTTCTGAAACAGCGTCCCTGCTTCGCCTATCGTAAAAACATCCATCAGGCAGGTCTTCTCTCCACCCTGATAAAAGTCGGATAGCCGGTTGGCAAAGCGCCGCAGCCGCTTTTTGGGCGGTTCCGTACCGGCCAGCGTGGAAAGCAGATTGTCGCGCAGCCATGCACCCACCGCCGTCATCGCCTCGTTCGCCATGTCTTCCTTGCCGTTCGGGAAATGGTGGTACAGGCTCGACCGTCCCAGGCCGGTAGCTTCCGACAGGCGGGCCAGGCTGGCGCCTTCGTAGCCGTATTGACGAAAAACTGCGAGTATGCGACCGATGACTTCATCGCGCGAAAGAACTGCTGGGGGCATGGCTGGACTCGTGTACCGAATGATCGTTTCTGCTAATCTAGGGCCGGATATGGAAAACTGCAAGGACTTCATTGCTTTTCGGTATTTAATCTCCTAACCCTCTTGCGCCGGCCCCCCTGAGCGCAAATCAATCCACCCGAAGATCACTCATGGCTATACCTTATCCTGCCGTCTACGGCAAGCGCTGGGGTTTGTTCCGCAATCCCGCGATCCGCACCGAAATCGCAGCGCTGGATGCCGAGCGCGATTGCCAGCGCATCGTGCATTTGCTGGCCTGTTACGAGTTCCCCTTCGATATTTCACGTTGCCTGGAACTGGCGCTGTTCCATACCTACGGCAGCGTCACCGTGTCGCGCCTGCTGGACGCCACCGGCGAATTCCGCAAGTTCGGCCAGAAGCGTTACGACGATACGCGGCTGCTGATCTCTCACTTCATGGAAGATGGTTACGACAGTGAATTCGGCCGGCGCGCCATCGCCCGGATGAATCAGATCCACGGCAACTTCCGCATTCCGAACGACGACTTTCTGTTCGTGCTTTCCACCTTCGTGTCCTATCCGATCAATTGGCTGGCGCGGCATGGTTACCGCCCGCTGACGCCGCACGAAGAGTTGGCATGGTTTACGTTTTTCCGGAACATCGGCGAGCGCATGGGAATACAGGATGTTCCTCCAACATGGAGCGCGTTCCAGCAATGGGTCGACGCCTACGAGGCCAAAAATCTGGTGTATGCCGAGAGTAACCGCAAGGTCGCCGACGCCACGGTCGCGATCTTCGTCGGCTGGTTTCCATGGCCGCTCAAGGGCCTGGTGGAACCTGCGGTATGCGCGCTGATCGATGAAAAACTGCGGCGCGCATTCGGCTACAGCAAGCCGCCTGCGTGGTTTTGCGGATTGATCGAGGGCACGTTGTGGCTGCGCAAGCATGTCAAGCGCGTGTTCAATATCGAACGCCATCCGAAGCTGATCGCGAATACCTTGAATCGCACCTATCCGGGGAATGCCTATACGATCGAGAGCATCAAGCCGACCCATATGAAGGACCGGGCGTGACCCGGCTCGCGTCGAATCCCGCCTTGTGCTGCCGCCGGGCGAGCAGAGGAGGGACTTCGTTGTGCAGACGCAGGATAGCGGTCGGGAACTTAATAGAGGCACGGAGGCTCACTTGCGAGCCGCGTTATGATTTGCCGAATGCGTCTGCGTGCTAAACTGAAAAAATGAATCGCGTTTTCAAAATATACATGTTGTGGCTGCTCGTC
Organism: uncultured Burkholderiales bacterium; assembly: GCA_966211965.1. Taxonomy (GTDB): domain Bacteria; phylum Pseudomonadota; class Gammaproteobacteria; order Burkholderiales; family Burkholderiaceae_D; genus CBIHON01. The sequence goes on along the minus strand of CBIHON010000072.1, from coordinate 8,190 downwards.
ATGGCGATCCCGCTGCAGGGAATTGCCGCAGTGGGCAAGTGGTCCTGCGGTTCCATGCACCAGGCTCCCTGGTCTGCCGTTTCCGCGCATGCGGGGCATTCCCATGGCGAGGCGATGGAGCAGCATCACCACCATCACCATGTTGCGGCCACAGTGGATCATGCGGCCGGTGACGTGTCCGGCCACGGCCCCGCCAGCCACGGCAAGCACGGGCCTTCTTCCTGCAGCGCTTGCGCCGCATGTTGTATCGGCACTGCGGTCATCCCTTCCGGTTTTGCCTCGATAGCCGTACATGCCAGTTCCGAACCAGTGGCTCTTTCTCCTCCCGCTCTTGTCACCGGCTACATACCAGCCGGCCTTGAACGTCCTCCTCGCAGCATTTCCGCTTGATTGAAGCGCGTGAGCCCGGGCGGCCGTTTTGACGCCGACCAGACTTTCACGTCAGTTGCGTGCCTGCGCACGCATGTTTCATCGATGTCGAGGAAATCATGTCACTTGCACACTGGATCGCCGCTGCCATGCTGGCGATGTTTTCATTTGCAGTAAATGCCCAGGAACGGAATTCGTCCCCGGACGATCCGAACGCCAAGGTTCCGGCGCTGGTCTATCAATCCGCGTTCCGTGATTACCGGCCGGCCAAGGAAGAAGGCGGCGCGCCGGACCAGGCATGGCGGCAGGCGAATGCGCAGATGCAAGCCTTGGGCGGCCATGCCGGCCACCTCAAGAATGGGGCGGATACCATGCCTGGCAACCGGTCCGCAAGCCACGCGCCTCAGCTTGGAAAGGAGAAGTGAGCATGCATCCCCCTTCTCGTTCGGCAGGCCGGCTGTCGCGCATGGCAGCTGCCGTGTCTGTGCTTTTTCTCGCCGGCTGCGCGACGTTTTCCGCAGACGGCGGAATGGATGCCGTCTCCGTCACGACCAGTGAGCGTACCGGGCAGGCGATTCAGCGCACAAGCGCGGCCGCCGATATGGCTTCAGTCCAGAGCACGATCACGCAGCTCACCGCCAGCCCCTTGACGCCGGATGCGGCGGTGCGGATCGCGTTGATGAATAATCGCGCACTGCAGGCTTCATTGGCAGAGCTTGGCATCGCCGAGGCAGACCTGGTGCAGGCGGGCAGGATGCGTAATCCCGGATTCAGCTTTACGCATTTGCGCGGCGGCGAGGACGTAGAAATCGACCGCAGCATCACATTCGACCTGGCTGGCCTTTTGACGCTTCCCATCCGCAGCGGGATCGAACAAGGCCGGTTCGAACAAGCCAAATTGCAAGCCGCATCGCAAGCAGTCCAGCTTGCAGCGGGAACCAGAAAGGCTTATTTCCAGGCGGTCGCCGCCGCCCAAACCGCGCAATACATGGAGCAAGTCGGCAGCGCCGCTGCAGCGAGCGCCGAACTGGCCAGGCGCATGCTTCAGGCTGGAAACTGGAGCAAGCTCGATCAGGCGCGGGAACAGGCGTTCTATGCCGAAGCCGTCGCGCAGGTCGCCCGTGCCCGCCACAATGCGCTTGCTGCACGCGAACAGCTCACGCGATTGCTGGGATTATGGGGTGAGCAGACCGCATATCGGCTGCCGGATCGCTTGCCCGATTTGCCGCCGGCCGCTGCCGAGATGGCCGACATGGAGGCGCAGGCGATGCGGCAGCGCCTGGACGTCCAGATGGCCAAGCGCGACACAGAGGCCACGGCCCGCGCATTGGGCTTGAGCAAGGCTGCCGGCTTCCTCAATGTGCTCGATGCCGGCTACGCCAACAAGAGCGAGACCGGCAAGCCGCGCGCCAACGGCTATGAAATATCGCTGGAACTGCCCATCTTCGATTGGGGCGGCGCGCGCACGGCCAAGGCACAAGCCCTCTATGAGCAAGCGTTGCACCGCACGGCCGACACCGCCATCCGCGCCCGTTCGGAAGTGCGGGAAGCCTATTCAGCCTATCGCACCAGCTACGACCTGGCCCGGCACTATCGCGACGAGGTCGTCCCGCTACGCAAGAAAATCTCCGACGAAGTCCTGCTGCGCTACAACGGCATGCTGACCGGCGTCTTCGAGCTATTGGCGGATGCGCGCGACCAGATCAGCAGCGTCAACGCCGCCATCGAAGCACAGCGTGATTACTGGCTTGCCGACACCGATTTGCAGACGGCGATCAATGGCAGCGGCGGAACGGCCACGGCCATGCGCGACAAGCCCGCCGCGGAAGCAAGGAAAGAACACTGAAAGGAAATGCAGAATGGTTTCACGCCGGGATTTTTTTAAAAACGCAGGCGCACTCGCCGTCAGCGCCGGCCTGGTCAGCCGAGTGGGCGCCGCTTCGCTGCCCGAAGCGGCGAGCATGGGCCACGCCGCCACGCAAGCGCCGCCACCACCGCCCAGCGGCCGGCCATACCACCCGGTGGTGACGCTGAACGGCTGGTCCTTGCCGTGGCGGATGAATAACGGAGTCAAGGAATTCCACCTGGTGGCTGAACCGGTGGTGCGCGAACTGGCGCCCGGCATGAAAGCCAACCTGTGGGGCTACAACGGCCAGTCGCCCGGGCCGACCATCGAAGTGGTGGAGGGTGATCGCGTTCGCATCTTCGTCACCAACAGGCTGCCCGAACACACCAGCATCCACTGGCACGGCCAGCGGCTGCCGAACGGCATGGATGGCGTGTCAGGTCTGACGCAGGCATCGATCAAACCGGGCAAGACCTTCGTCTACGAGTTCGTCGCACGCCGCCCCGGCACCTTCATGTACCACCCGCACGCCGACGAGATGACGCAGATGGCCATGGGCATGATGGGATTTTGGGTCACCCATCCGAAGGACCCGAATTTCATGCGTGTCGACCGCGACTTCGTATTCCTGCTGAATAATTTCGACATCGAGCCGGGCAGCTTCACGCCGAAGGTCAACACCATGCTCGACTTTAATCTCTTTGCCTTCAACAGCCGGGTCTTTCCCGGCATCGACCCGATGGCGGTGCGGCAAGGCGACCGGGTGCGCATCCGTTTCGGCAATCTGACGATGACCAATCACCCGATCCATATGCACGGCCACGAGTTCGTGGTGACCGGCACCGACGGCGGCTGGACGCCGCCTGCTTCGCGCTGGCCGGAGGTGACCACCGATGTCGCCGTCGGCCAGATGCGCGCCATCGAGTTTGAAGCGACCGAGCCGGGCGACTGGTCCTTTCACTGCCACAAGTCGCACCACACGATGAACGCGATGGGTCATAACGTACCGACCATGATCGGTGTCGACCAGCGCGGCATCGTCCAGAAAATCAACAAGCTGGTGCCGGATTACATGGTGATGGGCGAGCGCGGCATGGCCGACATGGGCGAGATGGAGATGCCTTTGCCCGACAACACGCTGCCGATGATGAGCGGCCAGGGCCCGTTCGGCGGCGTGGAAATGGGCGGCATGTTCACCGTCGTCAAAGTCCGCAAGGACCAGAAGCCGGGCGACTATAAAGACCCCGGCTGGTACAAGCATCCGGCCGGCACCACTGCCTATGAATGGCAAGGCGCGATGTCGGAACCGGCGCGCAGCAATGCCCCCGGCGGCCAATCGATACCGGCCGCGAATGCACCGGAAGTTGAAATCCACGTGCGCAAACCATCCGGTCATGGCGATCACCATTGAAGCCGGACTTGCTCACCATCTTATGAACCCAATCTACAGGAACGATATGAAAAATTTTTCCGCAATCTCACCGTTTTACCGGAGCGCCGTGCTTGCACTCGCCTTGAGCCTCGCCGCCCCGTTTGCCGTCGCCCACAGTGGTGCCAAGCATGACAAGCAACGATCCGCAGCCCCGATATCGGCCGAAGAAAAAGCCTTCGGCCGGCAAGGCGACCCCAAGAAGGTCACGCGCACGATTGCGATCGATATGCTCGACACGATGCGCTTCGCTCCGGCCGAACTGCGCATCAGGCAAGGCGAAACCGTCCGGCTCGTGATCAGGAACAAAGGAGCAACGCTGCACGAACTGGTGCTCGGCACGATGGAAGACTTGAAAGAACACGCCGCACTGATGAAGAAATTTCCCGACATGGAACACGACGAGCCGCACATGGCGCACGTGGCCTCGGGAACAAAAGAGGAAATTGTCTGGCAATTCAGCAAGGCCGGCGAATTCCATTATGCATGCCTGATCCCCGGCCACTTCGAAGCCGGGATGGTCGGCACAATCAAAGTCAGCAAAGGATAAATCATGGAACGTCGCATTTTCATACAAGCACTCATCGCCGCTTCGTTCGGCGCGCCGCTGCTCGCAAGCGCGGCCGTGCCGGTGATCGAGGTCTACAAAAGCGCAAGCTGCGGTTGCTGCGGCGCGTGGGTGAAGCACCTCGAAGAAAACGGCTTCCAGGTCAAGGCGCAGAACGTCGCCAACCCCTCCGGCTATCGCGAGAAATTCGGCATCCCCAAGGACCTCGGTTCGTGCCATACCGGCCTGGTCCAGGGCTATGCCATCGAAGGCCACGTGCCGGCCTGCGAAATCAAGCGCCTGCTGGCCGAACGGCCCAAGGCCGTCGGACTCGCCGTGCCGTCGATGCCGATGGGCTCGCCCGGCATGGAAGGTCAGCGCAGCGACCCCTACGACGTGCTGCTGGTCAAAACAGACGGCCGGCACGCGGTTTATCAGCACTACAACGGGAAGTAAAGGAACAGACAGCATGAAACAACTTGCAAAACTCGGCTTCGCGGCAGCGCTCGCACTCCACGGCGCATCGTTCGCATCAGCCAATGATGCGCATCACGCGCCGGCGTCGGTCGAAGCATCCAGCATGACCGACGGGGAAATCAGGAAGGTCGACAAGGAGGCCGGCAAGCTCACCATCAAGCATGGGCCGATTGCGAATCTCGAGATGCCGGGCATGACGATGGTGTTCCGCGTCGGCGATCCGGCTATGCTTGAGCAGGTGAAGGCGGGGGATAAGGTCAGGTTTGCCGCGGATAAGGTCAATGGTGCGATTACGGTGATGAAAATCGAGGCGGTGCGGTAAGTTTAAAGTGTATAGGGTCGGGATTTGGTTTGGCGGGATGTGCCGGATTGTGAACCTCCGTGCTTGAACCGTTCAGGTCTTGTCGTTAGAATTCGTGGGTGTCTGCTTTGCAGCGGTAGTGGTCATTCGAGTTGGGAGCGTGAATATCCGCATTCGGCCAGAACCGGCCATTTGAGAATGTCCGTTTCCATATCAGGTGTCCTCGAACACTTCCTCAATCGACACCTGCAGAAAACGCGCGATGCGAAATGCCAGCGGTAGGCTGGGGTCGTACTTGCCGCTCTCGATGGAGATCACTGTCTGACGGCTGACCTGCAGCGCTTCGGCCAATTGCTGCTGGGTCAGCTCACGCTGTTGTCGCAGTTCGCGCAAGCGATTCTTCATGTTGCCACCAACCCGTGGGCGGCAATCTGCGCGACGTGTTCGTTCAGTGTTTGTTCCGGACTGCGATAGACCACGCCTAGATCGATAGAACTTCTCGCGTTGTCGAAGCGAATGTCGAAACCCACGTTGCGTGCCACATAATGGCGTTGCAAGCCAACCAATGGCGCTAACAGCCACAGCAGCCACTTTGGTAATTCGCGGCGCGGGAGCCTGTTTTTCATGCCTGCGGCCTCCGTATGCATCAGCTGTGCCATCTCCAGAAGGCGCAAAGATTGTGCGACAACAATGTAGCGGCCACGCGCCTGGGGCCTCAGCGCGGCGCGCTTGTGGGCTAAGGCCACGTCGCGCACGTCAACCAAGCCCAAGGTCAGACGTGGGACACCGGAACGAAACGAGCCGTTTAGAAACTGCATCAGCATGTTAATGCTGGTCGCATCCTTACGTGCGGACAGCGACGGACCAAAGATTGCGCCGGGATGGATTGTGATGAGTTCCCACCGCTGTTGTTTGCGTTGCTGTGCCCAGGCAGCTTGTTCCGCGACAGTTTTGGAATAGGCGTAACTGTTGTGGCGGGCATCGGTGTTGGGGTTAACATCGGCTTCTCGGACCATGCGGTCCCTGATTCGAGATAGTCTATGAGCATCGTCGTACAGCGCAGCGATGCTGCTGGTGAGCACGACGCGGGTGACCCCCGCCTCGCGCTCCACCGAAGCCAGCACATTGAGGGTGCCATTCAGGGCAGGGTCGATCAACTGACGTTGTGCGTCTTTGGGTTTGTCTAAGAAGTATGGCGACGCGATGTGGATCACCAACGAGCAGCCGCGGATGGCGGCGTCAAAACTACGAGGTTTGAGCAAATCGGCCTCGAACAGACGCAACCGACCGGCGTGCTGGCTGGCGAGAATTTGCAAATGCTGAAGCTTCGGTCCATCGGACAAGCTGCGGACAGTACCGTGTACGGTGTGTCCGTCGTTCAGTAGTTCTTGCACCACCCAGGATGCGAGGTAACCGGCAGCGCCGGTCACGAGTACGGTCTGGCTCATGTGGATTCTTTCTTGTGGGGAAGACAGGATTCAGTGGTGTGGACGATCAGCCAGCATCAACTGCAGCCCCCACAATGCCACTAATACGCCCAGCGTCCAAAACTGGTTGAAGATAGGAATGACGCCGTTGGCCTGCAGCAGTCCTGCGACGCCACACCCTACCGCCAGCCACGGAAGGCTGCGCGTACATGCCTGACGATGTATGAGTTGCCGCAACTCGTCGGCGCGGCCGTACAGCCAATGCACCAATTGCACTTGCATCAACATAATCAGTGCCAGCGTGACAATCGCAACTTGGCGCGTTGTGGCGCCCATCGCTGCGTAAGGCAACCCCAGAGCGATCAACAGTTCCAGTGCCAGCAGTGCCAGCCCGAACAGCACCTTGATCATGTAGCGCATTTGTCTGCTGGTGACGTGGTGTTCATGCATATATCCTCCCGGCAATGTAAAGTGTGTTTTACATTATTCGCTTTGCATGCGAGAATGTCAAGCTCGCTTTACAAATAGAGCCGTGGTAGCCGTCCTCGCCGCACCTTCAGAGTCACGGCTTGGCTGAGAGCTGGCGTGGTTTTTAGGGTTTTGTGAATCCGGACGAAGTTGTAATGCATGAAGTGCAGCGCAACAGCGTGTTCCAAGTTTTCGATCTTCTTTGAAAACCCGTTCGTCAGCCGAGTGAACCCCTAGACACCTTCCATCTGTGCAAGAATCCGGTCGATCTCCTGCCGGGTCAGCACGGTGAGCTGACGGGACGGCTTCGACGGCTTGGGCAAGTCCTCGATCCACGGCAACTCCATTTTCGGCACGTGCTTGTAGAGAAACAGCAGGGCACACAGCGCCTGATGGTGAGTCGAGGTCGAGACGCGTCGGTCATTGGAGAGGGAGGACAGGAAGGCGTGGATTTCAGGCACGCCCATATCGGCGGGATGGCGGAACTGGTGGAAGCGGATATACCATCTGGCCCAGTACACGTAGACGCGTTCGGTCCGTAGGCTATAATGCTTGCCTATAAGACAACGTCGTAGCTGGTCGAGCAGTTTGGGCGGTTGCCCAGAAGTAGTAGAATCAGGGGCGATTTTCCTATTAATTAATACTGTATAAAGTTACAGTATTGTGCGGCATACTAAGCCGCATGCGACTTGCGAAGGATCAAGCAAAATGATTTATCGGGCACTACCCTGGTTTATCAATCAGACCAAGCCTTTGAAATCTAGTTAAACATATAAAAATACTGAGCGATGTTTGAAAAACTACTTTCACGGCTCAAGAAGACGCCATCCGATGCGATTGACCAGATCGCCGTAGGTAATGGCTTGTCGTCTGCTTCACGCAATGCCGATAAGTCTTCCTTCGACCCACAATGGCTCGAGGCCAATGATCCAAGAAATCCATTTGGAATACCAGGCTGCGACTGCTTTGCGTACACCCAGTCATTGCGGTCAACTACATCTAAAGAAAATGTCGAATCGTTCTTCAATTTGCGTCAGGATTTCGGCAACCGCTTAATTGGTCTTCTTCCAGAAAATCACGTCGAAATACCTTGCCAGCTTGAATACTCGTATTCCGGAGAGGTTGCGGATGGGGCGATCTTTAAGGCGCAGCAAATGGAAGAGAAGTGGGATATCTACCTGCATCGATCCAAAATATATTTTTGCCGTAGTTGGTTGGGCACATTAGCATACGTCGGTGACATTGAGTTCAAAGATGGGAATGTGCGTATTTCTAACAGCCTGTTTGAAAATGAGATTTTATTGAAGTCCGAACAAGTCTAATCAC
>CBIHON010000071.1:0-16434 GCA_966211965.1 uncultured Burkholderiales bacterium | reverse complement strand
CAGAACCCGTAAATTCAAACTGACTGGCTACTAGTGTCCTGTTCCGTAAATTCGTTGCATAAAAGATGACGAGAATCGCGCCGATACCGCGTCAAAAATGCGCGCAAGGCCTCGGCCTTGCTGTGCTTTTCTCCTTGTCTCGGCCCGATTTCGTCATTTTTACTTTTGCTACGAATTTACGGAACAAGACACTAGTGCTGAGACTCATAAATTTGGAAACAAATAAAAGTGATGAATTGTTGCGTCAAACTAGGCGCGAACCGCAGCGATAGCTGGCCTATCGCGAGGATTCGCAACGACGTATGGCGCAGCAACACACACTTTTATGTTTCGAAATTTATGAGTCTCAGCACTAGAATCTGTTGAGCCCAAACAGGACACTAGGGAATGTAACAGCCACTGCCAAATCGGCTGTTACACTTCACCAGAATGGGCTTTCAAATGTCGACGTCGGGTATGTAAATATTAGAAAAAATTCCCAACATTTTCGACCTCGGAAATGCCCTTCAAAATTCTTCCCATTCTCCGGCGGCGTTGGCGATGTGAGGCGGGATATTTTGCATCGGCTGCGGCGCCCGTCTTCTCGTCGCCCGGCTGCTTACAGCTATCCCGGCAGTCCTGATGAGCGGCTCTGGCCTTGCGCATGCAGATCGGAGCCTTCCTGGAGCAGCGCCGCGTTCTGTTACGTCATGTCGTCGATTTTTTCGATCGCATGATTGACAAGTTCGATGCCGGCGGGCGATCCATTTGATTGTTTTTATCGGCGGCAGGAAAGCGCCGCATACGCAGATTTGGCTGGCCAATCCTAAAGCCGGAGATGGCAAACTTCCAATGACGTAATTGTATGGCGTCATGCCGGCAGCGCATAACTTCCGAATCAAATGCGGGAGAGTCTCAGGCAGGAGCCGTTTCACAGGCAATTTTTAAAAATAAAAAAAATATTCATAAATTTTATTTTTTCAAACGAAATGGTGAAAATTCAGTTCATCTATAAATATTCGATGCAAGTAATTGAGTACCTAAACAATCCTGACCATTTTAAAATTCGCTATCCCAAAAAATCGTTCGGCACGGTAACCCAATTGCCGCTGCGCACGCAAAAAAATAGACTGAATTACCGGTGGCAGGCTACTCTTACGCCTGCGTTGCAAAGGCTGGCCTTCAGTCGACATTATTTATTTACCAAGGAGATGCATCAATGAGCACAACCAAATACACTCAGGAGCACGAATGGCTGCGTAGCGAAAACGACGGCCTCGTGACCGTCGGCATTACCGATTTTGCTCAAGGCCATCTGGGCGATCTGGTGTATATCCAACTGCCGGAAGCCGGCAAGGAAATGGGCAAGGGCGAAGAAGCCGCCGTCATTGAATCGGTCAAGACCGCCGGCGAAATCCTGATGCCGGCCGCAGGCACGATCGTTGAAGTCAATGCGGAACTGGCGGATGAACCGGGCAAGGTCAACGAAGATCCGATGGGCGCAGGCTGGTTCTTCAAGATGAAAGTGAATAACCCGGATGAGCTGAACGCCTTCATGGATGAAGCGGCTTATCAGGCTTACATCGCGGACATGGATTGATCGACGGACTCAATCTCCGCGGCGCATGATTGCGCTTGATGTCCCTTCCTCCCGGCAGGCCGGCAAGATGGAAGACGAGGGCGAGACGGCTTGCTGCATGAACAGCCTCAACCCATCCCCTCCCCACCCTCCCTTTGAAAGGGAGGGTGCTTTGATCAAATTTTTACCAGGAGAAGTACCATGATTCAGGAACGCGCTGCGTTTGCGGACTTGCAGCAGCATACGGATTTCGTCGAAAGACATATCGGCCCCGACCAGGCCGACCAGACGGCGATGCTCGCAACGCTCGGCTTTGAATCGATGGAAGCGATGACCGAGGCGATCGTGCCCGCCGCCATCCTCTCGCACGAGCCGCTCGACACCGTCGACGCCGGCAGCGAGGCGGAAGTGCTGGCCGAACTGCGCAAGATCGCCGACAAGAATCAAGTCTTCAAGACCCATATCGGCATGGGTTACTACAACACCCACACACCGACCGTCATCCTGCGCAACCTGCTGGAAAATCCGGCCTGGTACACCGCCTACACCCCCTATCAACCGGAAATCTCGCAAGGCCGCCTGGAAGCCTTGCTCAATTTCCAGACCATGATCAGCGACCTCACCGGTTTGGAGATCGCCAATGCCTCCCTGCTCGACGAAGCAACCGCCGCCGCCGAAGCGATGACCTTTTGCCAGCGCGTATCGAAGAGCAAGAGCAAAACCTTTTTTGTATCGCAAGACTGCTTCCCGCAAACCATCGACGTGGTGCGCACGCGCGCCGTGCCGATCGGCATCGAAGTCGTGGTCGGCGACCATCGCACTGCGCTCGACCAACTGGATTGCTTCGGCGTGCTGCTGCAATATCCGGCGCTCGACGGCGAGATCCATGACTATGCCGGCACCGTCGCCAAGGCCCATGCCAAGCAGGCGCTGGTGGTAGTCGCGGCCGACCTGCTGGCCTTGACGCTGCTGACGCCGCCGGGTGAATTCGGCGCCGACGTCGCCATCGGATCGGCGCAGCGCTTCGGCGTGCCGCTCGGCTACGGCGGCCCGCACGCCGCGTATTTCGCCACGCGCGACGCCAACAAGCGTCTGATGCCCGGCCGCGTGGTCGGCGTTTCGATCGACAGCTACGGCAACAAGGCTTACCGCCTCGCGCTGCAAACGCGCGAGCAGCATATTCGCCGCGAAAAAGCCACCAGCAACGTCTGCACCGCGCAAGTCCTGCTGGCCAATATCGCTGCGATGTACGCGGTGTACCACGGTCCGGAAGGCCTCAAGACCATTGCGCGCCGCGTGCACCGTCTGGCGGCTACGCTGGCCGAGGGCTTGCGCAAGCTGGATATCGAAGTGCCGACTTCCGCCTTTTTCGACACCATCACCGTGCGCACCGGCGTCCGCACCCAGGCGATACATGCGGCGGCACGCGCGCAGAAAATCAACCTGCGCGTGATCGACGACAGCAGCATCGGCATTTCGATCGACGAGACAACTACCAGCGAAGACGTGGAAACCCTGTGGTCCATCTTTGCCGGCGCCGGCAAGGCGATTCCGTCGTTTGCCGCATGCGACCTCGCCGACAAGATCCCGGCCGGCCTGGTCCGCAGTTCGGCCATCCTGACGCATCCGGTCTTCAACACACATCATTCGGAAACCCAGATGCTGCGCTACCTGCGCGCGCTGGCCGACAAGGACCTGGCGCTCGACCGCACCATGATCCCGCTCGGTTCCTGCACGATGAAACTCAATGCCACCACCGAGATGATCCCGGTCACCTGGAAGGAATTCGGCGGCATCCATCCGTTCGCACCGATCGAACAAGCCCAGGGTTATCAGCAATTGATCACAGAACTGGAGCAGATGCTGGTGGCCTGCACCGGCTACGACGCGGTGTCGCTGCAGCCGAACGCAGGTTCGCAAGGCGAATACGCCGGCCTGCTGGCGATCCGCGCCTATCACCAGAGCCGCGGCGAAGGCCAACGCAACGTCTGCCTGATTCCAAGCTCGGCCCATGGCACCAATCCGGCAACCGCGCACATGGCCGGCATGCAAGTGGTGGTGGTCCAGTGCGACGAGCGCGGCAACGTCGACGTGGCTGATCTCAAGGCCAAGGCCGAGCAGCACGCGACCGACCTGGCGGCGCTGATGATCACCTACCCGTCGACCCACGGCGTGTTCGAAGAAGCGATCCGCGAAATCTGCGCGATCGTTCATGACCATGGCGGCCAGGTGTATATCGACGGCGCCAACATGAATGCGATGGTAGGCCTGTGCGCGCCGGGCAAGTTCGGCGGCGACGTATCGCACCTGAACCTGCACAAGACCTTCTGTATCCCGCACGGCGGCGGCGGCCCGGGCGTTGGCCCGATCGGCGTGAAATCGCATCTGGCGCCTTTCCTGCCCGGCCATCGCATGCTGGAAAACCACAGCGCGCCGGTATGCGCGGCGCCATGGGGCAGCGCCAGCATTTTGCCGATCAGCTGGACCTACATCAAGCTGATGGGGCGGCAAGGACTGAAGCAGGCCAGCCAGGTAGCGATCCTGAATGCCAACTATATTGCCAAGCGTCTGGCGCCGCATTACCCGATTTTGTACGCGGGCAAGAACGGCATCGTCGCGCATGAGTGCATCGTCGATTTGCGTCCGTTGAAGGACAAGACCGGCATCACGGTCGATGACGTGGCGAAGCGTTTGATGGACTTCGGCTTCCATGCGCCGACCATGTCCTTCCCGGTGCCGGGCACGCTGATGATCGAGCCGACCGAGAGCGAAGCGAAGGATGAGCTGGACCGTTTTTGCGACGCAATGATTGCGATTCGCGAGGAGATCCGCGCGGTGGAGAACGGCGCAATTGCGGCGGAGGCGACTGCGTTGAGGAATGCACCGCATACCGCGATGTGCATCGCGGGCGAGTGGGACCGGGCTTATACGCGTGAGCAGGCGGTGTTTCCGGTTGCGTCGCTGAAGGGCAACAAGTATTGGCCGCCGGTAGGACGGATTGACAATGTGTATGGGGATCGGAATGTGGTTTGTTCTTGTCCGCCGGTCTCGGATTATGAGTAGGGTTATAGGATTTTGTAAGAGTCCCAGTTCTTTACCGGCCGTCTAAATTTTCCGAGAATTTCGCAATGCTTTGGAGTCCCCTCCCCTTCAAGGGGAGGGTTAGGGGTGTAGCAGGGGTTTCGAATCGCATGCGATTCGCCTGCGAAACGACACGGGCTTGCAAGCCCGTGTGCGCCCTGCAAGGGGAGATGGGTTTCAGTAGCGATTTAACGACTTTCCTTATCTACGGAAACTCATCCCCCTCCCAACCTCCCCCTTGAAAGGGGATGAGTCAAGGCGCTCGAACCAGAACATTCAGAAGCATAACTACCTCACAAAAAAACCAGGAGCACAAATGTTCACCCAAAATATGCAAATCGCCGGCTACGACGACGAACTCTGGACCGCCATCGCCGGCGAAACCCAGCGCCAGGAAGACCACATCGAACTGATCGCTTCCGAAAACTACACCAGCCCGCGCGTGATGCAAGCGCAAGGCACGGTGCTCACCAACAAGTACGCCGAAGGCTATCCCGGCAAACGCTACTACGGCGGCTGCGAATTCGTCGACGTGGTCGAACAGCTCGCCATCGACCGCGCCATGCAACTGTTCGGAGCAGCCTGGGCCAACGTCCAGCCGCACTCCGGCTCGCAAGCCAACGCCGCGGTCTACATGGCTCTGCTGCAACCGGGCGATACCATCCTCGGCATGAGCCTGGCCCATGGCGGCCACCTGACGCACGGCGCCAAGGTCAGCTTTTCCGGCAAGTTCTACAACGCGATCCAATACGGCCTCAATGATCAGGATGCGATCGACTACGATGAAGTCGAACGGCTCGCGCTCGAGCACAAGCCGCGCATGATCGTCGCCGGCTTTTCGGCCTACTCGCGCGTACTCGACTTCCCGCGCTTCCGCGCCATCGCCGACAAGGCAGGCGCCTATCTGTTCGTCGACATGGCGCACGTGGCCGGCCTGGTCGCGACCGGCCTTTACCCAAGCCCGCTACCCTTTGCCGACATCGTCACCACCACCACGCACAAGACCTTGCGCGGTCCGCGCGGCGGCCTGATCATGGGACGCGCGAACGAAGACATCGAAAAGAAAATCCGTTCCATGGTTTTCCCCGGCACGCAAGGCGGCCCTTTGATGCACGTGATCGCGGCCAAAGCGGTGGCGCTCAAAGAGGCGCTGCAGCCCGAGTTCAAGGAATATCAGCAACAGGTATTGACGAATGCACGCGTGATGGCGGATACCTTCGTTCAGCGCGGTTATCGCATCGTCTCCGGCGGCACCGACGATCATTTGTTCCTGGTGGATTTGATCGACAAGGGCATCACCGGCAAGGCGGCCGATGCGGCCCTGGGCGCCGCGCACATCACGGTCAACAAGAACGCGGTGCCGAACGATCCGCAGTCGCCGTTCGTCACCAGCGGCATCCGCATCGGGTCGCCGGCCATCACTACCCGCGGACTCAAGGAAGCGCAGGCGCGCGAATTGACCGGCTGGATCTGCGACATCCTGGACGATGTGAACAATGCGAACGTGATCGAGCGGGTGCGCGGGCAAGTCTCGAAACTGTGCGCCGAGTTTCCGGTGTACGGCAAATAAATCCTTGAGAAGACAGACGACATGGCCATCAGCGTTTTCGAATTGTTCAAGATCGGCATCGGCCCATCCAGCTCTCATACCGTGGGCCCGATGCGCGCAGCTTTGTTGTTTGCAACCGGCCTCAAGGACAACGGCCTGCTCGCGCAAACCGAATCCGTCAAAGCCGAGCTGTACGGCTCGCTGGGCGCGACCGGCAAGGGCCACGGCAGCGACAAGGCCGTCCTGCTCGGCTTGCAAGGCGAAGCGCCCGACCTAGTCGATACGGCGACAGTGGAAGCCACCTTGTCCACGATCAGAAGCGAAAGCCGCATCGACCTGCTCGGCCAGAAAAAAATCCGCTTCATCGAAAGCGAGCACCTCTTGCTCTACAAGCGGCAATCGCTGCCCTTCCATCCGAACGGCATGCGTTTCACCGCCTATGCGGCGGACGGCACCGAACTCAAGAGCAAGGTGTATTACTCGGTCGGCGGCGGTTTCGTAGTCAACGAGGAAGCAGCCGGTATCGATCGCATCGTGCCCGATACGACCCGGCTGCGGTATCCGTTCAAAAGCGCCGACGATCTGGTCCGGCTGTGCAAGGAGCACAGCCTCTCGGTCAGCCAGCTCATGCTGGAAAATGAAAAAGCCTGGCGTACCGAAGAAGAAACCCGCAGCGGCCTTTTGAAGATCTGGCAAGTGATGCAGGACTGCGTCAGGCACGGCTGCGAAAACGAAGGCATCCTGCCCGGCGGCTTGAAGGTCAAGCGCCGTGCCGCAGAGTTGTACCGCAAGTTGTCCAGCCAGCCGGAGGTCAGCCTGCGCGACCCGCTGACCACGCTCGACTGGGTCAACCTGTACGCGCTGGCGGTCAACGAAGAAAACGCCGCCGGCGGCCGGGTCGTGACGGCGCCGACCAATGGCGCGGCAGGCATCATTCCGGCGGTGCTGCACTACTATCATCGCTTTGCGCCGGGTGCGAACGAAGACGGTGTGATCCGCTTCCTGCTGACCGCCGCGGCGATCGGCATCCTGTACAAGGAAAACGCATCGATCTCCGGCGCCGAAGTCGGCTGCCAGGGGGAAGTCGGCGTGGCCTGCTCGATGGCTGCCGGCGCGCTGGCCGAAGTGATGGGCGGGACCGTCGAGCAAGTGGAAAACGCCGCTGAAATCGGCATGGAGCACAATCTCGGCCTGACCTGCGATCCGATCGGCGGGCTGGTGCAAGTGCCCTGCATCGAGCGCAACGCGATGGGATCGATCAAGGCGATCAATGCTTCGCGCATGGCTTTGCGCGGCAACGGACATCATTATGTGTCGCTCGACAAGGTGATCAAGACCATGCGCGAAACCGGGGCCGATATGAAGATCAAATACAAGGAAACCGCGCGCGGCGGACTTGCTGTGAACGTGATCGAATGCTGATGCGCGAGTATCTGCAAAATTGTTATTCGTAGAAGGGTGGAGCGGCTTTTTGCGTAACCCATCATGGTCGCAACCATCATGGCCGCAAAGCTGATGGGTTACGCAAAAGACCGCTCCACCCATCCTACGCACTGTCAGAAATACATAAAGGAAAACGCGTCAATGGACACCACCGCACAAACCCTCAGCCGCACCCCGCTCTACAACCTGCACCTCGAACTCGGCGCCCGCATGGTCCCCTTCGCCGGCTACGAAATGCCGGTGCAATATCCGATGGGCGTGTTGAAGGAACACAACCACACCCGCGCCCAGGCCGGCCTGTTCGACGTCTCGCACATGGGCCAGGTGCGCCTGTCCGGACCCGACGCAGCCGCCGCACTGGAAACCCTGGTGCCGATCGACGTCATCGACCTCAAGCTCAACTGCCAGCGCTACGCGCTGTTCACCAATGAGCAAGGCGGCATCCTGGACGACCTGATGGTATCGAACGGCGGCGATCATTTGTTCGTCGTGGTCAACGCCGCCTGCAAGCAGCAGGACATCGCCCACATGCGCAAGCACATTTCCGACCGTTGCACCGTCGAAGAACTGAGCGACCGCGCGCTGCTGGCGCTGCAGGGTCCGGCTGCCGGCGCAGTGATGGCGCGCCTCGCTCCCGAGACCGCGAAGATGGTTTTCATGGACACCGGCAAAGCCACCTTGGCCGGCGCGCAATGCTTCATCAGCCGCTCCGGCTACACCGGCGAAGACGGCTTTGAAATCTCGGTACCCAACGGCAAGGCGGAAGAACTGGCGCGGCTGTTGCTGGCCCAACCCGAGGTCGCGCCAATCGGCCTCGGCGCACGCGATTCGCTGCGGCTGGAAGCCGGCCTCTGCCTGTACGGCCACGACATGGACGCCGGCATCACGCCGGTCGAGGCCAGCCTGGCCTGGGCCTTGTCCAAGGCTCGCCGCGCCGACGGTGCGCGTCCCGGCGGCTATCCCGGCGCCGACATCATCCTGAAGCAACTGGCCGAAGGCGTCGCGAAGAAACGCGTCGGCCTGCTGGTGAAAGACAAGATGCCGGTGCGCGAAGGCGCGGAACTGGTCGATGCCGCCGGCAAGGTCATCGGCAAGGTCACCAGCGGCGGCTTCGGCCCTACCCTGTCCGCTCCGGTTGCAATGGGTTATGTCGACCTCGAGCACGCCAAGATCGGCACCGCGCTGCACGCCATCGTGCGCGGCAAGCCGGTCGCGGTCGAAGTGGCCAAAACGCCTTTCGTGCCGCAGCGCTACTATCGGGGCTAAGAGTCACCAGTAGGAGCGCGCCCTGCCGCTATCAGTGCGCTGTCGCGGGCATGGCCCGCTCCTCCCCCCCCCTGGCTACAATAGGCATCCTGGAATCCTGGAGAATCGCATGAGCGAACAAAAATCGAGCACGGAACGGGCCGCACCACAGCGCGCGGTAGCCGGCGAAAAACTGCGCGGAGCAGAGAAAATGGCGCGCATCCCGATCAAGATCGTGCCGACCGAACCGTCGCAATACCTGCGCAAGCCAAGCTGGATCCGTGCCGAATTCACCGGCACCAAGGAAGTGCTGCGCCTGAAATCGATTCTCCGCGAAAACAAGCTGCACACGGTATGCGAAGAAGCAAACTGCCCCAACATCGGCGAATGTTTCAAGAGCGGCACCGCGACCTTCATGATCATGGGCGACATCTGCACCCGGCGCTGCCCATTCTGCGACGTCGGCCACGGCCGCCCCAACCCGCTCGATGCCGACGAGCCGAAGAACCTCGCCAACACGATCAAGGCGATGGGCCTGCGCTACGTGGTGATCACCTCGGTCGATCGCGACGACTTGCGCGACGGCGGCGCGGCGCATTTCGTCGCCTGCATCGAAGAAACCCGCAGGCACAATCCCGGCATCACGATCGAAACCCTGACGCCCGATTTCCGCGGCCGCGTCGATATCGCGCTGAAGATCCTCGCGCAGGCGCCGCCGGACGTGTTCAACCATAACCTCGAAACCATCCCGCGCCTGTACCGCCAAGCCCGCCCCGGGGCCGATTACATCAATTCGCTCGAACTGCTGCAGCGCTTCAAGCAGGCCCATCCGCAGGTACCGACCAAGTCCGGGCTGATGCTGGGCCTGGGCGAAACGAACGAGGAAGTGGAAGCGGTGATGCGCGACATGCGCGCATACGGCATCAACATGCTGACGCTCGGCCAGTATTTGCAGCCGAGCGCACATCATCTGCCGGTGCAGCGCTATGTAACCCCGGCCGAATTCGACGCCTTGCGCCTCACTGGAGAAAAGATGGGGTTCACTCACGTCGCATCGGGACCGATGGTGCGTTCGTCTTACCATGCGGACTTGCAGGCGAAGGAAGTATTGCCTGCATAACGGGCCCGTTCGTGGCATCCCAAATCAGCATTCCGGCTCGGGCACCCGTTAAGAAAACCGGATCAGGAGTGTTTGCCGAAACCTTGCAGTATGGCCAGCCCCTTCTCCAACATGCCGCCCTCCGGCACTTGTCCGCCCGGCGTCAGCTTATCGATCACCTGAGGCAACAGGCTCGCCAAGCCGTCCGATGTTTCGCTGGAGGACATGCCCAGTTTTTGCGCGATGGCCTGCACCTGTTCGCTGCCGAACACTGACTGCACCTGTTCGCCGGATATCGGCAGTTTCTCTCCTGTACCGATCCATGAAGCAATGATGTCGCCCATCCCTTTTTCCTTGAAGCGCTCGATCAATCCAGGAATGCCGCCGGTTTCCGGATTATTGATCAGTGCCGCGAGCGCCCCCATCAAACCGCCTTGCTGGCCGCCCGCACCGGACAGCATGTCGCCAACCTGACCTACTATTGCGTCGAATAATCCCATGATGCCTCCTGAGTCGGTAAGGCGACGTTGCCAATAGCCCTCGATAGCATCGCCATCTATCGATACATGATTTGACACGAGCGCGCTGCAACGGTGCCTCTATCGAGCCCCGTTTTGCGGCTGGTTCGTCTGATTCTTTTCGTCGATGCGGCCCGGTATTTCCCCTGAGATATCGCTGGGTTTTGTCTGCTCAAGAAGTAACGTGCACAGTGGATATTCCGCCCTTATTCCTCGTGCGAAGCCGGCGCAACCAAGGGCTTCGGCTTGTATGAAGCCAGGACGAGAGAAGTCGTGACTGAGCCGAATTTTGCCAAGGCGTCGATCACTGCTTCCAATTTAGGCATGTGGGCAACCGTTACCTTGACGATAAAGCAGTCCTCTCCAGTAATACGATGCGCCTCCAATATCTCGGGAGTGTGATCGAAGGCTTTCAAGCACTGGCCTATTTTCTCGTGCGTCGTCTTCAGACGGATGATCGCCGTGATCTCCTGGCCTATCGCCCGCGGGTTGATGCGAGCCGAGTAGGCCTCAATCACCCCTGCCTCTTCCAACACGCGGATTCGTGCCGTCACCGCCGGTTGCGACAAGCCGACAATTTTTCCAATTTCCGTATTCGTCATCCTGGCATTGCGTTGCAACAGGTCCAGAATCTTCCAATCGATGCGATCTGCCTCAAACTTTGGTTTCATAAGTCATGCCTCACAAAAATCCATGAATTGAAGCAATCTTACCGTCAAATCAAATGCTTCCCTCTGTTCAGCCGGGGTGCCGATCAATACACTACCTGCATCGACAATCTTGATTCGGGAGAGAAACACAAATGGAAACTGTGGAAACTGTACTGATCATGCCAGGGATCAACAACTCGGGAACTACGCATTGGCAAACGCGATGGGAAGCGGCACATCCCGCATTTCAACGCATACAAGTGGACGATTGGGACCGGCCGGTGTGTGCATCGTGGATCGAAGCAATCGAGCGCACCGTCCTATCCACCGAAGGCCGGGTGGTTCTCGTTGCGCATAGTCTGGGTTGCCTGCCGGTGGTCGAATGGGCATTGCGCGGGCAAACGGCGAAAGTATCCGCCGCTCTTTTGGTATCCGTTCCCGATCCGCTTGGTCCGAATTTTCCTCTCGAAGCGACGGGCTTTACGCCTCTTGCGTTGCGGCCTTTACCGTTCAAGAGCATCGTCGTCTCCAGCCGGAACGATCCGTTTGGGCCGCCGGAATATGCGCGCCGGTGTGCGGACGGCTGGGGCAGCAAGTTCATTGACATCGGCGCTGCCGGGCATATCAACGCCGCCAGCAATTTGGGAAATTGGGATGAGGGGTTGGCGTTGCTTCGGTCGTTACAGCGGTCGTAAGAACCTGCAACCGCTTCTCATAGCACTTCCAGCGAACGTTTCCTGCGCGGGGCCGGAAATAGCCGATCCAACTCGGCGAGTTCGGCATCCGAAAGCGCCATATCGAGCGCGGCGCGATTTTCCTTGACGTGGGCCGGCGCCCCCGCTTTCGGGATGACGATGATGCCGTCACGCCGCAGCACCCAAGTCAGCGCGAGCTGCGCCGGCGTCATGGCATGGCCGGCAGCAATGCGTTTGAGTCCTGGATGGGACAGCAAGCGGCCCTGTTCGATCGGCGAATACGCCATGACGGGAACATTGCGTTCGCCGCACCATGGCAGCAAGTCATACTCGATCCCGCGTCGTGTCAGGTTATACAGCACCTGGTCGGCGGCAACGCCGGTGCCATTGGTCAGCCCGCTGAGTTCATTCATGTCGGCAAGGTCGAAATTGCTGACACCCCAGTAACGGATCTTTCCGGCGCGCAGCAGTCGGTCGAATCCTGCCAGCGTTTGTTCCAACGGCACCGTGCCGCGCCAATGCAACAAGTAAAGGTCGATGCGGTCCGTGCCAAGGCGGCGCAGGCTGCCTTCGCAAGCCGCAATGACGCCCTCTTGCGATGCATGCTGCGGCAATACCTTGGTGACCAGGAAAGCGTCCTCGCGCCGTCCTGCAATCGCCTGGCCGACCAGTTCTTCGGCGGCACCGTCGCCGTACATTTCAGCAGTGTCGATCACCGACATGCGCAGATCCAGAGCGAGACATATCGATGCAATTTCATCCTGTTTCTTTGCCGGTCTGTCACCCATATTCCAGGTACCCAGGCCAAGCACCGGCACCGATTCGCCGGAGGGAAGTTTGGTCATGCGCATGGGAACTCCTGTCGAATTGATCCGCCGTCAATCGGCTTCAAGGCAGAAACCACAGCATACCCGGTTGCGCTGTCCGGTCTCGCCTCACCGGCTAGTTTGAGTTGCCTATTCCGGGATGGTTCGGCGTCTCCGGGAACAGGTTGCCTGCCATGCATGAATAAGCATTCTCTGAGCACATGTCTGCAATTCTTCTGGATTCTCCTGGAAATAATTTCCAGGCACCTCAGACTTCCTCTACGCATCGAGAAACAAATTCCAGCCCCAGGCAATCCAGATGTGCCGAGAGAAAACCGCTTTTCTTCTTTCCGCAACTGCGGACGCCCAACGCTGTCGTACCAACTCGTCCTGCCTGCGGTCTTCACGCAAAGCACCAGATCAGAAGGAGATAAGCGTGGTAAAAAAATTCAATGAAGCCCTTTCGGCATCCATTTCAAGGCGCAAATTTTTACATCAGGCAAGCATGCTGGGAACCGCTTCGCTGCTGGGCGGCACGGCATTGAGCGCCTTCTCCGCAACGACGGGCAAACTTAGCCTGCCGTTCGAAAACGGCGAGCGCGAACTGATCGCCTTTCCGCAAAAGCGTCCGCTGATCGTATTGACCAGCCGGCCGCCGCAACTCGAAACGCCGTTCGCCATTTTCAATGACGGCCTCATCACGCCGAACGATGCATTCTTCGTGCGCTACCACTGGAGCGCGATCCCGACTTCGATCGATCCGCAGACCTATCGCCTGCGCATCGGAGGCAACGTGAACAATCCGCTCGAACTGACGCTGGACGAACTCAAACAGCTCGGCAGCCCGGCCGAGATCGTCGCAGTCAACCAATGTTCAGGCAACAGCCGTGGCCACTTCACCCCGCGCGTCAACGGTGGACAATTATCGAACGGTGCGATGGGCAATGCGCGCTGGACCGGCGTTCCATTGAAAAAAGTACTGGAAAAGGCCGGCCTGAAAGCCGGCGCCGTGCACGTATCCTTCAACGGACTCGACCGGCCGCCGCTTGGCAATGGTCCTGACTTCGTCAAGGCGCTGCCCATCGATCACGCCGCGGATGGGGAAGTGATGCTGGCCTGGGCTATGAACGGCGAAGATTTGCCGCTGCTGAACGGTTACCCCTTGCGCGTGGTCGTGCCCGGCTATTACGGCACCTACTGGGTCAAACACCTGTCCGAGATCCAGGTGCTGGACAAGGCCTTCGACGGCTTCTGGATGAACCCGGCCTATCGTATTCCCGACAATCCTTGCGCCTGCGTCGAGCCCGGCACGGCCCCGGCGAAAACCATCCCGATCAATCGCTTCAATGTGCGTTCCTTTATCACCAGCCTGCCCGAGGGTGCGAAAGTGAAAGCGGGACGTGAAACGACCGTGCGCGGCATCGCATTCGATGGCGGCCAGGGCATTGCCGAAGTCGCGTTTTCTTCCGACGGAGGCCGGACATGGCAAAGCGCACGGCTCGGCAAGGATCTCGGACGCTACTCTTTCCGGGAATGGACTGCTGCGTTCAAACCGGCACGAAAAGGCATGCACGAATTGAAGGTGCGGGCAATCAACCGGATCGGGCAAAGCCAGCCGCTGACGGCAGCGTGGAACCCGGCCGGTTATATGCGCAACGTGGTCGAAACGACACACGTCCTGGCTGTGTAAGGAGAGCGAAATGACATTCGGATTCAGACAAACATTACGCGGCGCGCTGTTGAGCATTGGCGTCACGTCGATCGTCTCGCCTGCGCTTGCACTTGATGTGAGCATGCCGCCTGAAACCGCGGCCTACCGCAACAGCGACCTGCCCGGGTTCGAACTGGTGCAAAAAAACTGCCTGCTCTGCCATTCAGCCCATTATGTGCAGTCGCAACCCTCCTCATCCACGCGCAGCTACTGGGAAGCGACGGTGAAAAAAATGAAGAAACCGTTCGGCGCGCAATTCGCCGATGAAGAGATTCCGGCGATGGTGGACTATCTGGTGAAGACTTATGGCGCGGAGCGGACGGCTACTGCGGCGGCGATGCCGAAGTGAATGTCGCAAACGTGTCAACGCAATAGCGCATGGAACAGGTATCGTAAAACTCGCCGTCGACGTGGAAGGCACGGCGATTCAAAAAGCGAAAGCATCTTCTTCCTGCGGCGCCTGCAAAAATGCGAGATATCGCTTTTCGCGAACCACGATGTCGAGTGCGCGGCGCAATCCATTGAAGTGCGATTCGGCGAGTGGAATGATCTCTGTGTTCATGATAGTTAACTTTATTTCTCTTGTTGATTCATCCTGCTTCAGTGTCAGGAAGCGAGGATCGCCCAGCGCTCATGATCGCGCCATTTCCCGCCGATCTTGAGATAACGCGGTGAATAGCCTTCCTTGACGAATCCGCAAGCGCGAACGAGAGCAATCGATGCCGTATTGTCGGGTTGAATATTTGCCTCCAGGCGATGAAGCTTGCAGGTGGAGAACGCGTGCCGCGTTACCGCTTTGAGACCTTCCCGCATCAAACCTTGGCGCTCGAATCCGGCGAATGCGTAATAGCCGAGATAAGCGCTGCGAAACACACCCATCACGATATTGGTGAGATTGATGACGCCGGCAATTTCATCGCTGTCATGCGTACACACCAGGAAGCAAAGATTCGCAGGCATGGACATGCGCTCGACAAAGGCGTCGAACTGTTCCGGCGTATCGGGTGCGCTTGTCCAGGGATGATGCAACGCACGGCTTTTGCGAGCTGCCGAGAGAAAAGCGCCCTGGTCGGCAAGTGTGGGTTGGCGGAGGTAGATTTTGCGGCTCATGGAAAAAAGTCTCCAGGTGTATAAAACCGAGTTAAGGCACAGCAGGCAGCAGCACAACCAGCTTCAAGTCCCGCCGCGTCGCGGGATGGAGCGTGATCTGCTCGAACATCACTTCACCGCGCTCGGGATGTTGGAAGCGGCGCTGCCCGCCCTCCCGATTTACCACGTCCTGTTTCTTCCACAGTTTGCGGAATTCCTCACTTGAGTGCGAGAGTTCGCTGACGAGATTCGAGATGGGAGGCAAGTCGACGTACTTCCCGCAGTCGGCGCGGAATTCCGCGACAAGACGGGCCGTGCGCTGCGCCCAATCCACCGTAAGCAGACGAGAATCGGGTTCCAGAAACATGAAGCGGAGCAAATTCGGCCTGGGCGATTTACCGGGTTTGCCATGCAGCCAAGGGGCCAGCAATTCACGCGCCGGCCGGTTCCAGGCAATTGCATCCCATTGCCGGTCAAGGATATAGGCCGGTGTTTTGATCGCGTTTACCAGCGACGCAAACTCCTCGTCCGCGGCCGTGCCGGATTCCTTGATCTGCGGGTCCAGCCGTTCTGAAAGCTGAAACAGGTAAGCTCGTTCTGCAGGCGTTAGGCGCATGACGTCTGCCAGCTTGGCAAGCGTCCTGGCGGACGGCGCAATGTCACGGCCTTGCTCCAACCATGTCAGCCAGGTGGAACTGACGTCGCACATCTGCGCCAGCTCCTCGCGCCGCAGTCCGGGGGTACGCCGCCGCCCGCCTTTGGGAAAGCCTAGCTCCTCCGGCTTGATGCGCTCGCGGTGCGCGCGAATGAATTCTCCGAGCTTCTTGTGCATGCTGATCCGTAATCTGAATGGCGATTTGAATGGTGATTTGAATGGTGATTTATATACCAGGATAAATGCTTGTCTTGTTACAGCATAACGCAAACTCTATGCTTCTGACAGCCTGTTTGAAAATGAGATTTTATTGAAGTCCGAACAAGTCTAATCAC
>CBIHON010000070.1:0-17025 GCA_966211965.1 uncultured Burkholderiales bacterium | reverse complement strand
GACCTGCTACTCAAGCGGTTGTTCGAGTAAATTTTCATTTTCAAACAGGCTCTTAATCCTATTGGCAACGGTAGCGTTCATGATGCTTGCCGGTCCAGTGCGGGCTAATGAACCACGAGAGGATCCTTTGTTGGTGACGTCCGTATGCGATGAGACCAAAGCCAAGGTGATGGCACAAAAGCTCTTTGAATACGCGGACTGGTACTTCGATAGGTATAAAAAAGTGAATCCGATTAAAGATCGGGTATCGGTGGAGAGCCTTTATGAGGCAGGACCTAAGGTCGAGATGCATGAGGCGACCTTCAAGACCTTCCATGCTAGTTTCGAACGACAGCGTAGCGGTAAGAGGGTCTTGCGGGGAATTTCAACTAGGTCAAAGGGTTTTGTACTGCCGTTTGGTATACGGCTTGGTCAGTCGATGGCGCAGATTCAAGCTGCACTCGGTCCGCCAACTGCAATCAGTTCCAATTCTATCCTTTACCAAATGGGTGGCGAGGCACTTAGCGATGTATTTTTCCAGTTCGAAGCCAATAAACTGGTTGAAGTTAGCTGGAGTTACGGCATGGCTGATTAGGGGAGAAGCCTCAAGTTCTAACTTGCCGTTCCACGACGACCCGCGAGCGGGCCTGTGAACTCAACGTTGAACGTCTGCTTTTCGAAAGCGTGACTGGCAGCAAGGGGGCGGGTGTTGACTGTCACGCTCTGATGTCGAACGTCAGGTAACAGTCTGAAGCTGCCCTTAATCAGCGCCGAAAGAACTCGCCTGCGCGGACTCGCTCAATCCACACCAACAAACCGTCCCAGATAACCCTCGTACAGCACACGCGCGCACTCGATATTGCGCGTCTCCGCCGTGGCCAGCAAATCCGCATACGCCAGCAAGGGCGGCACCACATCGGTATGTTCCGCCAGTTCAAAGCACCAAAATTTTTGCCGGATCTCGACCTCGCCCGCATGGTCCTTTACCAAGCGAAACGCCTTGATCAAATCGCCTTCGGACGACGCGCCCGCAGGCAGATACACCGTCGTCAAACCAGCCTTGAGCGGCGCGCTCAATTTCGCCGCCGCGCTTTCGCCGCCCCATTGCGCGCCCGGCACCGGCGGGCGCGCGTCCTGCCATGCATCCGGCGCCGGCGAGCGGAACCGCCCCACGAAGAACTTCGGACGCAGCAAGCGGGCATAGCCCAAGACCCATTGATCCAGCAACTCGCGCCGCTGGCTCAGGGTGCGCATACCCACACCGCCATCCTTCAGGAATCCGGTTTCCTTCAAATCGTTCATCACCCATGCCACCGTCCCTAGCGCCACATCGGACGCCTTGGCGATATCGCGGTAAGAAGCATTCACCAGTGCCGGCTTGGCCAGCAGGGCAAATAGCATTTTCAGACCTCCCGGCTGGAAGATGCGTGCGGCGCGTTCTTCCTGTGGCTTTTGTTCCGGCTTGCGGCCGGTGACCCAGATCAGCAGCGGCGGGGTGTGGATGTAGACGTTGCCGAGCGTGTCGGCGAATTCGATTTTCAGCTCGCGCAGGCGCTCGGCCACCGGCGCGGTCACGTAGTCGGTCACCAGCAAGGGTTCGTCCAACTGTGCCCATTGCTGCGCCACCATGCCGAGGTTGGCCGGGGTGACGCTGCGTTTGATCAGGACCGGGCCGGTGACGCTCTTGTCGCCGTACTGCAGGCGCACGTGGGTTTCCTGCAGGGGGGCGGTGCTCAGTTCGACCGCGACACCAAAAGCCCGCAAGGATTCCAGCGCGGCGTTGAGAATGCTTGTCTCGGGGCTGGCGAGGTCGGGTTGCGTTGGCATTGAAGACACTCCCTGGTGGCGGTCCGATCATTTTATTGGAATAACCGTGCAAGTTTAGTTTATGCACAATCCCGATGAGCATTTTTTCGATGCGCCGAAACAAATAAATCAAGCGAGCGGGATGTTGGCTGGTGGTGGCGCCCGAGAGGGGACGCACAAGTGCAGCGACAAGTGGTGCAGCGGTTTCTATCGCATCGCCTTGACGGCCGGGGTGCCGCTGGGGATGGCATGCATCGATTACGTTACCAAGGAAGTGCGCCTGGTTCGGTGCGCGATGTTGCGCAGTGGCGCCGAGGCGGATTGGGTGCGTATTCGGGACGTCTATCGAGATGGAGGGGAACGGCCGCAGTCGGAGAGGCCGATTGATTTTACCGTCGCCGGGCCGAAAGGGAGGTGCGGGCAGGAAGGTTGAAGAACAGGCGACGGATGGCTTGGAGATAATTGGAACGACATGTCCTTTGCGAGGGTCCAGAAAAAACTCCCCGCCGTTTTCACGGCACCATACCGCATGCTCGGCATTTACCCAGGGGTTACGCGGTCCGGCATAAAGGATGCGCCGGTCCAGCGGGCTCACCGCCATCGACTAATAACCAAACGCTTTAAACCCGTAACCCGAACCTGCCCCGATACTCCCGTGGGGTCACCTGGGCCCAGCGCTTGAACACTTTGCTGAAGGTCGACACATCCTCGTAACCGCAGCGGCTGGTAATGTCCTCCAGCGACAGCCGGGTCGATTCCAGCAGCGCCTTGGCCCGTTCCACCCGCAATCGCTGGGCGTACTGGATCGGGCTCAGGCCTTCCGATTCCTGGAAGCGCCGCAGCAGCGTGCGCGGACTGGTGTGGCAATACTCGGCCAGCTCGGCCATGGCCCAGGGCTTGTCCATCCGCTCATTGAGCCAGCGCCGTGCGCGTTCGATGACTGCGTGGCCTTCGCCCTGGATCATCGCGCTGGCGATGAAAGGAGCCTGGCTGGTGCGATTGCCATCCGCCACCAGCACCTTGGCCGTGATCTGCCGCAATTCGTCGCCGCCGAAATGGCCGACCAGCCATAGCGCGAGGTCGAGGTAGGATGTGACGCCGCCGGAAGAAACAAAGCTGCCGTCCTGCACTACCAGTTCTTCGCCTTCGAGGTGTACTTCAGGAAAGCGCTTCCGGAAATAGGCGCTGAGCCACCAGCTGGTCGTTGCGCGCCGTCCATCCAGCAATCCGGATTGCGCCACCAGGCAGGTGCTGGAACAGCTCGAAACAAG
Source organism: uncultured Burkholderiales bacterium (assembly GCA_966211965.1). GTDB lineage: Bacteria > Pseudomonadota > Gammaproteobacteria > Burkholderiales > Burkholderiaceae_D > CBIHON01. The sequence goes on along the minus strand of CBIHON010000070.1, from coordinate 13,969 downwards.
CAACCGGCCATTGCGCGCGAAGCAGCGCAGCGCCTCCTGTTCCGGCTCCAATTGGTCGAGCATGTGCGCCAGGTCGTAAGGGGTTTGATGATTGACGCCTGGCACCATCAGGGCATCGAGTTTTTCGCCGGCGACGGCGCGCGTCTGAAAACTCAAGCCGTCGATGGTGATCGTGCGCTGTTCGCGGGCATCGACCCACATGCCCTGGATGTGTACGCGCTGTGCCGCCGGACGCTGTTGCGCAATCGTGTTGGCGATGTTGAAGACGTCGATCGGCACGACAGCGCTGCTGCGCAGGCAACCGGGATAGACCAGCACGCCGATGCGGATGGTTTTGGGCGATTTTGTCATTTGGCGGATTAAGTCATAAGTATGTCGATTTAGCCAATGGTTGCCTGAAGTATGCCCTTGCATAATCAAGCCTGTCAATCACCAAGCGGGCAGTCTTATCATGAAGCTGAAAATTACCCATTACGACACGGCGATGGTCCGGCTCGACATCGGGCCGTTTCGATTGCTGACCGATCCGGTGCTGGATGCGCCGGGACGGGTATATAAATTTCCTTCCTATACGCTGGAGAAAACCCTCGGCTTGCACGATCCGGAGAAGCTGGCGCAGCAGATCGGCCCGGTTGATGCGGTGCTGCTCAGCCATGCCCAGCACCGCGACAACCTCGACGATGCCGGGCGCGCCTTGCTCTACTCCACGCCAAAGACGCTGACGACCGTACCGTCGGCCAAGCGCTTGCGACACTACCGGCCCGGCGATAGCGCGACTGAATTCGTCGGGCTGGAAAACTGGGACAGCCATGTCCTGCACGCGGCTGGCGGCGAACAATTGCGCATCACCGCGGTGCCGGCCCGGCACGCGCCGGGCTGGCTGTTCCCCGAGCAGATCAGGGTATTCGGCAAGGTGATCGGCTTCGTCCTGGAATGGGCAGGGCAGGAGCACGGTGCGCTCTACATCAGCGGCGACACGGTGGCTTTCGGCGGCGTGCGCGAGATCGGAAAGCGCTTTCCGCGCCTCGGACTGGGGCTGTTCCATTTGGGCGCGGCGCGCTTCAAGGCGCTTGGGCCGATCAAGGTCAGCCTGAGTGCGCAAGCTGCGCTGAAGGTGGATGACTGGCTGCAGCCGCGCGCGATCGTGCCGATACACTACGACGGTTGGAAGCATTTCAGCGAGACGCCGGCCGACGTGCAAGCGGCCTTCAAGCGTGCCGGCCGCCCGGAAAAGTTGCGCTGGCTGGATCGCGGCGTAGCGACTGCATTCGACATTTGAGGAGATCCTGATGCATGCTTATCCTGCTTTGCCGGCCTTTGCCCTGGCATTGGTTGCACTGTTCTTCAAGACCACGCTGACCAGCGTGATCCAGGTTGTCAGTCGAGTCATGGCCGGAACATTCCTGATTCCGGAAGACGCGGCTTTGATGCGCAAGCGGGCGGTTGCCGCGGAAGCGCCTTTTGTGCAGCGCTGCGCCAATGTCTGGCGCAATGACGTGGAAAATCTGCCGCTGTTTCTGGCGCTGGCCTTGACTTATGTGTTGCTGGGCGCATCGCTGGAATCGGCACGTACGTTGTTTGCGACATATGTGGTGCTGCGCTACGCGCATACGGCGGTTTATTTGAGAGGTTTGCAGCCTTGGCGCGCGTTGCTGTATCTGTCGGGGATGGCGGTGTGCTGGGTGATCGCTGCGCGGATCGTGATGTTGATGTTGATTTGAAAGGGAAGCATCATGAACAAGGCAATCTCCGCTCTGCTGGCCGTGGCCGCAATTATTCATCTGATGCCGCTGGCCGGGGTGCTCGGTGCCGATCGCTTGGCGGCGCTGTACGGCCTGCCGTTTCAGGAACCCAACCTGCTGATCATGATGCGCCACCGCGCGGTGCTGTTCGGCTTGCTCGGCCTGTTCCTGCTGTTTGCGGTATTCAGTCCCGCGCTGCAGCCGCTTGCGTTTGCCGCGGGCATTGTGAGCGCGGGTTCGTTTCTGTTGCTGGCGTGGTCGGTGGGCGGCTATAACGCGGCGATCGGCCGGGTGGTACTGGCCGACGCGATCGCCGTGGCGAGTCTTGGAATTGCGCTGGTCTTGTACATGATGGGGGACCGCAACGTGCCTGCGGTGTAGGCACGCAAGGCCTTTGTCTCAAAAAGCGGCACGCAGCCCGCTGCAGCTTTTGCCGTCGCTCAATAATGCGAACTGAACGGCGCGGTCTGGATCCATTTGATTACTTCTGCCGATAGTGTCGGACTGGCCAGCCAGGTCGAGTATTTGCCGACGCGAACCACCATGAATCCCAGCCTTTGCAAACCGGCGGCACATGGGCTGGCGCCGCTCGCGTTGCGGTCGCATTGCGCGATCGTGGTTTCGAGGCCAAGAGATGTCGAGAGAAATTCTTTCAGCATTTTTTGCCCGATGCCAAGCTTGCGCAGCGATGGCGATAGCGCGGTCATCCATAGTTCATAGCCGAGTTTGCCGATGCGGCGCACCGCGACGAAGCCGGCCGCTTCTTCGCTGTAGAGCGAGTGGTACATCAGGATATGCGCAGCCACATCGGTGTGCGAGCCGTTTTGTCCGGGACGGCGCCAGATATGATTGGCAATCACGCGTTGCAGGTTATTGAAGAACAATGCTGTTTCCGGCGCGTCCTGCGCCAGAGCGGCATCGAAACTGCCGGCCAGCGCACCGTCGCGAATCAGTTCGCGCAGCAGGGGGAAAATCATTTTCAGTGGCGTGAGAGAACATAGGCGACCGAGGACAATAGGGAGCCTCTAAAAATTAAGATTGCCAAAAGCAACCAATCTCGGCCCTGCGTCGCTCAATGCCCTTGCAGGAGGCGCACAGGCTTGCAAGCCTGTACTGTTCAGCGGGCGGGCGGCAATACCGCCCTATGCTAGGACCGGAATTCCCCGCTTCACCCTAGGGCTGAGACGCATAAATTTCGAAACATAAAACCGGCGAATATGATCCGGGGCCGCCGAATTTCGCCTTGTACAGTTGCATGAAGCCGATGCCCGAGGATAGCCAGGAAGGCGGCGCGCCCGGCATCGTGCAATAGAAATTGCGGTTGGCCGCGTCTTCGGCGCTCTTGATGGTGAACGCATCGCATATGCTTCCGCGCACCTTGGGCGGTAAGAAAATGAAGTTGCCGATCAAAAAAATTATTGCTCGGCATGCCGCTGGAAAAAATCGTGAATCTTGATGCAATGAGTAATCCGGGCAGCCTGCGATATTTTGTCGAATTTGCGCGGCGGCGCGGCGCTTCGCTACAATAGAACCGACTGACGCCGTCGCCTCGCATCATGGTGGTCAAATACTCTTGCGCGGCTCTTATCGACATTTAATGCCCCTTCAGGGCCAGAAAGGCAATCCATGAAAATCGCAAACGACGTAACCGAGCTGATCGGCAATACCCCCCTGGTCCGCCTCCGCCGGCTGACCGAAGGCGCGGCCGCCGAGGTGGTCGCCAAGCTGGAATTTTTCAATCCGGCGCATAGCGTCAAGGACCGCATCGGCGCATCGATGATCGAGGCGGCCGAAGAGGCCGGGCTGATCAAACCCGATACCATCATCGTCGAGCCGACCAGCGGCAACACCGGCATCGCGTTGGCCATGGTATGTGCGGCGCGCGGCTACCGCTGCGTGTTGACCATGCCGGAAACCATGAGCAAGGAACGCCGCATGCTGTTGCGCGCCTACGGCGCCGAACTGGTTCTGACCCCAGGTCCGGACGGCATGACCGGCGCTATCCGGAAGGCCGAGGAACTGGTCGCCTCTGACCCGCGTTACCTGATGCTGCAGCAATTCAAGAATGCTGCCAACCCGGCCGTGCACCGCCGTACCACCGCCGAGGAAATCTGGCGGGACACCGACGGCAAGGCCGACATCCTGGTGGCCGGCATCGGCACCGGCGGCACCATCACCGGCGTGGGCGAAGTGCTCAAGGCGCGCAAACCTTCCTTCCAGTGCGTGGCGGTCGAGCCGGACGCTTCGCCCATCTTGTCTGAAGGAAAGAAAGGTCCGCATCCGATCCAAGGCATCGGCGCCGGCTTCATTCCCGAGATTCTCAACACGCAGATCTACGATGAGATTGTTCGCGTCAAGAATGACGACGCGTTTGATATCGCCAGGCGCGCCGCGCGCGAAGAGGGGCTATTGGTTGGCATCTCGTCCGGCGCCGCACTATGGGCCGCGATGCAGGTGGCACGCCGGCCGGAGAATGCCGGCAAGCTGATCGTCGTGGTTATTCCATCCTTTGGCGAGCGCTATCTCAGCACGGCGCTGTTCGCCAATCTTGCGGATTGAGGGAATACTAAGCAGGTCTCCAAAAGTTTTTTAACTGCGTAATTGTTGTGAACCAAGCACCCCTCTCCCGCCAAGCGGGAGAGGGGTGCCCAATACCTCCAGCATCCTTTACCTGTCCAAAGACTTTTCGCGCTTGTTTTTGTAAATGCCGGGTAAATCCTAGAGCCTGTTATGAACTCAAGCGGGGAGCGCGCAGCCCCGGGAACCCGCCGTTGCCCGAAGGGTTCGAGCGAGAAGGGCGCATCGCTGCGTTGTGGGGGGACGCCGAGTCCGCTTGCACGGGGCTGGCCCCGAGCGGCGCAGCGCGCCTTGCGCTGCCTCCCTTCTCGCTCGAACGCGACCCCTGCTTGAGTTCATAACAGACCCTAGGATAGGGTAAAAGCAGAGGAGAACAGCTTACTGGTTGGTCAACCGAACGCCTGATCATGCGGCTTACTCAAGAAGCCGCTCCATCCCTGCTACACAATGCTCCTCCTATCGTCACGGTAAAAAGCCTTGCCTCGTCCGTGGCACATTTCTTGCACCAGGAATCCCATCAATGCCAGTCGGCCTTGAGCGGCATTGCCGTGTGGATGCATGGAACGCGTCCGCTGCTTTACTGTTTGACGAAGGTGAAGACATGACTCCGAATATTTTGATTGCGCGGGAAGAGGGCGGCTACCGGATTCTCTTCGGCGTGCTGCATCTGGTCAGCGCCCTGTCCATGTTCAAGGAAGTCTATGCAGAATCGACCGAGGAAGGGCGGGTAAGGATCATCAAGACGCCAGCCGGAATGGTAGTTGAACGGAATGGCCAGCAACTTCCCATCCTTGGAGCGTAAGAGAAAAGCATGGCTGAAGTCGTGCACAAGGCTTCATGATGGCGCACGCGACGGTTTCCAAAATGGTGCGCAATGAAGCCGGTTCACCATAAATTATCAACCCGCAGCAAGATCAGCATACCCATGACGGCAAAGATCGCCGCTGCAATTCCATGCACGAGTCTCAAAGGAATTTTGTCGGCAAACTTGCCGCCGACGAATACCGCCGGTACATCGGCGATCATCATGCCTAACGTCGTCCCGGCAATCACCAGGAACGGCGCATTGTAGTTGGCTGCCAGCGCGATAGTGGCGAGTTGCGTCTTGTCACCCATCTCCGCCAGGAAAAAAGTCAGCAGGGTGGCGCCGAACACGCCCAGACGCTGCGCGACTTTGGTTTCTTCTTCCTCGATTTCGTCGGGTATCAGCGTCCAGATTGCCATACCGATGAAGGAAATGCCGAGTACCCAGCGCAGAGTGTCCTTGTCTATGGTCGCGGTGATCCAGGTGCCGAGTGCGCCGGCCAAGCCGTGATTGAACAAGGTTGCAAGCAGGATGCCGAGGATGATGGGAAGAGGGCGCTTGAAGCGCGCGGCCAGGAGGAAGGCCAGCAGCTGGGTTTTATCGCCGATTTCCGCAAGCGCGACAATGCCGGCCGATATGAAAAATGCTTCCACTTGAAAGTCCCTTAGAACCGCTAAATAAATGCCGCTGGCGTTGTTGCTTCTCCTTGCCGTACGCTCGTACTGTCTGCGTCGGCGCGTCTGGCCAGCGGCATTTATTTAGCGGCTCTTGGAGAGCGCAGCGACATCAGTCACGAAACGGCTCAAGTGCACTCCAGCTGATATTTTTCCGCCATGCGCCGCGCCTTCAGCTTGGCTTTTTCTGCCGACTTGCCGCTGGCTTTTGCGGCATCTTCCTGCAGCCAATTTTTTCTTTGCGCCAGCGATGCGCATTTTCTTTCTTTGGCCGCCGCCGCACGCGCCGCTCGCTGTTTTGCCTTTTCTTCCACGGCTTCGCGTTTGTGGCGCGCGTTTTCCAAGCGGATCAGTTGTTGCTTTTCCTTCGCGCTCTGCTGGCTGGATTTTGCGGCTTCGCTCTCGTTCGGCTTGTCGTCGAGATCCATAAGTTTGCCGCCGGGGCAAGGGACTTCGCTATAGGTTGTCGTGCCGGCGGATTCGCATTTGTAGATGGCCAGCCCGGGTATTGAAAATGAAGCGAGCAAAAAGCTCAAAACGACGTTCGGCAAGAATCGCAGCATGATTTTTTTAGGAAAGAATTTAAATGACTTTGCCGGGATTCATCAGATTCAATGGATCGAGCGCATGCTTGATGGTCTGCATCAAGCGGATTTCAATCTCCGGTTTATAACGGCGCAATTCATCGCGCTTCAATGCGCCAATCCCGTGTTCGGCGGAAATCGAGCCGCCGTATTGATGTACGCTGTCGTGCACCACGCGATTGACCTCCGCTTGCCGCATGATGAATACCTCATCCGGTACTTGTTCCGGCGCCGACACGTTGTAATGCAGGTTGCCGTCACCCAGATGCCCGAAGCAGACCATGCGGCAGCCGGGGAAGTCGTGCTGCAACTGGATGTCGGTGCTGCGGATGAAGGCGCCAATCGATGAGATCGGCACCGAGATATCGTGCTTGATGTTTTTGCCTTCGGCTGCCTGTGCCAGCGGGATATGTTCGCGCAACTGCCACAAGGCTTTCGATTGCGCGATCGAGGCGGCCACCACGGCATCCTGCACCACTTCCTGTTCCAGCGCGGCGGTAATCAGGTTTTCCAGCATCGAGGTGGCATGCTGTTCGGATTCGTTGTCGGATAGTTCGAGCAGCACATATTGCGGATAAGCTTGCGGGAAGGGCAGATGCATCTGCGGGAAATGCTTGCCGACCAGGCGAAGGCAAAAATCCGACATCAATTCGAATCCGGTCAGCGCCGGTCCGCATTGTGCCTGCGCCAAAGTCAACAGGCGCAGCGCATCGTCAGGCGATTGCATCGCGGCCAGCGCGGTCAGTTGCGATTTCGGCTGGGGAAATAATTTCAGCACTGCGGCGGTAATCAGCCCGAGCGTGCCTTCCGCGCCGATGAACAAGTCGCGCAAATCATAGCCGGTGTTATCCTTGCGCAGCCCGCGCAAGCCGCTCCAGATTTCTCCCTGCGGCGTGACTACTTCAAGTCCGAGACACAGCTCGCGCATATTGCCGTAGCGTAGTACGGCCGTGCCGCCGGCGTTACTCGATAAATTGCCGCCGATGGTGCAACTGCCTTGCGCAGCCAGCGACAAGGGGAAAAGACGGCCAGCATCGGCAGCGGCGCGTTGCACTTGCTCTAGTATGCAGCCCGCCTCCACCGTGATCGTATTGTTGACGCTGTCGATCATGCGGACGCGGTTCAGGCGGGTCAATGCCAACACGATGGCGTTGCCGCTTTGGTCGGGCACGCTGCCCAGGACCAGGCCGGTGTTGCCGCCCTGCGGCACGATAGGGACCGTGAACTTGTTGCACAGGCGGACGATGCCGGCGACTTCCTCGGTTGATCCGGGCCTGATCACGGCCAGTGCTTTTCCGGTGAAACGGCGGCGCCAGTCGGTCAGGTAGGCGGCGATGTCAGCCTCGGCGGTAAGGGCGTAATCGGCACCCACCACGTCGCGGCATTGGTCCAGGAAGCTATTCATTTCATTTGTTTATTTGGAGGCTTTGCGTATGACTTGCCGGGCCAGTTCCTTGGCGGCCTTTTTGTAAGGCTTGACGTAGAACACGGTACAGAAAAAGAAGATGCAGGCCAGTCCGATTTCGATCGCTGCAAGCGTCGCGGACAGGCTGCTCCTGTCGCTGAAGGCGCGGACGACGCCTTCGGTGAAATAGAGCAGGATCATCATGGATGACCATTGCATCGTGTAGACGTCGCGCTTGATCACGCCGCGTACGGGCGCCAGCAGGGGCAGCGCTTTCAAGACCACCCACGAGCCGCCCGGACGCAAAGGCGCCAGCAGCCATTCCCATGCAACGCACAACGCAATCAAGGCAAGCAGGCTGCCGACTGCGCCGAAGTAAAACACTTTTTGCGAGGTGCTTTGCATCATGTCTCTCGCAATTTCCGCGCGGTTTGCGCCAGGCGCCGGCCGAGCGCAATGGCAAGCGCGCGCGTCTCTTCGCTGATCGCCTTGCCGCCGCCCGAGCCTGACCAATGGCTGGCGCCGTAAGGCGTGCCGCCGCTTGCGGTGGTCATCAATTGCGGCTCGGTATAGGGCAGGCCGAGCAGCACCATGCCGTGATGCAATAGCGGCAGCATCATTGAGAGCAGGGTCGATTCCTGACCGCCGTGCAGTGTGCCGGTGGAGGTGAAAACGCAGGCTGGCTTGCCGACCAGGGAGCCGGAAAGCCAGTGCGCCGAGGTGCCGTCCCAGAAATATTTCATCGGCGCCGCCATGTTGCCGAAGCGGGTCGGCGAGCCGAGTGCCAAGCCGTCGCATTCTTCCAGGTCTTGCAATTCAACGTAGGGGGCGCCTTCGTTCGGGATGTCGGGTTGGGTTGCTTCGGTGACGGTTGATACCGGCGGCACGGTGCGCAGGCGGGCGTCGCAACCGTTCACGCTTTCGACGCCGAGTGCCAGCATTTCCGCAAGCTTTCTGGTGGCGCCGTGCCGCGAGTAATACAAAATCAGGATAGTGGTTGGGCTCATGCTTGGTATTATAGGATGCTTTTTCGCTATGCCTTTAGAAGCTGTGCGGGGCTCGCTAAACGGGCGTGAGCCGAGTCAGTTACCCGGAATCCTCATATGCTCAGGTACAACTCCGGTTCCTGGGTGTTGGTCGAGCCCGGGCTGACGCCCGTTTAGCAGGACTCTGCGCAACTTTTGGGCCGGATGCGCCTTCCTCACTCGATTATTTTCCGAATGTTTCCATTTACCTTGACGATATTTCGCGAAATGCGCTGGAACCGGGTCCGCGATATGTTTCGCTTCGCTGCACGCCGGCTCGATGAAGAGCATTTGCCGGAGGTTGCCGGCAGCCTGACCTTTACCACGATGCTGGCCGTGGTGCCGATCCTGACGATTGCGCTGGCGATTTTTACCGCGTTCCCGCTCTTCAATACTTTTCGCAGTGGGCTGGAAGCATATTTCATCCAGAACCTGATGCCCAAGGTCATTGCCAACACGATCCTCAGTTACCTCAATCAATTTGCTTCGAAGTCGATGCGCCTGTCGGCGGTCGGCGGCGTCCTGCTGTTTTTTACGGCAGTGACCATGATGTCGATGATCGAGCGGGTATTCAACCAGATCTGGCGCGTCAGGACGCAGCGGCCGCTGGCGCAACGGATACTGGTCTACTGGGCCATCATCACGCTCGGTCCGCTGCTGATAGGGGTGTCGATTACGCTGACCTCCTATTTGTTCACCGCGACCAACGGTGTGGTGAGCAATGTACCGTTTCTCGGTTCGCTGTTTTATACCCTGGTGTCGGTTTCGCTGACCACGGCGGCCTTTACCTTGCTGTATCTGGCGGTGCCCAACCGTTTGGTCGATTGGCGCGATGCCGCTTGGGGCGGGTTGCTCGCAGGCGTTGCATTTGAACTCGCCAAGCGCTTGTTCGCAGTGTATGTGACCAAGTTCCCGACCTATACCATAGTCTATGGCGCGGTAGCGGCAGTGCCGATCTTCCTGGTGTGGATTTATCTGTTCTGGATGATCACCCTGGTCGGAGCCTTGGTCGCGGCGGCCTTGCCGATCGTAAAGTACGAGCGCTGGTGGCATGTGCCCACGCCGGGCAGCGCCTTCGTCGATGCGATGATGGTGCTGCGCGTGCTGTACGATGCCCGCACCGGCGGCGCTTCGGCCGCCATCGACGCGTCGATGATTCGCGCCAGCACGCGGCTCGGCTTCGACGAGTCGGAAAACCTGTTGCAAACCATGTTCGATGCCGGCTGGGTCGGGCGCATCAAGGCGGATTTGCCGCGACGTTTCAACTGGGGCAAGCGCATCACGGAAGGCCTGGATTGCTGGACCCTGCTGGCCAATCCGCGGCAGTTGAAAGTGGCTGACGTGTATCGCATGTTCGCATTCAATGTGGCGAACAATATAAGTTATGCCAGGCAGGTCGAGAGCGCGATCGAGCAAGGCTTGAATCAGACGCTTGCGCAGCAGTTCGGTGACTGCTGATTTTTTCGCCTTGCCTCTATTGTGCCGTGATGCAAACGAATAGGCCTCACCTTACTCTTGTTGAACCATCGTTTCTATCGCTTCCAGTCGATCTGCCATGGACTTTTGTAGGCAACTCGTATCCGAGCCGCAAGTATTTCGTTTGGCGAGCCATTCGTTTTGTTGTGCTCTTAGCCGAGTGAGGCCCTCAGGATTTTGCACATTCTTAAATTGCTTGATTGCGGCACCGTATGACTGGGTTTTCCCCCGAGGTGACGGAACGCGCAATGCGCATGGTCATGGAGGGTAGCAGCGAATATGAATCGCAGTGGGCGGCGCGTCGGTTGCGGCCAAGATCGGCTGCACGCCCGGGACGTTGCGACGTTGGGTGCACCAGCAAGAGCGCGACACCGGCAAGCGTGAGGGGAGCACGAGCGCCGAGCAGGAACGCGTCAAGGCGCTTGAACGAGAAGTGCGTGAGCTGCGCAAGGCTAACGAAATTTTGCGTCTGGTCAGCGCTTTTTTCGCCCAAGCGGGCTCGACCGCCGCTTCAAGCCGTAATAGCCTTCATTGAGCAGCACCGCGCAACCTATGGGGCCGAGCCGATTTGCAACGCGCCGCAAGTCGCCCCGTCTGGGTACTGGCGACACGCGGCAAGGCGGTTCGCACCACCGCTGTCGACAAGGACGTGCCGTGTCCGCTGGATCGGGTCAACCGGCAGCTCAAAGCCGCTCGCTCGAATCAGCTGTGGGTCAGCGATTTCACGTATGTCTCGACTTGGCAAGGTTTCATGTACGTCGCCTTTGTGATCGATCTATTTGCGCGCGGCATCGTCGGCTGGCGGGTGATCGGCGCGATGCGCACGGACTTCGTGCCCGACGCATTGGCGCAAGCGCTGTATGCGCGCCAGCCCGAGCGCGATGGTGCTTTGGTCCATCGTAATATTTTGAAGGATATCAAATACTTCTTGACGACGAACAGTTTTTTGCCAAGGCGAAGAATTCACTACGCAAAGCCGCATCCATGCCGATTTTACCTAGTAACGCTGAAGTAGTTGTTTCCTCCCCAGATTTCTGGATCCCACGGCTCTCCATGCACATATGTCTACAGCGAATGATTACGCCTACCGAGGAAGGGGACAAATGCTGCATCAGTGCGTCGGCGACCTGCATCGTCAAACGTTCCTGTACTTGCAAACGTCGCGCAAAGCAATCGACAAGGCGGGTTAACTTAGAAAGTCCCACAATTTTTCCATTCGGGATATACCCAATCGTCGCAGTGCCAAAAAATGGCGCGAGATGATGTTCACAATGGCTGTACACGGGAATACCGCTCACCATGATCAATTCGTTGTATTGCTCCGCACCGTCCTCGAACGTTTTGAGAATCTCTGCCGGATTTTGGGCATAACCCGATGTCCAATGACGCCATGCATTCTCAACACGTGTCGGGGTTTCATGTAATCCCTGACGATTTGGGTTTTCACCGAGATGCGCCAATAGCCGTTGCCAGTCATGCTGGGAGAAAGCCGGTTGTGGGGAAACCAAAGCGTCCCTCTCCCAGTCGATACGTTCATTTAATTTCATAAATTTATTAAATAAAGAAAGGTTTTAATTGCGGGTTATTGTGTATTGGAGACGGGACAGAACTCCTTCGACAATCCGGTCACATCGTTCTCCGTCAAACGAAAATGCGCTTTCCATCGCGTGATCAACGTCGCGTGCCAATGCCTCACGTAAAATGCCTTTAGCGCGAAAAAGGCGACTACGGACTGTCGCTCCCGAAATGCCCAGTGCTGCTGCTGTCTCTTCGACGGACAATTCTTCCACCGCCCGCAACACAAACACGGTACGTAGGATCTCTGGTAGCGCATCAATTTTCGCCTCGATGAGTCGACGTGTCTCGGCACGTAACGTCGCTTGCTCGGGTTGATCGGCAAAGGATTCGCCGCTTAGGTCGCTCATAGGACTTTCCCCTGTGTTCTCACTCCAGTCCGTCTCCGGGATTAACTGGATGATTTCTGCTCGGCGGCGTGTCTTTCGCAAGCGGCCGCTTGCCTCGTTGACGACAATTCTTGTTAACCATGTCGAGAGAGTCGCGTCTCCACGGAACTGATTCAAATTCCGATAAGCGAGCAAATAGGATTCTTGGACAATATCTTCTGCTTCTGTGTCGTCCTTGATAATGCTACGTGCTGTTCGATATAGAGTTTGGTTATGGCGTCGCATCAGGAATTCGAAGGCACCATGTTCACCAGCGCTTACTCGATTTACAAGTTCGGCATCCGAGCACTGTTCAAATTTGAAGTCGGCATGTAATGCTTGCATGTTTTCTCTAAATTTTATTTCGTTGAAATATTGTCGCTGTCGTTCATTCTGTACTAACTTATTGCAGCAGAATGTTGAAATATCAAAATCATTCAGGACATATGTTGGGCAGCTATGGTTCGCTTAACGCTTAAGCCGCATCGCTTCTGCACGACGCTTCTCGATAAGAATGCGATGCGGACTCAAGGTAAGTGCCAATATGTACTGCGGCCAATCTTCAGTGCATAGTGTCTCGCATCATTTCACGACAAGTACAGCCTTCATCATTGGATGAAGAGAACACCGGTAAGAAAATTGCCCACGCTTTTTTGCTACAAACTTCCAACTGATTTGCGACGGTATGGTTTTAGACTGAAAGCTGTTATTTTCTGCTGTGACATCATGCGGGAAAAAATCTTTATTCTGCCAAACAACGGTATCGCCAAGCTTGATTTCAAGTGTCGAAGGTGAAAATTTCATGTCTTCGATTACGATCGTATGGGTAGTGGATTCCGCCATACCATAAGACGAGGCGCTTGCTAATAACAGAATTAGTCCGATACGCTTCATCTCAACCAAGACCTTCGTGCAGTGGGCAAGGCGCGAATATTGAAAGTGCACTGCCATGTCTTACTTCAGAGACGACTGAATGTGTTTGGCATGCTCTAAGTGCCCCACAAATGCAGGCCGAACCTTAACAAGCATTTCTTTAAGTTCTGCATTTTGCGCATTTGGAATCAATAATTTGTCGAGCGCATCCAGCACTGCCTGGTGATAGGCGACTTCATGATCCACATAAGCTTTGTCGAAAGCTTTTCCTTTCAGTTTCTTGAGTTTGGCAATGTTCTCTTCACTGCCTTTTTTCAGGCTCTTGCTAACATCCGAATCCTCTGGCGTGACATTGAGTTTCTTAACGAGCGCTCCTGCTTGCTGGTTCACTCCTGTATGGTCGATGACCATTTGGTTTGCAAAAGCTTTAACCGCCTTATTGGCAGCCATTTTCTCTGCCAGTTTGCCGGCGTCTACGTCAACGCTATTGGCTGTAACAACAATACCGGCGATCTGCGCATCATTCGGACCGGACTGTGCCAAGGCGGCACTGCCGGTTGCAGCGAACAAGCCTGCAATAACGGTAGAAATGAATTTATTGGGTATATGTTTCATTTAAGACTCCCTTTTTAACGTATTTAAGACAGCGACTGCTGCAGCATATCTACCTCCACTGCATCAGCATCAATACCAAGGGGACCGTGATGTCTTCAATCACCCAGATCCTTCTTGTCTTTTACGCAATATGGATCATCTTGGTTTCAAGATCCTGCCTTGCTTACCCATTAGATGACATGACAATCTGTTGCGTTCTAACAGCCTGTTTGAAAATGAGATTTTATTGAAGTCCGAACAAGTCTAATCA
>CBIHON010000069.1:0-17473 GCA_966211965.1 uncultured Burkholderiales bacterium | reverse complement strand
CGCGGACCAAGCTGCGCCGGCTTTATCCAATTGTTTCAAGCTGACTGACTACTAGAAGCGGTTTTCCGCGCAGCTTGAATAGGAAGTTCACAACGTCAACCCTGAGCGCGGAGAATTGGTTTTTGATGCAAATCAGCTCTCTGACGCAAATCGCGCCACTTGGCGGCTTTGTTGGTTCTGGGTTTAGTGATCCCCATGGGCAGAGTGCGAATCGCCGACCTGGTCAGGCCGGCTCGGCGTGGCGGGACGGCCGCTGGGACTCGTTCACTCTGGTCACCCCGAACTGGGCGTTTCGCTTGCCCGGCGCCGAGTACGCCGGCGACCAGCCCGACGGCTTTCTCAGCCGCGACGAAGTGGTGAGAATTTTCTCCGGTTATGCCGACAAGTTCGGGCTGCCGCTGCGCACCCATGCGCGGGTGATTGCCGTCGAAGCCGGGCCGGCGGGTAGCTTTCTGATTCGTACCCAGGACACTGCCTATCAAGCGCGCAACGTAGTGGTAGCCACCGGCCTGTTCCAGGCGCCCAAAGTGCCCCCGTTTGCCGAGCGCTTCCCGAGCAGCATTTCTCAGCTACCTTCAGCCGCATACCGTAATCCAAGCCAGCTCCCTGAAGGCGGCGTGTTGGTAGTCGGCAGCTCCCAGTCGGGCTGTCAGATCGCACAGGAAATTCATCGGAGCGGCCGCCCGGTATACCTGTGTGTCAGCGGCGCCGGACGTATTCCGCGCAACTACCGTGGGAAGGACATCATGGAGTGGGTGGAGCTGCTCGGCATTTGCGAACGTACCGTAGATACTTTGCCTTCGCCCAAGGCAAAATTCGCCGCCAACCCCCATATGGCAGGCAAAACCAATGGCGGCCGCATCAACCTGCATCAGTTCGCGCGTGACGGCATCCAGCTGCTAGGCCGCCTGCAGGACGTGCGCAACGGCAAGGCCGTGCTGGCGCCCGACCTGCACAATAATCTCGCCAAGGCCGACAAGTTTGAGGCTGACATGTTGCAGAACATCGACGCCTATGTCGAAAAAGCGGGTCTGGATCTACCTGCCGAGCAGGTGCCGCAGCTCAAGGACGGCTATGCAGTCGATCCGATCGGCGAACTGGACCTGGCTGCCAGCGGCATTCGCAGCGTGATCTGGGCTATCGGCTACACCTTCGACTTCAGCATGGTCAAATTCCCGGTCTTCGACGAAGACGGCTACCCGGTCCAGAAGCGCGGCCTTACCGCACAGCCGGGCTTGTTCTTTGTCGGCCTGCCATGGCTGCATAAGCAGAAATCCGGGCTGCTGGCCGGGGTGGCTGAAGACGCGGCTCATATTGCTCATAGCATTTGCGCTGGCCACAGGCTCCCGGACCCTGATGCGCTGCTCTCCTGACGCATGCGATCCGGGCCCGGTAAATGTGTAGCAAAAGCGCGATCAGCCCGACCATTGGCCGGTTTGACGAAGAAGCCGCGCCGGCACTGCTTTCTGCTCTTGCTCGGAAGACGCAGTACCAGCCGTACTGATTTCCCTCAGTATTTGCCTCAACCTGCCCTGCGGTCTATCGATCTCCGTTCCGGTATCGATACAACGCCGCTCCGTCCGCCTTGTTGTGCAAATTCTCTGCCCGTTGCGGCATCCACCGTCCTGTCGCCGATAGCAGCATGCGCGGTCCTTTCCAGCTTCTGCGCATTCTGCACGCTCTTGCTGTACCAGATACGCACGATCTGCGACGCCGTGTCGCGTCCGCCCAATCCGAACGCCAAGCCCAGCGCCAAGGCCAAGGCCCCCACGATCGCCATGAACAAGGTATTGACCAGGACGGTTGCAATGCCGATCTGACTGACTGCGACCACGATGCCGAATCCCCAAACCAATACCGCGGCCAATTTCGCCAGGAATTCAGGATTCGTCAACCCGCCTTCCGTAGCGGCGGCGCGGACGATGCTGCTCAAGGCATTGGCCGCCAAGCCGGCAATCACCAGCACCGCCAGCGCCACCACGGCGTTCGGCAGCCATAGCAGCAATTGCCGCAACACATCCGATACGGCCGGCAGGCCAAGTGCGTCAAACGCCACCACCAGCGCCATCAAGCGAATGAACCATTTGACCACCGCACCGATCATTTCGGCGGAATCGGTATCGGTTCCCATGTTTTGCACAAAGCCGGCAAATCCCGAGCGTTGAGCCAACTCGTTGAATTTGATCGTTCGCAGCAGCGCGGCCACGGCTTTCTGAATCAGCGCTGCAATGAACCACCCAACAATGACGATCAGGACAAATCCCAAAAGCTTCGGGATCCCGGAAAAAAACAACGTCATGGCCGCTGCCAACGACGTCATCAGGGCAGAGCCCCACTCGGTAATTTGCGATTGCATGATTTCTCCAGTTCCTTGAATGGATGCGATAGAAAATAAAACGTGAAGGATCTTGGCCGCGAACGACCGGCGAACAAGCATCGAGCATCGCCAAGCATTGGCATTGACTGTTGGGCACAAGGCCGCTGGAAAAGTTTATTGGTTCCCTCTTTTGATTTGAAAAAAATCAAACTCACTTGAAAGAGGGGGAAAGGGCGGTGCCGAGCAGTAATCGAAAGCTGTTTTACCTTTCGTGTTGATGCGACGGCGGCATATCGAGGGAAGGCCTGTACTGCGAGCATGTAAAGTCGAATTTCACCTTGGAATATCGTGGCACTTATCTTTTTTGCCCGAGGTCAGAGGTTGGAGGAAGCATAGCTTCTTCCGTGGTTTGTCTTTCTTCCGCTTTGGCGCGTATTGGGGGCGTCGGCGGCTTTTTCTAGGAGAAAATGATGACCTCTCAACAATTTCAATCCTGTATCGATGCCTGCAACACTTGCGCTGAGGCGTGCGATCATTGCGCGGTTTCTTGCCTGCAGGAGGCTGATCCCAAACCGATGGCGCGCTGTATTGCCTTGGATATGGATTGCGCGCAAATTTGCCGGCTCGCGGCTTCTTTCATGTCGCGCGGCAGTGAATTAAGCAGAAGTATTTGCCAGCTTTGCGCCGAGGTCTGCGATGCTTGCAGCGAGGAATGCGCAAAACATCAAATGGAACATTGCCAGGCATGTGCCCAAGCCTGCCGCACTTGTGCTGACGAATGTCGCCGCATGGCCAGCGCAGTGCCGGCCGGGCAGCATGGATCGGATGCCGCATCGAGCACGCGTCACTGAATTGCGCAGTTTTTTCAGGCGTCCCATTCTGCAACGCCTTCTCGTAATTGCAATGCTTCGAATCCTTGGCTGCGCAGGAATTGCACGGCGTCGACCGACATCAGGCAAAACGGGCCGCGGCAATAGGCAATCACCGGTTTGTCTTTCGGCAGTTCGGCAATACGGGTTTTCAATTCTCCCAGCGGCATCGAACGCGCAAACGGCAGATGTCCTGCTTCATATTCATTGCCGGGCCGGACATCGATGACGATCACTTCGCCGTTCTTCGCCTTGCTCAGTAATTCATCGCGGTTATTGCCGACCCACTCGTGGCTTGCTGCACTGAGCTGCCGCAAGGCATCCTGCAGTTCAAACAGGCGGTCCTCGGCCAGTAAGCGGATCGTAACCCAAAAGCGCGCGACATCGTCGCTGGCCAGGCGATAGCTGATGTACTTGCCTTGCCGCTCGGTTGCCACCAGGCGGGCCGATTTCAATTCCTTCAGGTGCGCGCTGGCCAGCTTGACGCTGATGTCGGCCTCTCGCGCCAGGACTTCCACGGTCTTGGGGGACTGGCACAGCAGTTCGATCAGTTCCAGCCGCTTCGGGCTGGCGGCGGCTTTGGCGATGCGGGCGACTTGCTCGTACAGCGCATCCTTGATGGTTCGATTCGTGGTCATGGGCAAGAGTCTCGGTAAATAGCGGAACGCGGTCAAGCGGATTTATTAATTCACGCAGGTCTTGACTTCGAAGTGCACATTGGATTATATTTCATTCTAAAGATCGTTTGAATGTTTCTATGTTGTATCTGTCGAAGAAAAATCCTTCGGATATGAAGAGGCATTGATGAGTCAGGAGAGCGCGATGTTTTTCAAGCAAAGAGTCAATGATGATGCCTCTATTTCCTATTTCTTCGGATGCGGCGGACAGGGCAAGGCCGTCGCGGTCGATGTTCTGGCCGGCGATGAGGAATGGTATGCCGACCAGGCGCGTAGACTTGACGTCGCCATCACCACCGTGATCGATACCCATATTCATGCGGATCACCTGTCGGGCGGTCGCAAACTCGCAGAATTGACCGGCGCTGCCTATGCGCTGCATGAAAGCAGCCGGGGCAGGGCGGGTTTCGAGTTTACGCCGCTCGCTGATCGCCAAGTGCTCCAGGCTGGCAATACGCGCGTTGAGATTTTGCATACGCCCGGTCATACCGAAGACAGCATTTGCTTGCTCGTGTCGGATTTCCGCCGGAGTGAAACACCGTGGTTCGTGATCACGGGCGATACGCTTTTCGTCGGCGCAGTTGGCCGTCCTGATCTGGCAGGACGCGAGCAAGAGATGGCGGCGCGTCTCTGGCAAAGCTTGCATGAGCGCTTGCTGAGCTTGCCGGCCGAACTGGAGATTTTTCCCGGTCATCAAGCCGGCAGCGCTTGCGGCGCCGACATCTCGGGCAAGCCGTCTTCGACGATCGGTTTTGAGAGGCGGTGCAATCCCTTGTTGTCGCTTCCCAGGGATGAATTCGTCTCGGCCGTCACTGTCAACATGCCACCGCGTCCTGCCGGCATGGAGCGCTTCGTCGCCGCCAATCTCGGCCGGCATGCGTTGGCCTGACAGAGCGGCTGCCATGCCTGCCCTCGATTCTTCCCTCAATGCCGCCGCAGACATCGCTCTCGGCTTGCGCGAGAACTGGCGCCAGTTCGGCTTGCTGGTGCTGGTCAATGCGTTCGTCGGCGCGATGATCGGGATGGAACGCAGTATCCTGCCCGCGATCGCCGAGCAGGAGTTCAAGCTACTTGCGCACACGGCGATCCTGGCGTTTATCGTCGTGTTCGGCGTGTCGAAGGCGCTGACCAATTATTTTGCGGGGCGCTTCGCCGACGCCTATGGGCGCAAAGTCATCCTGATTGCCGGATGGCTGACCGCGACGCCGGTGCCGTTCCTGCTGATGTGGGCGCCGTCATGGAATTGGATCTTGCTGGCCAATGCCTTTCTGGGCATCAGCCAGGGATTGACCTGGTCCACCACCGTGATCATGAAGATCGACCTGACCGGGCCGCGGAATCGCGGTTTGGCGATGGGCATCAATGAGTTTGCCGGATACTTCGCGGTAGGCGGGGCGGCGCTTGCCACCGGCTGGATCGCCGCGCGGTACGGACTTCGGCCGCAGCCGTTTTATCTGGGGGCTGTGCTGGTTGTGATGGGCCTGTTTTTCTCGGCCGTATTGGTGCGCGAGACGCGCGATCATGCACGGCATGAGGCTGTGTGCACGCCTGCCCAACACTCGATTCCAATGCCTTCGCAAAAGGAAATTTTCCGGCAAACCAGCTGGCGCGATCCCAACCTTTCCTCGGTCAGCCAGGCGGGATTGGTCAACAACCTGAACGACGGCATGGCTTGGGGCTTGTTTCCGCTGATCTTCGCCGGGGCCGGCATGAGTCTGGCGCAGATCGGGACGCTTGCCGCGATCTATCCGGTGGTCTGGGGCTTCTGCCAGCTCTTTACCGGCGCGCTGTCCGACCGCATCGGCCGTAAATGCCTGATCGTCGCAGGCATGTGGGTGCAGGCAGGCGGCATTGCTCTCATCACCATGACGACATTGTTCTACGGGTTTGTTATTGGGGCAGTCTTGTTGGGTGTCGGCACCGCGATGGTTTATCCGACCTTGCTGGCGGCAATCGGCGACGTCGCCCATCCCGCCTGGCGCGCATCGATTGTGGGCATTTATCGCTTCTGGCGCGATCTGGGATATGCGATCGGCGCCTTGCTCGCCGGGCTGGTCGCCGATTTGTTTGGCGTTGCCAGCGCCATGTGGCTGGTGGCTGCGCTGACTTTTTTGTCGGGTGTTGCCGTTGCGCTGCGCATGCGGGAAACCCACCCAGCGCCGAAATAGCCTCGTATCCGTTCAATCATTCTGCACACCGGGAGAAGTCTAATGAACCTGCCATCGACCGACCTGATCTACCTCGACCATAACGCCTCGACGCCGGTTGCGAATGAAGTGGTCGAAGCCATGCAACCATACTGGTTTGAAATCTACGGCAATCCATCCTCGTCACATCTGCAGGGTCGCCTGGCGCGCCATGCCGTGGAGTTGGCGCGCGAACAAGTTGCCTCCTTGCTCGGCGTGCCGCCGTCCTGGGTGATTTTTACCGGCGGCGCGACCGAAGCAAATAATCTTGCCTTGCTTGGCGCAGCGCGCCGCCAACCGCCGGCCGATAAACGCCACCTTGTCGTCAGTGCGACTGAGCATCCGGCGGTCATGGAACCGGCCAAAGCCTTGCAACGGGAAGGCTGGACCGTGTCGTTCACGCCAGTCGACGAGCATGGTACGGTGAAGCTGGATGCATTCGAACGCCTGTTGCGGCCGGACACGGCGCTGGTGTCGGTCATGCATGCAAACAACGAAACCGGCACGATCCAGGCGATTGCGGAAATCGCCCGGCTGACGCGGCCGCGCGGCATTCTCCTGCATACCGATGCGGCGCAATCGGTGGGCAAAATACCGGTATCGCTTCCATCGCTCGGGGCGGACATGCTCACGCTGACCGGACATAAGTTCTATGGACCGAAAGGTGTCGGCGCACTGGTGCGTGACCCGGCAATTGCGCTCGCTCCGCTCGGCTTCGGCGCCGGCCATGAATCCGGTTTGCGTCCCGGCACTGAAAACGTGCCGCTAATCGTCGGTCTGGGCGCAGCGGCACAGTTGGCTGCACAAACGCTCGAGCGGCGAACTCGCCACCTGCAGGCAATGCGCGATCGCTTGCATGCTTTGCTGCGGGACCGGATACCGGGCTTGCTGCTCAATGGCCATCCCGTCAATCGATTGCCCAATACCTTGAATGTGTCGTTCCCGGATCGCAACGCGAAAGCGCTTCTGGCGCGACTTGCCGATACCGTGGCAGCGTCGGCCGGTTCCGCCTGTCATAGCGAAGGGGATGCGGTCAGTGGCGTGCTGGGGGCAATGGGCGTCAGCGCGGCACGGGCGGCCGGCGCGGTGCGGCTTTCGGTCGGGATGACAACGACCGAGCGTGATATCGACCGGGCAGCCGGATGCTTGACCGCCTAAAGTACCGGAACTGGCCATGGCTTTGGTTTATCCCGGCGTCGGTAAATTAAATCCGCACCGGTGCACGAAGCGTTAAAACCCTTCTCATTGCGGCTCGATACGAGGCCGCGCATTGGCAATGCGTTTGACCTGTAATGCAAAACGGTGCAAGCCTTGCACCGTTTTTAATCGCTAATCTTTAATCTTTGGGAAACAAGGAAGGATCGATGCGCTGGACTTCATGTACGCCATTGCCGACAAAGCGGATATGGTAGCGCCCCTGCGGCATGCTGATATTGCCGGAGACCACGTCGCCGTTGGCTACGATCGTCACCTGGCTAAGCGGCACGCCTTGCACTTGACCGATCCACTGCACACCGCGCGCGGTGCGTTCGATCCGATCGGCTTGGGCCACCACCGTGACGTCATCGAACAGGTTCAGCGTAATGGTTTGCCCCGGAGCCGCCGAGTCGGTCAGCAGTTGCAGGTCGATTTTTACCGGCCGGGCGCGTATCACTTGCTTGTCGCGTACCGCCTTCGAGGCGGTATCAGGTTGCTGGGTTGCAGGAGTGAAAAGCATTTTGCCCGTGGTCTGGTTCGCCGCCGGCGCGGACGCCGAACTGGTGGGAGGAAGCGTGCAGGCTGAGCAGATCAAGGCCAAGCCGCCTGCTACGGCCAATTTAGAGAGAAAAGAGTTTGGAATCAACAAATGGCACCGCCTTTCGAATGAGAGTTCGTAGCATATCAAGCTTGTGACATGCAGAGTGTTTTCTTGTTCAGCTTCAGAACGGGAATATCTTGTACAAATATCACCGCGTAAGGTTCAATAGAAGTTTCTTCTCAATCAACGCCGAGGCGATATGGCTTTCATGAAGCTGCCCCAGGTTTGGCACACCGTCGTGAAAATGCATGAATTGCGGCGCAACGAACTTCTGTCGCGTGCGCAACTGGAGGCCCGGCAGACGCGCAAATTCCATCGTCTCGCGGCACATGTCAGTCGTCATTCGCCGTACTACGCGCAAATCATCAAGGAGCGCGGCATCGATCCCGCCAGTTGCAAGCCGGACGATTTCCCTGTGTTGACCAAGTCCGCCTTGCTGGCGAATTTTGACCGCATCGCCACCGACCGTCGTATTTCAACGCAGGCGATTGCCGATTTTTTAGGCCGGTCGACTGACCCGAACGAACTTTTCCTGGATGAATACCAGGTAGTGCATACCTCTGGCTCGTCGGGCGAGGTTGGCTATTTCGTTTTTTCGCAAGCCCACTGGGGGCGGGCGATTGCGCAAGGAGCACGGCTCAAGGCGCCGCCGCCCCCCTTCAAACGGAAGCGGGTGGCATTTTTCGGCGCGGCCGGCGGTCATTTCGGCGGCGTATCGGTGGCCAGTACCGGCTGCCGCGGCCTCAACAAATATTTGTTCGATATTGCGATCTACGAGATCAACAGTCCCTTGCCTCGCATCATCGAACAGCTCAATGCCTTTCAACCCGAGGTATTGGTGGGCTACACCGCGGCCTTGAAAATCCTGGCGGACAAGCAGCGCGAAGGCGTCTTGCGCATCGCGCCGGAGACGATCGACGCCACCGGCGAACCGGTCAGCGAAGCCGACAAGGCGCAGTTGAAACAAGCCTTCGGCAGTGCGGTCTACAACATGTATGCCTGTACCGAACATCTGGTGATGGGCATAGGCAAGCCCGGTGAGTCGAACATGGTCTTGTACGATGACGACTTGATCTTCGAACTGCACGACGACCATACGCTGGTCACCAATCTGCTCAATACCACGCTGCCGCTGATCCGCTACCGCATGTCCGACGTGCTGCGTCCGCTGCCAAACCAACCGGGCGGGTCGCCTTATCGTGAAATCGAAAGTCTGGTCGGCAGGGTCGAGTTCGTGCCGGCCTTCGTCAATCGAGAGGGCAGGGAAGATTTCATCAGTCCGCACACCATCAATGAAATTTTCGTTCCCGGGGTATCGCGTTTTCAGATGCAGTTGCTGGACAAGACGTCGTTCCGATTCATGATTTGCCTCAATGCAGCTCTCAGTCCGCAGGACCAGGCTGCCGCAGTGGCAGGAATGGAACAAAAGCTCGCTGCCATCCTTAGAGCCTGTTATGAACTCAAGCAGGGGGCGCGTTCGAGCGAGAAGGGAGGTAGCGCAAGGCGCGGCGCGCCGCCCGGGCCAGCCCCGTGCAAGCGGACTCGGCGTCCCCCCACAACACAGCGATGCGCCCTTCTCGCTCGAACCCTCCGGGCAGCCCCGGGAACCCTGCTTGAGCTCATAACAGGCTCTAAGCAAAAGATGCTGGACAATATCAGCTTCGAAGTGATGGTGACCGACGACCTGCCGGTCGACCCGAAGACGCGCAAGTTCAGGCTTATCCGGGATCTTTCCAAGAAGAGTTGATTGTGTGGAATCCCGGGTGCCTATAAAGTACACTCCGTTCGAAGAAGTTCGACAATATTTCCGATAATCAAGTACCTATGCAAAACAACCTTTCCTTTTCCATATGCGCAGGACACTCAAGTACATCCTGATCGGCTCCGGATTAGTGGCAGCAGGCGGCTATTTCTTTTTGCAAGGCAAGGCTGAGTCGAACAAGGCGCCGCGCAATCCGGTCCAAGTCGTGAAAACCGGCCTGGCCGAAAAGAAATCGATCCCGATTACGGTGAATGCAAATGGCTACGTCGCGGCGCTCGATGCCGTCGAGGTCCATCCGCAAGTGCAGAACGTAGTACGCGCAGTCCATGTGACGGAAGGCCAGGAAGTGCGCGCCGGACAATTGCTGTTCACGCTCGACGAGCGCAGCGATACCTCCAATGTCGAAAAAGCCAGGGCGCAACTGGCGCGCGACCGTGCCGACCTGGCTGAAGCCGAGATGGCCCTCAGGCGCAACCAGGAATTGCTGGCGAAAGGATTTGTGTCGCAGGCCGTGGTCGATAGCGCCCGCAACAAGCTCGAGTCGGCGCAAAGCACCCTGCGCGCCGATCAGGCCGCGATCCAGTCCAGCAATGTCGCGCTTGGCTACAACCAGATCCGTGCCAGCATCGGCGGCCGGCTGGGCGCCATCAGTGTGCATCCCGGCAGCCTGGTGCAGCCTTCCGGCGCGCCGATGGTCACGATTGCGCAGCTCGATCCGATCGGTGTCACATTTTCGCTGCCGGAACGCGAATTGAAATACATCCTCACGACTTACCCCAAAGGCGATGCGCCGGTGCAGGCGCAAGACGGCGGTGCGGTGCAGCAAGGCAGGCTGGTCTTCATCGATAACACGGCCGATACGCAAAGCGGCACGATCCGCATGAAGGCGCAATTCGCCAACCCGAGCCGGCAGATGTGGCCGGGCACCTACGTCAATATCAGCCTGGTCTCGCGCACGCTGCCGGATGCAGTGGTGGTGCCGGCCCAGGCCGTGGTCACCGGCCCGACTGAAAAATTCGTGTACGTGGTGCAGCCGGACGACAAGGTAAAGATCCAGACAGTCGATGTGGTTGCGATCGAAGGCGAACAAGCCGTGGTGGCGGGCTTGAATGCCGGTGCGCGCATCGTGGTGGAGGGATCGCAAAACCTGCGGCCGGGCAGCCAGGTGAAAGAAGTACAGACGGCGCCGGAAGGCGGCAAGCAAGGCAAGAAAAAGCCTTAGTTTGACTTCATAACAGGCTCTAGGCTACAGAAAAATAGGCTTCATACCGTGAACATTTCAGAACTCTGCATCCGTCGTCCGGTCATGTCCGTGCTGCTCTCGGCCGCCGTGGTGGTGCTCGGGCTTTTCGCTTACGTCAATCTGCCGATCGCGGCGCTGCCTACCTATAACACGCCGATCATCAATGTCACCGCGGTGCTGCCCGGCGCCAGTCCGGAAATCATGGCAGCCTCGGTCGCCACGCCCCTGGAAAAACAATTCTCGACCATCTCGGGCTTGGCGACCATCAGTTCCAGCAATACGCTTGGGAATACTTCGATCATCCTCGAATTCAATTCCGACCGCGACATCGATGCCGCCGCGGTTGACGTGCAAGCAGCTTTGCTGCGCGCCCAGCGCAGCCTGCCGCCGGAAATGACTTCGCTGCCGGCCTATCGCAAAGTGAATCCGGCCGATGCCGCCGTCCTGGTGGTGGCGCTGACTTCGCCCTCGCTCTCGCTGTCCGAGGTCAACGAGTATGCGGAAAACCTGATTTCACCTTCGCTTTCCACCATCGATGGCGTGGCGCAGGTACTGATCTTCGGCCAGCGGCGGTTTGCCGTGCGCATCAAAGCCAAGCCGAATGAACTGGCGGCGCGCAACATGACGATGGATGAACTGGCTGCGGCGATCCGCAGCGCCAACGCCAACAGCCCGGTCGGCGTGCTGGACGGTCCGCGCCAGAGCCTGACGCTGGAAGCGAACCGCCAACTGGCCAATGCCGCCGCCTTTGCCAACCTGGTCATTAGCAGCCGTGACGGACTGACCACGCGCCTGCGCGATGTCGCCGAGGTGGAAGACAGCGTCGAATCGGTCAAGAGCGGCAGTTGGGCCAATGGCGAACCGTCGATCCTCCTGGGCGTACAGCGCCAGCCCAATGCGAATACGGTGGCAGTGGTTGACGCGGTCAAGGCGACGCTGCCGCAATTCAAATCGCAGATGCCGGCCTCGATCAACGTACAGGTCTTGAACGACCGCTCAGCTTCGATCCGCGAGGCAATCGCCGACGTCAAGCACACGCTGCTGCTGACTATCGTGCTGGTGGTGCTGGTGATTTTCCTGTTCCTCAAACGCTTGTCGGCCACCGCGATTCCGGTGTTGTCCCTGCCGATTTCATTGATCGGCTGCTTTGCGCTGATGTATTGGCTGGGCTATAGCCTCGACAATATTTCGCTGCTCGGCATCACCATCGCGGTCGGCCTGGTGGTCGACGATGCGATCGTCATGCTGGAAAATATCGTGCGTTACGTGGAGCAGGGCATGGAGCCGCTGGCCGCCGCGCTCAAGGGGTCGCGTGAAGTCGGATTCACCATCCTGTCGATCTCGATCTCGCTGGTTGCCGTGTTTATTCCGATCTTCTTCATGCCGGGCGTGATCGGTTTGATGTTCCATGAATTCGCGGCGGTGGTATCGCTGGCGATCCTGGTGTCGGCCGTGGTGTCGCTCTCGCTGGTGCCGATGATGTGCAGCCGCTACCTCAAGCATGAAAGCCATGAGCAGGACAATTGGCTGAGCCGCGCGTTTGAAAAAGGCTTCCAAGCGGTGCTCGATGCCTATACCCGCGGGCTGGATTGGTGCCTGGCGCATCGCAACACGGTTTTGCTGGTCGCGCTCGCGACGTTCGCGCTCACCGTGCTGTTGTTCGTGACCATTCCGAAAGGCTTCTTTCCGAGCGAGGATATCGGCCAGATCAGCGCCACCGTCGAAGGCCCGCAGGATGCCTCCTATCCGACCATGGTTGCGCTGGTCAAGGCCGCAGCCGATATTATCGCCGCAGATCCGAACATCGAAAGCGTCGCCTCGCGCGTCACCAGCGGCAATGCCGGCACCCTGTTCATCGGCCTGAAAGACCGCAAGGAGCGCAAGCCGATGGACCAGGTGATGGAAGAACTGCGGCGCAAGACCCGTGGAGTGCCGGGCCTCGCGGTGTACATGACGCCGGTGCAGAACTTGCGGTTGGGCGGCAAGCAGAGCAAGAGCCGCTATCAATACGTGCTGCAGAGTGTGCGCGCCGACGAGCTGACCGACTGGTCCGAGAAATTGCAGGAAAAAATGCGTGCCGAGCCGATTTTCCGCGATGTCACCAGCGATTCACAGATGAAAGGCCTGCAAGCCGTCCTCGACGTCAATCGCGACCGCGCCAACGAGGCTGGGGTGCAGATCCAGGATGTGCGCACGGCCTTGTACAGCGCCTATGGCGATCGCCAGGTGTCGACCATTTTCACCAGCAGCAACAGCTATCAGGTGATCTTGCAGGATGCGAATTCGGGACAGCAAAACGAAACCGATCTCAGCAAGATTTATGTGCGCAGCAAGAGCGGAGCACTGGTGCCGCTGCTCAGCCTGGCGTCGGTGCGGCGTTCGGCCGGACCAATTTCGGTCAATCATCAGGGGCAATTGCAGGCGGTCACCGTGTCGTTCAATCTGGCTCCCGACGTGCCGCTGGGCGACGCCAGCAAGAAGATCGAACAGATCAAGGCTTCGCTCGGCATGCCGGCCAGCGTGATCACTTCCTACTCCGGCGATGCGGCGGTGTTCCAGTCCTCGCAGAGCAGCCAGATCGTACTCCTGGTGCTGGCGATCACGGTGATTTACATCCTGCTCGGCGTGCTGTACGAAAGCTATATCCACCCGATCACGATTCTGGCCGGCTTGCCTTCGGCGGCGGTGGGAGCGTTGTTGACCCTGCGTCTTTTCGGGTTCGAGCTGACGCTGATCGCCACCATCGGCATCCTGATGCTGATCGGCATCGTCAAGAAAAACGCGATCATGATGATCGACTTCGCGCTCGATGCGCAGCGCACCGAGGGTATGCATCCGGTCGAGGCGATCCGCACCGCTTGCATCCTGCGCTTCCGGCCGATCATGATGACTACGCTGGCGGCCCTGATGGGTGCGGTGCCGATCGCGCTCGGCCTGGGCGCCGGGGCCGAACTGCGCCAGCCGCTGGGGTTGGCGATCGTCGGCGGTTTGCTGGTATCGCAGGTGATCACGCTGTTCATCACGCCGGTGATTTATCTGCTGCTCGATCGGTTCAGCGGCGCGGGGCCTTTGCAGTTTGAATCCGATCCGGTGCTGGGGCTGAAGGAAGCGGGCGTACCGGCCTTGACTCATCAAGGGCGCTAGTGTCCTGTTCCGTAAATTCGTAGCAAAAGTAAAAGTGACGAAATCGGGCAGAGACAAGGAAAAAAGCACAGCAAGGCCGAGGCCTTGCGCGCATTTTTGACGCGGTATCGGCGCGATTCTCGTCATCTTTTATGCAACGAATTTACGGAACAGGACACTAGATCCCATGAAAGTCCTTTTGGTGGAAGACGACGCGATGATCGGCGAGAACATCCAGATCGCCCTGGGTGACGAAGGCATCGGCGTCGACTGGGTGGCCAACGGCATGGATGCGGAAATCGCGCTCAGCACGCAAGCCTACGATGCGCTTCTGCTCGATCTCGGCTTGCCGCAAAAGGACGGCATCGAGGTTTTGCGCAGTTTGCGCTCGCGCGGCAACGGCATACCGGTGCTGGTGGTGACGGCGCGCGACACGGTGGCGCATCGGGTGCAGGGGCTCAATGCCGGCGCCGACGATTACCTGGTCAAACCGTTCGACCTGGAAGAGCTGATCGCCCGCCTGCACGCGCTGGTGCGCAGGGCGCGCGGCCGCGTTGATCCGATGTACCGCAACGGCGACGTGACGATCAACACGGAAACCCGGCAAGTAGAGGTCGCGCAACGCCAGGTCATCCTGTCTTCGCGCGAATGGGCCATTCTCGATGCCTTGATCGCCCGGCCCGGCGCCATCCTCTCGCGCAGCCAGTTGGAAGAGCAGTTGTACGGCTGGTCGGGCGAGGTCGAAAGCAATGCGGTGGAGGTCTACATTCACGGCTTGCGCAAAAAACTCGGCCAGCAATTCATCACCAATGTCCGCGGCGTCGGATACATGGTGGAAAAGACCTGATGCGCTCGCTGCGGGTCCGATTGATATTGCTGCTCGGAGTCGCGATCCTGGTCGCCGCTGCGCTGCAGGTTGGAAGCTTGTTCCAGGCCGCGATGCGGCAAGCCAACAAGCTGTTCGACTACCACATGCAGCAGATGGCGCTGGCGCTGCAGGACAGCAGCTTCGCCGAAAACGAATGGCACAGCATGCCGGCTGCCGACGACAGCGGCTTCGAATTCGTGATCCAGGTGTGGAGCGACAGCGGGGTGCGGGTCTATCAATCGCGCGCCTACCGGGCCTTGCCGGAGCAGGCGATGCTCGGCTATTCCACCGTGACCTTGGACAACGGCGACTGGCGCGTCTATGCGGTTCGCACGCCCAAGCGCGTGATCCAGGTTGCGCAGCAGTTGAAGATCCGGCGTGATCGCGCGATTGCCCTGGTATTGCGTTCGCTGTGGCCTGTCATCCCGGTTTCCCTGTTGCTGTTCGTCGCCGCGTGGTGGGTGGTGAGTTCGGCGCTGTCGCCATTGAACCGCATCGGCCACGAACTGGCCAACCGCAACGCCAACTCGCTCGCGCCGATTTCCGATGAAGGCGTGCCGCGCGAAGTCTCGCTCCTGGTGACCGAGTTGAATTCCCTGCTGGTTCGCATGGCGCAGGCGCTGCAGTCGCAGCAGCGTTTCGTGGCAGATGCCGCGCATGAATTGCGTACGCCGCTGACTGCGCTCAGGCTGCAAGTGCAAACCCTGGAGCGCGCCAAGGATGATACCGCGCGCGCCCAGGCGATTGCGCGCTTGCTGGGCGGGGTCGACCGCGCCAAGCGCTTGATGGAACAATTGCTGGCGCTGGCACGGCAGGATCCCTTGCCGCAGGCATTCGAGCCGACGGCGACGTCATTGCCGGCGTGCGTCGAACTGGCGGTCAATGACGTGGCCGCCTTCGCGCTGTCTCGGCATATTCGGATGCAATGCGGCGAACTGGCACCGGTGGAGGTTCCCGGCGATGCGGAAAGCCTGCGCATCATGATCCGTAACCTGCTCGACAACGCCGCCCGGTACACACCGGAACGCGGGCAGGTTTCGATCGATGTCATGACGGAAGGCTCGTGCGCCGTCCTGACGATCCAGGACTCGGGCGGCGGCATACCGGCAGAAGGGCGGGGCCGGGTATTCGACCGTTTTTACCGGGTGCCGGGCACCAGCCCGAGCGGCAGCGGGCTGGGACTGAGCATCGTCAAGGCGATTGCCGACAAGCATGGGGCGACGCTGGAACTAGGTGATGCGGCACTCGGCGGGCTGGAAGTCAAAGTCACTTTTGCTGTAATCCAACCGCTCCCGTCGCCGGCGAACATGGCCGCCGCCACAGTCTGATTACGGCTGTGTACCTTTCTACATTTCCCGTTATTCGCCGATTTTAAGTTTCGCCTAAGTCTTGTCATGCACCATGGCAAGTGTATTTCTGTGCCGGCTGTTACAGTCCACTAGAGCCGTTGCAAGGCCATTTTTAAACAAACAGGAGAAAATAAAATGCAAATGCTTAAGACCTTGGCCATCGGTATTTCAGGCGCCATCCTGCTGGCAGCATGCAGCAGCACCCCGAAAACGAATGACAGCGCCGCCGCGCCGATCAGGCCCAAGCCGATCGAGCCGATTGGATCGATCGATCCGAGAGCGGTCGGAACCGTGAACGCGACTTCAAGCAGCGCCATCAATAATGCCGACGGCAGCATGGCCAAACACAGCGTCTACTTTGACTACGACAGCTATGTCCTGAAACAGGAATTCAATCCCGTCATCGCTGCAAATTCAAAATATTTGGGCAACAACAAAGGCACCAAGGTCGTCATCCAGGGCAACACGGATGAACGCGGCGGCCGCGAATACAACCTCGCCTTGGGCCAGAAACGTGCCGAAGCGGTGCGTAAGGCGCTGGTCTTGATGGGGGTGCCGGATAGCAGCCTGGAAGCGGTTTCCTTCGGCAAGGAAAAGCCCAAGGCTCTGGGCAGCGACGAGGCGGCATGGGCGGAAAACCGCCGCGCGGACATCGTGTATTCCGAAAGCAAAACGGGCAAGTAGCAAGACCCGGCCCGGCCCCCATCCCGAGATTAATGCCGAACAGGATATCTATGCGATTCAAAACATCAGCCGCCATCTCTGCGGTTTCTCTTCTGCTTCTGGCCGCCTGCGCCCAAACCGAGACCAAGCAGGCCCAGCCGCAAGAGAATCCGCCCGCAGCACAAACTCCCGCACGTTACGATCCGCCTAAATCCTCCGTGGCGCCGGCATCTGCCGCCGCCGCTGCAGAACCGAAAAGCGCTGCTCGTAAAGCGGTTTTTGCCGAGCACACCGTGATCGAATTCGATGCCAAGAGCCGCGAGTTCGGCGATGCCGGGCGCGAAGCCATTGCTTTGCTGGGCGAGTCGGTGCAAAAGGCTCGGCAAATCGTGGTGACGGGCTATTGCGACAAGCGCGACGTCAGCAATGCCAAAGAGGTGGCGCTGTTTCGCGCCCGGTCGGTCAAGAACGAGCTGATCAATCTCGGCGCCACGGAAAAGGGTGTGCGCGTCAAATACGTCACCACCTTGCCGAAGCATGAGGTGACGATCGATATGACGGAACGCTAGAGCAGTTTCATCCTGACCGTACACGGCCAATCTTGCGCCTGCGATGCTC
>CBIHON010000068.1:0-18676 GCA_966211965.1 uncultured Burkholderiales bacterium | reverse complement strand
CTACGCTCATTTCGTAACTTATTGATATTCAGGGAGTTTTGATGCGGTTGCCCTGCCCTTGAGTCTATTGGTGTAAAACCGCATGTATGGATCGAAGATTGCCCTAGATGGCTAGTGACAGACGCAATATAGGCTAGGGCTATAGGCCGGAAAAACGTAGAGCCTTCCGATGCATGGCGATGCCCAATACAACACGATTTCCCTACTTCAATTTACGCACGCAGCCAACACAGACATAACACCTCTCTCGGAAGGACTTTTCCTGCCGAATCCGACGTCACCCCCCTAAAAAAACGAAGACAAGGCTCAGAAAATTTGGGGAATAGAATGAAGAAATTTTTCCTGGGAAAAAACAACCTGACGCGGGTCAGAATCTTTTGGGATGACGAAACCAATGGATTTTCCTTTAATGAGAAAGTATCGATTGGTTCCCCCTCAATTTCTCAAAAAGAAGAATGCCTTCAAAGTTTTTTTTGTGACATCCTGATTCCTCGGGGGGGCACATATAGTTATGCGGGTCTTGGCTTTGATGCTTTCAATGCAACAGAAAGAAAGGGGACCTGGAAAGTTCTCTGCAAAGATACTGATTTTGTCGAATCGAAGAAAATAAATGACATATTGGCTCCTTTTTTCATAGGTTTACCATGCGAATTCAAAGGTGCCATTTCCGACAAAATTGCTTCCTGTTTTCAATCAAATGGAGAAGCCATTTCTCACGTAAACTTTATCTTTAACAAGGGATGTTTTTCTGAAATTTATAGCAACAAAAATACTTTTTCTATGGCTGCGGACATATGTTTCGCAGCCATGTGTTCGCCAAACGGAGATTTTACAGAATCTGTAATAAAGCAAATTCTCGGCCTTTGAAAATTTTTAAGAGCGCAATGCCCAAGAATTGCAATATTTTTAATCTATGAAAAATCATAAATTTGTCAAAGCACTCTTGGAGGGATGTACAGTTGATATATCTTTAGAAATTGAGATTAACGATAGCTCTGTAAATATTCTCGCGATATGCCCGAATGGGGAAACATGTTCGGCGCAAGATTTTGATTTGACCAGCTGCCTCTGGAAATTACATGGCGCAATTTCGGAAGTCGGCGTGCAATTGCTGTGCTATGGACTCATAAAAAATTTCCATCCTTCCAGAATGAGTTCTCAAATGAGCTTGGGCAGACAAGCTTATATACTGACAAGTGGAAAACAGACTGGTAAGGACGATATGGTCGATATATTTGATCGGCCGGAATGTTTCATCTTGTCTTCTGCATCCGAGCAAAAAGAGTTTTTCAAAACATGGTTGAACAGTTTGAAGTAATAACCGTCCGCTTTGCGCGAAGCTGTAAAACGAAATCCCGGTGGGTAAAATATGTTATTGATGACGGCTCTCGTACCAAGGAGGCTGTCCCACTTGGAAAATTTATTGAAATTTCCTCTTCGCTTCAAATCATCGCAGTTCGCCTGGCTCGCAATCTCATGTGGCATACTTCTGTAATGGCAGTGTATTGCGGTACGTCTGCAACGGCACCGGGAAACTGACCGGTCTGAATGCGTGAAATCTTCATGCCGATCTCACGCCGGACAACGAGCGGTTGTTTTTCGTTCAGCCCGATTGAAGAACTCTGCATTGAAAATCCATAACACCTCCATAACACCTCTCAAGTGAAGCAGCACGAGAAAGGAGAAAAGCAAACAAGACAATGCCCAGAACATACACCCTAAAGTCGCCTGAGCTTTACGGCATTGTCCGCTCTCATGACAGCAAAACCGGAGAGCCGCGCTGGATGGTGTCGATTCGCCGCCAAGGGATTACCTACACCAAGACATTTCAGGACAATGCGCATGGCGGCGAACAAGCCGCACTCGCCAAAGCCCAGGCGTATCGAGACGTGCTGATCGCAGAGCATGAACCGGATACCCATCTGGACTTTCGGACTATTGTCCGAAGCACCAACCAAACCGGGGTGCCGGGCGTGTACAAGGGTAAAAACCGTAACGGCAGCATCTACTACGCCGCCTATTGCCATATGCCGGACGGCAAACGGCGCTCCAAGAGCTTTACGGTCGGGCCGGCACGCAGCGAAGAGGCCGCGTTTGAGATGGCCCAAGCATGCCGGCAACAAATGCTTGCCGATGCCGATCTGGAGCAGCCGATGTTTAAAACCGAAGAGGCGGCCATCGCCACGGGTCTGGCCAAGGAAAAACATGGATCATAGCAGGCGAGCATGCTTGACGGATTTTCCCGTTGACCAAACATCTCTTCCCCTATGGCGCCGGACCGACGGAATCAAGCATCAAATAGGGCGACGGCTGCCAGAGTTGCGTGCCGCCTGTCAGATAGATGCGCCCGCATGGCAGCGCTTTCCATGCCCCTGAAAAGACGGCGGTTGAAAACCCTTACCAAGTCTTGATGCGGATGTGGACGGTCAAACAGGCAGCACGCTTCTCGTCCATCATCGCCTCCTAAAAACAATCAGCCGCCGATCGCCACCCGCAAGGCCAACGCAATCCCCTTGGCCGCTTGGGTGATCTCGTCCAAGGAAGGAAAGCTCGGCGCGATGCGGATATGGCTGTCGTCCGGATCTTTGCCGTAAGGGAAGGCGGCGCCAGCCGGCGTCAGCGTGATGCCGGCTTCCTTGGCCAGCGCGACGGTGCGCTTGGCCATGCCCGGCGGCGTCACCAGATCGATGAAATAGCCGCCTTGGGGCAGCGTCCAGCTCACGCCGGCGACATCGCCCAGATAGGCATCGAATTGCGCCAGCACCGCATCGAACTTCGGTTTCAGTAATTGGCGATGCGCTTCCATCAGGGCTTCGATATTGGCGCGGTCTTTCAGGAAGCGCACGTGGCGCAACTGGTTGACCTTGTCCGGACCGATGCTGCGCACCGAGGCATGGCTTTGCCACCAGGCGATATTCGCCGGTGACGCCGCCAACGCGGCCAGGCCGGCGCCGGCCAGGGTGATTTTTGACGTCGAGCCGAACAGGAAAACGCGATCCGGATGGCCGGCATTGACGCACTCTTGCAGCACGTTGGCGATGGCGATTTTTTCTTCGCCCAGGTGATGGAAGCGGTAGGCGTCGTCCCACAGCAGGCGGAAATCCGGCGCAGCCGTCGGCATCGCGGCCAAGCGGCGTACCACCTCGTCGGAATAGACGATGCCGCCCGGATTGCTGTATTTCGGCACGCACCACATGCCTTTGATGGAAGGGTCGGCTGCGGCCAGTTTTTCCACCAGGTCCATGTCGGGGCCGTCGGCGCCCATCGGGATGTTGATCATCTTGATGCCGAGCGATTCGCAAATGCTGAAGTGGCGGTCGTAACCCGGCACCGGGCAGAGGAAGCTGATCGGCCGCTGCGCGATCCAGGGCGCATGGCCCGGTACGCCGAACAACAGGCTGTACACGATCACGTCATGCATCAGCGAGAGGCTGGCGCTGCCATCGACCACCACCTGCGACGGCGGCGCATCGAGCAGCGCACCGAACAATGCGCGCGCTTCCGGCAAACCGACCGCGCCGCCGTAATTGCGCGTATCGGTGCCGTCGGCCGCCTTGTAATCGCCGAGGCCGTCGAGCAAGGCATTGGACAAGTCGAGCTGTTCCGGCGCCGGCTTGCCGCGCGACATGTCGAGCTTGAGGCCGAGTTGTTTGAAGGATTCGTACTGGCTCTGTATTTCGGATGGGGTCATATCGGATTTTCGCTGAGGGAAGAGATAGCGGATTCTCGCATTTTTTCAGCCTGTTCTGCCAAGTTGGCGTCGAGGTGCGAGAGGGCGCGCGCAACGTATTCCTCTTTTTCACCGACCGGGGCGAAATAATGCAGTACTTCCCTGGCTTCCGGAATGCCTTTTAAACGGGCAATCAACCAAGCGGAGATGTATTGCGCGGACAGGCAGCCGCCTGCCGTCGCCAGGTTGCCGCTTGCAAAAAATGCCTGATTCAATATCCTTACGCCAGCCGCCTGGACCCAGGGTTTGCTGCTGGAATCGGTGCATGCCGGGGCATTCCCGATCAGGCCGAGCCTGGCCAGCAAAAACGTTCCGGAACACTGCGCGGCGATCAACTGATTTCGAGGATCGAGGCGCAGTTGTCCGAGGATGGACGCATCATTGGCGACCTCTCGCGTTTTCATGCCGCTGCCTATCAATACGGCATCGGCCTTATTCGCTTCTTCCAGGCCGATATGGGCGTCGAGCGTCAGGCCGTTCATCGATGTGACCCGCGCAGTTGGACTGGCAATGCTGACCTTCCAATCGGCGTCACCCAGCATTGAAATGCGGCTCAGCATTCCGTAGGCAATGAGCGAGTCAAGTTCGTTGAATCCTTCGAATGTCAGGATGGCTATATGCATGGCATACCTTTCCGGTTTTGCATGAACGTTCGCATAAAGAGGCGCTGAAATCGTGGCAGCGCGGTTCTGGTTCTCATGAATCCATACCGCGCTGTTGCACCAACGCCATTGCAAATTGCCCGTTGCCGACCGACCAGTCGGAGTAATCGTTTTCATGCGTGAAAATGAAGACGTCGCGCGGCGATACATTCGCATTCTTTTCCAGGTTGGCCGCGATGTTCGCGTACAGCGCTTTCTTCATCGCATCGCTGCGCCCGCGCCGCATCGTCATTTCGACCACGACCAGGCGATCGGAACGATGGATGCCGTTGAAACGGCGATCATAGAAAAAATCCTCCGGCGCATATTCCGACACCAGGTTGAACAATTCGTCCTGCGGCATTCCGATGCTGTCCACCAGCGCCTGATGGATGCCCTCGACGATGCCTTTTTTCTCGATCGGGCTGGTTCCTTTTCTGACTGCAACGCGTATGAAGGGCATGTTTCGTTTCCTTTGGAAGGTGAGATAAATCCGGGTTGGGGCATTCGATGGAAACCAGCATATCTGTATCCATTAATGCTATAAATGCACAGACTTGAAACTTTTTTGCGATACAGAACGGAGAAACATGCCAAGAAAAGGGCCGGATGGGGCATACCGCTATCGTTCGATTGCAGATGCCATCCTGAAAAGGATCGAGGCCGGGCATTGGGTGGTGGGCGACCGTCTGCCCTCGGTGCGGCAACTGATGCAGGAGCAGGGCGCCAGCATGTCGACCATTGTCCGCGCCTTGCTGTTCCTGGAAAGCGCCGGGCATATTCGTTCGGAACCGCGCTCGGCCTGGCTGGTGGCGCAAGGCCCGGCGCCCGATGCCGGCGCTTCCTGGTACACCTCGACCACCGGCGTGGCGTCCGAGGTCGTGATCAACCGGCTGATCGTGAAGATGCTGTCCGCGGTCAGCGACGGCGCCGTGCTATCGATGGGAAGCACCGCCATCGATCAAAGCCTGCTGCCCTTGAAGGCATTGAAGCGCGCGCTGCTGGCGGTGGCGCGCCAGCCCGACGAACCGGGATTGAACGCCAGCCTGTCGCCGCTCGGCGATCATGGCTTGCGGATACAGATCGCAAAATTGATGGCCGTGCGCGGCGTGCATGTAGCGCCGGACGATGTCGTGATTACTTCCGGCGATGGGATTTCGCTGGAGCTTGCATTGCAATTGATCGCGCCGCCGGGCAGCGTGGTCGCGGTCGAAAGTCCGACTTATTTCGGCGTATTGCAAGCGCTGGAAAACCTGGGATTGAAAGCGATCGAAATTGCCACCGATTCCCGGACCGGGATCGACCTGGCTGCACTGGCCGAAGCCTTGAAGTGCCATCCGGTACGCGCGCTGGTAGTCATGCCGATCTGCCAGAATCCTTTCGGCAGCCTGATGCCGGCGGCGGCAAAGACTGCCTTGATGGCGCTGGCCGAGCGCCACGACCTCGCCATCATCGAAGACGATCTTTACGGCGAACTCTACTACCGCGATCCACGTCCGACTGCGCTGAAAGCGGAGGATCGCAGCGGTCGTGTGATTTACTGCTCATCATTGTCGCGAACCCTGTCGCCCGGCTGGCGCATCGGCTGGATGATCCCGGGGCGTTGGCGCGATCAATTCCTTGAACAGAAAATCGTGCGCGCCAACAGCGCCAGTTCGCTGCCGCAAGTGGTGCTGGCGCATTACCTGTCGGGGCGCGGCGCGATGCGCCACCTGGCTGGGTTAAGGACGATATTCTTTGCGCAGATGCCGCGCGTGAGAAGCCTGATCGCCGCGCATTTCCCGCCCGGCACCAGGGTGACGGAACCGCAAGGCGGCTATCTGTTCTGGATCGAACTGCCGCGGCATATCAACGCGGTCGCATTGGTCGAGGCGGCGTTCAGGCAAGGCATCAGCATTGCGCCGGGGCCGATTTTTTCGGCGACGCAGGGGTTTCAAAACTGCATACGCTTGAGTATCGGTACCGTTCTGTCGCCACGGATCGAGGCTGGTATTGCGGTGCTGGGCGGATTGGCGAGCAGGTTAGCAAAGGGTGACGGCTCGTAGGGTAGAAACGATGGGAGGATAGGCTCCCTCCCTTTCAAGGGGAGGGCCGGGGTGGGCATAGGTTAAGAAATCTGGCAGAAACTGCAGAATGCTCGACCTCAACCCCCCGGAAACGACGGCAGCCCCTGCACGCTCGTGCGGCCACGCAAGAGTCCGTAGTAGCTGGTGCATGTATTAAGACCTGGCGACACCGCACATGTCGGCCCCGCCGACACGTATGTGGATATCTACATCACGGTTTCGGGCACGGCCGGCAATCCGATTCTTTTATGTCCGAGGGGGCGAAGGGCGTCGAAACGGCACAACAAGGGATTAATTTTTCCTCCGGCGTCCATCACGTTGGGGTAATCGGACTCGACGTGGTGTCGCAACGAAAGGCCGGCATTTTGCTGTCGGCAGGGGCGCATTACCTAACCTCTCTCGATCTCTTACATGTTCTTCAGCCGATGTCCTATGGATAGCTCCGACCGTGCTTACTAAACTGAATGGATGATTTTGCTGCAAGCTTGAGCGGCATCTTCGTAGTATTTACTTACGGCTATTCGGGAGATCGGACGATGGGCATGATTTACCCCAATGAGCAGGAAAACAAAGAGAGGACAATTTTTCCGATACGTTTTGGAAAATGTGTGCGCACAAGAAAGACGCCCGCTCTCAAAGAAAAAACTTGACGGAAAGAGTTCGCCGGCGAATCTGGATAGTTTCATCGGAGAACCGGAAAAGTCATTAAAAAAAAGCAGCGCGCTTGAAGCAAATACCACTTTACCAGCGTCTAATTGTTTTAGATGAAGCGCCGAATATTCACGATAAATTTTTGGCAGGAATTCCGATGTCCAATAGTAAATCCCCATCTGCCGGGTACACGAGCGAAGGCCAAAGTGCCGATGAGTCCATAAGCATTCCGGTGGCACGCGAGGAACTTGAACTCAGCAAGAAAATAGTCGAGACCGGAACGGTACGCATCCGCAAGGTGGTTCGCGAACAGGAAGAATGGATCGATCAGCCGCTGCTGCGCGAGGAAGTGGAAGTCAAGCGGGTCAGTGTCAACCGTGTCATCGAAGAGCCGGTCGCTATGCGTTACGAAGGCGATCTGCTCATCGTCCCAGTGTTGGAAGAGATGCTGCTGATTCAGAAGCAGTGGGTTCTCAAGGAAGAACTTCACATCAGCCGGCGGGTCGTGGAAACCCATAACCCGCAGCGCGTCGTCCTGCGCAGTGAAGAAGCAATCGTGGAGCGTGAACCCGCTCCCAGGGAGCGTGGGGGATAAAGTATCAGTATCGAAAGCATTTGTTGCGCGGTGGACGTTATGCCGCGTTGATTGATATTAATTAAATTGGATAGGAGAGCAGTCATGGCAAAGACAGTAGTGGGTCTTATCGAGAACCCGACGGAGGCACAAGTTGTTATGCAGGAATTGGTGGATTGCGGCATCGAACGCAGCGACATCGGATTGATGGCAAGCGATTCGGGCAGCGCCAAAGATGAGGGCGCTGCCGGCACTGCCGAAGGTGGCGACGAGATGGCCGAAGGCGCGTTGAAAGGTGCAGGCACCGGAGCCGCGTTGGGCGGCGTTGCCGGTCTTCTGGCTGGCGCGGCGGCGTTGGCCATTCCCGGCTTCGGTCCGATTATCGCCGCCGGGCCGATTGCATCGGCCTTGGCGGGTGCCGGCATCGGTGCGGTAGCCGGCGGCGGTATCGGTGCGCTGATCAAGCAAGGTGTGCCGGAGGAAGACGCGAAGTACTACGCCGAAGGCGTGCGGCGCGGCGGCACGCTGGTGACGGTCCGCACCGAGAACGAGGACATGGCTGATCGCGCCGTTGCGATCATGCGCGACCATGGCGCGGTGAATATCGATGAACGCGCGCAAGAGTGGCGGGCAAGCGGCTGGAGCGACTCTGCCCCAAGCACTTCGTCAGCTACTTCACAACAGTCCTCGGGCATGCAGGCACAGGAATCCGAGCAGGTCGTGCCGGTCGTCAAGGAAGAGCTGCAAGTCGGCAAACGGGAAGTCGAAACCGGTGGCGTCCGGGTCTACAGTCACGTGATCGAAACGCCGGTCGAGGAAACGATCCGGCTGCGTGAAGAGCAAGTAGAGGTCGAGCGGCGCCCGGTCGACCGGCCACTCAGCCAGGAAGCCGATACAGCGGCTTTCCAGGAACAGACCATTGAGCTTCGCGAAACCGCTGAAGAACCCGTCGTCGCCAAGCGCGGCCGGGTCGTGGAAGAAGTGGTGATCGGCAAGGAAAGCACAGAACGGGAAGAGACAATCCGTGACACTGTGCGCGAAACCGAGGTTGAGGTTGAAAGGATGGGGGCTCACTCGAGAGGTTCTTCCTATACCGGCCCCGAGCGGCGCATGCATGCCGTTGCCTACCAAGGAGTGGAACGGCGCATGGCCATGTAAGTTCCGGCGGACTCTGTGCCGCGCCGGCATATAAGAGTCGGAAGTGCATCCCCGCTGCCCAAGGATTTTCCTTGACAGCGGGGATGACCGGTCTGGAACCGCTCTAGTGCTGAGACTCATAAATTTCGAAACAAATGTCCTGACCTTGACAAGGTTGCTGCAAATTGCGACCATGCCGGCATGTCTTCCATTACCCAGAATCCCGCAAAGCATTATTGGCGTCTCCGTTAACCCGGAGCGGCCATTCATAGCAATGTGATTGTCAATCAATGCCGCCATCGTTGGGCGGCATTTTCATTCATGCATTCCGACATGGCGTTTCAAAGGAATCCGCATGAACCAGCAAACAGCTTCTGAGCAACGTCCCATCATCCTGACCGGCGACCGCCCGACCGGCCCGCTGCATCTTGGCCATTTCGTCGGCAGCCTGCGCAACCGCGTCGCTTACCAGCGCGACTACCGGCAATTCATCATGCTGGCCGATGCGCAAGCCCTGACCGACAACATGGATGATCCCGCCAAAGTGCATCGCAATGTTCTCGAGGTTGCGCTGGATTACCTGGCGGTCGGCATCGACCCGGCTTTGTCGACATTGTTGATCCAGTCGCAGATACCGGAACTGGCCGAGCTGACTTTCTACTATTTGAACCTGGTCACGGTGGCGCGGCTCGAGCGCAATCCGACCGTCAAGGAAGAGATCCGCTTGCGCGGTTTCGAGCGCGACATTCCGGCCGGTTTTCTTACCTATCCGGCCAGCCAGGCGGCCGATATCACGGCGTTCAAGGCATCACTGGTGCCGGTCGGCGAAGACCAGGTTCCGATGATCGAACAAACCAATGAAATCGTGCGGCGCCTGAACCGCATCGCCGGAGGCGATCTGCTGGTCGAGGCGACGGCGTTGGTGCCGCCGCTCGGCCGCTTGCCCGGCATCGACGGCAAGGCGAAGATGAGCAAGTCGCTCAACAATACGATCAACCTCGGCGCCAGTCCCGACGAGATCCGTGCCGCGGTGAAAAAAGTCTATACCGATCCCCTGCATCTGCGCGTGCAGGACCCTGGACATCTGGAAGGCAATGTCGCCTTCATCTACCTCGATGCTTTCGATCCCGATCAGGCCGGACTGGCCGAACTGAAGGCGCATTATGTGCGCGGCGGACTGGGGGACAGCGTGGTCAAGGCGCGCCTGGAAGCTTGCTTGCAGGATCTGCTGGCGCCGATCCGGGCACGCAGGCAGGAACTGAGCCGGGACCGTGCGCATGTCATGCAATTGCTGAAAGAGGGAACCGCCAAGGCACGCGAAGTAGCGGCGCGGACCGTCGATGAAGTGAAGGCGGTGTTGGGCTTGCGCTATTTCTGACGGTGGAATGCAACAGGAGCTGAAGACGGGGCTGCCTGAAACCGGAGATTATTTTCATGCGCAGTTTGGCGATGCTCGCTTCGCTGAGTGCTGAGCTTGCACAGGCTTTATGCTGCCGCCGGAAAAAATCCCCGCAAGGCCGAAACCTGCAGGGAGGCATCCCTCCTTGTGAAGAAGGAAGGAGGGACAGCGGGAAAAACTTTGAGAATTACGTACTGCATGGCAGCTCGCTCTAACAGGCTGTTGAAAAAACGTAGCGAGCAGGCCGAGATCGAGGATGTGGTCGGCGGCGCGGCGCTATTCGGCCGGTTCGCCCGCATTCCGGCCGATCGCTTGCGACGGCTTGAGGAAGATCTCCAGAAATAGGCGGAACATTCTTCGCCGGCAACGGGCGGCGCGTTAAATTGATTACAGCTTGAGGCGAAAATTCAAAGCACTTTGGAATATCAATTGCAGAAGTCGGGATTTTCGTGCTTTTCGTATGCACGGGTGCTGCAAACGCAGCCAATGCGGGATTCGTTTTAATTCAGGACTTTGGCCGGCTAAGGCTGAATTTGCAGGGGCCTGGATAGAGCAGTTTCATCCTGACCGTACGGGCCAATCTCAGGTCTCCGGTGCTCGGCGTACGCCTGTACGCGTCCGCTCCTCGGCCTGACCTTGACTCCGCACGCTCAGGCTAAAAATGCTCTAGCGAGCGGCTGCAGTTTGGAGGATTCGGCATGGCGGCAGAGCGCCGAGGCCGGGCATCGGCATGTGCGATCCAGCGCCGAAAGCGCGGCCATTCGTGCGGCGATGACTTTATCCGGCCAACTGGCGAAACGGTCCTTCTTTCGCCACCCTTGCGCGTCGGTTCCAGTAGACATTGGCCTCTTCCGACGCGATCGATCTGCTCGCATCACATTTGCCGCGTCTTGACGAAATAGGGCAATTGTCCTATTCTCCTCGCGTTTTAGGACTATCATCCTAAAGCGTTGCGGCGCAGCGAAGAAATGCCTCATGCCTTTTTATCGTGATGAGATAACTTAAGCGCCCTCACCCTTGAGGCACAGTTGACTGGAAAGGTGTTTTTATGAGCGGCAAAACAACACGCGGTCACATTATCGAGGCTGCCGATCAGTTGTTCTATCAGCGCGGCTACGAACATACTTCGTTCTCGGATATCGCCGATGCAGTAAAGATTTCACGCGGCAATTTTTACTATCACTTCAAATCCAAGGATGAAATTCTGGCTGACGTAATCGAGTTGCGTCTTGCCAACACCCGCAAAATGTTGGAACAGTGGGAAACCGACGGGGCACAACCAGCAGATCACATCCGAAGCTTCATCAATATTCTCATCATGAACCGTGCCAAGATAAACCTTTATGGTTGTCCGGTGGGCACCTTGTGCGCTGAGCTTGCCAAGCTGGATCATCCAGCACAAGCTGACGCAAGCAAACTATTTACGCTGTTTCGGACTTGGTTGCGCAAGCAATTCACACTACTCGGCCGCAAGACGGACGCCGATAAGCTGGCAATGCATCTTCTCGCGCGCAGCCAGGGCGTCGCCACATTGGCACACGCTTTTCACGATGAAAAATTCATCAAACACGAGGTGCAGCAGATGGTCGACTGGCTGAAATCGTGCGAACAAAGCGCCGCAGGGAATGAAGATGACCGGCAAGGGGCGGATTAGCACGCTTCCTCATGGCGGCGTACACGTTGAGTAGGGCTCTTAAAATTTCATTTTGCAAGGAGGATCATCGAATGTTTATCGTGCTGCTCAAGTTTTCCAATAACAAGGGCCAAGCCAGTCAATTCATGGAAGGACACAGGGAGTGGATAAAACGCGGCTTTGATGACGGCGTATTTTTATTGGCCGGCAGTCTTGCGCCCAGTTCGGGCGGCGGCGTCATGGCGCACAATACGTCGCTGGAAGATCTTCAAAACAGGGTGACCAGCGATCCGTTTGTTGCCGAAGATGTCGTTACTGCCGAGATAATTGAAATTGCCCCTTCAAGAACCGACGAGCGGCTGGCATTTCTGCTTCCTTGATCGAGCGGCAAATTGACGTTTTCAACACCGAGACAGAATGCAAATGAGTATGACGATCATCGGCCCCGACAGCAAGTCGCGCTGCCGCTGGTGCGGCGCCGCACCGGAGTTTCTTGCCTATCACGATACCGAATGGGGTTTCCCGGTCAGTGACGACCATCGCTTGTTCGAGAAGTTGAGCCTGGAGGGATTTCAGTCGGGATTAAGTTGGCGCACCATTCTCGCCAAGCGCGAGAATTTCCGACTGGCGTTCCATCATTTCGACTTCAACAGAATCGCATGCTTCACCGAGCACGATGTCGAACGTCTGCTCAACAACGAAGGAATTGTCCGCCACCGAGGGAAGATCGAAGCGGTCATCAATAATGCTCAACGGGCACAGGAATTGGTCAAACAAGAAGGTTCGCTGGCAGCCTTCATTTGGCGCCACGAACCCAGCGCCCGGCAGTTGGCGGAGCCGCAAACCGCATCAAGCTCGGCGCAATCCATTGCCTTGTCGAAGGCGCTAAAAAAGCAGGGTTGGAAATTCGTCGGGCCAACCACTGTTTATGCGTTTATGCAAGCAGTGGGACTGATCAATGATCACGTAGAGGAGTGCGTGACCAGAGCCAAAGTTGAACGCTCGCGCGAGCGTTTCGAGCGGCCGGGCCGCTGACGGAGGGGGCAAAGTACGAAGGCGTTTGCGAACGCGGATCGAGAAACGGGTGGGTTAACGCCGCCGTGTTGCGCAGGCCGGTTCCGGAGGAACGGTATGGTAGAGCGTTTTTAGGCCGGGAGCGCCCCTGCAGGAATGTC
The DNA here is from genome assembly GCA_966211965.1 of uncultured Burkholderiales bacterium. Taxonomy (GTDB): domain Bacteria; phylum Pseudomonadota; class Gammaproteobacteria; order Burkholderiales; family Burkholderiaceae_D; genus CBIHON01. The sequence continues at coordinate 5,670 of CBIHON010000068.1, read as the reverse complement.
GCCTTGCAAGACTTCGTTTAAGCAATGCCATAAAACATCGTGTAATACTTCCCATCATGAAACCCCTCGCGGGACCGGTCCGGCCCCTGAAAAGCATACGAGCGACTGGCATTGAAGTCCACAAATCATGCACAATAGCCAACCAGTTAAATCGTATAAAACAGGCGGAGACATGAACACGAAACACTACCCGCATTGGCCGGACGGTTCCCCATACACAATTGCCGCACCCGAGACCAGCGTTTATATGAATCTGGAGATTTCCGCGCTGCGTTATCCGGACCGGGCCGCGACACTGTTTTACGATTCCGCCTTGACCTATGCGCAGTTGAAGGCCGAGGTCAATGCGCTGGCAGGATATCTGCAGAGTGTGTGCGGCGTGCGTCGCGGCGACCGCGTGCTGCTCGATATGCAAAACTGTCCGCAATTCGTGATCGCCTATTACGCGATCCTGCGCGCCGATGCGGTGGTGGTGCCGGTCAATCCGATGTTGATGACGATCGAGTTGAGCCACTACATCGAGGATAGCGGGGCCCGGGTCGCGCTGGCTTCGCAAGATGTGTTCGGCAGGTTGGCGCCGCTGATGGGTATCACCTGCCTGGCGCACGCGGTGGTGGCGACGTATTCCGATTACCTGACGGCGCCGACCGAATTGAACGTGCCGGAAAACCTGCGCGCGCCGCGCGAGGTGCCGCGCATGCCAGGCGTCGTGGCCTGGCGGGAGGCGATTGCCGCCGCCCGCGTCCCGCGCCGCCATCAGGCCGAGCCCGACGATTTTGCCTGCATGCCCTATACCGCCGGCACCACCGGCAAGCCGAAAGGCTGCATTCACACGCACCGCTCGGTGATGTTTACCGCAGTCGCAAGCCCGAGCTGGTCGGGCAGCGTCTTGTCCGGTCACGTCAGTCTGGCGGTCCTGCCGTTTTTTCATGTCACCGGCATGCAGATCTCCATGAATGGGCTGATCTACAGCGGCGGCACGATCGTAATCCTGCCGCGTTGGGAGCGCGACATGGCGGCGCAACTCATCATGCGCCACAAGGTCACGCACTGGACCAATATCGTGACCATGATGATCGACTTTCTGTCCAATCCGCGCCTGGGGGAGTATGACTTGTCCAGCTTGCGTCGCGTATCCGGCGGCGGCGCCTCGATGCCGGCGCCGATTGCCCAGAAATTGTTCGACCTGACCGGCCTGCAATACATGGAAGGCTATGGCCTGTCGGAAACCATGGCGCCTTCGCATGCCAATCCGCCGCAGCGCATGAAACATCAATGTCTCGGCATCCCGATCTTCAACACCGAGGCGCGCATAATCGATCCGGCCAATCTGCAGCCGCTGCCGCCCAATCAGGTGGGCGAAATCGTGATCCATGGTCCGCAACTGTTCCAAGGCTATTGGAAAGATCCCGAGAAAACCGCGCAAGCCTTTTGTGAAATCGACGGCAAGGATTTCTTCAGGTCCGGCGATCTGGGCTACATGGATGAGGAAGGTTTTTTCTTTTACACCGACCGCCTGAAACGCATGATCAATACCAGCGGCTTCAAGGTCTGGCCGGCCGAAGTCGAACTGACGCTGCACCAGCATCCGGCGATCCAGGAATGCTGCGTGATCGCAGTGCCGGACGCCTATCGCGGGGAAATCGTCAAAGCGGTCGTAGTGCGCAAACTCTACAGCGAGGCCGGCGCCGACGACATCATCATGTGGGCGCGCGAAAAAATGGCGGCCGACAAGGTGCCGCGCATCGTCGAGTTCGTCGATGCGCTGCCCAGGTCGCCCGCCGGCAAGGTCTTGTGGCGGGTGCTGCAGGACAAGGAAAAAAGATGAGCGAGGCCCTTGCCAAGGCCGGCTCCGGCCGTTGCCCTTGCGGTTTCTTTCCGGCAGCACCGCCGCAGTGGTATCGTGTGGCCCTGATGCGGCAAATGCCGCTTTATTTTTAAACATCGTCCATCGCATTGACGCAAGGGAGATCCAAGGATGGCAGGCCAAATCCCGATTGCCGGTACGACGCAAACCGCCGAACTGGAACGGTACCGCCATCTTTTCCATGCGTCTCCCGACGCCATCACCTTTACTCGCTGGAACGATGCCACCCTGCTCGACGTCAATCCGGGTTTTGAGCGCCTGACCGGCTACCGGCGGGAAGAAGTGATCGGCAGGACCATTGTCGAACTCGGATTGTGGGCAGACCCGGAGCAAGCCGACGCCTACGCGCAGCATTTGCGTGAAGAAAAAGCCGGCACCGGTTTTTCGGCGCGCCTGAAGTCACGCGACGGCAAGATTCTGTATGTCGACCTGGCCGCTACCGTGGTCGATATCCAGGGCGACCGCACGTTGATCGTCACCGTGCGCGACGTCACCGAACGCAAGCTGGTCGAGCAGGCATTCGAGCGGCAATCGGCGTTCCTGCAGGCGGTGCTCGACTGCATGCCGCAAGGCGTCTCGGCCTTCGACGACCAGTTGAGAATCAAGTACTGGAACCAGGTCGGCGCCGAATTCATGGGCTTGCAGAAGGACCTCATTGCCGGCGCCTCGTTCGAGGACATGATTCGCGTCATTGCCAGGCGCGGCGAGTACGGGCCGGGCGACATCGAGGAGCAAGTGCGCGAGCGGGTCGAGCTGGCGCGCCGCTTTCTGCCGCACAAGTTCGAGCGCTCGCGGCCGGACGGCAGCACTTACCTGATCCAAGGCAAGCCGGTTTTCTTCGAGGAACGGCTGGCCGGCTTCGTTTCCACCTTCACCGACATCACGGAACGCAAGCACGCGGAAACCGAACTCAAGCGGCGCGAAAAGCTGCTGTCGCAAATCATGCAAGGGACCGCGGTTGCGACCTTCGTGATCGATCGCCTGCATTGCGTGACGCATTGGAACCTGGCGCTGGAAAGCATTTCCGGCATCAGTGCCGCCGAGGTGCTGGGGACTAACGGACAATGGCGCGCGTTCTATCCCAATCCTCGCCCCTGCCTGGCCGACCTGGTAGTGGACGGCAAGCAGTTGGAAGACCTCGCCGAATTTTACGGCGAGAGCGGGCGCAGGTCGGCACTGGTGCCGGACGCGCTCGAAGCCGAAGCGTATTTCCCCAACATGCAGTCCGGCGGCCGCTGGCTTGCTTTCACCGCGGCTCCCTTGCGTGACGAGGATGGCAACATCATCGGCGCGATCGAGACCATGCAGGACATCAGCGAGCGCAAGCAGGCTGAGATTGCAATGCAGCAGCAAAACAACGTGCTCAAGACGGTGGTGGAAAACATTCCCGGCGGCGTCATCCTGTCCGATCCCGACCTGCGCATCATGGCCTGTAACGATGCCTACAAGCGTATCCTCGGTGTCGATGAAAGTTTGTTCGAGAACGGTTTGCCGATGGCTGAAGCCATCGTTCGCTTCCTGGTCGACAAAGGCGAGTTCGGCCCAGGCGACCGCCAGGAATTGTTCGAAAAAGTCATGCTGCGCGTGCATCACCCCGAGCCCCAGCATTACGAGCGCGTTCGCCCGGACGGTTCGGTTCTCGAAATCCGTTCCAGTCCGCTGCCGCGCGGCGGTTATATCTTGACGGTGATCGACGTCACCGCGCGCAAACATCATGAGGCTGCCCTGCGCGCCAGCCTGGCGGAGAAGGAGGCGGCCGAGCTGGCCAGCCTGGCCAAGAGCGAATTCCTGGCCGTCATGAGCCACGAGATCCGCACCCCGATCGCCGGGGTGATCGGCATGCTCAAGTTCGCGCTGCGCGACGAGACCCTGCGCACGCGCACCCGCGAGCAAGTGCAGAGCGGCTTGAACAACGCGCAGTCGCTGCTGCGCATCATCAACGACATTCTGGATTTCTCGAAAATCGAAGCCGGCAAGCTGACCATCGAAACCGTCGATTTCAACTTGCCGGCCTTGGTGCGCGATCTATGCGAACCGTTCGCCGAGCTGACCAGCGCCAAGAGCATCTCGATTGAACCCGAGCTTGGCGCCGGTCTGCCTGAATACATACGCGGCGACCCGACCCGTATCCGCCAGATCCTGGTCAACCTGCTCGGCAATGCCGTCAAATTCACCGAGCGCGGCGCCATCCAGGTCCAGGTGCTGGCAATCGATGCGTTCGGGCCGGGCATCACGATCGAATTCTCGGTGCGTGACAGCGGGCCCGGGATCGAACCCGAAGCGCTCAAGCGCCTGTTCCGCAAATTCGAGCAAGCCGACCTGTCGACTACCCGCCGCTACGGCGGCACCGGTCTCGGTTTGGCGATCTGCAAGGAACTGGTGGAATTGATGGGCGGCAGCATCATGGTGGAGAGTCAACTCGGTGCCGGTTCGGTGTTTCGTTTCCGGCTGCCCTTGATGCCGGGCACCCGGCCCGCTGCGGCCGACAATACCGGGCGCAGCCGCGGCCGCCATTCGCATCGTCTGCGCGTCTTGTGCGCCGAAGACGGCGCAACTAACCAGCTCATCGTGCGCACCCTGCTCGAAGGCATGGGCCACGACATAGAGATCGTCGAAAACGGTCTGGAAGCAGTGCGGGCGTTGAGCCTGCATGACTTCGACCTGGTCTTGATGGACGGCCGCATGCCGCAGATGGACGGGGAGGAAGCCACCCTCATCATCCGCGCCGGCGGCACCGACGAGTTGCGTGCGCGCGACCCCGCCATCCCGATCGTCGCGCTCACCGCCAACGCCAGCAACGAAGACCGCACCCGTTACCTGGCGGCCGGGATGGACGGCTTTCTCAGCAAACCGATCGATGAGGACGCCTTGTTCGACGAGCTTGCCCAAAATATCGAACGCCTGCTGCACCGTGGCCGCAAGCTGCCGCAATTGGCCGCCGCCCCGCTGTCGCAAAACGAGTTGAACGCGCTGTTCGGCCTTGATGCCGACGTGCCGGAAAAAACTTCCGCCCCATGCGTGACCGGATCGAGCGTGAACCTGACACCGGTATCGGGCCTGCCGGATGAAGTCATGCGCAATATTATCGGGCTCTTTCTTGACGATGCACCGCGCCGTTTGGCCGCAGCGCAGGCGGCGGTGCAGGCCGGTGATGCGCGTGCCGCGGGATTGGAATTCCATTCGATCAAGGGCGCGGCCGGTTATGTCGGTGCGCAGCGCCTTCACGCGCTATGCCAAAAGCTGGAAAAACAAGCCAACGCCGGCGTATTGGGGGGCGCCGTGCACGACGGCATGCCGGAACTGGTGCAGGCGCTGGAGGAGGTCTGCCGGGATTTGCGCAAATGCTATGGAATCCTGGCGAAAAAGAATTAATTGTGATTGCCTGGAGCGCCTATGAGCTTTCCTGCGGCAATTTTCATGTGGGCGGAATCTCTCCCGGCAGCCATTTTCGTATAAACGAGCGAAGCTGCCGCCCTGCTGCATTTCATCGAGAGTCCGTTGCCATCGATGGACTACGGCATCGCCGGTACTGCGCGAAAAGGCGATATAGAACTGCGACTCCATGATGGTATGAATCAATTCCACATCCTGCTTTTTGAGGCCCGCGTTTTCCAGCAGCGCGGGCCCACGGCATGATATGAATCGGCGAACGATTGCCGACACGTCTCTGAATTTCCTGCACGATCTCGCTGCCTAGAGCCTGTTGTGGCCGCAAGCAGGGGGCGGGCCCGCCCCGGCGGAGGTCCCCACACGCTCGCAAGCGGGGGAGTGAGGGGCATGGCGGTACCGCAAGTCGCCAGTGG
>CBIHON010000067.1:0-18686 GCA_966211965.1 uncultured Burkholderiales bacterium | reverse complement strand
CGGCCCGATTTCGTCACTTTTACTTTTGCTACGAATTTACGGAACAGGACACTAGTTCCAGCGCAATTTCAGGTGTCTTGCGTGAGCAAAAACCTGTCTCGCAAAACCGCTGCGCGTTCCTCGGGTTTGACCGTTTGCTTTTCGACCCTGTCTCCAGTCACGATTTTCAAGTTGCGGCCGAACAGGATATTTCTGCCTTCCGCGTTGTGTAAAACGATCAGCATGTTTTTCACGAACAGCCCGTCCGGGTGCGTGGAGTTCATGTAATTTGCCGGCGTAAAATCGATCCATTCCTGCGGATGCAAGTCGAACGCATATTGCGTGGCCCATTCACCATCGACTCGGGCTTTCAGCAGGTATTCGCGCTCATTGAGTTTGCTCAGCATGAAGGTATCGAAGTCCTGTTGCACTTCGGCGTCAAGCAAGTTCATGTTTAACGGCGCCCTAATGCCGTAACTGCCGAAGCCGAGGTCGCACAGCCACTCCTGGCCCTCTACCTTCGCCACGATGGCCATATGCGTCTTGGGTCTTTTGACCAGCGTAATCATGGGTCGCGCGGCGACGAATTGATAGGGAATGCCAAGCGCCTGCAATGCCATTGCGAAGATGCCGTTGACCTCGTAACAGTAGCCGCCGCGCTTGCGCATCAAGATCTTTTCAACAATTTCTTCAGGGATCAGGGAAACGATCTTCCCGGCCTGGATGTCGAGATTTTCGAACGGCACAGAAAACAACTGACAGCGCATCATCTTGCTCACGGTGGCCAGATCGGCGTTTGCCGTGCCATGGAAACCTATTCTGTCGAAATATTTTTGAAGTACGAAATTATCGGCTTTCATGCTGGAGAACCTCCACAGTGAAGAAATGGCTGAGATCGAATATATCGCACTTTCTTCGTTCTCGAATAGCTCGCTCGTGCGTCTTGAGCGGGGAGCTGAGTGTGATCGTCGAATGGCTTCATCGTTGCTTTCTTTCCGTAAAAATCCGCGCCTCATACCAATCCTCGTAAAAAACGTGACAGGAAAATCTGACAGGAAAATCGATGGTTTTTTCATTTGGCAAGACGCGAGAAGGCCGCATGGCGAGCCATGCAACGACGAACAACGCAGCCAGGCGGATAACTGGCACGTTTTTTACGAGGATTGGCATCAGATCCTTTTTCCGCTTTTCGGCTATCCTTGCGTGAATCTTTGGCGTTGAAAAAAGGAAGACCAATTGAACACGCTGCTAAACCGCCGTCTTACCCTCTTGTCCACCGATGGAAATAGACCTTTGCTGGCGCAAGGCCTGCGCGGCATCGAGCGCGAAACCTTGCGTGTCGATGCACATGGCAATCTGGCGACCACGCCCCATCCGCACGGGCTCGGATCGGCCTTGACCCACCCGCAGATCACGACCGATTATTCCGAATCCCTGCTCGAATTCATCACGCCGGCGGAGCATGATATTGCCACAGCATTGAACGAACTCGATGCAATCCACCGCTTCGTCTATTCGGAATTGGGAGACGAATTGTTGTGGAGCCAATCGATGCCATGCAATTTGCCGGGCGAAGAAGAAATCCCGATAGCCTGGTACGGTACTTCGCATATCGGCATGATCAAGCATGTGTATCGTCGCGGCCTGGCGCTGCGCTATGGCAAAAGCATGCAGTGCATCGCCGGCATTCACTACAATTTTTCCCTTGCCGAAGACGTGTGGCGTGTGATCCGGGATGCCGAGCATGCTCCCGGCTCGCCGAAGGACTATCAGTCGGAAAGTTATATTGCGCTGATCCGGAATTTCCACCGCTACAGTTGGCTGCTGATGTATCTGTTCGGCGCCTCGCCCGCCTTGTCCACACAGTTCCTGCGTGGACGTCCCCATCAGTTGGAGACGCTGTCCGCCGATACCCTGTATCTGCCGTATGCAACGAGTCTGCGGATGAGCGATCTGGGCTACCAGAACAATGCGCAGGCAGGACTGATGCCTCCCTACAATTCGCTGCACAGCTATATGCGCAGCCTCGCGCGCGCGGTGCAGCAGCCTTATCCGCCGTATGAAGAAATAGGCACCCGGCGGAACGGCGAATGGGTTCAGATCAATACCAACGTGCTGCAGATCGAAAACGAATTCTATGCAACGATACGGCCCAAGCGCGTGATCCGCACTGGCGAGCGGCCGATCGAAGCCTTGTGCGCGCGCGGTGTGCAATACGTCGAAGTGCGTTGCATGGACGTCGATCCGTTTGAACCGCTTGGGATCAACCTGGAAACCTCACGTTTCCTCGATGCGTTTTTATTGTTCTGCGCACTGGATGAAAGTGCGCCGACCGACGATGCCGAAGGACGCGAGAATGTGGAAAATTTTGCGCGCGCGGTCAAGCAGGGCCGGCGTCCCGGACTAAACTTGCAACGCCAGGGCCATGCGGTCGAGTTGCGCGCATGGGGGCTGGAACTGCTCGACAGGATTGCCGCCGTGGCCGATTTGCTCGATGCGCAACGCGGCGGTGACGAGCATGCGCGTACGTTGGAACTGCAGCGCGGAAAGCTGCACGCTCCGGAACTGACTCCGTCGGCGCGTGTACTTGCGGCGCTGCGCGAGAACGGCGGTTCGTTTTCTGCTTTTTCCCTGAAGCAGAGCAGGGCGCATGCCGCCGATTTCCGTGCGCGTGCGCCGAGCGAGGCGGAGTGCGCCTATTTCAAATCCTTGGCTCAGACATCGATCGCGGAACAGGAGCAGATGGAGCGCACGCAGGTCGGTGATTTTGATCAGTTCATTACCGATTATCGTTCGCGAACACCGCGGCAGCTTTGCGATTAGAACAAGTTACAAGTTCGCTTTTGCAAAAAGAAACGCCACCAGAAAGGGTGGCGTTTCTTTTTGGGGGAAATCCGTAAGATTTAGCTGCCGCTGGAGGACTCGGCCTTGTTGCTGCGTGCAGTGTCGACGGTATCGGCACGGTTGCGGACTCTCTTGGCTGCTACCGGCGTTTGCTCCGTGAAGGCTTCGCCGCCTACGATGAAAGTGCCTTCCGCCTGGGCCTGTTTCAGTTCCGCGATCACTTCAGCGCGGGTTTTGGTCGAGACGAATTTTTCATTCGGCTGCACATCATCCGAGGATTGCGCAAAGGCGCCACCGCTTGCAACGAGCACAGTGAGGGATGCGAGTAATTGTTTGCTAGTCATGTTCGGTTCTCCAAAGTGTCAGATAAAAAGGATGGTGACGAAACAGTCGATTTTTTCGCCCTTGCTGTTACTTGCAATTTGCAAGTCATGATGTATCGTACCTCATAGACTTTCGTTTTGCAAGCTAGTAGAATAAAAAAATGAAGTCCGATATGCCAATTTCATGCCCATTAGGTCGCGCCGCAAGTTTGATCGGTGATGATTGGGTATTGCTTGTTCTAAGAGAACTGTTTTCCGGGCCGCAGCGTTTTGACGACCTGCAGAAGAAAACCCAAGCCGCGACCAATATCCTCACCAACCGGCTCAAGCGCCTGATCGATGCGGGGATTGTGTCTAAACAGGCTTATCAGGAACGGCCGCAACGATTCAACTATCAGTTGACCAAGGCCGGTTATGGCCTTTTTCCTGTGCTGCTGGAGCTGATACGCTATGCGGAGGAATGGATGCCGTGTCCCGAATCCTCGCCATTCCGGCTGCGCCATCTGGATTGCGGGAAACTCACGCGCGCAGGACAAACCTGCTCGGAATGCGGGGGGGCGGTTACGATCAGGAATGTGGCGCGGGAAACGCCTCCTTAGACTTCGAGCGATACCCTGAACCATACCCTGAACCGGTTTTAAGAGCCTCTAAATGAAGCCGCTGGCGTGCTTGCTTCTCCTTGCCGTACGCTCGTACTGTCTGCGTCGGCGCGCCTGGCCAGCGGCTTCATTTAGAGGCTCTAAAGCCGGGCTAGCTAAGCAGCGCGGCAGTGAGCGACTTTACTTCTTCTGCCGACTCGTCGAGGATGCTGTTCAGGGTATCTCCCCCGATTTCGAAGTCGATGATCGACATCGATTGCTCCGGTGTGACGCCGGCTACTTGATGCAGCGGAGAAGGAACAGGGGCCAAGTCGTTGGCCAGCAACAGCGTGTCTCCCAGCGTCTTTGGCGGTAGTTCGCGGTAGCCATACCAGAGTGCTTCCACCGCCGTCGCGACCGGCTCCGGCACTGAGAGTTTTTTCAGCACGGCGCGGCCGATGATTCGCTCGCCGTACTCAGCCCATTCCTCGGCATCATCGTCCATTAGTCCAGGAAATTCATCCGCCCGAGACAATAAATAAAATCCCGCGACCTCGTGGACTATGCCGGCAAACATCGCTGTTTCCGGATCGAGATGCGTGACGCGGCGGGCAATGACTTGGGACAATGCGGCCACATGGGCTGTGTGCTCCCACAGTTGGGCAGATTTCGCACGCAAGGCAGGAGCGACGATCTTGCTGCCGAACTGGCGCACGATCAGCGCGGCGACCAAGGAATGCAGAGTTCGAAAACCCAGACGCATGACGGCGCTGCGAACATTGGTGATTTCCGCAGCGGAGCGGTTGTAGGCCGCCGAATTTGCTACAGCCACCGTACGTGCGGCAAGCAGCGGTTCAGTCGCCACCAACTTGGCGGCAGCCTCCATATGGCAATCAGGATCGCTCAACACCTGCTGGATTTTGAGCGACGCGTTTACATTGGTTGGAAACGTAAGTTCGCCCCGACCGGCTTGAGCCGCTATGCTCCTGAAGACTTCGAGTTTGTCCATGCGAGAATGCTCCTCAAAGTCAAAATAGCTCGTTCGTCATTTGCTTCAAATAGGCGCGTTCCTCAAGCAGGCGGCGTTGTGCGGTGCGCTTGCGCAACACGGCCGCGTGTTCCTCGGCGGTCATCGGTCGCTTGGTGGTCAGGTCTTTCAACTGCGCCATATTGGCATCGTGATTTTTGGTGAGACGGCCCATTTGCTTACCTCCTGTCAATCCAGGTTTCTAGCGGACTGTTGCAGTCCACTAGTAATGACAACTTGATTCCCGCGTGCTGTCTTGCTGCCTTTATCATGACATAGCTGCGCCAAACCGCAATCGCCTTGATTGACAACTGTATATTTATACAGTATTGTGAGTTAAGAGAGAGTTTATCGGGGCCGGGCTGGGAAGGTCATTCAATGCCATTCTTCGGCAGCCGGCCGCAGGGGGCAATATGCGTGTTATTTTTCTTGATTTCGATGGCGTGCTCCATCCTGTCAGCGCAACCTCGAAGTTTGTGCCGAGCGCACCGATCAAGCAGGCGATCCAGCGTGCGACCTTGTTCCGCTGGGCCTGGATACTGGACGAACTGCTGGAAGCGCATCCAGAGGTCGGCATTGTCGTGCATTCCAATTGGCGCCTGATGGCGACAGACGAGGAATTGCAAAGTTTTCTCGGTCCGCTTGCGCGCCGCTTTGCCGGCAGTACGCCGCACCTGCCGTCGTGGGAAAGCATATCAGCGGTCATTCGGCAAAATCGTTTGCGCGATTTCCGGATTCTGGATGATAGGCCGGCTGCTTTTCCTTCGGGTTTGCCGGAGTTGATTCCATGTAACCCTGAAATTGGTTTAAAGGGATACAGCGTTCGTGCGCAAGTGGCGGCGTGGTTGGGCAGAGCACACGGTTAGAGCATTTTTAGCCTGACCGTACGGGCCAATCTCAGGTCTCCGGTGCTCGGCGTACGCCTGTACGCGTCCGCTCCTCGGCCTGACCTTGACTCCGCACGGTCAGGCTAAAAATGCTCTAGGCTGATTTTGCGGCAGTTTTAAGGCAGCACGGTTGCCTGAAAAAAACATGTTGACCTCCTGAGTGCGAATAATATACTGTTCATGCATACAGTATTTTTAAGCAAAGGAGAGAGCGAGATGAAATCAGCGACTGTTGTTTCCCAAGCAAATCCCGACGTTCATACCCATGCCGCCAAGTTGAGCGGCTCGCCCGAAGTCCGCAAACCGCTCAGCACGCGCTTCGGCGACATCGTCGATGTGCGCAATCGGGGAGTATTGCGGCTCGGGCGGCTGGTTGGTATCCAAGTGCCGCAACGTGAGGCGCCTGCCGTGGTGCGCATATGGAGCGGCGAGCAATGCCGCGAGTTGTCCAGCCATCAGGCTCGCATCCTGGCAGCGCAACTCCTGGAAGCCGCCAACTATGCCGAAAGGCAGAATTCGCACTAGTGGACCGACAACCTTTATTTTTTTTGGTAGGAACAAGTGGTAAAAAGGACGAATCGTAGGATGGGTGAAACCCATCACATGCGCGGTTGCTCATGATGGGTTCCACCCATCCTACGATTTTGCCTTATCAACCCGAAAATTGTGGATTGACAGACCACTAGCGGTAAACTCAGGGCGCCGTCGCGATGAGCGCGCCGGCGCGGCTTGCGCCGAGCAGTTAGAATCGCGGCATGAGTTCATTATTCGCAGCGGCGCTCGCTTACCTCAGCAGGATATGCGGCCTGGATTCCGTCAATTCCTTCCCCGCCGGCCATGCGTTTGCGCGCACGCACTGGAACCCGGCGTATTTCGATATCCCTTATGGCATGAAGCCGGAAGACATCGAACGCACTGTATGCGCTGCAATCGGCAACACTCCCAGCATTTTCGTCCATATTGCCAATCCGACGCCGCGCATGCAACGTGCTTTGTTGGCTGTTATCGCTGAAAGCATACGCCACAATGATGGTCGTGCGGGCGAGTTGGCAGGGATGTTGATTGCCGCCTATGGCAGTCCCCATGTGCAGGAGGCGGTGCCCGGTTTGCGCGCCGAAATTTCGGAGTCGGCATATGAAGATCCGAACGAACGTGTGCGCCGCGTGCTGTCTTTTTTATCGAATATGCAGGCGCCATTCGATGTGATCGAGCAGGTGGGCTGAACCGGCTTTGCGGAGAGGGTTTGTCGCTTGTGGCGTGCGCTGCGCGCGCGAATACACCGCTGCTTCAGGCGTTTTTCCCAAGTCTCAGGCGCTCCTCTTTTCGCCGCTTTGCATGACGCATAGGAGAGCGCTGCCGGGTGCCATTTCATATTTCATAACGGCCGTGCTTTGGCGCACATAAAACGCATAAAGGCGTAATACCCAACCCCACGTGCCGGCCAGAGAAACAGTTGCGTATTTCCTAGAGCAGTTTCATCCTGACCGTACACGGCCAATCTTGCGCCTGCGATGCTCACCGTACCATTCGTACGGTTGCGCTTCCCGGCTCAACCTTGGCTCCTGTACAGTCAGGCTGAAACTGCTCTAGACGCTCCCACAGACCTGAAATAAACTTGGCGGGCAGGAATTGACGCATCACATCCACCCGCTTCAACAGGCCTTCTTGATGCCCGCACTTGACGGATACCTCCTGACGCAGACCTTGCGCAAAGACGAAGAGTTTCTCCTGCGTCGGGGGAAGCGCGACGGCGAGCGCGGCTATGTCCTGGTTTTGACGCCGACGCCCGAGCGTCCCAAGCCGGCTACGCTGGAGCGCCTGGAGCACGAGTATGCGCTACGTGCCGAGCTCGATCCCGGCTGGGCCGCGCAACCCTTGGAGTTGATCCGCGGCGACGGTCGGACTTCGCTGGTGCTGGCCGACGCCGGCGGCGAACCGCTCGATCAATTGCTGGGGCAGCCGCTGGAGCCGGCCTTGTTCCTGCGTTTGGCGATCGGCATTGCCGCCGCGCTCAGCCGCTTGCACCAGCACGACATCATTCACAAGGACTTGAAGCCGGCCAATATCCTGGTCGACGCGATCAGCGGCGAAACGCGCCTGACCGGCTTCGGCCTCGCTTCGCGCATCCCGCGTGAGCATCAGGTGCCGGTGGCGATGGAAGTGATTGCCGGCAGCTTCGCTTACATGGCGCCGGAACAGACCGGCCGTATGAATCGTTCGATCGATTCCCGCAGCGACCTGTATTCGCTCGGCATCACCTTTTATCAAATGCTCACCGGCGTATTGCCGTTTACGGCATCCGATCCGATGGAATGGGTGCATTGCCACGTCGCGCGCCAGCCCGCTGCGCCGAGCGAACGCATCCCGGAAATTCCCGGGATGCTGTCGACAATCGTGATGAAGCTGCTGGCCAAAACCGCCGAGGAGCGCTATCAGACTGCCGCGGGCGTGCAAGCCGACCTGCGGCAATGCCTGGCGCAATGGAGCGCGCAAGGCCGCATCGATCGGTTCGTACCGGGCAGCCAGGATGCGTCAGTGCAATTGATGATTCCCGAAAAGCTATACGGCCGCGAGAAGCAGCGTCGGGCGCTGCTCGAAGCGGTCGAACGGGTAGTCGCCAGCGGCAGGCCGGAGCTGGTGCTGGTGTCGGGCTACTCCGGCATTGGCAAATCTTCGCTGGTGAACGAACTGCACAAAGCCATCGTCCAGCCGCGCGCGCTTTTCATTTCAGGCAAGTTCGACCAGTATAAACGCGATATCCCGTATGCCACGCTGGCACAGGCTTTCCAAACCCTGGTGCGGCAAATGCTGAGCCAGAGCGAAGAGAAACTGGCCGGTTGGCGCAGCGCGATTCTGCAGGCTGTCGGGCCGAACGGGCAATTGATGGTGGACCTGATTCCCGAATTGAAATTCGTGATCGGCCAGCATCCGCCGCCGCTTGAACTGGCACCGTCCGAGGCGCAGAACCGTTTCCAGACGGTGTTCCGGCAGTTTCTCAGCGCGTTCGCCAGCGCCGAGCATCCTCTGATCTTGTTCCTCGACGACTTACAGTGGATCGATGCCGCCAGCCTGAAATTGTTCGAGCACCTGGTCGCTCACTCGGCCTTGCGTCACCTGTTGCTGATCGGCGCCTATCGCGACAATGAAGTGGCGCCGGCACACCCGCTGATGCTGACCGTCGATGCCATTCGCAAAAGCGGCGCCGTGGTCAACGATCTGATCCTGAGCCCGCTGCAACTGGCCGACGTAGGCCGTCTGGTGGCCGATACCCTGCAAGGCAGGAATGGATTCGCTCCGTTGCTGGCGCAACTGGTGTTCGACAAGACCGCCGGCAATCCGTTTTTCACCAATCAGTTCCTGACCAGCCTGGCCGATGAGCGCCTGCTGACTTTCGATCCGGTGCAGGCGAGTTGGAAATGGGATTCCGATCGCATCCATGCCAAGGGTTTTTCCGATAACGTGATCGATCTGATGATCGCCAAGCTGGAACGCTTGCCGGCCGCCACGCTCGACACCTTGAAGCTGCTGGCCTGCCTCGGCAATAGTGCGGAAATCGCGACCATCGCGATGGTGTCGGGCCGGACGGAAGAGGCGACGCATACGGACCTGTGGCAGGCGGTGCGGCACGGTTTCGTGGCGCGCAATGGCGAGACTTACTGTTTCCTGCACGACCGTATCCAGGAAGCCGCATACTCGCTCACCGCACCGGAAGCGCGGCCTGCGCTGCACCTGAAGATCGGCCGGCTGCTGTCGGCACGGATGTCGCCGGCCGCGATCGAAGAAGACATCTTCAGCATCGTCAATCATCTGAATCGTGGCCTCGTGCTGATTACCGGTCCGAAAGAAAGAGAAAGGGTCTGCCAACTCAATTTCATCGCCGGGAAGAAAGCCAAGGATGCGATTGCCTACGCTTCCGCACGCAACTACCTGATCCAGGCCACCGGACTGCTTCCCGACGATGCCTGGGAAAGCAGCTATGAAGATGCCTTCGCGCTTTATTTCGCGCTGTCCGAATGCGAATACCTGACCGCGCATTTCGAACGTGCCGATGAATTGTTCAAGCTGCTGCTAGAGCATGCCGCTTCCAAGCTCGATCGCGCCAGGGTCGCCATCCTGCGCATGACCTTGTACCAGGTATCGGGGCGCTTCGACAATGCGGTGGAAGTATCGCTCGATGCGCTGAGCATGTTCGGCATCAACTTCCCCGGCGCCGATGCGGAAATCAGGGCAGCCTACGAAGCGGAAAATGCCAAGGTTGAAGCCAACATGCAGGGACGGCGCATTGGTGAGCTGGCCGGTCTGCCGGTGGTGCATGACCCTGAAATGCGCGTGATTCAGGAATTGTTTTCCGAAATGGCCTTGCTGGTCTACGTGGCGCGGCCCAAGCTGTTTCCGCTGGTGATCCTGAAGGCGCTCAATATTTCCCTGTGCAACGGCAATACCGAAGCGGCCTGCACCACCTATTCGATGTACGCGCCGATGCTGGTATCGCTGGGGGCAATTCCGCGGGCATTCGAGTTCTCCGAGATGTCGCTGTGCTTGAACCGGCAGTTCAACGACTCCAGGCTCAAAGGCAGCCTGCTCTTCCTGCATAGCACGGTGATCCATTGCTGGCGCAAATCGATTGCCAGCAGCATCCCGCTGCTGGAGCAAGCCTTCATCTCTTTCCTTGAAGTTGGGAACCTGCCGTATGCCGGATATTGCGCCTACGTCATACCCTGGCATGTATTTGAAAAAAACGAAACCCTCGACGCGGTGAAGGACAGCACCGGCAAGTATCTTGCCTTTGCGCGGGAAAAGCGCAATGAGGTCGTGGAGCAAGTGATCCAACTGAATCGGCAACTGGTGTTGTGCCTGCAGGGAGAGACTGCGCGGGAGGGGCGCTTCGACGACGCCAGCTTCAACGAATCGAACACGCTGGCGGCCTTCATCAAGGCGAGTTTCGGCGTCGGCGTGGCGCGCTATCACATGATGAAGCAGATCGCCGCCTTCACCTACGGTCAATACGCCGAGGCGTTGGAGGCCGCGCATGCCGCCGCCGCCACGCTGCAGGTTATTCGCACCTCATTGAATGAAGCGACCCATCATTTCTACCATGCGCTGACACTCACCGCGCTGTATCCGCAGGCGCCGGACGGGCAGCAGCAGGAGTTCATGCAGACCCTGGCGGGCAAGCTGAAGCGGCTCAAGCTGTGGGCCGAGAATTGTCCCGAAAATTTCCAGAACCGCTACCTGCTGGTGTTGGCCGAACTGGCGCGCATCGAAGCGCGCGAACTCGACGCCATGCGCCTGTACGACCAAGCCATCAAGTCCGCGCGCGACAACGGTTTTATCCAGAACGAAGGTATCGCCAATGAACTTGCGGCAAGGTTTTATCTCGAGCGCGGCTTTGAAAAAATCGCCGGCACCTATCTGCGCGATGCGCGCTATTGTTTCTTTACCTGGGGCGCGCTCGGCAAGGTAAGGCAACTCGAAAGGCAATATCCGGCGCTCGGTGCGCAGGCCCTGGCCGGCACGGCGGACGCGTCCGGCACCAGGGTCGAGCATCTGGACATGATGAGCGTGCTCAAGGCGACGCAGGCAGTGTCGGGCGTGATGGTGCTCGAAACCTTGATCGAAACCCTGCTGCGTATCGTGATCGAAAACGCCGGCGCCGAGCGCGGCTTGCTGATCCTGCTCGAGGGGCAAGCCTATCGCATTGAAGCGGAAGCGAACACCGCCCCGGAGGGCGTCGCCGTGACTTTCCTGCAGGTGCCGCTGACCGCTTACCGTTGCCGC
Source organism: uncultured Burkholderiales bacterium (assembly GCA_966211965.1). GTDB lineage: Bacteria > Pseudomonadota > Gammaproteobacteria > Burkholderiales > Burkholderiaceae_D > CBIHON01. The sequence continues at coordinate 7,270 of CBIHON010000067.1, read as the reverse complement.
GTTCCGGAGACGGTGCTGCAATACGTGATCCGCACCAGAGAACGCGTGCTGCTGGACGACGCTGCGGCGTCCGAGGCATTTTCCGGTGACGCCTATGTGATCGAGGCGCGGCCGCGCTCGGTGCTGTGCCTGCCCTTGCTCAAGCAAGGCCTGCTCGGCGGCATGCTGTACCTGGAGAACAAGCTGACTCCCGGCGTGTTCACCCCCGAGCGCATCACGGTGCTGGAACTACTGGCTTCGCAAGCAGCGATCTCGCTGGAAAATGCGCGGCTCTACAACAACCTGAAAGAAGAAAACAGCGACCGCCAACGCGCCGAGGAAGCGCTGCAGCAGCATCGTGATCAACTGGAAGCGAAGATCGCCGAACGCACCGCCGAACTGCTGCGGCAAAAGCAGGAGGTCGAACAGCAAAAGGAGAGCGTCGAACTGGCGCACCGGAATATTTCCGTCTTGAGCGAGATCGGCCGCGCCATCACCGCCAGCCTGGATCGCGGCGACATCATGCGAACCTTGCATGGCCACGTGAAGGAATTGATGGACGCGACGGTTTTCGCGATCGGGTTTTACGATCAGGAGCAGGGTTTGATCGAGTGCCCTTTCACCATCATCGGCGAGCAGCGGCGTAAGCCCTACAGCCGCAGCATGCAAGACCCGAACCAGTTGGCCGTGTGGTGCGTGTCGCATCGGGCGCCGGTGTTCCTGGCCGAGGTGGACAAGGAGATCGGCAACTACATTCAGGGCTTGGATCCGGTCCAGGAAAAACGCTTCAGCGGCCTGGCCGACGATGCCGATTTTCCGATGGCGCAGTCGATGTTGTACGTGCCCATGATCCTGAAGGACCGGGTGCTCGGCACGCTCTCGGTGCAGAGTTTCAAGCCGCATGCCTATCGCAGGGTGCATCTCGACATGCTGCTGACGCTCGCCGCCCACGCCGCGGTTGCGCTCGACAATGCCGCCGCTTACGGCCGCCTGGCGGCGACTCTGAGCACGCTGCGCGAGACCCAGGCGCAACTGGTCGAGCAGGAAAAGCAAGTGCGTCTGCACACCGAAGAATTGGCGCGCGCCAATCGGGCTTTGCTGGAAAACGATGAAGGATTGCGCCTGGCGAAGCAGAAGGCGGAAGAAGCGACCCAGCTCAAATCCGAATTCCTGGCCAACATGAGCCACGAGATTCGTACGCCGATGAGCGCCATCATCGGCATGGCCTATCTGGCCCTGCGTACCGATCTCAATCCCAAGCAGCAGGACTATGTCGGCAAGATCCACCGCGCTGCCTTGTCGCTGCTTGGCATCATCAATGACATCCTGGATTTTTCCAAGATCGAGGCCGGCAAGCTCGAGGTCGAAACCGTGCCGTTTTCGCTCGACGACGTGCTGGCCAATGTGGCCAGCGTGACCTCGCAGAAAGCGGCTGACAAGCGGCTGGAATACCTGCTGCACATTCCGCAAACCGTGCCGCGCGACCTGATCGGCGACCCCCTGCGATTGGGACAGGTGCTGATCAATCTGGTCAACAATGCGATCAAGTTTACCGAGACCGGCGAGATCGAAGTGTCGTGTGCAGTACTGGCGCAAAACGCAGGCCGGGTTGAACTGCGCTTTGCCGTGCGCGACACCGGCATCGGCATGACGCCGGATCAGCAGGCCAGGTTGTTCCAGCCCTTCACCCAAGCCGACGGCTCGACCTCGCGCAAATACGGCGGCACCGGATTGGGTCTGTCGATTTCGCAGCGGCTGGTGGAAATCATGGGCGGCAGCATCGATGTCGAGTCCAGTCCGGGCGGCGGCTCCACCTTTCATTTCAGCCTGCACTTGCCTCTGATGCCGCAGGGTCAGGCCGATGCCCAGGCGGCGCCGTTTGTCCGGCCCGAACGGCAGACTGCGCCGCACCAGCCGCGACGCCGATTCCGCAGCGTATGCGTGCTGCTGGCCGAAGACAATGACATCAACCAGCAGATTGCGGTGGAGTTGCTGGACGCGGTCGGCATACGTGTCGACATCGCGGTCACCGGGCACGAGGCGGTCGCCAAGTTGCTCGCCGCAGGACCGGACGGCTATGGACTGGTCTTGATGGATCTGGAAATGCCGGACATGGATGGCCACGCTGCCACCGTGGCGATTCGTCAAGACCGGCGCTTCAATGCCGTGCCTATCATTGCGATGACGGCGCATGCGGTAACGGAAATTCGCGAGCGTTGCCTGCGCGAAGGGATGCAGGACTATCTCACCAAGCCGATCAATCCGGAACGCTTGTACGACACCCTGGCGCACTGGCTGGGCTCGACGGCAGAGGAACCGGATGCCGTCGTAGCGTCCCCTTCGAATTTCGGCAGCTTGTCCGCACTGGCCGGCATCGACACCGTCCTCGGCATGGGCCACGTGGCCGGCAACAGTGTGCTGTACCTGCAATTGCTCGATCGCTTCCGCCATTCGCAACGTCAGACCGTGGCTGGACTGCGCCAGGAGTGCGCACAAGGCAAGCGCCAGGATGCGGCAAGACGTGCGCATACGCTGCGCGGCGTGGCGGCCAATGTCGGCGCGCTCGCGGTGCAGCTTGCGGCCGAAAAGCTGGAGCTCACGCTGGAAGCACAACCGCAGCCGGCTTTGGACGACCCGCTCATCGCGCAGCTTATATCGGCGTTGGAACGCGCGTTGTCCGCGCTGTTGGCAGAGCTTGACAATTATTTTTCCGCCGCCGTCAGCGTCAAAAATGAAAGCGCTGCGGCGGTATCGAACCAGGATGCACAGGCGGCCTTGCAAGAGTTGCGCACATTGCTGCAGGATTGCAGCGGCGATTCGCCCGATTACTTCGACCGCGTCAGGCCGAGTCTGATGTGCTTGATGGATCACGCCACACTTGAACGCGTGGCGGCGCATATCGGACAATATGAATTTGATGCAGCGTGCCAACTGCTTTCTGCGGCATCTTGACTACAGAGTATTTTCAGGGGATTTTTAGAAGTCTCCTTCAATCAACGTAATTTAAAAAAACAGGCACATGACGATAGCGAACATCAACGCAGTAAAACAAAACGCAGAGATGCATTTCCGGGCGGTTTCCTACATGGGATTGAAGCCCGGCCCGCGACTGATCGTTCTGGGTGCGGTACACGGCAATGAAACCTGCGGCACCAAGGCGATTCATCGCGTATTGGACGACATCGACAATCATTGCCTGCACATCGTAGCCGGCAGCGTGACTTTCGTTCCCATTACCAATCCGCTCGCCTATGCACGCGGCGAGCGCGCGGGGGATCGCAACTTGAACCGCAACTTGTATCCGACCGCCGAGCCGGCAGACTTCGAAGACCATGTCGCGAACTGGTTGTGCCCCTTGCTGGCACGGCATGATGTATTGCTCGACCTGCATTCCTTTCATACCGAGGGCGAACCTTTCGTGATGCTGGGACCGGACAACAATAGCGGCACGCTGGAGCCTTTTGCGCGCGCCGAAGAAGAGCAGGCGCTGGCGCGCCGGCTTGGCGTGCGCCGTTTCGTCGACGGCTGGCTGGACACGTATGCCAGGGGCGTTGCCCGGCGTGCGTGCGACGCTGCCGGGCAGGGCGCGCCTGCACTCAACCTGGATCCGCGCTACGGCGTCGGCACCACCGAGTACATGCGTTCCGTCGGCGGCTATGCGCTCACGCTGGAGTGCGGCCGGCACGACGATCCGCGTGCGCCGGATGTCGCTTATCGCGCGATCCTCAACACCTTGTCTTTTCTCGGCTTGAGCAATGGTCCCGCCGTTCCAGCTCTCTCGGAGATCGAGGCATTGCGCATTTGCGAGGTCATCGACAAGCAGCATCGCGACGACCGCTTTGCGCGCGACTGGGCCAGCTTCGATCGCCTGCAGGCCGGCGATGCGATCGGCACCCGCCACGACGGCACGCCCTTGCTCGCCGAGCGCGACGGTTTCATCTTGTTCCCCAATCCGAAAGCGGAAGCCGGGCAGGAGTGGTTCTACCTGGCGCAAACCCCATGAGGACTCCCTTCTATTGATATCGCAGCACTTCCGTGCAGCGAATGAGGGAAATGGCGATAAGACCAAAGGCCGCACGCGGCCTTTGACCGCAACGGACAATTTCATGACTTGGCGAGACAAGCCCCATCCGGGCCCTTGCGCCGCAGTCTGCCGGTCGTTAGCATCGACTCCGCCCGGTGCCGATGGAGTATGCGCACCACTTCAAAATCGCTCAAAAACAGGAGACAAGGAATGGACAGGTTCTGGCTGAAGTCATATCCGAAAGGCATGCCGGCAGAGATCAACTACAAGCAATACCGCTCGCTGGTGCATTTGCTGGAAGACTCCTTCACCAAGTACACTGACCGCAATGCCTATGCCTGCATGGATAAATACCTCACTTACCGCGAACTGGATACGCTGTCGGCGAAGCTGGGCGCCTGGCTGCAAAGCAAAGGTTTGAAAAAAGGCGCGCGGATCGCTTTGATGATGGTGAATATCCTGCAGTTTCCAGTGGCTTACGCCGCTGTGCTGCGCGCCGGTTATACCGTGGTCAATGTCAATCCGCTGTACACGCCGCGCGAGTTGGAACACCAGTTGAACGATTCCGGCGCCGAGGCGATCATCGTTCTCGAAAATTTCGCCCTTACGCTCGAACAGGTCATTGCCAAGACCAAGGTCAAGCATGTGATCGTCACCAGCGTCGGCGACCTGCTGGGCCTGAAGGGCTTGCTGGTCAATTTCGTGGTACGCAAGGTGAAGAAGGCCGTGCCTGCCTACTCGCTGCCGAAAGCGATCAGCTTCAAGCAGGCATTGTCCGAAGGCAGCCGCCTGACATTGAAAGCCGTCAATCTCGGCCATGACGATGTCGCTTTCCTGCAGTACACCGGCGGCACCACCGGCGTGTCGAAAGGCGCGACCCTGACCCATCGCAACATCATCGCCAACATCCTGCAATCCGATGCTTGGCTGCAGCCGGCGCTGCGCAAAGAGCCTAAGGTGGAACAGCTGGTGATCGTCTGCGCGCTGCCGCTGTTCCACATCTTTGCCTTGACCGCGTGCAGCCTGCTGGGCACGCGCGCCGGTGCAATGAACCTCCTGATTCCGAATCCACGCGATATCCCCGGCTTCGTCAAGGAGTTGAGAAAATACAAATTCAACATGATCCCGGCTGTGAATACGCTTTTCAATGGATTGCTGAACAATGCCGAATTTGCCAAGCTGGATTTCTCCAATCTGAAAGTCAGCAACGGCGGCGGCATGGCGGTGCAAAAAGCGGTGGCCGACAAATGGATCGAGCTGACAGGTTGCCCGATCGCGGAAGGCTACGGCTTGTCCGAGACCTCGCCGCTGGCGACCTGTAACGTCGCCGATACCACCGAATACACCGGCTCCATCGGTTTGCCGGTACCGTCGACGGAGATTGCGATTCTGGACGACGACGGTAATCCGGTGCCGCTCGGCACTGCCGGCGAGATCGCGATTCGCGGCCCGCAAGTGATGAGCGGCTACTGGAAGCGACCGGAAGAAACCGCCAAGGTAATGACGGCGGACGGCTTCTTCAAAACCGGTGACGTTGGCGTGATGGATGAGCGCGGCTATACCAGGATTGTCGATCGCAAGAAAGACATGATCCTGGTGTCGGGCTTCAACGTGTATCCGAACGAGATCGAAGGCGTGGTGGCCGCGCATCCCGGCGTGCTCGAATGCGCCTGCATCGGCGTCCCGGACAACAACTCCGGCGAGGCGGTCAAGCTGTTCGTGGTGCGCAAGGATCCAACCTTGACGGCCGAACAATTGATGGGCTTTTGCAAGGAACAATTCACCGGCTACAAGAAGCCGAAGTACATCGAGTTCCGCGACGATTTGCCGAAGACGAATGTCGGCAAGATATTGCGGCGTGAATTGAGGGATGAGAAAAAGGCTGCCTAGAGCTTGTTTGAGTTCATAACAGGCTCCTACCTTTCGACTGTAGTTGTTTGAGATCTGGCCGTTCGCCTCAACCGAGGCGGGCGGCTTTTTTTGGGCAACTTCATGTCAAGGCTTTATCACGGGCCGGCGATTGCTCCCTATTTTGATACAAGGTATAAAGAAACCATTGGCTGGCAGCAAATGGTTATCAAATGCCGAGGAATGGGAACAATCGAGGATGAGTGAAAGAACGACTTCCGCCTCCTGGGTCAGGGGCATCGCGGAAAAGCTGAAGGCGTCCGGCCTGGACGTGCAGGCCCTGTTCGATGAAGCCGGGCTGGACATGGCCGCATTGCACGATCCGGACACGCGCTACGCGACCGAAAAAATCAGCTTGCTGTGGGAGCTCGCGGCCGCGCGTTCGGGCAATCCATTGATCGGGCTGGCGATGCCGCACCTGATGCAGCCTGCCGGTTTCGACGTGCTGGCCTATGCAATGATGACCTGCCCGAACCTGCTCGCCGCTATGCACCTGCTGGTGCGCTACCTGCGCGTCGTCAGCGACGCGGCTGCCATTGCGCTGCACGAGGATCAGGACGGATACTGGGTGACGCTGGAGCTGTTCGGCGGCAAGCGTCCCGTGCCGAGGCAGCGTCTCGAATTCGTGCTGGCTACGCTGCTCACTTTCTTTCGCTGGATCACCGGCCGGGACATCCGTCCGTTGGCCGTCGATTTTGTCGAGGCGGCGCCGGCCGATCCACAGCCTTATCGCGACGCCTTCCAATGCCCATTGCGCTTCAACGCCTCGCTGCATCGCATACTGTTTTCCCGTGCCGACCTGGCCTTGCCGCTGCCGGCCAGCAATCCGGTGCTGGCCGAACTGCACGACCGCTATGCATGCGAACGCTTGGAGCGCCTGGACAGTACGAAAGTCAGTTCCAAGACACGTGAGCTGATAATACGGCGCCTGCCCAATGGCGATCCGCAGCGCGGCGACATCGCTGCCGCCTTGTGCATGGGAGAGCGTACGCTGCAGCGGCGCCTGCAGGAAGAGGGGACGACGTTCCAGGAGTTGGTGGACGACACGCGGCGCGAACTGGCCCGGCATTATTTGGCGCAACCCCACCTGATGCTGTCGCAAGCCGCCTATCTGCTGGGTTTTTCCAACCAGAGCACTTTTTGCCGGGCCTGCAAGCGCTGGTTCGACATGTCGCCGGGAGAGTACCGCAGCGGTCTTGGAGCATTTTTAGCCTGTCCTTGACTCCGCACGGTCGGGCTAAAAATGCTCTAGTGCTGAGGCTCATAAATTTCGAAACAAATAAAAGTGATGAATTGTTGCGTCAAACTAGTGTCCTGTTCCGTAAATTCGTAGCAAAAGTAAAAGTGACGAAATCGGGC
>CBIHON010000066.1:0-18861 GCA_966211965.1 uncultured Burkholderiales bacterium | reverse complement strand
TCGCGATTCGCGAAGGCGGCCGTACTGTCGGCGCCGGCGTTGTGGCTAAAATCATCGAGTAAAGATCTCTTGCTGTGGTGTTGACATATGTTGGTGCCACGGCTTGGCGATGTAAGTAAAATTTAAGCGTTAGGGGCGTAGCTCAATTGGCAGAGTGTCGGTCTCCAAAACCGAAGGTTGGGGGTTCGAGGCCCTCCGCCCCTGCCACCGAATCAGGTGGTGCAGTGCCGGGTAGTTGATGGATGGGTAGGGCAGTGCTTGCTTGTGCTGATTTATTTGCAGGTCAAGTTGCGGCGTTTTTGTTTGCTGCGCCTTGCGGTGATGGGTTGCGCAAGGAGGGCTGCTTTGTATTTTTCTGTTGCAAGGCGCTGCGCTAGCACCGAAAGTAAAAAGAGTATGTCTAATCCCCCCGTGCAGACCGTTGGTAATTCCAACGACAAAATCAAAGTCATTTTGGCGGTATGTGCTGCAGTCGCGGGCGTTGTCGGTTTCTATTTGCTGGCAGATAAACCTACGGCTGTGCGTGCGGCGGCGTTGCTCGTCGGCTTGCTCGTTGCTGTTGCCTTGGCGTGGACTTCGTCGCAAGGCCGTGACTTTGTCAATTTTGCTAAAGAGTCGGTGCGTGAAACCAAAAAGGTTGTCTGGCCGACTCGCAAAGAAGCAATGCAAATCACCGCGATCGTGTTTGGCTTCGTACTTGTCATGGCCTTGTTTCTGTGGGGGACCGATAAGTTGCTCGAGGTTTTGTTGTACGACGTGATTTTGGGCTGGAAAAAATAATGAGCGAGAATATGCACGACGACCTGCAGGATGGCGCGATAAGCGTCCCAGCAGTTGCTGCGTCAACCGGCAAGAAACGCTGGTATGTGGTGCACGCTTATTCCGGTATGGAAAAGAGTGTGCAGCGCGCGCTCATCGAGCGTATCGCTCGTGCCGGCATGGAGGACAAATTCGGCCAAATTCTGGTTCCAACCGAAGAAGTGATTGAAGTCAAGAACGGCCAAAAATCAGTTACGGAGCGCCGTTTCTTCCCGGGCTATGTATTGGTCGAAATGGAAATGACCGATGAGACTTGGCATTTGGTGAAAAACACCGGCAAAGTAACAGGTTTCATTGGCGGCAAATCGAATAAGCCGACTCCAATTCCGCCGCATGAAGTCGATAAGATCATGCAGCAAATGCAAGAGGGTGTTGAAAAGCCGCGTCCCAAGGTTTTGTATGAAGTGGGTGAGTTGGTGCGTATCAAAGACGGTCCGTTCACTGACTTCAACGGCAATGTGGAAGAAGTCAATTACGAAAAGTCGAAAGTGCGCGTCTCCGTTACAATTTTCGGTCGCGCCACGCCGGTCGAGCTGGAATTCGCTCAAGTCGAAAAAGTATAAGAAATATCTTTGCGGGACCGCGTTGATCCGCCCTCAAAGATTAAAAAAATCAGTAAGCGCCGACCGGAGCGCCACACACAGCAAGGTGAAATCCGGCATTCAGCAAAAGAGGAGCCTAAGTATCGAGCCGGAAGGCGAGAAAACAGGCGCTACCACTCAATCAACACGGAGCCATCATGGCAAAGAAAATTGTAGGTTTTATCAAGCTGCAGGTGCCGGCTGGTAAAGCAAATCCATCCCCTCCGATTGGCCCGGCTTTGGGTCAGCGCGGTTTGAACATCATGGAATTCTGCAAGGCGTTCAACGCCCAGACCCAAGGTATCGAGCCGGGTATGCCGATTCCGGTCGTGATCACTGCGTTCGCAGACAAGTCCTTCACGTTCGTGATGAAGACGCCACCTGCGACCTATCTGATCAAAAAGGCGGCAGGCATTACCAAGGGTTCATCGAAACCGCATACCGACAAAGTCGGCAAACTGACCCGTAAGCAAGCGGAAGAAATCGCAACGACAAAAATGGCCGATCTTACGGCTGCTGACATGGATGCCGCCGTGCGTACGATCGCCGGTTCCGCACGTTCCATGGGTATCACGGTGGAGGGTCTGTAATGGCTAAGTTATCCAAGCGCGTTAAGGCGGTGAAAGCAAAAGTCGATCGCACTAAGGCCTATCCATTCGATAACGCCATTGCGTTGATCAAAGAATGTGCTACCGCCAAGTTCAATGAATCGATCGACGTGGCTGTGCAGTTGGGCGTTGATGCAAAGAAGTCTGATCAAGTGGTCCGTGGTTCCGTCGTTCTTCCAGCGGGTACCGGCAAGACCGTACGCGTTGCTGTGTTTGCCACCGGTGATAAGGCTGAGCAAGCCAAAGCCGCTGGTGCCGACATCGTGGGCATGGAAGATCTGGCCGAACAAATCAAGGCCGGCAACATGCCCTTCGACATCGTCATCGCCTCGCCTGACACCATGCGTATCGTCGGTACTTTGGGGCAAATCCTCGGTCCGCGCGGCATGATGCCGAACCCGAAGGTTGGCACCGTGACGCCGGACGTTGCGACAGCAGTCAAGAACGCAAAAGCAGGTCAAGTGCAGTACCGTACCGACAAGGCCGGTATTATCCACGCCACGATCGGTCGCAAATCATTTAGCGATGCGGACCTGAAGTCCAATTTGCTGGCGCTGATCGATGCTCTGCAAAAAGCCAAACCGGCAAGCAGCAAAGGCGTTTACCTGCGCAAGGTGGCATTGTCGTCCACGATGGGGGCGGGTGTCCGCGTCGATCAGACGACTTTGGCGGCTTAAAAGAAAGAATCAAGTCCTCATGCTGCGATGACGGCATGAGGCGCATCTTTGGGCTGGACCGGATTCAAACGGCGAAGCAATGGAGAAAAGAGTTTCGTGTCATCTCGACGGCGCGTGTTTTATCTCCTACCTGAGCGGATTGAAAAAGGTCCAGGCAATCAAAGACCGTTGGGCGGCGTGCATGTTGTTGGTGCGCAAAGTTAAAAGCTGGCATGAGCAATCCTCCGGCACCCAACGCAGATGGTGAACCCGAACAAGTTTTGTAGTCTCGACCCTGCGTGGTTGTATCGCGCCGGTAATGAACTCCTAACTTCGGACGCCGTGTTCGAACCGATGCAAGGTAAACAACCGCTCATGGTTGTGTCGTGACCGAGCATCATTTTTGGAGGTTGACCGTGAGTCTCAATCTGAATGACAAAAAGGCCGTAGTCGCCGAAATCTCTGCCAAAGTAGCTGTGGCGCAGACTATCGTTGTGGCCGAATACCGTGGCATCCAGGTTGGTCACTTGACGCAACTGCGCGCCAAAGCGCGTGCCCAAGGTGTGTACTTGCGCGTATTGAAAAATACGTTGGCTCGTCGCGCTGTTGAAGGCACTGCGTTTTCTGGCCTTGCCTCCGAAATGACCGGCCCGTTGATCTATTCGATCTCTGAGGACGCCGTTGCAGCAGCAAAAGTCGTCAGCGACTTTGCTAAAACCAACGACAAACTGGTCGTCAAGGCAGGTAACTACGCGGGCAAATCGCTTGATAAAGCGGGTGTCGCAGCGTTGGCCAGCATTCCGAGCCGTGAAGTTCTGCTGGCCCAATTGTTGGGCGTCATGCAGGCACCGGTTTCCGGCTTTGCCCGTGCATTGGCTGCACTTGCAGCAAAAAAAGAAGCTGAATCCGGAGCGCCGGCGGAAGCTGCTTGAGGAAGCTGCTTGATACTGCGTTGATTGCGCAGTATAGGTTTCAGCATTTTTTTGCGTCAGTACCAATCAGTTTGTTTGTGGGAAGGAGTTAAGCGCTGCAATTGGCTCGCGTGCTCTGTCCCTCAACCGATTAGAAAACAATTTAGGAGTTTCAAATGGCAATTAGCAAAGACGACATCCTGGAAGCCGTAGGCGCCATGTCCGTAATGGACCTGAACGAAATGGTCAAGGCGTTTGAAGAAAAGTTTGGCGTGTCCGCAGCTGCGATGGCAGTTGCCGGCCCAGCTGGTGGCGGTGCAGGTGGTGGTGGTGCGGCTGCTGAAGAGCAAACCGAATTCACCGTTATCCTGGCCGACTTCGGCGCCAACAAAGTGGGCGTGATTAAGGCTGTTCGTGAAATCACCGGCCTGGGTCTGAAAGAAGCAAAAGACCTGGTTGATGGTGCACCGAAGCCACTGAAAGAAGGCGTGTCCAAGGCAGATGCCGAAGCCGCCAAGAAGAAGCTGGAAGAAGCTGGCGCGAAAGCAGAAATCAAGTAATTCTGTTTGTCGTACAGCGCCGGAGTCAAAGCGCAGAATTCTTGTAAAAGAGAATTCGGCTTTGGCTCCTTTGTCGTTTTCGAATTTTTTAATTGGCTGATTCTCTGCGGACATAAACGAGCCGTCGGCCAAGGCAAATTTGAAGGACAGAAACTTGAGGATTCGCGCAGCGAGTCCTGAATTGTCTATCCTTCCTGTCACTCACGGAGTGTCCATGCACTACTCATTTACTGAGAAGAAGCGCATTCGCAAATCATTCGCGAAGCGCGCTAACGTTCACAATGTTCCGTTCCTGCTGGCGACCCAGCTCGAGTCTTATCTGAGCTTCCTGCAGGCTGATAAAGTACCATCGCAACGCAAGAATGAGGGCCTGCAATCCGCCTTCACTTCGATTTTTCCAATCGTATCGCACAACGGATTTGCGCGGCTAGAGTTTTTGTCCTACGTGTTGGGGGACCCTCCGTTCGACGTAAAAGAATGCCAACAGCGTGGCTTGACGTTTGCCTCGCCGCTGCGCGCGAAAGTGCGCTTGGTCATTCTGGACAAGGAATCGCCGACCAAGCCGGTCGTCAAGGAAATGAAAGAGCAGGAAGTCTACATGGGCGAATTGCCGCTCATGACGACTACGGGTTCCTTCGTGATCAACGGCACCGAGCGCGTCATCGTGTCGCAGTTGCACCGTTCTCCTGGCGTGTTCTTCGAGCACGATCGCGGCAAGACCCACTCGTCCGGCAAACTGCTGTTCTCGGCACGGATCATTCCTTACCGCGGCTCCTGGCTCGACTTTGAATTCGATCCGAAAGACATTCTGTTCTTCCGCGTCGACCGTCGCCGCAAGATGCCTGTCACCATCCTGCTGAAGGCCATCGGCATGACGCCGGAGCAGATTCTGGCCAATTTCTTCGTGTTCGATAATTTCACTTTGCGCTCGGATGGCGCCGAAATGGAATTTGTCAGCGAGCGTTTGCGGGGCGAAGTAGCGCGTTTCGACATCAACGACAAATCGGGCAAGCTGATCGTCGCCAAGGACAAGCGTATCAATGCCAAGCATGTGCGCGAAATCGAGGCTGCCGGCATCAAGCATATTTCGGTGCCGGAAGACTATTTACTCGGCCGCGTGCTGGCCAAGAATATTGTCGATGCTGATACCGGCGAAGTCATCGCCAGCGCCAATGACGAACTGACAGAAGAATTGCTCGGTCGTTTGCGCGAAGCCAACGTTACCGATATCCAGACCTTGTACACCAACGATCTGGATCAAGGCGGCTATATCTCGCAAACCTTGCGCATGGACGACACCGCCGACCAGATGGCGGCAAGGGTAGCAATCTATCGCATGATGCGTCCGGGCGAACCGCCGACCGAGGAATCGGTCGAAGCCTTGTTCAACGGCTTGTTTTACAACGAAGACCGCTACGACCTGTCGGCTGTCGGCCGCATGAAGTTCAACCGCCGCATCGGCCGCGATGAATTGACGGGCACGATGACGCTGTCGAATGAAGACGTGCTGGCCGTTATCAAGATTCTGGTCGAATTGCGCAACGGCCGCGGCGAAGTCGATGACATCGATCACTTGGGCAACCGTCGTGTACGTTGCGTCGGCGAACTGGCGGAAAACCAATTCCGTGCAGGTTTGGTTCGTGTTGAACGGGCTGTCAAGGAACGTCTCGGCCAAGCTGAGGCCGACAATCTGATGCCGCACGACCTGATCAATTCCAAGCCGATTTCGGCCGCCATTCGCGAGTTCTTCGGTTCGTCACAGTTGTCGCAGTTCATGGATCAAACCAATCCGCTGTCGGAAATCACCCACAAGCGCCGTGTATCGGCACTTGGCCCGGGCGGTCTGACCCGCGAACGTGCCGGCTTCGAAGTGCGCGACGTGCATCCGACTCACTACGGCCGTGTGTGCCCGATCGAGACGCCGGAAGGACCGAACATCGGTCTGATCAACTCGCTGGCTTTGTATGCGCGCTTGAACGAATACGGTTTCCTCGAGACGCCATACCGCAAGGTCGAAAACAGCAAAATCACCAATCAGATCGATTATCTGTCCGCAATTGAAGAAGGCCGTTTCATCATCGCTCAGGCGAATGCCACCGTGGACAAGAACGGCATGTTGTCGGATGAACTGGTATCCGCCCGTGAAGCCGGCGAAACCATCCTTGTGTCGCCGGAGCGCGTGCAATACATGGACGTGGCGCCGGGCCAGATCGTATCGGTTGCGGCTTCGCTGATCCCGTTCCTCGAGCACGATGACGCGAACCGCGCATTGATGGGCGCCAACATGCAACGCCAGGCGGTGCCTTGCTTGCGTCCGGAAAAAGCCTATGTCGGTACCGGTATCGAGCGTACCGTGGCAGTCGACTCCGGCACCACCGTGCAAGCTTTGCGCGGCGGTATCGTTGACTATGTCGATGCGGGCCGTGTCGTGATTCGGGTCAACGACGACGAAGCGCAAGCCGGCGAGGTTGGGGTCGATATTTACAACTTGATCAAGTACACTCGCTCGAACCAGAATACCAACATCAACCAGCGTCCGATCGTCAAGGTCGGCGATCGCGTGGCCAAGCGTGACGTGATTGCGGACGGCGCGTCGACCGATTTGGGTGAATTGGCTCTCGGCCAAAACATGCTGGTCGCTTTCATGCCTTGGAATGGCTACAACTTCGAAGACTCGATTCTGATCTCCGAAAAAGTGGTGGCCGACGATCGTTACACATCGATTCATATCGAAGAATTGTCGGTCGTCGCACGCGACACCAAGCTGGGCGCAGAAGAAATCACGCGCGATATTTCCAATCTGGCTGAGAACCAACTGGCCCGTCTGGATGAATCCGGCATCGTCTACATCGGCGCGGAAGTCGAGGCCGGCGATACGCTGGTCGGTAAGGTTACGCCGAAGGGCGAGACCCAATTGACGCCGGAAGAAAAGCTGCTGCGCGCGATTTTCGGCGAAAAGGCATCCGACGTAAAAGACACCTCGCTGCGCGTGCCGTCCGGTATGATCGGTACCGTGATCGATGTGCAAGTGTTTACCCGTGAAGGTATCCCGCGCGACAAGCGTGCCCAGCAAATCATCGACGACGAGTTGAAGCGTTATCGCCTCGACTTGAACGATCAGTTGCGCATTGTTGAAGGCGACGCCTTCCAGCGCCTGGAAAAAATGTTGATCGGTAAAGTCGTCAACGGCGGTCCGAAGAAGTTGGCCAAGGGCGCGAAGATCACCAAGGATTATCTGGCTGATCTCGACAAGTACCACTGGTTCGATATCCGCCCGGCGGAAGACGATGCAGCGGCTGCGCTGGAAGCGATCAAAGAGTCGATCGCCGAGAAGCGTCACCAGTTCGACCTCGCCTTCGAAGAGAAGCGCAAGAAGCTGACCCAGGGCGACGAGTTGCCGCCTGGCGTGCAAAAAATGGTCAAGGTGTATCTGGCTGTTAAACGCCGCCTGCAGCCCGGCGACAAGATGGCCGGCCGCCACGGCAACAAGGGTGTGGTTTCGCGCATCGTGCCGGTGGAAGACATGCCTTACATGGCTGACGGTACGCCAGCCGATATCGTGTTGAACCCGCTCGGCGTTCCGTCCCGGATGAACGTCGGTCAGGTGCTGGAGGTCCACTTGGGCTGGGCTGCGAAAGGTCTGGGCCTGCGCATCGGCGAAATGCTGAAAGCGCAAGCCAAGGCTGTCGAGATGCGCAAGTTCCTGAAAGTGATCTATAACGAGTCCGGCAAGACCGAAGACCTCGACAATTTCTCCGATGACGAAATCATGGAGCTGGCCAACAACCTCAAGCATGGTGTGCCGTTTGCGACGCCGGTGTTCGACGGCGCGCATGAAAGCGAAATCCATCGCATGCTCGACCTCGCTTATCCGGAGCCCATCGCCAAGCACCTCGGCATGACGCCATCCAAGAATCAGGTCACGATGTACGACGGCCGCACAGGCGAAGCGTTCGAGCGTTCGGTCACCGTCGGTTACATGCACGTGCTGAAGCTGCATCACCTGGTTGACGACAAGATGCATGCACGCTCGACCGGTCCGTACTCGCTGGTTACCCAGCAGCCACTGGGCGGCAAGGCGCAGTTCGGCGGCCAGCGTTTCGGTGAGATGGAAGTCTGGGCATTGGAAGCTTACGGTGCGTCGTATGTGCTGCAAGAGATGTTGACCGTGAAATCGGACGACGTGAACGGCCGCACCAAGGTTTACGAGAACCTGGTCAAGGGCGACCACGTGATCGATGCCGGCATGCCGGAGTCCTTCAACGTGCTGGTGAAGGAAATCCGCTCGCTCGGTATCGACATCGACCTGGAACGGGATTAATGCGTTGCGGGACAGAGGCCGTAGCTTTCCGGCCGGGCTCTGTCCCCAAAGACGCTGCAGCGTGAGCGAGTCAGCCGGTCTCGAAGATATTGAAGCAACAGTAGAAGCAATACAGCAGTTCTGGAAGTGCAGCCCGTACCCGGTATTAGCGGAACTTTCCCCCTAAAAGGGAGGGCTCTCCCGCTGATGCGAACAGGGTCACCAGGCGGGCTGGTACTTTCGTCGTCATACATCAGCGTTTTTTCACGCCAACCTGGAGTGATACATGAAAGCCCTGCTCGATCTATTCAAGCAAGTTCAGCAAAGCGAACAATTCGACGCGATCAAGATTGGTCTTGCGTCTCCCGAAAAAATCCGTTCATGGTCCTACGGCGAAGTCAAGAAGCCGGAAACCATCAACTATCGTACTTTCAAGCCTGAGCGCGACGGTTTGTTCTGCGCCAAGATTTTCGGCCCGATCAAGGATTACGAGTGCCTGTGCGGCAAGTACAAGCGCCTCAAGCACCGCGGCGTCATCTGTGAAAAATGCGGCGTTGAAGTTACGCTGGCCAAAGTGCGCCGCGAGCGCATGGGTCATATCGAACTGGCGTCGCCGACCGCGCACATCTGGTTTCTGAAATCGCTGCCGTCGCGTCTAGGCATGGTGCTCGACATGACGCTGCGCGATATAGAACGCGTGCTGTACTTCGAAGCCTACGTCGTGACCGATCCCGGCATGACACCGCTGAAGAAGTGCCAGATCATGTCGGAAGACGACTATGCTGCCAAGTATGAAGAATACGGCGATGACTTCACCGCATTCATGGGCGCCGAAGGCATTCGCGAATTGCTGCGTTCGATCGACATCGACCGTGACGCCGAATTGCTGCGCCAGGAGTTGAAAGATTCGAAGTCAGAAGCCAAGATCAAGAAGTATGCGAAGCGTCTGAAGGTGCTGGAAGCATTCCAGCGTTCCGGCATCAAGCCTGACTGGATGATCATGGAAGTGCTGCCGGTGCTGCCACCGGAATTGCGTCCGCTGGTGCCGCTGGACGGTGGCCGTTTTGCGACTTCCGACTTGAACGACTTGTATCGCCGCGTCATCAACCGCAACAACCGCTTGAAGCGCTTGATGGAATTGCGCGCGCCGGAAATCATCACGCGCAACGAAAAGCGCATGCTGCAGGAGGCAGTCGATTCGCTGCTGGACAACGGCCGTCGCGGCAAGGCGATGACCGGCGCCAACAAGCGTCCGCTGAAATCCCTGGCTGAAATGATCAAGGGCAAGGGCGGCCGTTTCCGTCAAAACTTGCTGGGCAAACGCGTTGACTACTCTGGCCGTTCCGTCATCGTGGTGGGTCCGCAACTCAAATTGCACCAGTGCGGTTTGCCGAAACTGATGGCGCTCGAATTGTTCAAACCCTTCATCTTCAACAAGCTAGAATTGATGGGCTTGGCGACCACGATCAAGGCCGCGAAGAAGCTGGTTGAAGTGCAAGAGCCGGTGGTGTGGGACATTCTGGAAGATGTGATCCGTGAACATCCGGTCATGTTGAACCGCGCGCCGACGCTGCACCGCCTCGGTATTCAGGCATTCGAGCCGGTCCTGATTGAAGGCAAGGCGATCCAATTGCATCCGCTGGTTTGCGCCGCATTCAACGCCGACTTCGACGGCGACCAGATGGCGGTCCATGTGCCTCTGTCGATCGAAGCACAGATGGAAGCCCGCACATTGATGCTGGCATCCAACAACATCCTGTTCCCGTCGAACGGCGAACCGTCGATCGTGCCGTCGCAGGACGTCGTATTGGGTCTGTACTACGCTACACGCGAAAAGATCAACGGCAAGAACGAAGGCATGATGTTCCCGGACGTGTCCGAAGTGATCCGCGCCTACGACAACAAGGAAGTCGAACTGACGAGCCGTATCACCGCGCGTATTACCGAGTACCCGAAAAATCCGCAAACCGGAGAATTCGAAAAGACCGTTACCCGTTATGAAACGACGGTCGGCCGTGCCATCCTGTCGGAAATTCTGCCCAAGGGATTGCCGTTCAGCGTGCTGAACCGCGCGTTGAAAAAGAAAGAAATTTCAAAGCTGATCAACACCTCGTTCCGCAAGTGCGGCCTGCGTGCAACCGTCGTGTTCGCCGACCAGCTGATGCAGTCGGGCTTCCGTCTTGCAACGCGTGCCGGTATTTCGATTTGTGTCGATGACATGTTGGTGCCGCCGCAAAAGGCGACGATCATCACGACCGCCGAAAATGAAGTGAAGCAGATCGAACGTCAATATTCGTCCGGTCTGGTTACCGCCGGCGAGCGCTACAACAAGGTGGTCGATATCTGGGGCAAGGCCGGCGACGACGTCGGCAAGGCGATGATGGATCAACTCAAGGTGGAAGACGTCGTCAAGCGCGACGGCAGCAAGGGCACACAGGAATCGTTCAATGCGATTTATATGATGGCCGACTCGCAGGCGCGTGGTTCCGCTGCCCAGATTCGCCAGTTGGCCGGTATGCGTGGCCTGATGGCCAAGCCGGACGGCTCGATCATCGAAACGCCGATTACTGCGAACTTCCGCGAAGGCTTGAACGTGTTGCAGTACTTTATTTCGACCCACGGCGCTCGTAAAGGTCTGGCCGATACCGCGTTGAAGACTGCGAACTCCGGTTACTTGACACGCCGCCTGGTTGACGTGACGCAGGATCTGGTCGTGATCGAAGAGGATTGCGGTACCGCCAACGGCGCTTCGATGAAGGCGCTGGTTGAGGGTGGTGAAGTGATCGAGGCGTTGCGCGACCGTATTCTCGGCCGTGTTGCCGCCACCGATATCATCAATCCGGAAACGCAGGCGACTCTGTATGAAGCCGGCCGCCTGCTGGATGAAGATGCGGTTGAAGAAATCGAGCGCCTAGGCATCGACGAAGTCAAGGTGCGCACGCCCCTGACCTGCGATACGCGCTATGGTCTGTGCGCCATGTGCTACGGTCGCGACCTCGGCCGCGGCGTGTTGGTCAATGCCGGCGAAGCGGTCGGCGTGGTAGCGGCCCAATCGATCGGCGAACCGGGTACCCAGCTCACGATGCGTACTTTCCACATCGGTGGTGCAGCGTCGCGTGCGGCGGTGGCCTCTTCGGTCGAAGCCAAATCCAACGGCACGGTGCGTTTCACCGCAACCATGCGTTATGTCACCAACGGCAAGGGCGAGCAGGTCGTTATTTCCCGTTCCGGCGAAGTGCTCATCACCGATGACCTTGGCCGCGAGCGTGAGCGCCACAAAGTGCCGTACGGTGCGACCTTGCTGGTCAAGGACGGCATGGTCATCAAGGCCGGCACCGCATTGGCAACCTGGGATCCGTTGACCCGTCCGATTATTACCGAATACGCCGGTACGGTCCGCTTCGAGAATGTCGAAGAAGGCGTCACCGTGGCGCGTCAGGTGGATGATGTGACCGGCTTGTCGACCTTGGTGGTAATCGATGCGAAACGCCGCGGCTCCTTGACCAAAACCGTTCGCCCGCAGGTCAAGCTGTTGAACGAGCAAGGCGAGGAAGTGAAGATCGCTGGCACCGAACACTCGGTGACGATCGGCTTCCAGGTTGGCGCGCTGATTATGGTGAAAGACGGTCAACAAGCTTCCGTTGGTGAAGTGCTGGCGCGTATCCCGACCGAATCGCAAAAGACTCGCGATATTACCGGTGGTCTGCCGCGTGTGGCCGAATTGTTCGAAGCGCGCTCGCCGAAGGATGCCGGCATGCTGGCGGAAGTCACCGGTACGGTTGCGTTCGGCAAGGAAACCAAGGGCAAGCAGCGTTTGGAAATCACCGACATGGACGGCAACAAGCATGAGTTCCTGATTACCAAGGACAAGCAGGTGCTGGTGCATGACGGCCAGGTGGTGAACAAGGGCGAGATGATCGTGGACGGCCCGGCCGATCCGCAAGACATTTTGCGCCTGCTGGGTATCGAAGCGCTGGCGCGTTACATCGTCGACGAAGTACAGGACGTGTACCGACTGCAAGGTGTGAAGATCAACGACAAGCACATTGAAGTGATCGTGCGCCAGATGCTGCGCCGCGTGCAAATCGTTGACGCCGGCGATGCCAACTACATCACGGGCGAACAAGTCGAGCGCTCCGAGTTGTTGGATGAGAACGATCGCGTGATCGCGGCGGGCAAGATTCCGGCGACCTACGAAAACGTGCTGCTTGGTATCACCAAGGCATCCTTGTCGACCGATTCCTTCATCTCCGCAGCGTCGTTCCAAGAGACCACGCGCGTCTTGACCGAAGCTGCGATCATGGGCAAGAAAGACGGTCTGCGCGGCTTGAAAGAAAACGTGATCGTTGGCCGTCTGATCCCGGCCGGTACCGGCCTCGCATTCCATCGCGCACGCAAGGAAAAAGAGGCATGGGAAGCGGAAGAACGTGCCGCTTTGCTGCAGGCCGAGAAGGCAGCACGCTTGGCAGAAGCTGAAGCCCAGCTGGCAGAAGCGAGCGGACATACGGACAGCGAAGCTTAACGTAGAGCTTGTCTCAAGTCTCAAATGAAAACGGCACCGAAGATTTTTTCGGTGCCGTTTTTGTTTGTGCTGTCGATTGCCTTCGATAGGCGTGGAGTGGTTTGATTTGTCCGGGTAAGAGGAGAGAGGCCCGGCCGAGCCGAAAGACGCGCCTGTATCGGGCGGTGAAGCCGAGAATTCAGCGCTATCCCGTAAGGACTGTCCACCTCCCAGCCTGGCAGGGCATCTTTCACGCCAAGGCAAACCGCTTTATTTTTCTTGCGCCAGCGGCTTCCCATTGTCAATCACCTCGCGGCAATCGCCCTTGAAAGTCGCATTGTCGTAATCGGTCCAGCCGTAGCTGTCGACATAGCGTTTATGCTGCTTGAACCTTTTACTCAAAAAGCTCCACTCCAACTGTTCGGTTGGATAGCGCACATCCGCCATGTCGAGCAAGGAGTGAAAAATATTTTCAGTCGCCAGTTTGGCGCGCTTGTTGCGCCGTAATTGCTCGACCTTGGCCGGGTAAGTGGATTTGTACAGATCGGAATACCAGACAAAGGCGGGCACGTGAAATTCGTATTGCGTATTGTGTCCATGGAAGGCGAGATTGCAACTGCCATCGTAGAGCGTTTGACCATGGTCCGATATGTACATCATCGAACTTAATTGCTTGGAAATCTTCAGCGTACCGATCACCTGTGATAAAAACCAGTCGGTGTACAGAATCGAATTATCGTAGCTGTTATTCAATTGCGGCTTCAATTTCAGATCGGTATAGGCCGGGTTCAATACGCCGAATAAGGAGGGCTGCCATTTGTCGTACTCTTGCGGATGGCGGTGGCTATAATTCCAATGATTGCCCAACGTATGCAATACGATTAATTTTTTCGACGCAGGATCGGCGATCGCGTTCTTCAGCGGGTCGAGCAAGACTTCGTCATAGTTCGAATTGTTTGTGAATCCGCCCAGGTTCAGGAATTGCGTGACGTCGGCTTCGTTGGCGAACACCGAGATCGGAGTGTCGAACTGGCCAAAAGACATTTGATTCGACAGCCAGTATGTTTTGAATCCAGCCTCCTTGAATGCGCTCAGAAATGATTTTTCCGAGAAGCCGGCTTTCAGGCTCTGGGTCGCGGGCTTACGCGACACCAGCACCGGTACCGACAGGCGGGTGGCCGAGACGGCGGTAATCACGTTGGACAGGCTGACCAGATTTTCTTCAGTCTTCAACAAGGGATTCGTTTCGCGCTTGTAGCCGTTCAAGCTCCAGCGGTCGTAACGCGAGGACTCGCCGATTACCATCACCACGATCTGTGGCCGGTCTGTCCGTTCAGCTTGATGTGCGCCGAAGGTGAAGAGATTGCTTTTGTGCGCCAATTCGGAGAGATAGTCACGCTCTTTCCAGAAATCGTAGCCATGCACCGCCAACCCGAAGGGCCAAGTCTTGCCAAACGGCTCGACCTCGAAGGGAATTTTTGCCCAGGATGGCAATTTGGGTAAATCGGGGGCATTCACGCCCAGCTTGACTAAGGCCGGCTTGATGATGGCATCTGAGCTTGGGATGGTTTCACTGGACTCTTCAGACGCGCTCGCGGACTCTTCTTCCGTATCGGAGGTGGAAGCAATGCTCGCCGCACCGACGGTTGGCAATGGGGGGGGCGGCATTACGCCGATATCTCGTCCATATAGCCAGATGCACAGCGCAATCGCCAGCAGGAGCATGATCATCCAACGCGACTTGTCGTCCCAATCGAGGTCGCGTGTGCGACGCGCAGCCGTCCAGGTCAACCACCACCAGCCAATGACGCTTAAGAAAATCGCGAGGAGCAGCCAGATTTTATTTCCCAAGAATTCAAGCGATTCCTTGGGACTCGTCTCGGCAATGATGCCAAGGTGATGGGTAGAAATGCCCTGGCCGTAATAGATGTGTAGATAGATTTCGATCGGCAGGGCCACGTAAGCAGGAACCAACAGCCATTGAAACCATACCGGTCGTTTGAATATTCCCCAAATTACCACCCAGGCGATGAATTCCATGCCCACTATCCTGGCTGGATTGCTCACTGGTTTACCCAGCATAAGCGGCACAAACGGTAGCGCCGACAGCACCAGATAAGATACAAGAACGATGAGATTGGCTGGTCGCAGCAAGAAAAACATGAATTTTGGCAAAAGGCGAAACGGATAGGATATTATCCCGGATTAAATTTTACTTGCCTAATGACATTGCCAGAATAACTGGCTCCAAATCAAGTTTGTACGAAAAACTTGCCAACCGTGAAGCAACGGAAAAAATATTTAATCCCGGTGCATGCGGCGATTGACTATGCGCAAGCACAGGGATATACTCGCGAGTTCTCGAATTTAAGCTCCGTCGGGCTTAAGCGCTCTTTGGTCTGCTATCTGCATCCTGCGCGCTTTTCCCTTAGTCGAGACTGCGCCGCGAATTCCCGTTCCAGTGCAAACTTCCAGTTTTGTTTAGTCCCCGGACAACCGATTTCGGGTTTGTAGTATTAATGTCGTCATTTTGTTGGATTTACAACGATGCCAACCATCAATCAATTGATTCGCCAGCCGCGCATTTCCGCGCGCGTCAAGAGCAAATCGCCGGCGCTGGAAAACAGCCCGCAAAAACGCGGCGTTTGCACGCGCGTTTATACCACGACCCCAAAGAAGCCAAACTCTGCTTTGCGTAAGGTCGCCAAAGTTCGCTTGACCAATGGTTTCGAAGTCATTTCGTACATCGGCGGTGAGGGCCATAACCTGCAAGAACATAGCGTCGTGCTGTTGCGCGGCGGTCGTGTGAAGGACTTGCCGGGTGTGCGTTACCACATGGTGCGCGGTGCATTGGATACCCAGGGTGTCAAGGACCGTAAGCAAGCGCGCTCGAAGTACGGCGCAAAGCGGGCCAAGGCTGGTAAGAAATAATAGTTTTTTCGTCGATTCGGCGAAAAATATGTGTCGGCCCCCAATGGGCCGAGTAAGTGGCTGGCTATGATGGCCAACCGTGAGTGCGCAATTAACTGCGGCGCGCTCAGCTGAAGACTGAAAGGAATCGAAATGCCACGTCGTCGTGAAGTCCCCAAGCGGGAAATCCTGCCTGATCCGAAATTCGGCAATGTTGAAGTTGCGAAGTTTGTTAATGTTTTGATGTTGTCCGGTAAAAAATCGGTTGCCGAAAGCATTATCTACGGAGCGTTTGATCACATTCAAAGCAAGTCGGGCAAGGACCCGTTGGAAGTATTTGCTGCCGCAATCAACAACTGCAAGCCGCTGGTCGAGGTTAAGTCTCGCCGTGTCGGCGGCGCCAACTACCAAGTGCCGGTTGAAGTGCGTCCTGTTCGCCGTATGGCGCTCTCCATGCGCTGGTTGCGCGAAGCTGCCAACAAACGTAGCGAAAAGTCGATGCCGCAACGTCTGGGCGGTGAGTTGATGGAAGCGGCCGAAGGTCGCGGTGGTGCAATGAAGAAGCGCGACGAAGTGCATCGCATGGCGGAAGCGAACAAGGCGTTTTCGCACTTCCGCTTCTAATGGTTCGAATGCCGGCGCCTCCATGTTAAGGAAGGCCTGCATTCGCATATATAACTTGTACGAAACCGGGCGCATTTCTTTTTTAAAAGTGGCGCTCGGTTTCGTGCATTAAAAGACTTAGGATTGAACATGGCTCGCAAGACCCCCATTGAGCGCTATCGCAACATCGGCATTTCCGCTCACATCGACGCCGGCAAAACCACCACTACCGAACGTATCCTGTACTACACCGGTGTGAATCACAAAATCGGCGAAGTCCATGACGGTGCCGCCACCATGGACTGGATGGAGCAAGAGCAAGAGCGTGGCATCACGATTACCTCCGCTGCCACGACGTGCTTTTGGAAAGGCATGGCCAGCAATTTCCCGGAGCATCGCATCAACATCATCGATACTCCGGGTCACGTCGACTTCACGATTGAAGTGGAGCGCTCGATGCGCGTGCTCGACGGTGCCTGCATGGTGTATTGCGCAGTGGGCGGTGTGCAGCCGCAGTCGGAAACCGTGTGGCGTCAAGCGAACAAGTATGGCGTTCCGCGTCTCGCGTTCGTCAATAAGATGGACCGTACCGGTGCGAATTTCTTCAAGGTGTATGAGCAGATGCGTACGCGCTTGAAGGCAAATCCCATTCCGATGCAAGTGCCTATCGGTGCCGAAGAAAACTTCGAAGGCGTGGTTGACCTGGTCAAGATGAAGGCGATTTACTGGGATGATGCGTCTCAGGGCATGAAGTTCGATTACCGTGACATCCCGGAAAATCTTGCCGCAACCGCCAAGGAATGGCGTGAAAAAATGGTTGAGGCAGCCGCTGAAGCCAATGAAGACCTGATGAACAAGTATCTTGAGGAAGGCGATCTGACCGAAGCCGAGATCAAGCAAGCGATTCGTCAGCGCACCATTGCCGGCGAAATCGTTCCGATGATGTGCGGCACCGCATTCAAGAACAAGGGCGTTCAGGCCATGTTGGACGGTGTGATTGAATACCTGCCCGCGCCGACCGACATTCCGCCGGTAAGCGGCACTGATGAAAATGACCAGCCAGTGATTCGCAAGGCTGAGGACGATGAGAAATTCTCGGCCCTCGCTTTCAAGATCATGACCGATCCGTTCGTTGGCCAGTTGATCTTCTTCCGGGTGTATTCCGGTGTGGTCAATTCCGGTGATACCGTTTATAACCCGGTCAAGGGCAAGAAAGAGCGTATCGGGCGTATTCTGCAGATGCATGCGAATCAGCGCGAAGAAATCAAGGAAGTCCGCGCCGGCGACATCGCTGCGGCGGTCGGCTTGAAGGAGGCTACTACCGGCGAGACATTGTGCGACCCGAACTCCATCATTACGCTGGAGCGCATGGTGTTCCCTGAGCCTGTGATTTCGCAGGCCGTTGAGCCGAAGACCAAGCAAGACCAGGAAAAAATGGGCCTGGCATTGAATCGCCTGGCGCAGGAAGATCCGTCGTTCCGCGTGAAGACCGACGAAGAATCCGGCCAGACAATTATTTCCGGTATGGGTGAATTGCATCTGGAAATTATTGTTGATCGTATGCGCCGCGAATTCAACGTCGAGGCAACTGTCGGCAAGCCGCAAGTCGCCTATCGTGAGACGATCCGCAAGACTTGCGAAGAAATCGAAGGCAAGTTCGTCAAGCAGTCGGGCGGGCGTGGTCAATATGGTCACGTGGTTCTGAAGATCGAGCCGCAAGAGCCAGGCAAAGGGTTTGAATTTGTCGACGCGATCAAGGGGGGCGTGGTTCCACGCGAATACATTCCTGCGGTGGAGAAGGGTGTTCTCGAGACGTTGCCTTCTGGCGTGTTGGCCGGCTATCCCGTGGTTGACGTCAAGGTTACGTTGTTCTTCGGTTCCTACCATGATGTAGACTCGAACGAAAACGCATTCCGCATGGCTGCCTCGATGGCATTCAAGGATGGCTGCCGTAAGGCCAGCCCGGTTATCCTGGAGCCGATGATGGCCGTTGAAGTTGAAACTCCTGAAGATTACGCCGGTACCGTCATGGGCGATTTGTCCTCTCGTCGCGGCATGGTCCAAGGTATGGACGAAATCGCCGGCGGCGGCGGAAAGATCATTCGCGCGGAAGTGCCGCTGTCCGAAATGTTCGGTTACTCGACCTCTTTACGTTCCGCCACGCAAGGCCGCGCAACCTACACGATGGAATTCAAGCACTACGCTGAAGCACCGAAAAATGTGACGGAAGCAATCGTCAGCGCGAAAAGCAAATAACTTAGGTATCGCGGGGCGGGGCTGCGGCGCGCCAATGGCGTCTCGTATGACCCTTCCTCCCGCAAAATTTTAAATATCGTTCTTTTTGAAGGAAAAGCAAAATGGCAAAAGGCAAGTTTGAGCGGACAAAGCCGCACGTGAATGTGGGCACGATTG
>CBIHON010000065.1:0-19185 GCA_966211965.1 uncultured Burkholderiales bacterium | reverse complement strand
ACAGCGTCCGATTATAAAAATCGCAGACCCTACGTCATTTCGCCAACCGCTCTAGTGTCCTGTTATGAACTCAAGCAGGCTCTTATTCAGCCGGTTCCTGCAATCCGAGTTCACTGACAAGCGTTGCAAGCATATCCCGTGCGCTGCGATAGTCCAATCGATCCATTGCCTGCTCGAGTTTATTGAGGTGCACATCAAAGCCGCGGCCGATCAATGCACCACGCAACAACGGCATCTTCTCTTCCACGGCGAGGTTGTTTATGGCAAGCAGGGCATCGA
The DNA here is from genome assembly GCA_966211965.1 of uncultured Burkholderiales bacterium. Taxonomy (GTDB): domain Bacteria; phylum Pseudomonadota; class Gammaproteobacteria; order Burkholderiales; family Burkholderiaceae_D; genus CBIHON01. The sequence goes on along the minus strand of CBIHON010000065.1, from coordinate 18,906 downwards.
TGTCGGTGGCCAGGACAAGCAACTTTACGGCCTCGGTGGGGCTTAATTCCGCTTCGGTACAACTCGCCTGCGCCGCCGTTTGCAAGGACTGCAATGGTGCGTCCGGTTTGCTTGCTTCACGCAGGGCAGCCACTGCCGCAAGCGCAGGCGCCATGCTTTCCTTGAGCCGTACGAAGCAGTCGCCGATGGCGTCCGCGTCGCTTTGCGCGATCGCCCCTTCCAATGCCGCCGCGGCATCGACAATCGCATTCGCGCCCAGGCCCGCCGTGACGCCTTTGAGGGAATGCACAAGTCTGGCCGCGCCGCGCTTATCGCCGGTAGACAGCATGCGCTGGAAGGCATCGGCAAAGTCCGCATATGAGTCCTGAAACGACAACAACAGGTGGACCAGCAGATCAGCATTGCCATGCAAGCGGCACAAAACGGCGGCAAGATCCTCGAAACCTGGAAGCGTCGCCGGCAAGCTTGTCGGGCTGGCGGGAAGCGCTGCCTTGAACCCTGCTGCCACAGGCCCTTCCTTGCGTCTCCGATCGACGTCGACCCAGCGCGTAATTGCCTGTATCAGCTTGGCCGGATCCAGGGGCTTGGTCAAGTGATCATCCATGCCGGCTTCAAGACAGCGTTGGCGGTCCTGTTCCATCGCATGGGCCGTCAGCGCAATGATGGGAAAACGGCGCTTTGCGTGCTTGCGGATTTTTCGGGCGGCGGCCAATCCATCCATGCCCGGCATCTGCAAATCCATCAGCATCAAGTCGTAGCGGTCCGTATGCTTGAGAGCCATACGCACGGCGTCACGCCCGTTGGCGGCGATATCGCACACGATGCCGGCGGACTCCAGTATCTCGCCCACCAGGTGCTGGTTGATATTATTGTCCTCCGCCACCAGCACGTGCAGACCTTGCACGTCAGGTGCATGGCCGGGCAAGACGCCGGCCGACGCCTTGTTCTTGCCGGTCAGGGCAAGGTCGAAGGCACTGGAAATCGCATCGAGCAGCAGGGACGGTTCGATCGGCTTGGTAAGCAGCGTGCCGATGCCGAGTTTTTGGGCCTGCAGCGCGAAATCCTCGCTGCCATGGCTCGTGAGCACGATTATTTTCGGGAGAAACGGCAGCCGCAGGTCGTACATGATCCGGCGCGCCGTTTCCAGACCATCCATGTCAGGCATCTTTGCGTCAAGCAGCAGCAAATCGTAGGCCTCCTCTCTCAGGACCAGAGCATCGCTCAACAAGGCGACCGCGGCGGCGCCCGACGCAGCGGTACTGACGTGCATCGTCCATGCCGTCAGCAAACTTGAAAGCGTCGCGCGCACCGTCGCATTGTCATCGACCACCAGGACCCGCAATCCGGTCAGATGCGGCATTGCTTCCGCGGCCGGCGCCGCGGGTTCGGCGATGCGCTCCAATACGAGGCTGAAAGTGAAGGTGCTTCCCTGCCCGGGCGAGCTCTCGACCTGGATTTGACCGCCCATGGCTTCAGTCAGCTTTTTGCTGATGGCCAAACCCAAGCCCGTCCCCCCATAGCGACGGGTGGTCGATTGATCCGCCTGGCTGAAAGACTGAAACAAGTAGTGCAATTGGCTATTCGAAATTCCGATGCCGGTATCCTTGATGCCGAAGCGCAGTTCGACCCGGTTCTCCAGCCTGGGAATGCAGTGGATCGAGACCAGCACTTCGCCTTCTTCGGTAAATTTGATCGCATTGTTGACCAGGTTAAGCAACACCTGCCCTATGCGCAACGGATCGCCGATCAGCTTGGCCGGAATATCGGGGTCTATCTCGAATATCAGCTCGATCCCTTTTTCTTCGGCGCTCAAAGCCAGCACGGTCGAGATATTGGCCAATACGGTACGCAAATCGAAGGGAATGTTTTCAATTTGCAGCTTGCCGGCCTCGATCTTCGAAAAATCGAGGATATTGTTGAGGATGCCGAGCAAGGCCGTGGCGGCGCCGTCCACGTTCGAGAGATAGGTGCGCTGCTTCGGACTCAGTTCGGTCTTCAGCGTCAAATGCGTCAGCCCGACGATTGCGTTCATCGGGGTGCGTATTTCATGGCTCATGTTGGCAAGGAATTCCGACTTCGCCTGGTTCGCGGAAATCGCTTCGATCTTCGCCTGTTCGAGTTCGGAGATGGTTGCAGTCAGTTGCCGGCTTTGACGCTGCAGATGTTCGTTGAGCGCTTCCAGTTCGTGGTGTTTTCCTTCAAGCTCCTGGTGCGCCAATTGCAAGGCATATTGCGACTCTTCCTTTTCCCGTCTGCGCTTCTGCACCTGCTGACGGTACATGAACTGCAGGATAAAGAGACTGAGAGCGCCTACAGCCGCGATGGCGACCTGCTGCGCCTTCGCCTCGACCTCCCCCATGGGAGAAAAAATGCTGACTTCCCATTTTGTGCCGGGCACGTTGGCCGAACGCACAAGGTAACGCCACTCACTTGCGTTCCCGCGCGTGCCGGTCTCACGGACCCGGACAATGCGGGCGCCGTGGGCTAGACTGGCTTCCAGCTCCGGCAGAATCGGAGCGGTGAGCAGCGAGCCGTATTGCTGGGTCGCTTCCAGTTTTTTCTGGACCTGGGGATCCAAAGGCCTGAGCGCGCGGTATTTCCAATCCATGCGCGAACTCAGAAAGACGACGCCATTTTCATCCGTGACGACCATATGATCCGGCCCGGCATCCCAGCGCTCATCCAGGGCGCCAAGGTCGACCTTGACAGCGGCCACGCCCAGCACGCTGCCGCCCGATCGGATGATATGGGAAAGGTAATATCCAGCCTGGCGGCTGACTGTCCCCACGCCAAAAAAGCGGCCGCTGTGGCCTTCGATCGCATCTTGGAAATAGGGACGGAAAGAATAGTTATTACCGACGAATGTTACCGGGTCGCGCCAATTGCTTGCGGCGATCGTCAAACCATCCTTGTTCATCACATAGATCGCAGCCGACTTTGCCGTCTTGTTGAGCGCTTCGAGAAATTCATTTAGTGCACGGTTGCGATTGGCGTCTTTCGGATGCTCCAGCGCATCGATAACGATTGGATGGTTCGACGCCAATGCCGGCAGATAGTCATATTTGTCCATCGGCGTAAACAGAGCCGCCCGAAAATTGTCCAGACGGTTAGCCGCTTCGCTCTGTTTGGTGTAAATGCCGGACTGCTGGCTCAAAACATAGGAAAAATATCCTGTTGCAAAAAGCAGACAGGCAATGGCGAACGTATTCCGCAATCGTTTGAGCCGACGCATCATCAAATTCCCTGTGCGGATGAACGAATTTTGAAATCTGTTCATACTGCTTTTTTCGGTTCGTATTCCTCATGTTAGAGCCTGTACGGCAAGGAGACGCAACAAAGCCGACGTTAGAGTCCTTGAACAACCCCCAGCTCTCGAGAAACGGTAGCCAGAATGTTGCGCATCGAAAGATGATATTGGGCAATGTTAGATGTTAGAGCCTGTTATGAACTCAAACGGCTCCAGGTGCACCCTTATGTTTACTTCTTTTCCGGCGGTGTCCTTCGAGGATTTCCTGCGGCGGCTTGAGTACGATTATAAGAGCCCAGGATACGAAGAATCTTTTTCATGTGATATTTGACGTTCTCCTCCGAACATCCGATGATTCTCGCGATTTCCCAGTTGGTCTTTCCCGCTTTTACCCATCCAAAAATTTCTCTCTGCCGGGATGTCATCGCATCGACTTCCTGGTCTGCCGGTTTTTCGGATAAAGAAGAACTCAGAAGCGTGCTTTTATATTCCAGCTGGCTGCGGATACGGGCTTTGACCACGTCGCCATTTACCGGTTTGGTCACGTAGTCTATGGCGCCGCTCTCGAGCCCCTTGATTTCCTGCTCGGTAGAGCTGAGAGCCGTCACGAAAATGATGGGAATCGCATCGGTGCGCGCGTCATTCTGCAAGCGCGTGCAAACCTCGTAACCGTCCATATCCGGCATCATGACATCGAGCAGAATAAGATCAGGATTCAATTCGGACGCAACGCGAATTCCCTCCTCTCCTGAAACGGCAAACAGTACCTCGTATTCGTCTTTCAGAATATCCGCGAGAATTTTTATGTTGATCAATTCATCGTCGACAAGAAGAATCGTCGATTTCTTTTTTGAAGACATGATCTAAAAGCCACCCATAAAAAAATGTCACTGCCGCGCCATGCATCGCAACATAATTTTTTGTGCTTGAATCTGTTTCAGCCTGCTGCGCCGCGGCACGCAACGACATGAAATTGATCTTTATCATATACATAATTTGAATACCTGCCGCTACTCACTTGAGTAGGAAGCAAACTCGATCGCGCCAGCCTCCTTATCGGCCGCCACCGGAAAGCCGGCAGCCGCGCCGGCACGGCTATACCATATACCGAAGAGGCAGGTGCGCCTCCAAAAATGCGCTTGGAAAACAATGACCTTCACCCTACAATTTATTCATTATTTTTGGGAAATTTGAGAAACAGGTCTGCCCTTTACCCTCCACGTCCAAGCAAGGCTTTAGGTTTGCATTTTTTTCGCAGTTACATATTGACAAGACAAGTTGAAGAAACGGGCGCCCTCTCTCGCATTTTGCGCCAAATTAATGACAATCGATGCAAGCGCATATTTCGCAAGGATCTCATCTCATGCAAAAGAACCGGAGCATTTTTTGGAGCATTGCTCTCTTGTTGAGCGCAATATCGTTTTCGGCATTGGCCGAAGATGGCGTTACCGACAGCACGATCCTGCTCGGACAGACCGTCGGCGTGACCGGCACCGTTGCCGCTCCAGTCAAGGAGATGAACGAAGGGGCGAATGCTTATTTTGCGCAGATCAATAAAGCCGGCGGCATACACGGACGCAAGATCGAATTGCGCACGCTGGACGACAAGTTCGACCCGGCCTTGACCAAGGCCAACGCGGAAAAATTAATCAAGCAAGATCATGTGTTCGCGCTCTTCCAGGGACGCGGCACGCCGCATACTCAGGGCATTCTCCCAATTCTGGCCGCCAATAAAGTGCCTCTGATCGCTCCCGCCACCGGTTCGATGATATTTCACGACCCCGTGAATCCTTGGCTGTTCAATATCCGCGCCAAATATCAAGACGAAGTCGAGAAGGCGGTCGAACAATTCACCACCATCGGCATCAAGAGCATCGGTCTGCTGCATGTGGACGATTCATACGGAGAGGATGGCCTCGCCGGCTTCAACAAGGCAATGGCCAAGCGTAAGTTGACGCCCTCCGTCATCGCCAAGTTCGAACGGGTCAAGCCCGACTATGCAGCGACCGCCGCTGCAGTCATCAAGACCAATCCGCAGGCACTCATCATCGTCAGTTCGTCCAAGAATACGATTGAAGTAATCAAGGCTTTCCGTGCAGCCGGCAGCAATATCCAGATCATGACGCTGTCGAATAACTCCTCAGCCGCCTTTGTCAAGGAACTGGGTCCGGCTGGCAAGGGCGTCATCGTCTCTCAAGTCACGCCGGCGCCGCATCTGGTATCTACCCCTCTAGGGCAGGAATTCAAAATCGCCGCAAAAGCCAGCGGTGCGACCGTGTCGTATGCCGCCATGGAAGGCTTCGTCAATGCCAAGGTAGTAGTGGAAGGATTGCGGCGCGCCGGCCGTAATCTCACGCGTGAAGGCTTTATCCGTGCGCTGGAATCAATGGAGCGCGTCGATCTCGGCGGTTTGTTGATTACTTATGGCGAAAATGATCACACCGGCAGTGATTTTGTCGAACTGACCATCATTAGTAAAAATGGCAGCTTTATTCGTTGAGGCTTTATTGCAGGAGCAACCCATGGCCGCGATAGCGCCTTGATATCCATTATCCAAAGGCCATCGCGGCCATGGGCCGCTCCTGCAAAAGCCCGCTATCGGCTTCTTCGCTCAATAAGGCAGAAAAACCTATCTGTCCCATTTTCTGAACAACCTTGCCAGTTCTCCGTTGCGCTCCAGCCGTGCAATCGCTTTCCCCAGTCGGCTGACGGTTTCGGCAGGCATTTTTTTCGAGACCGCCATATAGAATTTTTCCTTGTGCATTACCGTACCGATAATCCTGACCTTGCCCTCGACGCCGGCATTCCGGATTTCCGCGTTGATGCCGGGCGAACGGTGATAATAGAAGCGTGCACGACGAGCCAGCAATTTGTCGAAGTTTGCTTTGGAAGTAAAGGCCCCGGAATCGATTTTAAGCCCTGGCACGGATTCCAGTTTTCCGAGAATACCAAAACCGTTGATGACCAAAACCGTCCCTTGATCGCCAAGCCGACGCACGTCATCCCAGTTCTCGACCTGCACGTCGTCGTCGGCACGTACGATCAGATGATATGTCACCGGGAACAAGGCGGTGTCGATATAGGTATAGCGCGGCTCGCGCGTACTGGTTCGCAACAGGCCGCAAATCGCATCCATGTCGCCGGTTAACATGCCGGCCTCCATCCGCACCAAGGGCTGCCATTCCTGATCGCCGACAAATTTCAATTGAGGATCAAGATTCTCGACTGCCCGCATGATATCGACACAAATGCCGCCGATCGCGGTTCGGCCATTTTCCACCACGGTCATAAATTTCGGCTCCGATGCCTGCTGTGCCGCTGTGCGTATTTCCGTGGCGGCCCAAGCAACAGGTACAGTAAGCAAAGCTATTGCAACGATCGCAGCACGCATATTTTTTCAGAGGTAAAGAGCCTGTCCGACATCATACTATCAGGCGGTGATGCAAACGCAACCCGCATCTACCGGCCTATTCCAGGCAAGGAGCGCGCCTCTGGATTGCTGTTCTTCCGTGGCGCGGCCAAAGGTGAAGCAGGGAATGCGGATCGCATGCGATCCGCCTGCCAGGCAGTCTGCGCTTGCAAGAACATGTACCAGTGGCCGTTATGGATTTTTCGACCGGATGAGATCTCGATATGTGTAATATCCAGCTTTCGCCGTCAATCCCTGATTACCGTAGTAGAGCAGGCCATAATACTGTTCGGATGGCGGTAAAGCGAGGCTGCCGAGCTCATCAATCAACTCGTAGTGCACATACCCGATCACCTTCGATGGAGCTTGATAATAGACCGCGTTGGCAGTACGTCGAACGTACTCGGCTTGATCGGATTCCGTGGCGCTGTGCGTGCCGTCTTTCAGGTCGCTTTCGGTAATCAGAATTTCCGGTTGGGGATAGCTTTGTATCTTGTTCAGCACCTCCAGCATCCCTGTCGTGCCCCAATACCAGTCGAAGCCGGTGAGCTCCCATTGCACTCCATCGGCGTTCAGCAGTTCCAGGAAACCGGTGTGTTTCCAACCCATATTGATGATGCGCTTGGCGGTTGCATCGCCGGCGCGGACGCCCTCGCTCAATCCACGTAGACGATCGCGGATGACGGCATAGCGAACGGGGTCGTATTGCCACGTTTGCGTGCCATCGTAGTCGTAGGTGTGCACGATGCCTTCCTTATCGGTCACGGTGTATTTATTCAGGCAGCGAATGTCTGTCTCGTTGCTGAGCTGGTAGTACGCGATTTTTCCTTTATAGCGCGCGGCGATGTCTTGCGCGCGTTGACGCAGGTAGACCTCGCTTTCCGCCCCTTCTGCACCGTCATAGAAAACGAGCACAATCTTCATTCCCCGTTCATATGCTTTATTCACCACCTCATCCAGGTAATTCCAATAGTAGGTGCCGGAACCGGGATAATACGCAGGCGTGATATTGATGCGGTACAGGCCGACTCCCAGGTCAGCCGCGGCATTCAATTGCTGATCAAGGCGGCTGTAGGCATACCCGCTGCTGAAATACGAATGCCCATTCACGCCCCAGAGAAAGCCGTCGCGATGCACCTGGGACAACACGACGTCGTCAAACCACGCACTGCCGCCAATGCCCGCATCGCAACGGAGAAAAACTTTGAGGAATGCGGTTTTTTGGTCAAATCCGCTCAGAGAAATTTCATAGCGCTTCCAGTCGCCTGTGCCGCCGGTCTGAATCAATTTATAGTTTCCGTTGGCCTGGATCCATTCCAGGGCATTGCCGCCGCCGTCTACTTGCAGCACGTTGACGCTGATGCCGTTTTGCGATGACACGGAGTCGGTTTTGATCCAGAGAGCCAGTTTATACGCCTCGGCGGAGCGGATCGCTATCGTGCCCGTAGAGAGCCAGCTCTCGGCCGCACCGCCGGTGACGAAGACGGCACGGTTGCCAGTGCTGCGCCGTGGTGCGGCATAGGTAAATTGTCCGCTCTTGAAGGGCCATGAGGCTTCAGATCCGAAGGAACCGATAGCGTTGATGTTGTTGAGCGACACATCGTCGAACCATACCGTACCGGCCGCCCCGGCCCCAATCGACAAATAGATTTTTACTCCGGTTGTAGCAGGGTGCAGTTTGTCCAGTGTCGCCGTATACCGCGTCCAATTCTGCCAACCGCCCGTCTTGATCAAGGCTGCTTCGTTTGACGGATACCAGGAAATTGCCTGGCTCCCCTCCCCTGTTTGCAATACGTCGATATGGACCGGCGTCGAAGAATCGGCAAAATCGGATTTAACCCAGACCCCGAGCGCATATACTTCGCCGGGGTTGACGGAGATAAGGTCGCTTGCCATGTATTGGCGTGTGCCGCTTCCGCTTATCTTGACCGAATAGGCGCCGGAATGGGATGCTGTATTGTCCAGCATGAAATTACCCTTTATTTCGAGCGGCCACAGTCCCTTTTCAAAACCCCCGTCGAATCCGGCCGCAAGCTGCATGTCCGCCTTCACCTCGGCCGCTGTCAGCGCGCGCTTGTAGATGCGCACTTCATCGATGGCACCGGGAAAGCAATTGCCGTCTTCGCTGCTGCCGATGTATAGCGGCCCTGTTACCGGCGTCGGCGCCCTATTTTCAACATCCACGCCTTGCAATGCGCCGTTGATATAAAATTTCACTGCCTTGGTGCCGCTGTCGTAGGTCAACGCAACATGCTGCCAGACATCGGCTTGAAGGGTGCTCGAAGAATAATAGTATTTGCTGCCGCCGGCCCATTTCCAGCGCAGCGCGCCTCGCTCCAAGCTGAGGCTGTAGTTCGATGGCCAAGTCTTCCCTTTGAGAATAATGGGGCGCGCAATCGTCGGCAGTTCGCTCGGCTTGATCCACGCCTCCAGGCTCATGCTGCCGTTGATCGCGAGCGTCGCCGAGTCCGGCGCCTGTGCCTGGTCGCCTGCCCCAGGAAACAACACCGCATTGCCGGTAACGCCCTTGGTGCGTACGGCACCGGCGAGCGTGGCAGTATTGCCGTTGCCGGAAGCGTCGCGCACTGTCGTGCCCGATGCTTCGTCGAAAGCATAGTAAGCGGAGACGTCCGATGCGGCATGCACGCCGCAGCAAAACAAAGACGCAAAAACTGCTGCAGCCCTCAGGTGAAACGTTTTCATCATTTTTTCCTTGCTTACCTTGCATCCGGTGGGCGTCCTGAAGCGCCGGCATGAATTGGTTATGCAACCGCGTCCTACCGCCCCAAGGCGCTGCGTACCTGCACCGGGTCGAGCTTATAGAAAAACACATCCTCATCGGTCCGGTTATTCACCAGCATGAAGAGATTCTTCGCAGGCAGGTAGGCAAACCGCCCAAAGGTCGAATTGCTGAAACCATTGACCAGCGCAAACGGCGAGCGCGGCTTGTCCATATTGCCCGGCGCGGGCACGACCGCCTTCGCCACCCAGGTGTCGGGGTCGATCACGTATACGTTTTCCGGCGGCAGGCTCACGTCGATGACGCCGTCGTTCTTCGACGAGCCGAACTCGCCGCTCCACAGCACGTACACGTCGTTGACGGCATCGTAGGCAAAGCCGGGACGGCGCGCCTTGAGGATGTCAGTGGCCCCCGTCAGCCGGTCCGCAACGCGCTGCTGCGTCAATTGGCCGCTCGTATTCAAGTCGTAGTAAATCAACTGATTCATGCCCATGGCGACAAAGCGATGGCGCTTGGTATCGATGATGGCAGTAGCGTCGTAAAAATAGCCGGCATCGTTGTCGCTACGCCGGGTCCAGGTGTTGGCAATCGGATCGAATTCGGCCAGGTAGCCGGCGCCTCTCAAATAGAACGCATGCCTGGTCAACGGGTCGTAGGCCGACATGGCCACCAGGCTTTGGCCGGCAGATGGGATATCTGCCTTCCGATCCCAGCGCCGCGTGCTGAAATTGAAGCAATCGGTATGGAAGGCGCCTTTGCTGGCCGGATAGCCGGCCATCATGCCGAAGGCGCACAGGCTGTCGAGCGGCGGCACGTATTGCAGAGAGTCATAGGTATGGCGCGAGCGCGGCTGCTGCAGATCGACGTCGCCGTTGGCGTCGGGGTAGTAGCCGGCCGCTTCCACGGTGCTTTTCGGATCGGTATATAAGGCCGGTTCGGTTTCGCGGCGCCATGCGAGGGTATTGAGATCGAATGCATAGATTTCGTTGCCCGCATAGTCGTTGTGGCCGCCGCCCCAGAGCAGGAAGCGGTTGCGCGCGGAATCATAGGCGCCGCTGCTTTCGGTCATGTAGCGCGGCGGTCCGGAACCCCAAAATATCGATGACGGCCAGTTGAACTGGATATCGCCCACCCTGGAATTGGGCACGCGGTACCAGGTGCCGGCGGCAACCCCGTCGAGTGGACTGGCGCTCGGCGGCGTCGGGGTGGTAGCTGTCTGGGCGGCACTCACGGCTGATACGTTGCCGGCGATGTCGCGTGCGCGCACCGTGTAGCTGTAGGCCGTATTCGGATTGAGACCGCTGTCCTGGTAGTTGGTGCTGGCGGTACTTGCGATCTGGACGCCGTTGCGCAGAATGTCGAAGCGCACGACGCCGGCGGCAACGTTGTCCGTGCTGCGCACCCAGGCAAGATTGATCTGGCCAGCCGATACCGCTTGCACGTTCAAGCCGGTGGGGATGCCGGGCGCCGTCGCATCGGCGCTGCCCGCCTGCAAGCCGGTTTCGGTGCTCCAGCCATCGATCCCGCTGTCAAAATCGATATTCCACCAGGTCGCGCCGTCGGCAATTTTCGGACCGCCGATGATTGAGCCGGCACTGCCGGCAGCCTGGGTTCCGAGCAGGTTCGACATCGTGGTGCCGGGAATGGTGACAACACTGCTCGCCGGCATTGCCCGGACCTCGGCAGCGACGGCGAGAGTGATACGTTTCCCCGGCATGAAGACAGAAGCAGCCTCAATCGCGATGCGTACGCTGCCCGTCGCGGCGCCGGCTGCATTGCGGCAAATCAAGCCGAATGTCCTTGCATTGCTCAACGCTGCAGTAACGAAGCTTCCGCTGGCCGGTTGGGTACCCGACCAGTCGCCGGAGGCATCGCATTCGGTCGCGTTCCGGGCGTTCCAGGACAGCGTCACACTGCCGCCGGATTTGACGCTGAGCGATGAGGCAGTAAAGGTCAGCACCGGAACACCGGCCGGCGGTTGCGCGGGCGTGCCCGCGCTGGGGTCGGATGTGATCACGCTGCCGCTGGTGTTGGCGAGCGTGATGCCAAGGTCACGGTTGCCATAGAACAGGGTGTTGCGCAAAGTCGGGTTGACGAAAGAATCGGCCCAGACCGCGACGTCGTTACGGATCAGGCGCGAACCACCCAGCGTCGGATTAAATTGCTCTCCCCCTGAGAAATACAGGCCGAAGGCATTGCCCCTCGCCTCGTTGCCTTCGAATACGGTGGCCGGCCCCGGCACGATGGCCGGCGTGATCCAGTAGCCCGATACATCGACGTCGCCACCGGTCGCCACGTTATTTTTGATCGTGTTGTTCATGCGTACCCAGAACACGGCGGGCCGCGTCAACTGCTGCAGTGCCGCAATGGCGGTGGTGTTCGGCACTTCTTCGGGACCGTACACGCCGACGCCCAAATTATTCTCGACCGTGTTGTTGGCTTCGGTGCCATCTTCCAGGTAATAGCCGCGGCCCTGGGCGTTGTAGCCGACGCTGTCCTTGACGATGGCATCCTGCGACATGTGCAGCACTACCCATTTGTTGCCGGGCTCGAACTGATTCCACACCGAGACGCCCTGCACCACGTAGATGCTGCTGTCGCCGGTCAGGTGCAGGTGGATCGGGTAGCGTCCTTTCTTGGCGCGCGGACCGAGATCGCGGAATTCGGCATATGCAAAGGTGCCGGTGCTGCCGTGCAGGAAGATGGTGTGGGCACGGTGATTGGTGTCGCCTTGCTTGACCAGATTGGAGGCGACGACCACGTTTTGCGTGAGCAAGCCGACTTCGCTGCGCACCTCGACGGCGGTTTCATTGGTTCCCGGCGCGACGCTGTCGGCGATGGGGCGAGCCACGCCGGTTTGGGTATTCAAGGCATAGCGCTGGCCTTCGTGCTGGTAGGCCAGCGGCGCATTCAATGTCAGGGTGTTGCCCGCAATGGCGGTAATCGTCCGGACCTCTGTTTCCTTGGCGCCGCTGCCCGATGGGGTGAGCACGACCTTGTCGCCGATGCGGAATCCGGCCGGCGTGCCCGACAGGGTGAGCGTCGCGCTGCCGGCAGGGGCGGTTTGCGCGAGGCGGTACCAGATGGCGGGCTTGGGGGCGCCGTTGATGGTGATCTTGCCGCCGGAGGTGATCCAGAGGCCTGTGTCCTCCGGATGGTAGGCCGGGTCGGTGGGCAGCGGGCTGGCGGCCGTGGGCGAGGCGAAGAGCCGGTCGCTGGCGACGTTGAAGCCGAGGTAGGCGCTCAGGTTGGCGGGAATCGGGTTTTGCGGGGAGCCCATGTCGAGCAGGCCGCCGGAGAGGATGCTAAGGCTGCCGTCGAGATCGAGGCGGGTGCTCTGGGTGCGCGAGAAGCGCAGCACCGCGCCGTTGTCGATGGTGATCGAGGCGGCTTCGGCAGCGGGATTGTCGTTGAACGGCAGATCGTATTCGACCGTGATCGCGCCGGAGATTTTGACTTCCGACAAGGCCGAGGGCGGCTTGCCGCTGCTCCATGTGGTGCCGGCGCTCCAGAGGCCCGAACGCACTGCGCTGACTTTCTCCAGCGTTGCCGTTGCGACCGTAAAACTGACCTGGACTGCCGCAGTGCCCGCAACCATGGTATTGGCTTCGGTCGCGAGATAAGCGCGCACGGTATGCGCACCAGGATTGACGGCCGCAAATTGATAGACGCCGTCAAAATCCGTGTCCGACACTTCGGGATTGGCGTCAAGCTGAAGGTTGACGTGATGTACGGCGCTCAGGTCGCCGCTCTTGCCGTAAGTCACGGTCAAGGGATTGCCCGCTACCGTGGCGCCGGGAATAGGCGTGGTCAATGTGAGCGTCGGCGCTTGCGCGGAACCGACCGACACCGTGACCGATTTCGCGACCGAGCCTGTGCTGCTCGTGCATGTGAGAGTATAAGTCGCAGTAGCGCTCAGCGCGGCGGTCGTCATGGTCCCGCTCAAGGCTTTCGTTCCGGACCAGGCGCCAGAGGCATTGCAGGCGCTGGCGTCGGATGCAGTCCACGCGATGGTAGCGGTCTTGCCGGGTGCAATGCTGGCCGGCGTGGCGCTCAGGACCAGGGTAGGCAGCGGGACCGAATTCCCCGAGGCCGTAAACGTGCGGTCCGCGGTCAATGTCTGATTGCCCGCTTCGTCCTTTGCGCGAATGGCGAAGTGGATGGTTTTTCCCGCAGGCAGAAATTTCAGCAGTTGGCTGTGCGAAGTCGCATAGCCGCTTTCGATATCCGACCAGCGGTGATAAGCGAGGTTCGGCCCGAACTCGACAAAGCCGATCGTCGGCTCATCGGTAGTCCAGGTGATGCGCGCCGTCGTCGCATCGATCGGCGTCACCGTGACGTTGGCGATTACCGCCGGCGTCTTGTCCGTCGGCAGCGCCATCGGCACCGGCAATTGCGTCATCGCGGTAAGCATGTTGTTGCGCACATAGTAAAGAAGCGCGCGCATATCCTTGCCGGTGATCTCGGGACGCGGTACGGCCCCACCCATGCCAGCCTGGATATAGGCGATCAGTTCGGCATCGGTATATCCGATCAAGTCGTCGAAATTCTTGAGGCCGAGATAACCATGCCCTGTTTCGCCCAACAGCGAAGTAAAGGAAGGCCGTGCGCCAAAAGGAAAACCGACCACCGTACCGCGCCGGAATATTTCGCGCCCCTGCGAATACAGCGCGCCATCGTAACCGGTAAGCGATGCATCGCCCGGCAGCGACATGCGCAGCATGTGCAATCCCGTGTCGCCGAAACCGCCGGTCATGATGCGTGCTTCTTCGTCATCGATTGCCACGATCCAGGGATAATGGCCGTGTGCATCCTGCACGTAGGTCACGTTGCCTTGCTGCCGGCCGCCGTTGCCGTCGAGCACCTGGCTGTTGCGCGTCCCGTCCGCAGAGATACGCAGCATGACGGTGTTGCCGTTGCCGCCGGTGCCGCAGATGACCAGCATGTCGTCCTTGGGACCGATATTGGCCTTGCGGTCGACGTCGAGCCACATCCATTCCGAGGCGCAGGCGGTGGCCACATTGCTCACCGTTTTGGCAAGCGGCGCAATGCGTTTGACCAGGGCGGTCTTGTTCTCCCCAAGAATGATGTTCCCTTGCGAATCCAGGCGGATGACGAACGGCGCCGTGATGCCGTTTGCCGCATTGACGACGGTCGATACCATGGCGCCGTCTGCGCTGATCTTGCGGATGGCATTGCCGCCACGATCCGCGACATAGAGCGTTCCGTCGGAGGCCATGGCGATGCTCCAGGGTTCCACGAACGTGGCGCCGGCGCTGGGCCCATCCTGCGTGCCCGACATACCGCTGCCGGCGAAGGTGCTTACCTGTGCCGGAACGACACTCAAATCGACTTTGGCAATGCGTCGATTTCCCGCATCGGCCACATACACGATATTGGCATTACGCGGATCGATCGCCAGATCAGTGGACAGCTTGAACAAGCGGCCGCCATCAAAATTGCCTTTGACTTCCATTTGCATCTGGTCGCGGGTTGCGGCGCTGATAGTCTGATCGACGATGTCATAAGGCAGGAAATCGCGTTTTGTCACAGGACCGGCGAGCGTGGCGACGGCGCCATCAGCAAAAACGCGGAACAGCCTGCCGGACAAATCGATGCCAAGCCAATTCGGGCCGTTCGGCTCCGGCACGAAGGTGCTGTACATGCTGACGGCATTGTCGTCGCGCGGACCGTCGAAACCGCCATGCTGACGCAGGAACGGCGCGGCGAATTCCGAGGTCGATCCGGCCTGCGTATTGTGCTGCTTGCTGACGACGTGGCCTCCTTTGGTCTGGAAATAACGCGGCCTTCCTGAATACAGGCCGGTATTCGCGACGTTGAGCGCCTCGAGCACCCAGTTCGCTTGGACGAGCGCTTTGGCCGGATCTGCCAATGCGTGCGCCGGCGGAACCGCTTGATAGGGATAAGGATGAGCGGCGCCATGCGGCGGTTGCCGGCCGGCCGGGAAAGTCACCCAGTCCGGCGTCGCACTGGCCAAGCGCATGCTTTGATGGCTGATCCCTATTGACGGCACGCGCTGCGCAGCGGTAACAGGGCCAGGATTGTTATCGACCACGATGACGGCGGGTTCGACGCTGTACGAAGCGAGATCGGACGGCCCGTCCACCAGCAAGGCCGACAATACATGGTTGCCGTCCGCAACCTTCGTGCTGTCCCAGGTAAAGGCAAACGGACTCGACAAGACCGGACTGACAGGAATACCGTCCACCAGATACACGATTTGCTCGGTCGTCGGCGCCACCGGCGCATTGTGCCGATCCTGCGTCAAGGAAAGCAAAAGAGGCACTTGGCCCGAGACTTCGATGCCGATGAAGTCATCCGGCGAATTAGCCCCCTTCGCATACGCGATCACATGCTTGCCGGCATAATTCGATGGCATGAAATCAAGCGGCGGAACGCTTGGCTCAGTGCCGCCGGGCGCAGCAGCCGTCACTGTCAAGGTGAAGCTTGTGCCATGCGTCACACCACCTCCAGTCGCGACAACAGCGATCGGATAAGTGCCGCCCGCTACCGTGCCGCCGGTCTGCACCGTCAACGTGCTGGTACAGGCGGGTGTGCAACTCGACGCGCTATAACTTGCACTCGCGCCAGCGGGAAGCCCTGTGGTGCTGAACGCAATGCTTTGGGCGAGCCCGGAAAGCAGAGACGCGCTCACCGTGGTGGCAACGGATTGGCCTGCGCTCACGCTGCGCGCGCCGCCATTTTGCAAGGTGAAGTCGAATGACGGTGCGGTAACCGTCAGAAGAAAACTCGTGGAACGCGTGACCGTGCCAGCCGTAGCACCGATATTGATCTGATAGGTGCCAGGCGGCGTTGTACCGGCCGTCTTCAAGGTGATGGTAGCGGCACAGGTAAGCCCACAGCTTATGGGGTTGAATGTCGCTGCCGCGCCGGCAGGCAACCCGGTGGCGGTAAATGAAACGCTCTGGCTTGCGCCGCCGCCCAGCGTTGCAGTCACGGTGTTGGTAACGGACGAGCCGGCCACAGCACTGCGAGCGCCGCCATTCGAGAGAGAAAAATCGAACACGGATTGCGTCCTGGCTTGCACAGCGGGAGTCGCTTGAGAAGTATTGCCGGCCGCGTCGTAAGCCAGAACGGCATAGGAATACGCTGTATTGGGCGCAAGCCCGCCGTCCTTGTAAGCAGTCGTACCGACGCTGGCAAGCGGTGCTCCATCGCGCAATATCTTGTAACCGGCCACCCCCAGATTATCGATGGAAGCCGACCAGGCGAGCTGGATCTCGCTCGTAGAGAGCACGTTGGCAACAAGATTGCCCGGCACGGAGGGCGCTGCCGTGTCGGCTACGACCGTTTCCATATCCGATTGCATTTCCGGTTGCGTCAAAGCGCGCCGGTATATCCGCACGTCGTCGACTACGGCATTCGCATACAGTTGGCAGCACCCGCCCGACGGCGGCTGCACGGTGGTCCCGATTTGGAGCGGCTCCGTATTGTCTACCGATGCAGGAGCCACGCCGAAGACGGTGCGATCGATGGCATTGAGATAGAGCTTGAGGCTGCTGCCGGACTTGACCACGGCTACATGCATCCATTGGTTTATCTTAACCAGCTCGGCACCGGTATAGGAGCTGCCGCCGTTGGCCTGGAACTGCAGCCGTCCGGAAGGCGAAAATGAAAGAAGCCAACCGTTGCCGGTGCTGCCGTATTTTCCGAGGAACGCGACGCCGTCGAGCGTACGCGGATAAACCCAGGCCGAGATCGTATAGTCGCCGCTGCCAAATGCCAGTGACGCATTGTCAGCGATGTTGACGTACTTCTTGGTGCCATCGAAAGACAATGCCTTGCCGTATTTGCCGTCGGCCCAAGCCGGCTCATTAGTCAATGTTCCGGCATTGCCATGGCCGGACAAGTCGCGGAGTACATTTCCCGCTCCTTCATCAAACGAATACAGCGCCACCGCATCGCTGCCGGCATGCACCGCCAAAGGAAAAAACAAGAGAAGAAACATAAGGCGCGTGCAAAAACGCACCACTGCATAGCTGATATTCATTGAAGTCTCTCCCGGACGACGGATGTCTCGATCCATTGACGACGCGTTTTGGGCCGGATCTTCCTGACCCGCAGGGAGATTTCAGGCCGTATTTTTCTCAACCGCATCAATAGAGGCTTGCTTCTGCCCCAAAAGATTTAGTTTGGCGAATTGTACGACCGGCAATCTTAATAAAACACTACCTAGCAGAGTAGTCAGCACGACATATCCTGCTCTTGACTCGAATAATTTCATGAAAGCGTAGCCAAACACCTGTCATTTATTTAACGCATAAAAGGCGAAACAGAGGCGCAATACGGCCTCGGCCTTTTATATGAGATGGGGTTGGGCGTTAAGAAAGATGATGCGCCGGCACTGCAGTGGCAGCGCAAATCGGCCGCCAAAAACTACGCCAACGCACAATTGAATCTGCGGGGTTTTATACGCAAAGGGCGCGGTGTGAGGCGCGACGACGAGCAGACAGTCCAGCTATACCGCAAAGCCGCCGAGCAGGGAAATGACAGTGCCAGGCAAGCCTGGCAAAAATACACGGATTTGGCCCTACGCGCACCAATAGTGACGCATCTGACGCGCCACATCATCGGGCATGTTGAACCAATGAGCCTGGTTGTTGGCGGCGTCGATAACCAGCAACTTATCATTCGGAGACATGGAAGCCCAGATTTGATTCGCGGCCTCTTCCGCAGATAAACCTGCGCTTACATAAAATTGGGACAAATGAACCTTGGCCCAAGGTCCCAATGACTGGATCGTTTCGTTGACAGGCGCCGTGCGCTCCGGGTCGCTTAAGGCATAGCTAATAAACAGATTGTTGGCCATCAGGGTGTCCTATGTAAATCGTTACGGGAATGAGAAGCATGGCGAGCCGACCATCCCAAAATCGTCCAACCGGTCAGAGAAAAAGCTGCATAACAACAGCAATTTTAGCAACTCAAAAAAGCAACATTATAGGCAATTGTTATGGTTTTTTTAATAAATATTTGTCTCGCCCCCAACCGGATCACCATGCTTGAGGATGGATATAAATAGTAATCTTCATTACCATGGTGACTTCCTTGTTCGCACTGGCCAATGCCCCGTATGTTCCAGGCTGGATTTATCAGTGGCTGTCGGGTTCCTGACCGCCGTCTATGGTAGGTACTGGAAATTTGTATGCGGCCATACCCGAGTTCTTCTGCGGTTTGCAGCTTGGCTTGCGTACCGACTTCTTTCTCCAAGAACCCGCTGCCGCGTACGGGCGCTTCCTGAACGGATGGAATAAAAAGAGAGACATGAAAAAGCGTGAAGTTCACGTTGTTTTCATAGCATAGGGAGAGGGTGCCCGAGACCGGAATCGAACGTACGCCCCTTTTCAGGTAAGCGGCGAATTTTAAGTCCTCTGTTTCGGCCTGCCATGTGCCAGCATTGTCCAACAATTCAAGCACTTACAGCCTGTTTGAAAATGAGATTTTATTGAAGTCCGAACAAGTCTAATCACC
>CBIHON010000064.1:0-21803 GCA_966211965.1 uncultured Burkholderiales bacterium | reverse complement strand
GCGCGATTCTCGTCATCTTTTATGCAACGAATTTACGGAACAGGACACTAGCTGTTCGCACTCAAGCGTGACAAAAACCTCAGTTACCGGCAACCGTCATGCTTTCGACCAGGAGAGAGCCGGTCTGCTTGGTGCCGCGCACCAATACGTCGGCGCCGACTGCAACGATCTGGCGGAACATATCTTTCATGTTTCCGGCAATCGTGATTTCCTCGACCGGGTATTGGATCACCCCTTTCTCGACCCAATAGCCGGATGCGCCGCGCGAATAATCGCCGGTCACGTAGTTGACGCCCTGCCCCATCAGCTCGGTCACCAACAGACCGGTATCCAGCTTCTTCAGCATGGCCTTGAAGTTGTCGCCCGGCCTGGTCAAGGAAGAGATCAGAGACAGGTTGTGCGAACCGCCCGCATTGCCGGTAGTCTTCATGCCCAGCTTGCGCGCGGAATAAGTCGAGAGGAAATAGCCCTGCACCACGCCGTCCTTCACCACGTCGCGCCGGTTGGTCTTGACGCCCTCCTCGTCGAAGGGCGCCGAACCGACCGCGCCCACCACATGCGGATCTTCGACGATCTGGATATCGGGCGCGAATATTTGCTTGTCCAGCGAATCGAGCAGGAAGGTCGACTTGCGATACAGCGCGCCGCCCGACACCGCCTGCACGAACGAACCCAGCAAGCCGGCCGCCAAAGGCGCCTCGAACAGGACCGGGCACTTGCGCGTATCGAGCTTGCGTGCATTCAACCGCGCCAATGCGCGCTCGGCCGCGTAGCGTCCGATCGCTTCCGGCTTCGCCAGTTTTTTGGCATCGCGTGCCGAGGAGTACCAATCGTCGCGCTGCATGTTGGCTCCCTTGCCGGCGATCGGCGCCACCGATACGGTATGGCGCGAATAGGGATAGCCGCCGATGAAGCCGCGCGTATTGGCTGCGACGAAATGGGATTGCTGCGCATAGACACCGGCGCCTTCGCTATTGGTGATGCGGGGATCGACGGCGAAGGCCGCCGCTTCGCAGCGCTTGGCCAGTTCGACCGCTTCCTCGGTCGAGAGCAACCACGGATAGCAGAGCTGCAGGTCGCGCGGCTGCATTTCGAGCGTATCGGCATCGGGCAGTCCGGCGCAATCGTCCTCGGCGGTGAAGCGCGCGATGTTGTAGGCGGCCTCCACCGTGTCCTGCAAGGACTTTTGCGAGAAATCGGAAGTGCTCGCGTTGCCGCGCCGCACATGCTTGTCCTGGCCCAGGTACACGGTGACGCCGATGCCCTTGTCCTTGTTTTGCTCGATGGTTTCGATCTTGCCCTTGCGCACGGTAACCGACAAGCCGCTGCCCTCGCTGATTTCGACAGCGGCATCGGAGGCGCCTTTTTCTTGTGCGAAACGCAACACATCCCGGGCGAGTTGCTTCAACTGGTCTTGACTGTGGGTAAATATGGAGTCGCTCATGAGCATTTTTCAGAATGTTGACATAATGTTGGGGACGGAGTAGCGCTTCGCTTAACTCTGTCCCGCAATGGCTGGCAAAGCAGTTATCATAGCAGTCGTTTACTGAATGGCCACATCCAACATCATGCCAAATCCCAATCGAGGCTCTTGCGGCTTCCAATCCTCCGAATTCGATCAACAATACGAGCGTCCCTCCAAATCACAACTGAAGCGCGAAATGACCGCGCTGCAAAAGCTGGGCGAAGACCTGGTGGCTGAACCGCGTGATCGTGTCAAGCGCGTGCCGATGCCGGAGGACGTGCGCGATGCCATCCTCGAATGCCAGCTCATCAAGGATCACGAGGGGCGCCGCAGGCAATTGCAATTCGTCGGAAAAAAAATGCGCACGCTCGATGAGGAAGAAGTCGCTCTCATCCAGCGCACCATCGACAGTTGGAAAGGTCTTTCCAAGGCTGATACCGCGGCGATGCATGCGCTCGAAAAACGCCGCGAAAAACTGCTGGCCAATGATGCCGCGCTGACCGAATTGCTGAGCCAGCATCCCGAACTCGATGCGCAGCATTTGCGCACCCTGATCCGTAACGCACGCAAGGAACAGGCCGAAAACAAACCGCCGAAATCGTATCGCGAAATTTTCCAGATCCTGAAGCAGTTGCAAGCCAAACCCGCAGCGGCGCCTGACGAACATGACGAATCCGAAGAAGAGTAATCCTGCCCTCCCCTCGTCTCCCGCAAGCGGGCAAGGGGAGCGCCATGAATCGCTGCGCGCCTCGGATCGGACGGAGTTGCTGATCGGTCTGGTATCCATCTCCGATCGCGCCTTTGCCGGGGTGTATCAAGATCAGGGCATTCCTGCATTGCGCGACTGGTTCTCCTCCGCCTTGAGCAGCCCGTGGAAAATGGAAACGCGCCTGATACCCGATGAGCGCGAAGCGATCGAACAAGCCTTGATCGAACTGGTCGACGTGCAGCGATGCGACCTGGTCCTGACCACCGGCGGCACCGGCCCGGCTCGGCGCGACGTGACGCCGGAAGCGACGCTCGCGGTCGGCACCAAGGAGATGCCCGGCTTCGGCGAGCAAATGCGGCAGATCAGCTTGAAATTCGTGCCGACCGCGATCTTGTCGCGGCAGGTGGCAGTAATACGCGAGACGCCGGATCACGCCGCGCTCATCATGAATCTGCCCGGGCAGCCGAAATCGATCAAGGAGACGCTGGAAGGTTTGAAAGATGCGGATGGCGCGCAGGCGGTAGCGGGAATTTTCGCCGCGGTGCCTTATTGCATCGACCTGATCGGCGGCCCGTATATCGAAACCAACGAGGCCGTGTGCAAAGCCTTCCGGCCAAAATCCGCAATACGCGTCAAACAACAATGAACGTTTCCTCTCCAGCGGGAACTGATGATTACCCTCAAGTCCGGAAAATCAGGCGCGGCGAGAGTTTTAGATTCCTCCGCTTTCAAGGGGGAAGGGATGAGATGGATGGGTTTCGGCAGCAAATTCACCCATCCCCACTCTAACCCTCTCCTTTGAAAGGGAGGGAACTTATCGGTCCTGCGAAATGTGAATCAACCTCAGCTCGCAGGAGAGGAAATAAAACCTCACCATCTTCAACATCCTTTATCCGAACAACATGCCCCTCGAAACCATCCAAATCGAATCCGGCCCCAATCCCACCGTCTCCGTCATCTGGATGCACGGCCTCGGCGCCGACGGCTCCGATTTCGTACCGATCGTAAACGAACTGGACCTGAGCGGCTGTCCGCCGATCCGCTTCGTCTTCCCGCACGCGCCGACCATGCCGGTTACCATCAACGGCGGTTTCGTGATGCGCGCCTGGTACGACATCCTCGGCACTGACCTGGTTAAACGCGAAGACGAAACCGGTTTGCGCAAATCGCAGGCGATGATTGAAGAATTGATCGCGCAGGAAAAAGCGCGCGGCATCAAGGCCGATCGCATCGTGCTGGCAGGCTTCTCGCAAGGCTGCGCGATGGCTCTGCAAACCGGTTTGCGTCATCCGGAAAAACTGGCCGGCCTGCTATGCCTGTCCGGCTATGTACCGCTCTACGCGACGGTCGCCGCCGAGCGCCATGGCGCGAATCGCGATACGCCGATTTTCCTGGCGCATGGGCGCGGTGATCCGGTGATCCCGGTCGACCGGGCGGAAAAGTCGCGCGACTTGCTGCTCTCGCTCGGCTATCAGGTCGAATGGCATGAGTACATGATGCAGCATTCGGTTTGCGTGGAAGAGATTGATGATATCGGTACCTGGTTGAAGCGCGTGCTGGCTTGAGGAGAGGGATGCGGATGGGTGCGAAAAGGAAGGGCATGCGACCTGCCCCTCCTCCATGCACCGCGACACCACAGGGTTATTGCAACGACTTCGCCGTTCCACCTTTCAAAATTTCGAGAGGGTTCCATTTCAGCTTGCCGCTCAAAACGAGGCTCGCAAACAGCCCTACCACCAATCCCCAGAATGCCGCCCCCAATCCCAGAAAGCTTACATTCGACGCCGTCACCAAAAAGGTGATCAGAGCCCCCTCGCGCTGCTTGTCCTCTGCCATCGCAGCACTCAAACCGTTCATGATGGCGCCGAACAAGGCCAGCCCGGCGATGGCCGCAACCAGCTCTTTCGGCAGTGCGAAAAACAAGGCTGCCAGCGTCGCGCCGAAAGAACCGATCAGGATGTAAAACGCGCCGCAGGCAATCCCGGCGATATAACGCTTGCTCGCCTCTTCATGCGCCTCGCGGCCGGTGCAGATCGCCGCCGTGATCGCGGCCAGATTCAAGCCGTGCGAACCGAAGGGCGCCAACAAGATCGCCCCCAGTCCGGTCACGCTCACCAGAGGATTGGCGGGCACCTGGTAACCGGCAGTACGCAATACCGCGATCCCGGGCACGTACTGCCCCGTCATTGTCACGATACAGAGCGGAATCCCGACGCTGACAATCGCGCCGAGAGAAAACTGCGGCCAGGTGAAGACAGGTGCCGCCAGGCTCACGTGAAAGTTGTCAAAGACCATTTGCCCGGTCGCTGCGGCGAAGGCCGAACCCAGCAGCAGCACGCACACGATTGCATAACGCGGCGTCAACCGCTTGAAAACCAGATAGCCCAGGAACATGATGATGACCAGCGCCGGTTGCTGCTTCACCGAGGTGAACACGTCGACGCCGAAGCGGAACAGGATACCGGCCAGCATCGCCGCCGCGATGGTTTTCGGAATATGCTGCATGATCTTGTCGAACAATCCGCTCCAGCCCAGCAAAGTGATGACCACGGACGAAAAGATAAAGGCGCCGATCGCTTCCGGATATGAGACGCCGCCCAGGCTCGCCACCAGCAAGGCTGCGCCGGGAGTCGACCATGCAGTGATCACCGGTGCGCGATAGCGCAGGCTGAGGACGATCCCGGTCACGCCGGCGCCCATCGAGATCGCCCAGATCCATGAGGACAACTGCGCATTGTCCAGATGCGCTGTCTTGGCCGCCTGAAACACGATGACGAGCGGACCGGCATAGGAAATGATCACGGCGATCAGTCCTGCGATAATGGCGGATAGTGAAATATCTTTTTTCATGTGCGGCTCCTGGTATGAAAATTCGATTGCGAGTACATGGTTCAAACATCTATTCGCGACAAACCAAGGATACGAATTTGCAGCCGAAGCGCACAGACATAGCGATCCGTTTTGTTTTGCGTTACAGAACAGCTTGTTTCCCATCTGTTCCGTATGATTTACAGTGAATCTGTACCGGACAATGAATTCGACAACCCGCATCGCAACGACAGAATGACTTCAGCGCCCCCTCTTTACCAGCAGCTTGCCCGCCATATTGCGGAAGCAATCGAGAGCGGCACGCTGCGGCCGGGCGACCGCCTGCCTTCCGTACGCAACCTGGCTACCCAGCACAAGGTGAGCATGTCGACTGCGCTGCAGACTTATCGCCATCTCGAAAACATTTCGTTGATCGAGGCCAGGCCCAAGTCCGGCTATTTCGTGAAAGGCAAACGATCCATGCCGGCGGTTCCGGCCGAAGTGCAGGAGCACAGCCACGGCATGAACCAGACGGTGTTCGAACTGATGCACTTGGCGCGCAGCAGTTGCAGGATACGCCTGGATATCGCCACCGGCCCGGCCGCAATCTATCCGACGGCGAAGCTGCAGCAACTGATCTCCAGCCTGACCCGCAAACGTCCTGAAATCCTGACCAACTACCCGACCGGAACCGGCCACACCGAATTCAAGGCCCAGATCGCGCGCCGCACACTCGATACCGGTTGCCGTTTTCATCCCGAAGAAATTGTCATCACCAGCGGCAGCACTGAGTCACTGAATCTCGCATTACGCGCCGTGACCCAACCCGGCGATACGGTAGCCGTCGAGTCGCCCACCTATTTCGGCATTCTGCAGATATTGGAAACCCTGGGGTTGCGCGCCTTGGAAATCCCGGCTAGCCCCGTAACCGGCATTTCCCTCAGTGCGCTCGATCTTGCAACAGGAACGCCGGGAGCCGTGCAGGCAGTGGTCCTGATGCCGAATTTCCATAATCCGCTCGGCAGCCTGATGCCTGACGAAAACAAGCAGCAGGTAGTACAGATGCTGGAGAAACGCGGCATCCCCTTGATCGAGGACGATGTATACGGAGACATCTTTTTCGGCGAGCGCCGGCCGCTTGCTGCCAAATCCTTCGACAAGACCGGCAATGTCATGCTTTGCAATTCGGTCACCAAGACATTGGCGCCGGGCCTTCGGCTAGGCTGGATCGTGGCGGGCCGATGGAGCGCGCGCGTTGAAATGCTCAAGCTGACCAGTTCGATCGTAACGCCGGAACTGGCGCAAGCGGCGATTGCCGAATTCATGCAAAACGGGAATTACGATCACCACATGCGCAGGTTCAGAAGTGGCGTCAAAAAGCAAACCGACCTGATGATCACCGCAGTACGAAAGTATTTCCCGGCCGGAACCAGAGTCTCCAGTCCGCAAGGCGGCTATCTGTTATGGATTGCGCTGCCGGATGGCATTTCGTCCCGGCGGGTGTTTGAAGCAGCGCGCAGGCAGTCGATCGGGATTGCACCGGGCCTGATGTTTTCGAACTCCGGAAGATTCGATCATTACATTCGGCTGAGTTGCGCCAATCCGTGGAGTACAGAGATCGAAGAGAGCGTAAAAAGTCTTGGGAAGATCGTGCGGGATTGCGATTTGAACTAAGCCGGAAAAAAGCGTCAAGTTCCGTCTTCATCGATCGTCCCGGCGTACGCCGAGACGACGATGCTTTTGCCTGAAGTGACTGTCAACCGCGTTCGGAACTCGCGGCTTGAAACGGCTACTTGAACACCACCGTCTTATGTCCATTCAATAAAATCCGGTGTTCGACAAACCACTTGACCGCCCGCGCCAACACCACGCATTCGACATCGCGTCCGATTGCGGTCAAGATATCCGGCCCCATCGCATGATCGACCCGTTCCACGTCCTGTTCGATGATCGGCCCCTCATCCAGATCGCCTGTCACAAAATGCGCCGTCGCGCCGATCAGCTTGACCCCGCGCTCATGCGCTTGGTAATACGGTTTTGCGCCTTTGAAGCTGGGCAGGAAGGAGTGATGGATATTGATCGCACGTCCCCTCAATGCGTGGCACATCTCCGGCGATAAAATTTGCATGTAGCGCGCCAACACCACCAAGTCGATTTCGTTGGTTTGCACGATTTCCATCACGCGCGCTTCCTGTGCGCGCTTGGCTTCGGCTGAGGCGCCCGGTACCAGCGGCAAATGATGGAAAGGGATGTTGTAGCTTGCTGCAAGCTGATAAAAATCGGTATGGTTGGACACGATCGCCGGGATCTCCACCGGCAGCAAGCCGCTCTTGTAACGGAATAGCAAATCGTTCAGGCAATGCCCGATCTTCGACACCATCAGCATCATGCGCGGCTTTTTGCGTGCGTCATTCAATTGCCAATTCATTTGCATGGCCTCGGCCAGCGCGGCGAAATCGGCACGCAATCCGCTATCGGAAATCGATGCATTTTCCGCCGCAAAATGAACGCGCATGAAAAACAGTGCAGACTGCGCATCGCCGAATTGCGCGGAATCGATAATGTTGCAGCCATGGTCCGCTAAAAATCCGGAGACGCGATGGACGATGCCACGTTGATCGAGGCAGGACAAGGTGAGAATGTATTCCGGATGCATCATGGTTATCGTGTGTTGGAAAAACCGCTTGGCGATCTTGCAAGCGAAAGCGCGTTATTGTCGCACGCCTTGAGCAAATGCGACGTGATCCGGACAAGCTGGCCGCTTTCTCCGACGCTTTGCGCCCGGACCGACCGGCATAACGTGGAAGAATGGTGAGAGGAAATCAAGGCTGCCACAGGCAGCATGATCAAACGCCGAACCGCAAATGGCCCGCACTTAAGAAGAAGGAATCACAGAACCGCGCGGCTCGTGACGGTGGGAGGAGGAACAGAGGCCGGCGCAGCCTCCAAAGCGCCAGCCCTCCAGGAAAAATAACGACGACTGCCAGTCTTACTGGATCTTGGGTGCTGCGCTCACCCCTTTCGTATGATTGTCGGCGCCCACCTGCACATCGCCACTCAACTGGCCGCCCTCTTCAATCACGACTTTACCGTAGCGGATTTTACCGGACACCTTGCCGGTCGAATAAATCAGCAGCTTTTGACGCACCGTCAAATCACCGTCGAACTCACCGTGAATCTCGGCCAGATCGATTTCGGCCGACCCCTTGAACGCACCGCGCTCGGCGATCTGAATTACACGGGAATCCATCGTCGCCTCGACCCGGCCTTCGACCACCAACGTATCGCAATCAGTGATCTCCACACCCTTCAGCTTGATATTGGGGCCGACGATCAGCTTGCTGCCCACCTCATTGGTGCTGGACATCGAGGAAGTGCCGGAGCCAACCGGCCGAGGCGCGTTCGGCGCGCTGCCAACCGGAGTGGTGGGGGTAGATGGCGAAAATGCCGTCTTCTGCGTAGTCGACGTTGCCGTTGATGCAGGAGCACCGGAATTGCCAATTGGATTGTTCGGCGCCGGCGTTTCGCGTTTGCCAAAAAGTGTTTCGGATCGAAGCATGGGATCTCCCGGAAATATGTGACATGGTGTCATGGCACGACAGGCGACAGAAACGAGACGATCCCGCATATCAAAAGCGTCGTGCCATGGCGAAGCAACGCATACGCTGCGTTTGAATAAAAAAGGGATGGCAAGCACCCCCTGAACCTCGCTAATCGCGGCCCAGAGATTTGTCTGTGTGCAGCACGGAAAGTTCAGCCACTGTTACACTTTAAACGAAAAAAGCACGGTCGTTCAATTCAATGTATAGTACCGCCTCAAACCGCCCTCATCAGGAGATCACTCGTGACCGCCACCAGCCTCAAGAACCAGCAATTTCGCCTCGCAGCTCGCCCTGTCGGCATGGTAAAGTCCAGCGATTGGGATGTGACGGCAGAACCTGTACGCGAAATCGCGGAGGGCGAGATTACGGTGAAGACGCTCTACCTGTCGCTCGATCCGGCGATGCGCGGCTGGATGAATGAAGGTAAATCCTATATCCGTCCGGTGGCGATCGGCGAGGTAATGCGTGCCGGGGGCATCGGCAAAGTGATCGCGTCGAAATCACCCAGGTTCGCAGCCGGCGACATCGTTTCGGGCGGCATCGGGGTGCAGGAATACTGGGTCGGTGCGGCAGACGACAAGAGTGCCGGATTTTACAAGGTCGATCCGAAAGCCGCACCGCTGCCGAAATATTTGAATGCGCTCGGCATGCCCGGCATGACCGCTTATTTTGGCTTGCTCGAAGTCGGCCAGCCGGAAGCCGGTGAAACCGTGGTGGTATCGGGCGCCGCCGGCGCGGTAGGGCAGACCGTGGGCCAGGTCGCCAAGCACAAGGGCTGCCGCGCGGTCGGTATCGCAGGTGGTCGGGACAAATGCGATTTCGTGGTCAATGAACTAGGCTTCGATGCCTGCATCGACTACAAGGGCGGCTCGGTCAAGGATGGTTTGAAGCAGCATTGCCCAAACGGGGTCGATATCTATTTCGATAACGTCGGAGGCGACATCCTCGACATGGTTCTGACGCGCATCAATCTGAAAGCGCGCATCATCATTTGCGGTGCGATCTCGCAATACAACAATACGACGCCGATCAAGGGTCCTGCCAACTACCTGTCGCTGCTGGTCAATCGCGCGCGCATGGAAGGCATCGTCGTCTTCGACTATGCCGACCACTATCACGTCGGCGTGGCGGAGATGAGCAGGTGGATGAAAGAAGGCACGTTCAAGACGCGCGAAGACGTCGTCGAAGGCCTGGAAAAATTCCCGGAAGCGTTGCAGATGCTGTTTGAAGGGAAGAACTTCGGCAAGTTGGTACTGCAGGTTGCGAAAGATTAAACAGAATCGCAATATGGAGCGGGAATAAAAAAACGCGCTGCAGGATTCCTGAAGCGCGTTTTTTGATATTACAGGTGATTTTGATTTAGCTGCGAACCACGCGCTTGTACTCGTTGGTACGGGTATCAATTTCAATCACGTCGTCGGTGCTAACAAACAGCGGCACTTGCACGATATGACAATGCGCCTCAATGGCATTTTCGATCTTGGCTTCTTTCAGAACGTTGCCGGAAGTATTGCCTTTGACCGCAGGCTCGGAGTACACGACCTTGCGAGCGATGGTGATGGGCAGTTCAACGGAGATCGCCTTGCCGTCGTAGAAAACAGCTTCGCATTCCATGCCGTCTTTCAGGTAATGCAGCGCATCACCCAAGTTTTCTTCTTCGATTTCATACTGATTGTAGTCTGCGTCCATGAACACATACAGCGGATCGGCGAAATACGAAAATGTCACAGGCTTTTTGTCGAGAACGACGACGTCGAATTTGTCATCACCACGGAATACGTTTTCCAGAGGCGCGTTCGTCAGGAGATTTTTCATCTTCCATTTGTAGGTAAAGCCGGTGCGGCTCGAACCATTGACATCGGAACGCAACACGATAAACGGCTTGCTATCAACCATGATGATGTTGCCAACGCGAATTTCTTTTGCAGGTTTCATAGAGAATGTACGTAAAAATTAAGTTGCATAAAAATCATCTGTCGCCTCATGGCCAACGGCGCCGTAAGCTCACGTTTGATCGAAAAAACGCCATAGATTAACCGCTTATTATACCTTGTTTTCTACGGCCGCCGATCGAAGCGAACCAGCGAACTTAACCAAATTGGAGGCCAGATCGCCGTTTGTCAGCATTTGTGCCTGCCAATCGGCAGCCCTGCAGGTAATTTTTGACATCTCGGCATGGAATTGCGCCCATAGCGCAGACCAATTGACTTGCTCTTCCACAGCTTTAGCCGTTGCGCCATTCCAACGCAGAGCAAGGGCGACCAGGCTCTCCATACCCACCGAATAACGCTGCAAGAACGCACGCAGCTTCACATGATGCAAATTTTCGTCCTGCGGATAGATATGCCAGATGAATGGTTTGCCGGCCCATTGCGCGCGAACAAAGGAATCTTCTCCACGCACAAAATTGAGATCGCATGCCCACAACAACTTGTCGTAGTCCGGTTGCGCAACGAAGGGCAGGACACGCACGGTGAGTGCGCCGCGAGTCCTTGCCGTCCCGGGTTTTGCTTCGCCTCCAAGAAATGTCTGAACCGCCTCGGCCGCAACCCCTTCGGGTACCAGGCAGGTGATCGCTGCGTCATTGCTTTGCCATGCCTCGAACAATTCCAGGACCGGGGCGTGCGGATAACAAAACAAGGACACCTTCAACGAGGCTATTTCTATCGGCGTCACGCCCAACTGCGCAAGAAAGGCTGTCGTGACCGCTTGATCTGACTGAAATTGCCGACGTTGTTCTTCCAGTGAAGATTCGTGCAGCAAGCCCCCCGTTTTGCCGGTGAAACCGGGGAAGAAAAAATGTTTCGTCAACGGCCGGCGCGGGTGCGGCGAGGGCAAAGTATGGCAACCTTCAACCCACTCCTCGGCACTCAGGCCTTCCAGGTTAAGCCACACGGGGCGCGGATTGCACTCAGCCATTGCGGCGATGTAGCTTTCCGGAATATCGCACGCGAAAAATTCAATAACGATATCGGCGACATCGCCGGCAGAAAACACACGCTCCCCCTCGTCCCAGTGGCGCACTCTCACGCCGGCAAGCTGCTGTACTTCGGTATTGATTGCGACGCCAGGGCAAATTCGCTGAAAACTCTGCAAGTCATCGACCCACAACGTCACGGCAATATCATGCTCTTGTTGCAGCTGCCTCGCCAAACGCCAGCAGATGCCGATGTCGCCGAAATTATCGACCACACGGCAAAACAGGTGAAGGGTTTCAGGGAAGGACATGGAAGGAAGATAAGATTGAGATATGCCGAACCGATTTCGCACATACTCCTGAACGATGAGCACCGCCCCGGCGCTCATCGTATGGCTGCAGCAGCAATTACTTGTTCACCGCATCCTTGAATGCTTTACCGGCCGAGAACTTGACGGTTTTTGCGGCGGCAATCTTGATCTCTTCACCTGTGCGCGGATTGCGCCCGCTGCGCTCTGCGCGCGTACCAGAAGCAAAGGTGCCGAAGCCGACCAGTTGGACTGTATCGCCGCTCGTTACGGCTTTCACCACATTGGCGACGACCGAGTCAAGAGCACGTTGCGCTGCTGCCTTGGACAAATCGCAATCCGCGGCGATGGCATCGATGAGTTCAGTTTTGTTCATGCAATCTCCTTAATTGAAAGAGCCCGGATTCTAGCACTAGAGTGGCGGAAATGTGGCCCAGTTTGATGGATAGTTTGGCTTGCGCACTGCTTTCCAAGGCAATTTTAATTAATCGCGGGAAAATAAGATCCAGATTTAATTTCAATCGCAAAAGCTGATTTCCAATGTTATATTTCTTACGTTATTACCAAGGAGAATCAAACATCCGCTCAACGTATTACGAAAGGCATGCGGCGATGCAGCACGACAGCGGTGTGTATTCCTATAGGAGAAAGAGAGGTGCAACGACCTGTAGTTAATGACGAGTAACCAGCGCAGGCGGTTTTCATTGCGCGGCTTTGGCGTCCAATGCGATTGTTCATTCTGAAAACTCTAGAAGAGGAAATAAAAATGGAATTCATTCTCATATTGGCAATATCGGTATTAATGATTTATTCCGGGTGGAAGGTTTTCGAAAAGGCAGGGCAACCAGGCTGGGCAATTCTTATCCCGTTTTACAATTTTTATATTCTGTTGAAAATCGCGCACAAACCGGGCTGGTGGCTGGTACTGCTCTTTATCCCCTTGGTCAATCTGGTTGCCATGATTCTTATTTTTATCAGCTTCGCCCAGGCGTTTGGCAAAGGCGCCGGATTTGGGCTCGGCTTGGCGTTTCTTGGCTTTATATTTTTCCCGATTCTGGCTTTTAGCGATGCGAAATACGAGGCCGGCGCAACCACGCCAGCAGTCGTTTAGAGTTGCGGGAGGGATTCATATCTGAAGATGCCCGGCGAGATGGTGCAACACCGATTTCCGTAAAAATTCCTTGTATTTTCAAATCACAGCCGCAAATAAAAAACGCCACGCATTTGCGTGGCGTTTTTTTCTGGCGTCCCCAGGGGGATTCGAACCCCCGTACTCACCGTGAAAGGGTGATGTCCTAGGCCTCTAGACGATGGGGACAGTAACCTGTCCAAACTGCGACCTAATCCTAATTATACCAACCAGGCATTTTACCTAACGGTATCGTCCTACCTGCGGATTGAAAAACTGTACGATTCACACATTTGAATCGCATCCGCAAATGAAAAGCGCCACGCATTTACGTGGCGCTTTTTTCTGGCGTCCCCAGGGGGATTCGAACCCCCGTACTCACCGTGAAAGGGTGATGTCCTAGGCCTCTAGACGATGGGGACAGTAACCTGTCCAAACTGCGACCAAACCACTATACCGACTGCACTTTTTCTGGTGGAGGTAAGCGGGATCGAACCGCTGACCTCTTGCATGCCATGCAAGCGCTCTCCCAGCTGAGCTATACCCCCCCTGTGCAGAAGCGAAATTATAGCAAAGATTTTTCTCTCGTGTAAATCCTCGCTTCGAAAAATATCAAAGATACTTCGACAGACGCAGCATCACGACTTCACGTCCGAACAATTCGAGCACCGCATCGATCGCAGGGGTTTGCAACTGACCGGTCAGCGCTAGGCGCAAAGGCATCGCGAGTTGCGGCATCTTCAACTTGTGCGTGGCCAGCACTTCTTTCAGCATGGACGACAACGCAGGCTTGTTCCACTCAACGGTTTTGCATTGTTCCGCAAACTGGCGCAGCGCGGGTTTGATAGCCTCGGTCAAGTGCTGCTCCAGCAAAGCCGCATCCGGCGCAGGCTGGCGATAGAACAGCATGGCGGCGTCGGCCAGTTCGTTGATGGTATTGGCGCGCTCTTTCATCATTCCGATCACGACTTGCAAATCCGGCGCGCCGGCGAACTGCGCCTCCTCTTTCTCCATCAGCGGTCGCACCAGCGCCTCAAGCCGCGCGTTGTCGGCCTGCTTGATGTAATGGTTGTTGACCCAAGCCAGCTTTTCCATATTGAACTGCGCGGGTGAACGCGACAAATGATCGAGGTCGAACCAGGCGCAGAACTGCTCCATCGAAAAAATCTCTTCATCGCCATGACTCCAGCCCAGGCGCGCCAGGTAATTCAGCATCGCTTCCGGCAGATAGCCTTGCGCCGGATAATCCATCACGCTGACCGCACCATGCCGCTTGGACAGCTTCTCGCCATCGGCGCCGAGAATCATCGGCAAGTGGCCGTAATGCGGCAGCGGTGCGCCGAGCGCGCGCAGGATATTGATCTGGCGCGGGGTGTTGTTGACGTGGTCGTCGCCGCGGAGCACGTGCGTGATTGCCATATCCCAATCGTCGACTGCAACACAGAAATTGTAGGTCGGCGTGCCGTCCGGACGGGCGATGACCAAGTCGTCCAGTTCACGGTTGGAAATCGTGATCGGTCCCTTCACCACATCCACCCAGGTCACCTCACCTTCCGCCGGATTCTTGAAGCGCACCACCGGCTTGCGGTCTTGCGGCACCGGCGGCAAGGTCTTGCCCGGCTCAGGCCGCCAAGTGCCGTCATAGCGCGGCTTCTCACCTGCGGCGCGCAGACGCTCGCGCATCGCTTCCACTTCTTCCGGCGAGGAATAGCAGTGATAGGCTGTGCCGGCCGCCAGCATTTGCGCCACCACTTCGCGGTAACGATCCATCCGCTTCATCTGGTAGAACGGGCCTTCGTCATGACTCAGGCCGAGCCATTGCATGCCGTCCAGAATCGCCTGCACCGCCTCGGGTGTCGAGCGCTCAACATCGGTATCTTCGATGCGCAAAATGAAGGTGCCGCCGAAATGGCGGGCGTAAGCCCAGGAATAGAGTGCGGTGCGGGCGCCGCCGAGATGGAGAAAACCGGTCGGGCTGGGAGCAAAGCGGGTGCGGACTGTCATGGCGAATAAAAACGGCCTTGGGTTGCCAAAGCCGTAAGTAGAAAAAGACCTATTTTAACGCGTTGCGGATCGGCCATGCCAATCTACGACAATGTGAACGTGCTGCTCATCAGCAGAAAATGCTTGCCGTTACAACGCCTCGCCAAGCTCATGTCGAGGCGTTGTGCCACCGCATACCCCATCTGGGCAGTGCCGGCATACTTTCACCCGGCGTTTGCGTGCAGTTATCGTAACCATAGGGAGCGCGGGATGCAGAACAGCACCGCCAACGCGCTGGAAGAGCGATGGCGGGCTGCACTACACTGCGTGGCAGCGTCACTCGACGGTCAATGGGTACCCGGCGAAAGCAAATAGGAAGGCAGAGTATTCGTGGGCCAGACCACGGGCCAAATCAATTTCCTGACGGCCAGGACCTTCTTCAACGCATCAGGCATCGGAATCGTCTCGGTCGAGGAGTTGCCGTCCAGGTGTGTCGCGCGCTGCCACCACTCCAGTCGCTCATACGGATAATTGGTGCTCGACATGAATCCAAGGGACATCCGTGGAGGAATACCTTCCGCCTTGAAAACGTTACGATCCGACACGGTATGAAAGTTCGCGCCGGGCAACGTGAGCTGGATCCAGTTGCGGCCCTCATCGTTCCACGCGATTGTGTTGCCCACAATTTGATTGTTGAAAGGCTTCAGCGTTGGATCGGTTGCGGAACGTATGCCATCGACCACCGCGATGCCTTCAAGTTTATTGCCAAACACGGTATTACCACTGATCAGGCTGTCAGAGGACTCAGTCAAGTTGATGCCGCGATCGTTACCGTAGGTCCAATTTTTGGTGATGGTGGCGTTCGACGATGCTTCGTAGTGGATACCAAAGCCGGCATTGTAAGCCGCCAGGTTGCTGTCAATTGTGATGCCTGAGTTCTTCCAGTCGATCCAAAGACCATCGCCGTTGTTGTAGACAAATGCATTGTGACGAATCGTGGAGTTGTGGATGCCGCCTTCGCCAATGAGCTTCATCGCGCCGGCTGCCCACCATTTGTTGAAACCGCGGTAGTTGTTTTCCACCAGCCAGTTGCGAAGAATGGATACGCGCTGGCCGCGGGCGTTAACGCCGATTTGCCCGCAGTTATGAACAAAGGTATCGGACAGTACATTATCGTCGCCGATAAGTTCCACACAAAACGCATCCATGTTTTGCACAACCAGATTCGAAAGCGTGTTGTGTGCACCCACGACCTTCACTCCTCCCTTGAGATATGTGACGGATGTGTTCGACTGGTCGAAGATCAAGCCATCGACGACCAAATTGTGCGCATGCTCCGCTTGCAGTACGTGACGGCGCGAACTGACTTCGAGTGCCTCACCCATGCCCAATGGAGTGGATAGCTGTATGACAATGCGTTTGTTCACAGCGTCGAATGCGAAGGAGTCAGCGCGCAAATTACCCACGCCACCATTGATCCTCCCCGGCCAGATGCCGCCTTCCGAGACATGCAGGTTATTCAGCGGATGGTCAGGCGCAAGTGGAAAGCCCCTCTCTATGGTGCCGCCGATTTGTTGCAACGGCTTTCCATTGCGAAAAACCTGCGAGGGCTCTTCGCCGTCCCACAGGACCGACCAGCGATTGTCCGATACCTTTTCCCAGTTTGCGACGGCGGTCGAGCCGCGAACAACCGTCTCCTCAACCGTCTTATTGACCGCAGCGCGGATACGCGTCGAGACTGTGACGGCATCCGATATGGCCGGCACGATAATCGACTCGCGATAAACACCTGGATAAATTTGCACGTCATCC
Organism: uncultured Burkholderiales bacterium; assembly: GCA_966211965.1. GTDB lineage: Bacteria > Pseudomonadota > Gammaproteobacteria > Burkholderiales > Burkholderiaceae_D > CBIHON01. The sequence goes on along the minus strand of CBIHON010000064.1, from coordinate 5,070 downwards.
CCCGGCTGCAGGGAGAGCATGGCTCGCGAGATGGTTCGATAAGGCTGATCAGCGTTGCCTGGCCCATTATCGCTAGCATTAGGATGTTTCTGGTCGACTACGACGCTACGGACATAATTGCCGGCGCCGACACCGTCGGCATGGACGGGTATTGCCGTCACGACCGCCCCCAGCAGTAGCGTCGATAGAAAAAATTTCGTCATTTGACTTCCCTTTATAAAATTTAAAAAGCAATGCGAAGAAGTGAATCCAACGTTCCCGTTAACGGATTCATCGATTCATGATTTGTCTTGGAATTGGAATTGGCGACGGCAAAATGAGGGCCGCCAAGAAAACAAACGCTTCTTCTATAAATCTTAATTGTCAGGAATAAAATTTGGCATCCGTATGGTTACGGAGAAATGCGGTGCGCACGCTGCCCCAGGCGCGAAGCGGCTTGTATTCGAGTTGGGCGGCGGCGAGAAGAAGGGGGAACGACGCAGATCGGAATTTGCAGGCCTGAAGAGCCCAGCGCCTTCCGATTCAATGGTCGATTGCCGGAGCGGCAGGATACGAAGTGACTCCCGCCCCCACGGCTCAGAGTTGACAGCAGCCCGCCCCTGGCTCCCGCAGAACGGTAAATGGAGGCAAAGGCAATCCGCATTGCGACCGTCATCCAGCGCAACACGCTCGACAACCTCCGGCACTCCTGGCAATCGCGGTGTCGAAAACCAGTTGCTGAGGAGCGTATCGTAGAAAACCCGTACGCTACGTTGTTTCAGCAAGCGGCAATACGCTCTTGCAGGCAAAGTTTCAGGTTTGCAGGTCTCCTGCAGACTTCAGTCGTTCTTGATCACGATATTCGGAAACTTGCTCGTCATGTCCTTGGCCTTCTCCGCCACCTTGACCGCGATCTTGCGCGCGATCTCCTTGTAGACGGCGGCGACCGGGCCGTCCGGATCAGCCACCACGGTCGGCTTGCCGGAATCGGTCTGCTCGCGGATCGCCATGGTCAACGGCAGCGCGCCAAGGAATTCCACACCATATTCGCCGCACATTTTTTCCCCGCCGCCCGAGCCGAAGATCGCTTCGGCATGACCGCACTTCGAGCAGATATGGGTGCTCATGTTTTCGACGATGCCGAGAATCGGGATGCCGACTTTTTCGAACATCTTCAAGCCCTTGCGCGCGTCCAGCAGCGCAATGTCTTGCGGCGTGGTGACGATCACGGCACCGGTAACCGGGACTTTTTGCGAAAGCGTGAGCTGCACGTCGCCGGTGCCGGGCGGCATGTCGACGATCAGGTAATCGAGGTCGCGCCAGTTGGTCTGCTCCAGCAATTGCTGCAACGCCTGCGTGACGATTGGGCCGCGCCACACCATCGGCTCGTCCGGGTCGATCATGAAGCCGATGCTCGACACTTGCAGGCCGTGGTTTTCCATCGGCTCCATGGTCTTGCCGTCGAGAGTTTCGGGGCGGCCCGAAATGCCCATCATCATCGGTTGCGAGGGGCCGTAAATGTCGGCGTCCAGGATGCCGACCTGCGCACCTTCGGCAGCCAGCGCCAAGGCCAGGTTGACGGCAGTGGTCGATTTGCCGACGCCACCCTTGCCTGAAGCCACCGCGATGATGTTCTTCACGTTCTTCATCAACTTGATGCCGCGCTGCACCGCGTGCGATACGATTTTCGAATACACGTTGACGTTGACATTGCCTGCGCCCTCGACCCTGCTCACGGCAGCCGCAACTGCCTGGCGAATGCCATCGAGCTGGCTCTTGGCCGGGTAACCCAGTTCGACGTCGAGGCTGACGTCGCTGCCATTCAACTGGATGTTCTTGGCGGATTTGCTGGAAATCAAGTCTTTGCCGGTATTCGGATCGATGACTCCGGATAGTGCCGTTTTGACGGCTTCAATCGTGATGCTCATTACTTCTCCTGGATTTTGGTTCGCCAAGTCTAAACTAATTTTCGCCCGTGCCTCCGCCAACTTCGCCGCCGCAAACCGCTCGCTGCGAAGGTTTAATGGGAGATACTGACGACGAGGGCCCGTGCACTGCTAAAATTACTGTTTTCATTCTTTTCCCTTTTTCCCTTTAAGCACCGCCCTATGAGCGCCATTTCGCCCCGCAAGCTGTTCGTCACCACCGCCCTGCCCTATGCCAACGGTCCCTTCCACATCGGCCACATCATGGAGTACATCCAAGCCGACATCTGGGTACGCTTCCAGCGCATGCAAGGCAATGAGGTGCATTTTGTGGGCGCGGACGATGCGCACGGTGCACCAATCATGATCGCTGCGGAGAAAGCCGGCGTCACGCCGCAGGAATTCGTGGCAGGCATTGCCGCCGGACGCAAGCAATATCTGGATGGGTTCCACATCGCTTTCGACAATTGGCATTCGACCGACGGCGCGGAAAACCATGAATTGTCGCAAGAGATCTACCGCCGCCTGCGTGACGATGCCAAGCTCATCACTACCAAGACCATCGAGCAATTTTACGATCCGGTCAAGAACATGTTCCTGCCGGACCGCTACATCAAGGGCGAGTGCCCGAAATGCGGAACCAAGGACCAGTACGGCGATTCCTGCGAAAACTGCAGTGCGGTCTATGCACCGACCGACTTGAAGAATCCCTACTCGACGCTGACCGGCGCGACGCCGGTGATGAAATCGTCCGAGCACTACTTTTTCAAATTGTCCGACCCGAAGTGCGTCGACTTCCTGCGCGGCTGGGCCTTGGACGGCAAGCTGCAGCCGGAGGTCGCCAACAAGGCCAAAGAATGGCTGGAAGGCGACAATGGCTTGGGCGACTGGGATATCAGCCGCGACGCCCCTTATTTCGGTATCGAAATTCCGGATGCTCCCGGCAAATATTTCTACGTCTGGCTGGATGCGCCGATCGGCTACCTGGCTTCGCTCAAAAACTACTTCGGCAAGATCGGGCGCGACTATGGCGCCTTCATGGCGGACCCCAGGACCGAGCAATACCATTTCATCGGCAAGGACATCACCTATTTCCATACGCTGTTCTGGCCGGCGATGCTGCATTTTGCCGGCTTGAAAGTGCCCAACAATGTGTTCGTGCACGGCTTCATCACGGTCAGCGGCGAGAAGATGTCGAAGTCGCGCGGCACCGGAATTTCGCCGCTGCGCTATCTGGAGATCGGCATGAATCCGGAGTGGCTGCGCTATTACATTGCGGCCAAGCTGAGCGCGAAAGTGGAGGACGTGGATTTCAATCCGGACGATTTCATCGCGCGGGTCAATAGCGACCTGATCGGCAAATACATCAACATCGCGAGCCGCGCTGCAGGTTTCATCGCCAAAAAATTCGACGGCAAGGTCGTCACCGACTGGGCAACGGAATCCGACGCGTTTATCTCGACCCTGCGCAATGCCGGACCTGAAATTCAAACCATGTACGACAACCGCGAATTCGGCAAGGCCTTGCGCGCGATCATGGAACAGGCTGACCGGGTGAATGCCTACGTGGATGCGAACAAGCCTTGGGAACTGGCGAAAGCCCCCAGCAAGGAAGCTGCCCTGCAAGAGGTGTGCAGCCGGCTTCTGGAGGCGTTCCGGATTTTGACGATTTATCTCAAACCTGTTTTGCCGGAATTGGCCAGGCAGGTGGAAGCGCTGTTGAACATCGAGCCACTGCTCTGGGCACATGTCGCCACACCGTTACCGCAGGGACATCGTGTGAATGCTTATACGCACTTGATGACGCGTGCCGATGCGAAAATGCTGGATGCGCTGTTCGACCAGCCAGCCAGTGCAACGGCCCCCTCACCCCAGCCCTCTCCCGCGGAGGGAGAAGGAGGCAATACCGAAGCGATTGAAGCGCTTGCTCCGGAAATTAAAATTGATGATTTCACCAAGATCGATTTACGCGTCGCCAAAATCGTCAACTGCGAGCACGTCGAAGGCTCCGACAAGCTGTTGCGCCTGACGCTCGACGTCGGCGAAGGCCGTTTGCGCAATGTCTTTTCCGGCATCAAGTCCTCCTACAAACCGGAAGACCTGATCGGCAAACTGACCGTGATGGTGGCAAACCTGGCGCCGCGCAAGATGAAGTTCGGCATCTCGGAAGGCATGGTGCTGGCTGCATCCGCTGCGGATGAAAAGGCCAATCCAGGCATCTACATCCTCAACCCATGGCCGGGCGCGGAGCCGGGGATGCGTATCCGCTAGGATCGGCAATGCATATCCAGGTACGCGAAGCCAATCCCGATGATGCCCAGTTGATGGCCGATCTGACGCGCGCCTGCTGGGCGGGAAAAGTCGCGGTCACGTCAAGCGGCCATCGTGAAACGGCGATCAAGGTCGCCCAGGATCTGCATGAAGGCGGCGGCTTCGTGATGCTGGCCGATGACCGGCCGGTCGGTTCAGTGCGCTGGCTACCGCTGGATGCCGCACCGAACGTGTGGGAAATCCTGCGCATGGGCGTACTGGCAGAATATCGCGGCGCCGACCTATCGCAGCATCTGCTGGAAGCGGTGATTCATCATGCGCTCCTCTGCGAAGTCACCGAGTTGCGGCTAGGGATACGCTCCGACCAGTCGCGGCTGGTTGATCTGTATGCGGCCTATGGGTTCGAGGTGGCGCCCGAGCTGGAATACACGCATGCCAATCCGCTGGAGCCTGCGCCTACCGTGATGCGCAAGGTGCTCAGGCATTGAAGCTAATCATCGACGGGAATCACATTCGAAACGTGTCTGCAGCTCTCATAACTCTCGCCAAAAATCCCCCGCCTGTGCAAGCGCCCTACCCTATCGCCGCCGCCGACTTCGGGCCCGGTGGTAGCCTTGCAGCCCAGCTTGAGAGCGGCATCCATGTTCTTCTTCGGGGGTGATTGTCGTGGACACGGCCGCGATGCTAAAGCAGCATCGGTCTCATGGCGAGCCCTGCACAAGCGATGAGCGCGCATGGCGGCGATAATGATACCGCCGGCGCACAACCTCGATCCCTTCGAGCAGGAGCCTCAGTTGCGTCACATCAATCCATCTCTTCATGCGCAATCTATAACATCACTGTAAGCGTCCATCCGCTCCACCTGGGCGGCGGCGCGCTTAGCTGGCAGACACGC
>CBIHON010000063.1:0-22021 GCA_966211965.1 uncultured Burkholderiales bacterium | reverse complement strand
AAATCGGTTACACCGTTCACGTTACCCCAGCTTGAAGAAGGATCGAGTTTCATTTTAGGCTCTAGGGCGGGTGGGGCAGCCGAGATGCAACCCGTGCGGAAGCAGAGGCGACGTGGGTTGCACCTCGATGGCCCCGCCTGCCCTGCACGAAAAATGAAGATTGACGGGCCACTAGGGGGAGGGGGGCCTTACCAAGGTTAGGTGTCTTTTTTCATCTTGTTCCAGCTCGTCGCCGCAGGCATAGTTTGCTCCGGTCAGATCACCCAGCGGAGCAGGATGACGCACAGCATGAACACGGAACGCATTTCACCATGAGCAGCCTCTTCCGGCCCGAGGTCTTGCACGCACGCGTTGACCGCATGCACGGGCAGATCCTGCTTGCACGATCGGTGTCGAGCTGGGTGCTGGTGTGCGGCGCCCTGGCCATCGCCGCGTTGATATTGGGGTATCTTTGTTTCGGTACTTATACCAAGCGCACCAGCGCCACCGGCCTGCTGCTTCCGACCAAGGGCGTGATCCGCATCCAGTCGCCGGCATCCGGCGTGATCGCGGAGCGGCGCGTGACGGAAGGCCAGCATGTCAAGAAGGGCGACGTCCTGTTCATTCTGGCCGACGAGCGCCGCCTGGCCGGAGAGAATGACAATCGCCGCCTCTCTGACCTGCGCGCGAACTCTCTTTCGGAGCGACGTGCAAGTTTGTTGCGCGCGCGCGAGGCGGCGCGCCTGCTGGGTGAGCAAACCCGGCAGGGGCTCAAGAACCGTCTCTTGAATCTGCGCGAGGAACTGGCGCGCAGCGAGCAGGAAATCGAATTGCAGACCCGCCGGATCGAGGCATCGGCCAAGATGCTGGAGCGTCATCGGGCATTGGCGCAGTCTCACTATGTGTCGGAACTTGCTTTGCAGGAAAAGGAAGATCAATACGCCGCGCTGCGTGCGCAATTGCTGGCAATGCAGCGGCAGAAGGCAGAGCTGGCACGCAACATCTCATCAGTGGCGGATGAATTGCTGCAAGAGCCAACCCGGACCGACACTCGCTTTGCCGAGCTTGATCGTGATCTGGCCGCGTTGTCTCAAGAGATGATCGAGGCGCAGACGCGTGACCGATACGCGGTCACGGCGCCGATGGATGGCGTGATCACCGCAATCACCGGGCAAGCCGGCCAATCAACCGGCGGGCAAGCGATCGCCGTGCTGCTGCCGGAAGACGCGGAACTCGTCGCTCATCTGTTTTCGCCGTCGCGCGCCGTGGGTTTTGTCGAAAAGGGGCAAAAGGTGCGCCTGCGCTACCAGGCTTATCCGTATCAAAAATTCGGGCAGTACGCCGGCACCGTGATCGAGGTGTCGCGCAACCCGATTCAACCGAACGAATTGCCGAGCGCGCTGCCGCTGGCCGTTCAGGAGGGGGTGTATCGGATCGCGGTCAAGCTCGATGCCCAGCGCATTTCTTCGTTTGGCAAGGACATCGCGCTGTTGCCCGGCATGATGCTCGATGCAGATATCGAACAGGATCGGCGCCGGCTCATCGAGTGGATGCTGGAGCCGGTCTATGGCTTGAGCAAATACATTTCTTAACAAGCGCAAGGCGTTGACAAGAACGATTTATGGACAAGCCAAGGAGCGTGAATGAGTAATTTTTCCAAGAGCGAATCCCATCGCGAGGGCTTACGCATAGCCGGCGTGATGCCGGCCTCGGCGCTCAATCTCATTTTGCTGCCGACTGAGAAATGCAATTTCCGTTGCACCTATTGCTATGAGGATTTTGCGCTCGGGCGCATGTCTCCCGAGCTTGTCAACGGGATCAAGCGTCTTCTCGAAAAGCAGATGCCCAAGCTGGATTCGATCACTCTCTCCTGGTTCGGCGGCGAACCCTTGCTGGCGCCGGAACTGGTGCTGGACATCTCCCGCCATGTCGGCGCGTTATGCCGGCAATATCAGGTCAGCCTCGGCGAATGCTCGATCACCACGAATGCCTATCATCTCAATCTGGAACTGGCCGGCGCGCTGCAGCGTTGCGGCCAGTCGCATTTCCACATTACCTTGGACGGGCCTGAGGCTACGCATGACCGTACCCGCATCAGGGTCGACGGGCGTGGCAGCTTTAAAAAAATCTGGACGAATCTGCTTGCGCTGCGAGATAGCGAACTCGACATCAAAGTGCTGTTGCGCCTGCACCTGTTCAAAAACAATCTCGACACAATGAAATACCTGATGCCCGAGCTGACCCGGGAATTTGGCGATGACCCGAGATTTTCGGTCTATCTGGCGCCGATCGAGGATTATGGCGGCGAAGGCGTCAAGACTTTAGGCGTCCTGAACGGCATGAGCCGGCAAGAGCTGGTTCGCGTCACCGAATTTCATTCCACGCCCTGGTATCGGGATGCGAAATCCTCCAACGGTTCGCCGCCATCGGTGTGCTATGCCGCGCAGGCGCGCTCGTTCGCGATTCGCTCCGATGGAAGGGTCGTCAAATGTACTCACGCGCTCGATGACCCGCGCAATGAAATCGGTTATCTGGACCGGCATGGTGCGCTGCTGCTGGATAAGTCAAAAATGCAGCCTTGGCTGCGCGGGTTCGTCAGCGGCGACGTCGGCGAATTGGCTTGCCCCTTGCAAGGATTGCAGGGAATGGATGCGGTCAAGCCGCTGCAGTTCCATGCCAAGCCGTCTCTCGGGATTTGATGCCGCATGTCGTGGCGGCGTTGCGAGAGACGCCATAGCGTGGGCTGGGTGCTTCATTCCCGCTGTTCGAAAAAATGATCTGCATCGATAAAACCGGATATGAAATCTGTACCGAGCTGGCCCCTCTCGCCGTTTCTCTCGCCGCGCACCATGTCGCTGCTGATGGCGGTCTTCGCGACCTGGGGCCTGATGCAAATTGCGTTCAAGGGCTTGCTCCAGACACGCTGGAGCTGGCTCGGAAATCTCACCTTTCACAAATGGGAAAGCAATTTTTTCCTCTACCCGACAGATGGCGGCCCCGGCCCGCATTTCATCAGCACGGCGATCATGATGGTCTTGCTGCCGAGCCTATTGTCATGGGTCGCGCAACGCTCGTTTCCCGCCTTGCGCATATCGGCCGCGCATTGGCGCGAGTACCTGCTGCTCTTGCTGCTCATGTGGTCGGAGCTCGTCCTTTTCTTTGCGTTGGGCCGTGACGCGACCTATGGCAACTGGGGGTTTGCGTTATTGATTGCCGTGCCGCCCTTGTTGCTCGTCATCGGACTTCCTCGTGTGCCGCAGCCACTGACGACCCCGGCGCCAATTTCCGCAACGTGGTTTTATCTGCTGCTGGTTTTGGCGTGGTTATTGGTGGTTTTGTCCAAGTCGACGATTGCTGCCGGCTTTCTTTTCAATTTTCTCTTTGTCGGCTTTGCGGAAGAGTATGCCTATCGCGGCGTGTTTCAGCAGGTATTTCAGCGTGCGCTTGGTGATCACAAGCGGTGCGGCATCAGCCGGGCAAATGTATGCACGGCGGCCTTGTTTGCCTTGATGCACAACCCGACACTCGCGCCTGAGAAACTGCCTTGGTTGCTCTACACCTTTACCGGCGGCCTGGCGTTCGGCGCAATACGCGATCGCACCGATAGCTGGTTTGCCTCGGGGCTCGCGCACTCGACATTGGGCTTCGCCTATCTTGCGGCCGTGTTGCTTCGTTCATGAGTCTTGGGAGTGGTTCTTCCCTCATGCAAATAATCGATTGATGAATCTGCCCGTACCGGGTGGTGTTGGTTGGCAATGGGTAGTTTGCCATTTGCCGTTTTGGTGTTTTTTTGCTTTTTTTGAGTAATGCAAAAATGAAAAATAGTGCCTCTTTATGTGAACTCAATGAGCATGTAAGCGTGCAAAGCATCCTTGCTGCGGAACCAGCTGCCGATTCCCAGGCATTGACACCGTTGTCGGATCTGGAACTGGAAGAAGTCAGCGGTGGCTGGTGTATCGGGTTCGGCTGCAGCTGTAACGGTGGAGACGGAGACGGCTGATTCGCCGGCGCGTCGAAAAGTTGATTGATAGGTAGGCGCCATCGCAGCTTTTTGAACTGTGGGGGGGCTCTAAAAATTACCAAAAGCATCCCCTCTCGGGCCTGCGGTGCTCAATGCATCTGCGTACATGTCCGCTCATCGACCCGACCTTGGTCACTTTTGGTAATTTTTAGAGGCCCCCTGTGTACGACTTGGCGTGCCGTGTGGCCGCCAAGCCGAGGCTTTACATCGGACGAATATTGGATATTAAGCGGGAGAAAATATGACGATCGATTTTGGAATGACGAAATCCCAGTTCGTGAAAGAGTATCGTGAAAAAAATTTCTATCTCCATCGCGCGGCTGTCGCACCCGGCTGCATCACGTGGGACGATATCAATACGGTCCTGTATTGCACCGATCCGAAAGAGCCGTACATGCGGCTGCATAAAGACGGTTTTATTCCTGAAGAAAAATTTACCGAGAACTATTCGGAAATCGGCATACCAAGAAAACGGATTTTGAAGGAAGCTTTCTATGACCATATGAGGCAGGGCGCGACGCTGATTCTCAATCGGATCGAAGCAAAATCGCCTTTCATCAAACAGCTTTGCATGGAGGTCGCGAAATTCGCCGAAGGACAGACTGTCGCAAACGCTTATCTGGCATTCGGCGGCAACGGCTCATTTGGCAATCATTGGGACACGCACGATGTATTCGCAATCCAGCTCCTGGGAAGAAAGAGATGGAAGGTCTGCAAGCCGACCTATCCGCTGCCGCTGCCAGTACAAACCAGCAAGGACCATAAGGAAGACTGTCCGGAGGATGCGGTGTTCGACGGCATTCTCGAAGCCGGCGACGTTCTGTATATTCCGCGCGGATGGTGGCATAACGCTTTGCCGCTGGAAGAAGAAACCTTTCACATTGCGGTCGGTGTCCATAACGCGCACATCGTCGACTACGTCGGCTGGGTATGCGCCAAATTGCTGCCCGAGTTTATCGAATGCAGAAAAGCGGTCAGGCCGCATGCGGACAATGCCGGGGAGATGGCCGAGGCTGCCGAAGTGATCAGGAATGCCTTGTTGGATCCGCAGAATATGGCCGATTTTTCGCGCCAGATCGTGGCGTCGGAACGGGTTGTTTCGCCTTTTTCGATTGAAAAATTCGGGCGCCCGCGTAGCGCCGGCATCGATGCCGATACCATCCTCTCGCTCAATTCCAGCTATACCGCGAAGCCTGCGGGCAAGGACATCATCGTCAACGGTTTTCGTGTCAAGCTGGATGCCTCAGGCACATCGGTCATGCACACGATCGCCCAGTCGGCGCAAATCAGCTTGGCCGAACTCGGAGAAAGGACCGCGATGAGCCAGGAGCGTCTTGCTCCGCTGGTGCACGAGTTGGCGGCGCGCGATTTGATTGAAATAGTCGGGTAGCGGCCGCTCCGGCTTTTCACTTTATCGTTCGGGAATTTTCGGCATATGTCCACCTATCTGCAAACCGCCACGGCCGAATGCGGTCTTGCCTGTCTGGGTTTTATCGCTGCGCATCACGGCCATCATTTCGAAATGAGCGACCTGCGTTCACGTTTCGTGATTTCCACGCGCGGCACCACCTTGTCCGACCTGGTACGGCTGGCAAGTGCGCTGGGCATGAGTTCACGTCCGTTACGGCTGGAATTGAGCCAATTGGACAAGCTTGCGACTCCATGCATACTGCACTGGGACATGAGCCATTTCGTGGTGCTGACGAAGGTGAGCCGGGACCGGCTCACTATTCACGACCCGGCCTATGGCGAGCGCACCGTGTCGCTGGCCGACGCCAGCGCGCATTTCACCGGCATCGCGCTGGAACTGTCCCCGTCGCCGGACTTCGAGCGCGTCGCGCCCAAGCCGCCGATCGACTGGCGCCAGCTCATCGGCCGTGTCGGCGGCTTGAAGCGCAGTCTTGGCCAGCTATTTCTGCTGGCCGCAAGCCTGCAGGTTGTGGCGCTGCTTGCACCCTTGGCTACGCAGTGGATCGTCGACGGCGCGGTCGTTTCCGCGGATGTCGATTTGCTGCGTGTGCTGGTGATCGGGTTTGTGCTGATCACGCTGATTCGCGTAGGGCTGGAAGCGGCGCGCGGTTGGCTGGCAATCGTGCTCTCGACCCAATTCAACATCCAGTGGGCCGCGCACGTGATGGGGCATTTGCTGCGCCTGCCGATGCAATGGTTCGAGATACGCCACACCGGCGACGTCGTGTCCCGTTTTCAATCGATGCAAAGCATCCAGCAGACGGTTACCGGCAAGTTGGTGGAGGTATTGCTCGACGGCTTGTTCGGTATGGTGACGCTATTGGTGATGCTGCTCTACAGCGCGAAGCTGGCCGCCGTCGTGGTGCTGGCGCTGGCCGCCTATGCGGCGATACGCGTGCTGCCGCACGGCGCTTTTCATCGCGCCAGCGACGAGGTTCTGATGCATGAGGCGACGGCGCAGACGCATTTCCTGGAGAGTATTCGCGCGGTGCAGTCGATCAAGCTGGGCGGATTGGAAGAGCAGCGCCGCGCGCGCTGGCTCAACCTGATTGTGCAAGCCACCAACCGCCGCGTGGCGACGCAAAAGATGACGCTGGCTTTTGGGGGCGGCTACAGCCTGGTATTTGCGTTGGAAAGCATCACCGTGCTCGGCTGGGGCGCCTCGATGGCAATCGACGGTCTGCTGTCGGTCGGCATGCTGATGGCCTTCATCTCATACAAAGATGAGTTTTCGGCGCGCATGCAGCGCTTTATCGACAACCTGATGTCGATGCGCATGCTGCGGCTCCATGTCGAGCGGCTGGCCGATATTGTCTTGACGGAAAAGGAAAAGACCCGCGGCACGATGCCCGAGCAACTCAATGCTGCAGGCTGGCTTGAACCGACGGTGCGCCTGGAGAACGTGAGTTTCCGCTACGGCGACGGTGCGGGCTGGGTGTTGCGCAATATCGATCTGGAAATCAGGGCAGGCGAACACGTCGCGATTGTCGCGCCGACCGGATTCGGCAAGACTACCTTGGTCAAGCTCATCCTGGGCCTGCTGGAACCGACCGAAGGTATTGTGCGTGCCGGCGGTTTGCCGCTGAACCAGATCGGCTTGGCAAACTGGCGCCGCCATGTCGGCGCCGTGATGCAGGACGATCAGCTTTTGTCGGCCAGCCTGCAAGACAATATCGCCGGCTTCGACGACCATATCGATCTCGAACGGATGCGCGCCGCTGCAATTTCGGCGGCCATCCACGATGAAATCGTCGCCATGCCGATGGGGTACCACACATTGAACGGCGATATGGGCAGCAGTCTTTCCGGCGGGCAGAAGCAGCGCATCCTGCTGGCGCGCGCGCTTTACCGGCAACCGCGTGTGCTGGTGCTGGACGAGGCCACCAGCCATCTCGATGTGGCGCGCGAACGGCAGGTCAACGAGGCGATTCGGGCCTTGTCGGTCACGCGCATCACGATCGCCCATCGGCCGGAAACCATCGCGATGGCCGATCGTGTGATCGACCTTTCCGCGCTTGGCCGCGCTGGGGCTTTACGCGCGGTTCCCGATGCTACACCGACCACATGAACCAGACCCCGCCCAGCAGTGCGCCGAGGCTCGTCAACACAGCGATCGTGCGTACCGTATGCAACTGCGTCCACAACAACAGACCGGTGATCGATAACAGGATCAAGCCGCCGGCGATCGTATCCGACAGCAAGACCCAGAACGCGTCGACGCCGACCGACATGTGCAGGCGCGCCAGGGTGCCGATCGGCGTGGCATCGGCATGGTCCACTTTGACAAACCGGTTGCCGACGAAATATTCGGCGAGCACACCGCGTTCGGGGCTGGTCAGGCTGATGGTCCAGCGTTCCGGCTGCAGTACCTCGACATCGGCCCACACGATTTTTTTTGCCGGCTGCGCTTTGGCCTTGATTGCCGGTGCAGAGGGAAATTTCAGTTCCTTCTGCAGCCAGGCCGACATCTCTTCGGGCGTTGAGAAGGCGCGTGCCGGCAACGGCACTTGCGCGGTCTTTTGCACCGTCAGCTCGACCGGGATTTTCAGCACGGAGCGGTGATTCAGCAGAATGCCGGTGACGCCGAACAGCAAGCCGAGCGCGGCGCCCCACAAGCCGACATACAAGTGCGTCATGCGCAGCCAGGTCAGGAATATGGCGCGGCGGCTGCGCTTGCGTTTTTGCATTTGCAGTGCGGGCTGCGCCGGCGTTTCTGCGGGCGCGGCATCGAGCGTGCGCAGCAAGGGGGCGGCACGCATCGCTTAATCCGCTCCCTGCCGGGGCGGCGTTGCCGGGCCGGGGGCTGCGTCTTCCTGCCTGATGGAGCTGTAGTGGAGGCAGGCGCTGGTTTCGCTCGGTTCGATCCAGAGGCAACGCGCCTGCGCGGCGCCGCTTGCAGCCGGCATGCGGCCGCTGACGAGCTTGATAAACGATGGCATGTAAGGTCCTTGCGATGTGAGTGAAAGCAAAACGATGGCTGGCTTAGAACTTGTAACGTGCGCGCAATTGCGACGAGCGCGGCGCGCCCGGCAGGTTCAGGTATCGAAGGTACGCCTTGATCGCGCAACAGGCTTGGCGGCACGACATTGACGGTTTGCGGAGTATCGCGCAACGGCGCTTCGCTCTTGCGGCGGTTTGAAGGAATTGTTGAACGGCTAGTGCGGCCAGTAAGCCCATTTTCGTTTTTCTGCGTGCCATGATGCTCCCTGTTGGAATGGCTGGCTACGTCGCGTCAGAAAAACGCTTGGCTGGCTGGTGCTTCGCATGAAAGTAAAATGTGGTGTAAAACCGCTGCAGGAGCAAGCTGCTCCTGCAGCGTAGGGACTGCTTAGCCTTGCAACAAAGCCTGACCCGGCTGCCAGCCGCAAGGCGCCAGACCGCCTGCCTGCAGTGCCTGCAGCACGCGCAAGGTTTCTTCGGTAGAGCGGCCGACGTTGCTGCTGTTGATGGTGACCGATTCGATCACGCCTTCCGGATTGGCGATGAAGGTCGCGCGTTGCGAGAAGCCTTGCGGCGCCATCACGCCGCAGGCGTTCGTCAGTTCACGGGTGAGGTCGCCGATCAATGGAAAGGCGATCTTGCCCAGGCCGTGCTGGGTCCAGGCCTTATGGCAGTGCACGGAATCGACCGAGGCGCCCAGCACCACGGTATTGAGCTTGGCGAATTCTTCCTGCAATTGATTGAAGCCTTTGATTTCTGTCGGGCAAACAAAGGTGAAGTCGAGCGGATAGAAAAACAGCACGACCCATTTGCCCTTGTAGTCGGATAGCTTGAGCGGTCCGAATTCGCCATTCGGCATCAGCGCTTCGCCTGAGAAATCGGGTAACGTTTGTCCTACGGTAAGCATGATGTTTCCTTTTTACTGTATTAAAAAAAATAATGTGACTGCTACGAGTAAGGCGTGGTTCCACCGTCACGGTCGCAGGCGCCTTCCATTGGCAGCGCGGCAAAGCTAAACGCTGACGCGCGCGATGTCAAGCCGCGAATGCGCGGTCTGGGCCGGGCCCTGGGTTACTTGGCTTGCAGATCGGTTGCGAAAGCGATTTACGAGGGACTCAGGCTGCCGCCAGCAGATCGCGCTGGAAAAATACCGGCTGCGCGACAAATTGGGGACGCTGACTGGATGCCTGCGCATCGTTGCCCAGACACTCGCGCAACACGCTCTTGGCGCTGGCGTGGCATTTGCCGCAGCAGGTGCCGACTTCAAGATTCCGGCGCAACTCGGCCATCGAGGTCATGCCGGCATCCACCGCTTGGCGGATTTTTCTATCGGATACGTTGTTGCATATACAGACGATCATCAAGGCACCTGGCTGCGTTTAGTCGAAATAAAAGTAATGGAGGAAGGGCGGGCCATCATGCTGCGATTCAAGCGGTCAGGATCAACTTGTTGAGCTGGGTCAGGCGCAAGCGGTAAATGCGGCCCGCATGGTCGATTTCGACTTCGCGCCCTTGCCGGAACAGGTCCTGGCTGCTGATGCGTACCACCGGCCCTGTAAGCTGGTCGGAAGCCGTTTCGGCGGTGTTGCTGCCGGCTTCGCGTTTTGCCTGCCTTGGGTCAGTCATCGTCAATCCTTCATGCAAATGATAACAATTCGTATTTAAATTATGACCCGCTCAAGTGGAGAATGCAAGCTTTTGTTGGGGACAGTATGGATTCCGGCAATAAATGGATACTTACGCATTGATTGCCGAAATCAATTTTTTTATCGGAAAGGGCGGCACGAACCATTTCCATTATTTTGGTGCCTTCTATCAGTGAATGGAGATTTTCATCGGAAGCGCTCTCTGCAACCGATGCTTCCGGTTGCCGTGAAACATGCCGTGCAGCATGCAACAGCAAATCCTGTGGCGCCATGCCGTATTCGCGGCGAAAGATGCGGGAAAAGGCCGAAGCGCTGCCAAAGCCCACACCAAAGGGAGAGAATTACATTGGAATTCGCCGGGAGCGTGCTTTGCTTACCGGATCGGGAAGGCTGGCCGCTTTAAACTTTCTTTGTTAACGGCAGCTGAAAAAATACGAGGGAAGGATGGCTCCTCCCGGTGGAGGAGCCGAAGGTGAAGCCGGGAGCTAGAGCATTTTTAGCCTGACCGTGCGGGCCAATCTCAGGCCTCCGGTGCTCGGCGTACATTTGTACGCGTCCGCTCTTCGTCCTGACCTTGACTCCGCACGGTCAGGCTAAAAATGCTCTAGTGTTCTGTTCCGCAAATTCGTTGCATAAAAGATGACGAGAATCGCGCCGATACCGCGTCAAAAATGCGCGCAAGGCCTTGGCCTTGCTGTGCTTTTTTCCTTGTCTCGGCCCGATTTCGCCACTTTTACTTTTGCAACGAATTTGCGGAACAGAACACTAGTTTTGGGGCGTTTTTACTTTTTCGCCGGCTTCAAGAAGTCTCTTGCGTTCTTCCTCTTGCCAGCGAGCATAAAACGAACTTTTCACTGCGAGCACCGTCGTCGGACGGGAAGCCGGTACCCAGAATCCGGCAAATTCCCCATCAGTAATTTTCCTGAAAAACTGTGGATCAAAATGTAAAGCCATGTCTTCCTACCTGCCTGTCTGCGAGATCGTATAACGCTATTCATACCCATTCATACCGTTTCTTTGTGTTAAAAAAACGGCAATGTATGGCTCGCATGAGGTTCCCACATCTGGGATAAAAAAACATCCTGTCAGTTTTAACAGGTGGCTGGTTGCTCGCACACGGCGCCGCGTTGCATCCGGCGCGTGGATGACCAACTCGGCAAATGGACTTCCGCACGCATGTCTTCACAGGCAGATAAGACTTTTTCAATCTCGACAGCGGTTAGGCCGGAATTGAGCGTAAGCCTGACCAGCGACCGGTTTTTCGGTGTGGCAGGGGCGCAAAACACCGCGCCGTAAATGCCGCGTGCTTCAAGCGCTTTTCTTACCACCAATGTTCTTGGCTCGACGCCAGCTTCAAGCGCAATGATTTGTTCCGTGCCGTCGCTGACGTTATATCCGAGCGCGCCGAGGCCTTCGCGAATCTGCCGGGAATTGCGGTGCAGCGCGGCTCGTCTGTCGTCGGCTCGGCGAATGAAATCGAGCGCTGCGTCAAACCACGCCAGCTCATGTCCGAGCAGACAGGAACTGAAGATCGCCGGCCGCGACGAGGATAAAAAATAGCCCTTGAATTTGCTGGAGCAGGTAATGAATCCGGCTCTGCCGGCAAATGCCTTGGCGAGAGACGCGGTGCGGAAATGCACCCGCTCCGACAATCCCATTTGAGCGACCAGGCCTGCGCCTTCCGGCCCATGCGTGCCGAGAGAATGCGACTCGTCCACCACGAGAATGCTTTCGCTGGCTTCTGCGATTCTCAAGACATCCGCCAGTGGACAGACGCTGCCGTTGGTACTGTAGACTGCGTCCACCACGATTACGCCGGCACCGTGTTTTTGCACTTGCTTTTGCAGATGCTCGACATCGTTATGCATGAAGGGGACCGGACGGCCTTGTCCCGAGTGCACGCCCTCCCATAGTGACGCATGTGCCATCATGTCGAGATATACCGGCACATCAGGTCCGGCCAGGCATTGCATAAGGCCGACATTGGCAGTCCAGCCGGACTGTGTCAGCAGTCCGTCCTCCGCCCCCATGAACGAAGCGAACTTACGTTCCAGACGATGCTGCGCGCTTCCCTCCTGGAGAAAAACCGATGACATCAGCAAGTCCAGCGGACCTTTCGCCAAGCTGGAAATTTGCGCCTGGACCAGTTCAGGTTCGGCGGCAATGCACAGGTAGTCATTGCTGGCCAGGTAGATGGAGGCGGGGCCGGGCGGGCGCCATTCATGCATATGCTCTCCGCCCAGAAGATTCTGTATCCGGTCGATATAGTGGCTATCCATGCGTGTTCTCACAAACAGCGGCAAACGCTGTTCGGCGGACTTATGCACTTGTTTCGTAGTGGCGTTCGTCAGTGGCATAATTTTCTCCCAGGACCGTTCGATGCTATAAGTAAAGTAGTAGCGAACCGAAATTAAATTGCACATTTCGGAGGCGATGGGAACCCACTACGGCATAGTCGGCATCTTGCCTCGTATTGCCTTCCGCCGCCTCCGAAATATCCAATTTCCTTCCACTGTCATACCCAGCAGACAGTATCCTCAATATTTGCCAATTGGAATGTTAAATCGATATGAATATGCATTGCACCGCTGCGCTAGTGTCTCTTTTCGGCGGCATGATAGGATCGAAGCCGGAGCTGCAGCCATTTCACGGTTTATTTTATGTGTGTGCTTCGAAATGCCAAGTCACTCACGGCAACGGGCAAGGCATGTTTGAGCACATATCACCACATTCGTCAAAATGATGCGCAAATTAAGAGGCCTGCGCGGGTATTGGCTAAGCAGGCAACAGGCCGTCGGGAAATGGCTGCTGGACTACCACCGCCAACACGACAGCACCGTTAAGCGCCTGATCGTGCTGGCGTGGATCGCGGTGATCGGCATGCCCTTGTACTATTTCGTTTGGGCGCGCTGGTTCCCGCAGCAGTATGAGAATTTCGGGCTGAGGTTGTTCGGCATCGCATTGTGCCTGCCGGCGGTGTTCGCCAAGCGCCTCGCCTCGAAAAGGTGGCTGCCGGTATATTGCTTCGTCGGCCTGACGTATGTATTGCCGTTTTTTTTCACCTTCATGTTCTTGATGAATGACGGCTCTCCGGTTTGGAGCCAGTCGCTGCTGATTGCGCTGATCATCCTGTTTCACTTCGATACCGGGATGGCTTTCCTGGCGTACCTGACGGGAAGCGGTATTGCCTACCTTGCCTTTGCCTTGCATCAGGATGGCGGGTTGCCGCTCGACGCGCATGTGATGGAGCAATGGCCGATCCAGATTTTTGCGATCCTGACGGTATCCCTGGCGAAAATCGGAAGAAAGGTTTTGGCGCAAGAAAAATTGGCCGGTATGGCGACCGCGCTGGCAACCGTGTCGCATGAACTGCGCACGCCCCTTAGCAGCATCGCCGCGAATGTCCGCGGCATGAAGCGCCTTCAGCAAAATGAGGGGAGGGCGTCGCCGCGCGACAAGGAGGCAATCGCGCAGGCGCTTGCGAGAGTCGATTTTGAAGTGCGTCACATGAATAGCGTCATCAACTTGTTCCTGCTCAGCGCATCTACCTCAAATCAAAATCTGCAACCGAGGGAAATCCTGTCGATGGCGGAAATGGTGGACTCCGCGCTGGCCCGCTATCCATTCGTCAGCCCGGAACAGCGGGACTTGATCGCCGTGACGGTACGTGCCGATTTCCGGTTGCATGGACAGGCGGAATTGTGCGCGATGGTTCTTCTGAACTTGCTCAGGAATTCCCTCAAGGCCATCCACCGTGCCGGCAAGGGGCGGGTAAGAATCATCGTCGACGGGACGCACGGCAAGCCGAGATTGCTTTTCATCGACACGGGCTGCGGCATCGACATGGCCCGAAGTCCGCACATTTTCAAGCGCTTTTATGCCTATCCAAAACATGACGGCACGGGCATCGGTCTGGCATTCTGCAAAGACGTGCTGCAGGCATGGAACGGCGCTATCCGATGCGTGACGCGGCTCAATGCTTATACTATCTTCGTGCTTGAGTTTCCGCCGGTTGCGGCGCCTTCTCTGGTAAATTAGCGGCCTCATCCAATAATTGATGGACGCGCCTTCCGTTTCTTTTCCTGCCGCCAAGATGGATATCTTATTCCCGGTTTATCAGCATCCTACGACTACGGTATTGATCGACGATAGCCGGAGTTTTCTCGACAGCTTGGCATTCCAGTTGAATCCAACGCTTACATGCGAAGTTTTTCACGATATCCGGCCGGCACTTGCCTCGTTGCGCCAGGCATTCAGCCAGCCGTCCGGCCACAGCTTGGCGATTCGCGTCGATTACGACGAGCACACACTCAACTTCGAACGGCGCACCGTTGCGGTCGACCTCGACCTGATTTACCGCCAGGTAATGAATCCTAAGCGGTTTTGCCTCCCCTCCGTGCTGGTGATAGATTACGCAATGCCGCAAATGGACGGCGTGACTTTCTGCCAGGTCATTCAAGATTTGCCCTGCAAGAAAATTCTCTTCACCGGTCAAGCCGATGAAAAGATCGCGATCGATGCGTTTAACCGGGGTTTGATCGATCGCTTCATCAAGAAAGGCGATAATGATGCCCTGGATTGCCTGGAGACGGAAATACGGACTCTGCAGAAAGCATTTTTTGTCGACCAGTCGCGCACTTTGAAAGATTTGCTGGCACGCCACTCCTTCGCATTCCTGTGCGATCCGGCGATCAGCACGCTGGTCAGCCAGCTTTGCACGCGTTATGGTTTTATCGAATACTATCTATTCCCGAACCCCTCGGGTATTCTGTTTTTCGATAAACAAGGCAAGGGCACGCTGATGGTGATCGAGACCGAAGCTGGCTTGATTTCACAGTTTGAAGCAGCCCTGGACCATCAGGCGCCGCCGGAGTTGCTTGAGGCATTGCAGAAGCTCAGCGTTGTGCCGTTCTTTTCCGATAGCGGCGGAATGTACGCCGGTCCTGCGGCGCACGACTGGTTGTCGTATTGCCTGCCGGCACGTACTTGCAAGGGAAAGCAGGATTATTACTGGGCTTTGTTTGATTTGCCGCAGCATTATTTGCCGGGCAGCATTCATGCCTACGCGGATTTTTTGCAGAAATAACTCTCTTCACTTATAGTCGTACTATGCTTCAAATGGATTCCACTTCTCGCCTATCCAGCTCAGATCTTGCAACGATCCTGCAAGCACGCGGCTGGGAGGAACTGCGAGATCAGGTTCGCCTCCTGACTGAGGCGATCGGCATGTGTGACTTCATGCAGATGATGAATGTAACTGGGCAAAACGGTGCCATCACCAATCATCTGTTCGGCTCTTTGTCGCCTGCCATGTGCGAACTCTTCCGTGTCAGCGCGGAAGAAAAGACTGATTCCATCCGTTCGTATATCGAGAAATCCGGCGTGCCCTTGGCATGGCAAACAGCGCTATTGTGCCGCCCCAAGACAGGGCAGTTTTATCCGCGCTTGTTGAGGGAAGGCATTTGCCACGGACTGAGCATAGGCGTGCGGAGCGAACACGCGATGAGCCGCATTGATCTATACGGAAACGGCCGGGAATCTTTTCCGTTTTCGGCGGCGCTTTGCGCAGATGCGCTGTTGATTGCCGTGCATCTGCACGAGGCGGCCGAATTGGTGTGGCTGAAGACAGCGTCCAATCAATTGCCGCTCTTGTCGGCCCGGGAAATCGAATGCCTGGACTGGAGCGCACAAGGCAAAACCAGCGCCGAGATTGGCATTATCCTGGGCATTTCCCAGCGCACCGTTTATTTTCACCTGAAAAATGCCGCGACAAAGCTGGGTGTGTACACCACGCGTCACGCGATCCGCCAGGCCTTCATGATGGGCATCTTGAAGCCGAGCAAGTAAATCACCCGGAACCAGCGCCGTTTTCCGTTCACTGTTATCGAATCGGATGAAACGATTCTGCCCGTGCAACCGGCCAGTAGTGGCTGAAAACTTCCGGCATTCGTGTCAACTGCGAGTCATCCAGCAATTCGCCAGGATCGAGATAAGGCAGCAGGGCGGAAGCCAGCTTGACCTGGTTGGCTGACACGCGTCGCACGATGTGATGCGGTTTCAATTCCGACGGGTGAGTCAGTCCCGCAGCGGCCAGCAATTCGGCTAGCGCCTTCATCGTGTTGCCGTGAAAATTGGCGACGCGCTCTGCCTTGTCCGGCACTACCAGTGCACGTTGGCGCAGGCTGTCTTGGGTGGAGACGCCGGTTGGGCATTTGCCGGTGTGGCATGAGAGCGACTGGATGCAGCCGAGCGCAAACATGAAGCCGCGCGCCGAATTGCACCAGTCGGCGCCGAGCGCGATGGTGCGGGCGATATCGAAAGCGGTGACGATCTTGCCGGACGCGCCGATCCGGATCTTGTCGCGCAGGTTGGTCCCGACCAGGGTGTTGTGAACCAGCAGCAACGCTTCCTGCAACGGTGCGCCGACGTGGTCGGTAAACTCCACCGGCGCGGCACCGGTGCCGCCTTCGCTGCCGTCGACCACGATGAAGTCGGGCGTGATGCCGGTTTGCAGCATCGCCTTCACGATGCCGAAAAACTCCCAGGGATGACCGATCGCCAGCTTGAAACCGGTCGGCTTGCCGCCCGACAGGGTACGCAGCTTGTCGATGAATTGCAGTAGACCGATCGGCGAATCGAAGGCCGAATGCGCGGCCGGCGAGATGCAATCGACACCGACCGTCACGCCGCGCGCCTTGGCGATTTCGATCGTCACCTTGGCACCCGGCAGTACGCCGCCGTGGCCGGGTTTGGCGCCTTGCGACAGCTTGACCTCGATCATCTTGACTTGCGCCAGCGTCGCTTGCTCGGCGAACCTTTCTTCCGAAAAACTGCCGTCCGCATTACGGCAACCGAAGTAGCCGGAACCGATTTCCCATACCAGGTCGCCGCCGGCTTCATTCGGATTTTCCGGCCGGTGGTAGCGGCTGATGCTGCCTTCGCCGGTGTCGTGCATGAAATGGCCCATGGCCGCGCCCTGGTTCAGCGCGCGGATCGCATTCGCCGACAGGGAGCCGAAACTCATGGCCGAGATATTGAAGACGCTGGCCGAATACGGCTGCGCGCGTTCGGGCCCGATCGTGATGCGGAAATCATGCGAGGCAATTTTCGCCGGCTGGATCGAATGGTTGATCCACTCGTAGCCGCTTTCGTAGACATCCATTTGCGTGCCGAACGGGCGCTTGTCCAGGTCCTGTTTTGCGCGCTGGTAGACGATCGAACGCTGGTTGCGCGAGAACGGTTTGGCGTCGGTATCGTCTTCCAGGAAATACTGGCGGATTTCAGGCCGTATCGATTCGAAGAAGAAACGGAAATGCGCCAGGATCGGATAGTTGCGCAGAAGGGAACGCTTGGTTTGCGTGAGGTCCAGGATGCCGATGGCGGTCAGGCCGCCGGCCAGCCAGACCAGCCACCAGCCCGAATGGAAATACAGCGCGAACAGCAGCGAAAACAGGAACACGCAGGCGGCGATCGCCAGCGTCATGTAGCGCAATATCAGGTCGCGCATCGGCTGCTCCCTTGGATAGGCAGAAAGGATCTGCCCAGTGTACAACGGAGTTGCGGCGATTTGCTACTTGGCAAGTATCGCGGAATCGATGATCCCGCCGCCCAGGCACACGTCGCCTTGATACAGCACCGCCGACTGGCCGGGGGTGACAGCCCATTGCGGATCAGGAAAGTCCAGCGAGAACATGCCGCCGTCCTGCGCCTGGAAACCGCAGGCGACGTCGGCTTGCCGATAGCGCGTCTTGGCCGCCAGGCGTCCTGCGGCCGGCGCCTCGCCGGCAATCCAGCTGCTCTGGCCGGCGCTCAAAGCGGACGACAGCAGCCACGGATGGTCATGCCCTTGGACTACGTACAGCGCGTTGCTGGCGATATCCTTTTTCGCGACGTACCAGGGACTGCTGTCGCCCTCGGTGTTCTTGTGGGTTTTCATGCCGCCCAGGCCGATGCCTTTGCGTTGGCCGTGAGTATAAAAACTCAGGCCGACGTGCTGGCCGACAACTTCGCCTTTGTCCGTTTTCATCGGGCCGGGCTGATAGGACAGATAGCGATTCAGGAACTCGCGGAACGGCCGTTCGCCGATGAAGCAGATGCCGGTCGAGTCCTTCTTTTTCGCATTCGGCAAGTGGATTTGCTCGGCGATCTTGCGCACTTCGGTCTTGGGAATTTCGCCCAGCGGGAACAGGGTTTTCGATAGCTGCGCCTGGTTCAGGCGATGCAGGAAATAACTTTGATCCTTGCCGGCATCGACCGCCTTGAGCAATTCAAAACGGCCATCCACCTCGCGCACGCGCGCATAGTGGCCCGTGGCGATCAGGTCGGCACCCAGCTTCATCGCATGGTCCAGAAAGGCCTTGAACTTGATTTCGGCATTGCACAGTACGTCGGGATTGGGGGTGCGGCCGGCTTGGTATTCGCGCAGGAATTCGGCAAACACGCGGTCACGGTATTCAGCGGCGAAATTGACCGCTTCGATATCGACCCCGACCACATCGGCCACGCTGGCCGCATCGATCCAGTCCTGGCGCGAGGAGCAATATTCCGAGTCGTCGTCGTCTTCCCAATTTTTCATGAACAGGCCGATGACTTCGTAACCCTGCTCTTTCAACAGCCAGGCCGAGACCGAGGAGTCGACGCCGCCCGACATGCCGATCACCACTTTCTTCTTAGCCATGCATCGCTCCGATCACGCTCGGATGGGTGTAGAGCATCGACAAGGGGGCGCGTTTGCCGTTCAAGTAATCGTCGACGCATTGCATGACCAGCGGGCTGCGATGCCGGTCGCGGCATGCCGCCATTTCGTCGTAGGTCATCCAGACCGCGCGCAGGATGCCGTGATCGAGCGGCCGGTCGTAAGCCTCGCCCGCTTCGCCGGCAAAGGCGAAGCGTAAATAGGTGACTTCCAGGCCGGTCCGTGAGGAGCGATAGCGCGACATGTACATGCCGATCAGTGCAGTGGGGAAAAACTCGTGCGCGGTTTCTTCCATGGTCTCGCGCACGACCGCTTGCTCCAGCGACTCGTTCGGATCGAGATGGCCGGCCGGCTGGTTGAAACAGATGCCGTCGCTGGTTTCTTCTTCGACCAGCAAAAATTTGCCGTTGCGTTCCACGATCGCAGCAACGGTGACAGAGGGCTTCCAAACGTCAGTCATACATCCTCTTGTAAGTGAGTGCCGCATTTTACCGTGGGCGGGCGCAAAGCCGTCCTGTTCCGGCCAACGGGAAAATCATTCCATATTAAATATTTCGCATGACAATGCGATGAAGTGTTTGGATATTCATCAAAAACGCGGCAGAATCATTTTTTGCCGGTTTGATCTTTTCCTCCAATTACCGTGGCGGCAAGCCAGGAGGGCGTGGTTCCAGTATAGAATCATGAAGGAGAAACAAAAAAGAACGGTGGTTCTTATTTTTGATTTCCCCGTAAGATTCCCGGCATCTGATCTTTGGAAAAGCTCATGAATCGGCTTTCCGGCCGACAAGCGGACCGTGTCCTTAAATTCTTGGGCGCCCATGGATCAGGCGAAGATTGACAACCATCAACCCAAGATCGTTTTTGTGGACGGCAGGAACAGGATTCACGGTCTGAAAAATTAAAATTACAGGCAGTCCGGTTGCCGAGTTGGGAGCCGTTCACACCATCACCAGTTTCATCATTTTGATAATCACAGGGGTAGCACATGGCTCTAACGATTGGTGTACCACGAGAGATTTTTGCGGGGGAGAAGCGCGTTGCGACCGTCCCCGAGGTCGTTGAAAAACTCATCAAGCTGGGTTTCAAGGTGGCCGTGGAAGCCGGCGCAGGCGATGCGGCCAACTTCAGCGACGATTCCTATCGCGCTGCCGGCGCTGAAATTATCCAGGGGGCGGCCAAGCTGTGGGCCGCTTCCGACATCGTCTTCAAGGTACGCGGGCCGAGCGAGGAAGAAGTCGGCATGCTGCGCGAAGGCGGCACGCTGGTCAGCTTCATCTGGCCGGCGCAAAACCCTGAATTGCTGAAAAAGCTGGCGGCCAAGAAAGCCACCGTGCTGGCCATGGACAGCGTGCCGCGCATGTCGCGCGCGCAAAAGATGGATGCGCTCAGTTCGATGGCCAACATCGCCGGCTACCGCGCGGTGATCGAGGCGGCGCATCACTTCGGCCGCTTCTTCACCGGTCAGATCACGGCTGCGGGCAAGGTCCCGCCGGCCAAGGTGTTCGTGATCGGCGCCGGCGTGGCCGGCCTGGCCGCGATCGGTGCGGCTGCCGGTCTGGGCGCCATCGTGCGTGCCAACGACACGCGTCCCGAGGTGGCCGACCAAGTGGTTTCGATGGGCGGCGAATTCGTCGCGGTCGACTACCAGGAAGAGGGCTCCGGCGTCGGCGGCTATGCCAAGGTCATGAGCGAAGGTTTCCAGAAAGCCCAGCTCGCCACTTTTGCCAAACAAGCCAAGGAAGTCGACATCATCATCACCACCGCGCTGATCCCCGGCCGGCCGGCGCCCAAGCTGATCACGGCGGAAATGGTGCAGTCCATGAAGCCGGGCAGCGTCATCGTCGACATGGCGGCCGAGCAAGGCGGCAATTGCGAATTGACCGAACCGGGCCAGGTGGTGGTCAAGCACGGCGTGACGATCATCGGCTACAGCGATTTGCCGAGCCGCCTTGCCAAGCAGTCGAGCACACTGTACGCCACCAACCTGTTCCGCCTGAGCGAGGAATTGTGCAAGGCCAAGGACGGCACCATCAACGTCAACATGGAAGACGAAGTGTTGCGCGGCACCACCGTGGTCAAGGAAGGCAACATCACCTGGCCGCCGCCCGCGCCCAAGCTTTCCGCAGCGCCGGCGGCTGCCAAACCGGCCGCGCCGGCGGGCAAAGCGGCGGCCAAGGCGCCGGCCCATGGCGAGAGCGGCGCGCCCGCGTCCGGCACCGCCACGGCGATCGTGTTCGGGTTGGGGGCGGCGCTATTCTGGTTCATCGGCGCCCATGCCCCGGCGGCCTTCCTCGGGCACTTCACCGTGTTCGTGCTGGCCTGCTTCGTCGGTTACATGGTGGTGTGGAACGTCAAGCCCGCGCTGCATACACCGCTGATGAGCGTGACCAACGCGATCAGCAGCATCATCGCGATCGGCGCGCTGGTGCAGATCGCGCCCCCCCTTGACGGCGGCGTGCCTCCAGACCAATGGGTGCGCTGGCTCGCCGTCGGTGGCATCGTACTCGCGGCAATCAACATGTTCGGCGGCTTCGCCGTCACCCAGCGCATGCTGGCGATGTTTCGCAAATAAAGGTGGATGACCAATGTCTGAAAGTCTAGCAACCGTCTCCTATATCGGAGCCACGATACTCTTCATCCTCTGCCTCGGCGGCCTCAGCAATGCCGAGACTTCGCGCCGCGGCAACCTGTACGGCGTCATCGGCATGACCATCGCCGTGCTGGCAACCGTGTTCGGCCCGCACGTCACGGCGGCCGGTATTCCCTGGATCATCGGCGCCATTGCAGTCGGCGCCGGCATCGGCTTGTACCTGGCGCGTGCCGTGCAAATGACGCAGATGCCGGAGCTGGTCGCGTTCATGCACAGCATGGTCGGCCTGGCGGCGATGCTGGTCGGCTTCGCCAACTACATCGACCCGGGCGCTTCGGCACATGCCGGTGGTGCCGAGAAGGCGATCCATGAGATGGAAATCTACATCGGCATCCTGATCGGCGCCGTGACCTTGTCCGGTTCGGTGGTCGCTTTCGGCAAGCTGTCCGGCAAGATCGGCGGCAAGCCCCTGCTGCTGCCCGGTCGGCATTTTCTGAACCTGATCGGCCTGCTGGTCGTGATCTATTTCGGCCGCGAATTCCTGAATGCGCCGTCGGTCAGTGCCGGCATGACGCCTCTGATCGTGATGACCGTGATCTCGCTGCTGTTCGGCATCCACATGGTGATGGCGATCGGCGGCGCCGACATGCCGGTGGTGGTGTCGATGCTCAACAGCT
>CBIHON010000062.1:0-22254 GCA_966211965.1 uncultured Burkholderiales bacterium | reverse complement strand
GAGCCTCAGCGGCGGCCCGTTCCGCTGCGGCTTGGGCCGCGCGCACCGCCTCCCGGGGGGGGAGTTCGTGGGCGGGCTCGGGCACCAGGCGGGGGGGCGCGGCGACCCGGCGCGGGGGCACATCCACCCCCGCGCGCCCCCGCGGCTTGTGCGCACACACGGGGGGGGCGCCCACCCCGTGCTTGAGGACACAACAGGCTCTAAAGAGGGGTATTTCTGTGCATGCCTTAACCGCATTTCCCAAGTGCACCGTGCCCGGCGATTACTCGGCCAGCGCATCCTCCGGGTCCATCTGATACGGCACCCTGATTCGCGGCAGGGGATTGAACAGCATCGCCGATTCCACCACCTTCAAGCGGCCCAGGTCGAATTGCTGCAAATGCTGCAGCAAGACCTGGTTGATCGACATGGTGGCTTGCATCAGCAGCAGGTCGGCGTTCGACGCCCTGGTTTCCATGCGCGCCGCCGTCACCGAAGGCGCCGTGGCCTCTTCCTTGGGCGACATCAGGCAGCGGTAAACGTCGGCCAGCGAGATCGTGTGCGGCGGGTGCGCGCATATCCAGGTGTCGTTAGCCTGCGGATGCGCCTTGAGCAAACCGCCCTTGGCCAGCGAACGCAACAGCTTGCGCAGGTAGCGCACCGACAACTCCATCGATTCCGACAACGCTTGAGCGCTGGGCGGCTGCGATGCATTGCAGATCAATTCGGTCATGACCGCCAGCGCAGTCGAGAGTTCGGTATGCAGGGACGCGTTACCCAGCATGAATTCTTGATTATGTTGCATAGCACCTTGTGGGTTGGGTTTGGTGGATGCCAGCAGAGGCGGTGGGGTAAAAATGCTTGCGCCAATGCGTTGCCGAGACAGCTCGTGCGGGAATCCTAGTCGTACGCAGCGCAGCAAAGCAAATGCTTTGTCTGCATAGGGTTATGCGGAATTAACATAATAAAGAAGGCGGGTCAGAGTTTTTTTTTCGCGGGTTTTGGCGAAAATTACTCTGACCTCCTCTGATTGGAAAGGCGGGTCAGAGTTTTTTCGCGGTTTTTTGCGAAAATTACTCTGCGCCCTCTGACTGGAAAGGCAGATAGAGTTTTTTCGCGGGTTCCAGCGAACACTCGGCTATCCCGCCATCAAACATCTTTCTCAATGCGGGCAAGGCCCGACAGTTTCCCCCGGCAGCAGCACCGGTTGCCACAACACCTGCAGCTTGGCCGGGGCAGTGCCATCCAGCAGCGACAACAGCATCTCGATCATTTTTGCGCCGGCGCGACGCGGTTCCGGTTGGTCGATGGTGGTGACGTTGTAGCCTACCAGCGAATCTTCCATGGCGCCCCAGACGATGATCGACATGTCCTTGCCGATGGCAATGCCGGCGTCGAGCAATGCTCGAATCGCACCGACGCCGGACAGGTGGTTGTCGACGATTACCGCGGTGGGGCGCGGCGACTGGGCCAGCAGTCGCTGCATGGCCTGATACCCCGTGCGCCGGTCGAGCGTGCTGTCGATCAAATAGCGCGGGTCCGCAGTCAGGCCTGCCGCACGCAGCGTATCAAGGAAACTGTCCATGCGCTGCCGTGCGAAATTCATCTCGAGCGGCGCGCTAACCAGGCCGATGCGCTGATGGCCGAGTGACAGCAAGTGTTCGACTGCAATCCGGATACCCGCTTCGTTGTCATAGTCGAACCAGGCATAAGGCTGCTTAAGCTGGGTGCGCCCGTGCGCGACGAAGGGCAGGTCTTGCTTGGCCAGGTAGGCGATGCGTTCGTCGTGCACCCGTGTGCGTCCCACCACCAAGCCGTCGATCCGGCGCCCGCGCACCATGTGCTCATAGGAACGCAATTCGTTGGAAGGCGAGACCGGGGCGATGATCAAATCCATGCGCTGCGCTTCCAGCGCTTCCGACATGCCGCCGACAATGTTGAGGAACCTCGGGGCGCCCAAGTCGGTCGGCATCAGCGGGTAGATGATACCGACGATATTGGTGCGTCCGACCGCCAAGCTGCGCGCCACCGGATTGGGACGGTAGCCGGCGCTCTTGGCGGCGGCCAATACCTTTTCACGGGTGCGTTCGCTGACTTCCGGATAACCGTTCAACGCGCGGCTGACGGTGGTTTCGGAAATGCCGAGGGTCTTGGCTAGGAGCTTGAGATTCATGGGCGATATCGCGTTATGCAACGGGAGGCGAGCCTTTCCTGGCGGCTTGCATGCGATTTGCTGGAGAAAGACGGGGCGGCGTTTTCACGGCCTTTGCCAAACTATCTTGGCCTCCACTCCAGCCAGATAAAGGCATTATAGCGTTTCGATGTCTCCATCTCGCGGCATGCCTTAGAACCCTATCCCAGTAGGGCTCGACACCATCTTGCGCACGATAAAGGGTACGGACTGCGTTGTTCGTCGTTGCATAGCCAGCCATGCGACCTCCTCGCGCCTTGTCCTCCCTCCTTTCTCGCGCACAATCCGGCGCCGGCCCCTACTGGAATAGGTTCTTATTCGGTTGCGGGTAGCGCCGCTGTATTTCCTCTTGCCGGGCGATCATCTTTTCGCTCTTCTTGTATTGTCCGAGTTCGACATATATCTTGGACAGCGCTTCGATCGTGGAAACATCGGCCGGGTCGCTGGTTTTCAGGTTCAGTTCCAGCAATTCGGAGGCACGTTGATAATTGCCTTCTCCGCGCATAGAGCCTGTTCTTTCAGCCGCAAGTCATAGGGATGCTGGTTGACGCCTTGTTCGTACCAGGTGGCAGCCAGCTTGACTCGATTAATCTGGTCGTTGCTCAACGCCTGCTTGTCGCGGCCGGTTAAGCCAGTCTTGAATTTCGTCACAAGGAAGGCAGTCTGCTCAAATTTAAGTTGCCCTGTTTTTTCCAGCCGGTCTAGTATTGTCCCTGGGGCGATTTTTCTTCGCTCCCCCCTTGTTCCAGCCAGGAGCCGCCATGGCGACAGATGCGACGCCCTCCGAAACGGCCACTGAATACGATCCCTCCGTGAGGCGTCGCGATGAGAGGGCTGACTTTGCTCATCGTTAATGAGCACTTCATCCTGCCGCGCAGCAATAAGCTGATTCGATAACCTTCATAAGGCCAATCATGCAAGCCAGAACAGTCAAGAGCGTAGAAGATGCCATTGCGCTGGTGGAATCCAGAAAGCTGAGCCACGTCAAAATCGGGGTATCGGATATCGACGGCATTTTGCGCGGCAAATACCTCTCGAAAGAGAAATTTCTATCTTGCCTGAAGGGTGGGCTGTCGTTTTGCAATGTCGTGCTCGGTTGGGATTTGAACGACCAGCTCTACGACAACGTGAAGTACACCGGCTGGCATACCGCCTATCCGGACGCGCAGGTGCGCTTGCTGCCCGGCACCTGCCGCGACTTGCCGCTCGAGCCCGGTGCCGGCGGCGACATGCTGTTCTTTCTCGGCGAATTCGCCGGCGATGCCGAAGCGGTCTGCCCGCGCGCCGCATTGCGGCGCGTGCTCGCCAAGGCTGCGGCGATGGGGTTCGATGCCTATGCCGCGCTCGAATACGAGTTCTTCATGTTCAAGGAAACGCCGGACTCGGTGCGCGCCAAAGGCTATCGCGATCTGCAGCCGTGGACTCCGGGTTACTTCGGCTATTCGGTGCTGCGCAGTTCGGTGCATGCAGAGTTCTACCATGAGTTGCTCGACTTGTGCGAACGCATGGACATGGCCATCGAAGGCTTGCATACCGAAACCGGACCCGGCGTGCTGGAGGCGGCGCTGGCAGTGGATGAGGCCGGCGCGATGGCCGACAAGGCCATGCTGTTCAAGACCTTCGTCAAGGTGCTGGCGCAGAAGCACGGCTTGATGGCGACCTTCATGGCGAAATGGTCGCACGAGTATCCGGGGCAAAGCGGGCACATTCACCTGTCGCTGCGCGACAAGCGCGACAACAGTTCGGCTTTCTTTGATGGCGAACAAGCGTTTTGCATGAGCAAGACCCACCGCCATTTCATGGCCGGCGTGCAGCGTCTGCTGCCGGAATTCATGGCCTTGTACGCGCAGACGGTGAACAGCTATTCGCGCCTGGTGCCTGGTTATTGGGCGCCGCTCGACGCGACTTGGGGCCTGGAAAACCGCACTACTGCGCTGCGCCTGATTCCGGGTTCGGAGAAATCGCAGCGCATCGAAGTCCGCATTGGCTCGGCCGACGCAAATCCTTATCTGGCGCTGGCGGCGGCCCTCGCTTCGGGCCTGGAAGGCATTGCCCGGCAATGGGAACCGGAACCGATGGTGGAGGGCAATGCGTACACGCAGAAATTCCCGGCCGAACTGGCATTGCCGAGCAGCTTGTGGGAGTCGGCGCAGCGCTTGAAAGCTTCGAGCGTTGCGCGCGGCATTTTCGGCGATGCCTTCGTCGAGCATTATGCGGCGACCCGGGAATGGGAAGAGCGGCAGTTCCGCCGGCATGTTACGGATTGGGAACTGGCCCGGTATTTTGAAATTATTTAATTTTAGAAAGGCGGGTCAGAGTTTTTTTTCGCGGCTTTTTGCGAAAATTACTCTGACCCCCTCTGACTATGAAAGGCGGGTCAGAGTTTTTTCGCGGCTCTTTGCAAAAATTACTCTCCCCCTCCGACCAGATGGATTGCACGGAACAATCATGACGCAAGAAATCATCACCATCAGTCCCATTGACGGCAGCATTGCCGTACGCCGGCCCTGCGCCTCGCACGATGACATACAGGCTGCGCTGAGTCGTGCCAAGGCCGCACAGCAAGCATGGAAAAATACGCCCCTGGCCCAGCGTTCGGCACTGGCGTCGCGCGCAGTCGACGCCTTGGTCGCCAACAAGGAAGCCATTGCCGAAGAGCTGGCTCGCCAGATGGGCCGGCCGATCCGTTACGCCGCAGGCGAAGTCGGCGGCTTCGAAGCCCGTGCGCGCCACATGATTTCAATCGCGCAAGAGTCGTTGGCCGATGTGGTGCCGGCACCGATCGAGGGTTTCACCCGCTTCATCCGGCGCGAAGCCGTCGGCGTCGTGCTGGTCATCGCACCCTGGAATTATCCGCTTTTGACCGCGGTCAATGCGATCGTGCCGGCGCTGCTGGCGGGCAACGTGGTGCTGCTTAAACATTCGGCGCAAACCCCGCTGGTGGCCGAGCGCCTGGATGCCGCGTTTAAAGCGGCGGGCTTGCCGGCAGGCGTGTTTCAATACCTGCACGCCACGCATGACGATACCCGCCGCATGATCCGCGCGCCGGAGGTAAACTTCGTCTGCTTCACCGGTTCGGTCGCAGGCGGCGCGGCGGTGGAAGACGCGGCATCGGGACGCTTCATCGGCGTCGGCCTGGAACTGGGCGGCAACGATCCGGCCTATGTGCGTGCGGATGCCGACTTGGCGCACGCGGCCGAGACGCTGGTCGACGGCGCCTTCTTCAATTCCGGCCAGTCATGCTGCGGCATCCAGCGCATCTATGTGCATCGCACCTTGTTCGACGAGTTCGTCGAACGTGCCGTGGGCCTGACCATGCAATACGTGCTCGGCAATCCGCTCGATGCGCACACTACGCTGGGGCCGGTGGTGCGCAGCGCGGCCGCCGCCGAGATTCGCGCCATCGTCGCCGAAGCGCAGGCCAAAGGCGCAACCGGCCTGATCGATCCGCGCGCTTTCCCCAGGGACGAGGCAGGCACGCCTTACATGGCGCCGCAAATCCTGGTCAACGTCGATCATGGCATGAAGATCATGGCCGATGAATGCTTCGGCCCGGTTTGCGGCGTGATGCCGGTGTCCGGCGACGATGAAGCGGTGCGTCTGATGAATGACAGTCCGTACGGCTTGAGTGCTGCGGTGTTCACCGCCGATGTCGCGGCGGCCTTGACCTTGGGTGAACGCATCGAGACCGGCACCTGGTTCATGAATCGCTGCGACTATCTCGATCCCGCACTGGCCTGGACTGGGGTCAAGAATACCGGGCGCGGCGCCGCCTTGTCGAGCATCGGCTTCGAGCATTTGACGCGGCCGAAATCATTCCATCTGAAGACGCGGCTGTAATCGAATCGGGAGAAACCGGTCTCCCCGGCCTTGACGTAGGATGGGTGGAGCGGCCTTTCGCGTAACCCGTCATGATCAACCGTACACGTGATGGGTTACGCAACTTTCCCCTGTACCCAGCTCCAGAAATGGTATTGCATTCAACGAGGATCCACATGAGCACTCCCGAAAAAATCAAGGCCAATTGGAACTACCCCACCGCCGTCAAAGTCGGCGCCGGCCGCATCAAGGAATTGCCCGGCTTTTGCCATGCGCTCGGCATGAAGCATCCGCTGCTGATTACCGATCCCGGCTTGGCGCCGCTGCCGATGGTGCAAGGCGCTGTCGATGGCTGCCGGTCCGCCGGCCTGGACTGCGCCGTGTTCAGCAGCATCAAAGGCAACCCGACCGGCAAGAACGTCGAAGACGGCGTGCTGGCCTATCGCGCCGGCCGGCATGACGGCGTAATCGCTTTCGGCGGCGGCTCCGCGCTCGATGCCGCCAAGGCAGTGGCGCTGATGGTGGGGCAGGACCGTCCGTTGTGGGACTTCGAAGACGTCGGCGACAATCACCTGCGCGTGAATGTCGCCGGCATGGCGCCGGTCGTCGCGGTGCCCACCACCGCCGGCACCGGTTCCGAAGTCGGCCGCGCTTCGGTCATCACCGATGAGGCGGCCCGCGTCAAGCGCATCATTTTCCATGCCCACATGTTGCCGGCCATTGTGATTCTCGATCCGGAACTGACAATCGGCCTGCCGCCGAAACTGACCGCCGCGACCGGCATGGATGCGCTATCGCACAACCTGGAGGCCTATTGCTCGTCGTTTTACCACCCGATGGCAAGCGGCATCGCGCTGGAAGGCATCCGGCTGGTCAAGGAGTGGCTGCCGCAGGCGGTGAGCGAGGGAAAGAAGCTCGACGCCCGGCTGCAAATGCTGGTCGCCTCCAGCATGGGGGCGACCGCATTCCAGCGCGGGCTGGGCGCGATGCATGCGCTGGCCCATCCGCTGGGCGCCTTGTACGATGCGCACCACGGCATGCTCAACGCGGTGCTGATGCCTTACGTCCTGCAAGCCAATCGGCGCGCGATCGAAGAGCGCATCACCGGGCTGGCGCGCTATCTCGATTTGCCGCGGCCGTCGTTTTCAGCCTTTCTCGATTGGGTGCTGGCCTTGCGCGAGCAAGTCGGCATTCCGCATACGCTGGCAGAAATCGGCATCGATGCGGCGCAGGCCGGACTGATCGGAGAGATGGCGGTCGCCGACGGTTCATCCGGCACCAATCCGATTCCGTTCAACAAGGCAGAGTACGCGGCTATCCTGTGCAAAGCGGTCGCCGGATCGCTGTGATCTGACAGGAAAAAGCAAATGGCGCGCATCGCAATTGCCGGCTTCCTGCACGAAACCAATACCTTCGCGCAGCGCCATACCGGCTTCGAGGCTTTCCTGCAAGCCGATGCTTGGCCGGGCCTTGTGCAGGGGCAAGACCTGCTCGATGGCGTGGCCGGCGTCAATCTTCCCTCCGCCGGTTTCATCCAGGCTGCGGGCGCTGCCGGTCATTTGCTGCTGCCCTTGGTCTGGGCCTCGGCCAATCCATCCGGCCTGGTCACGCGCACGGCGTTTGAAAAAATCTGGAGCCTGCTGGAAACGGCCTTGCGTAATGCCGGCCCGATCGATGCACTGTTTCTCGATCTGCATGGAGCCATGGTGGCCGAAGGAATCGAAGACGGCGAAGGCGAATTGCTGAGCCGGATACGCGCGATCATCGGCGCCGGCATTCCTGTCGTCGCCGCCCTGGACTTTCACGCCAATGTCAGTCCGCGCATGGTCGCGCTCAGCGATGGCCTGACCGCCTACCGCACCTATCCGCACGTCGACATGGACGATTGCGGGGCGCGCGCGGCGGCGCTGCTGCAGCGTTTGCTGGACGGCGAGCGTTTGCATAAGGCTTACCGCCAGTTGCCTTTCCTGATCCCGATGCTGTGGCAGAGCACGCTGGCGGAACCGCTGCGCAGCCTGATGCGCCTGGCCACCCAAGAGGAGTTCGAGGCGGACGTGTGCGCCGCCATCGTGCCGGGTTTCCCGCTCGCCGACGTCTACGACAGCGGGCCGAGCGTACTGGCGTACGGCCCGGATGCGGCGGCATGCGAAGGCGCCGCGCAGCGTTTGTACGAAGCGCTGCTGGCGCAACGCGCCGCCTTTAGCGGCCGCCTTTACAGTCCGGCCGAAGCGGTCGTGCATGCGCTTGCCCATCCGGGCGCAGGGCCGATCATCCTGGCGGACACGCAAGACAATCCCGGCGGCGGCAGCGGTGGCGACACCACCGACATTCTGCATGAGCTGGTGCGGCATGGTGCGCAGGACGCCTGTGTCGGCCTTCTATGCGATCCGGCGGCGGCAAAGGCCGCGCATGCGGCCGGCATGGGCGCCGTGCTGGAACTCGCGCTCGGCGGACAAAGCGGAATCGGCGCTGCGCCGCTGCGTGCGGCCTATCGGGTTGAGGCGCTTGGCGATGGCCGCTTCACCGGTACCGGCCCGTTTTATCTCGGCTGCAGGATGGAACTGGGGCCGATGGCCCGGCTCAGCCTGAATGGCATCCAGATCCTGGTGTCGAGCCGCAAGCAGCAAGCGGCAGACCAGGCGATGTTCCGCCATCTCGGGCTCGATCCGCTGGGCCAGGGCATTTTGGTGCTGAAGAGTTCGGTGCATTTCCGCGCCGACTTCGGTGCTGTCGCAAGAGAAATTCTGATCGTCGCCGCTTCCGGCGAAAACGCGGCAGATCCGAGCCGGTTGCAATATCGGCATTTGCGGCCGGGCGTCGCGTTCGCTTGAGCTTGCCGTGATGGCATGATCGCTTCCAATGCTTCGGCGCTTTTGCGGCTTTTGCGTCCACGGTTCCTTGATGTTTCGCCGAACCGGCCGGGTGAGCCAGTATAATTCGTGTTGCGTTTGACGATAATCAAACATCAAACGCAACACCCTGGTCCTCACATCTCCCGATTGCCCAATGCTCGCATCACAAAAACAGCAGATTATTGAATTGTTCCAGGCCGCGCTCGCGCCGATCGTAGCCGGCGCCGGCCTGCAGCCGACCGTTACCCTGGAACGTCCGCGCGATCCTTCGCATGGCGATATCGCCTGCAATATCGCCATGCAGCTCGCCAAGCCCTTGAAAAAGAATCCGCGCGAACTGGCACAATCCTTGGTGGCGGCGGTGCTGGCTCATCCCGCCAAAGACGGTTTGATCGAGTCGGCCGACATCGCCGGCCCAGGCTTCATCAACCTGCGGGTCTCGGCCTCGGCCAAGCAGGCGGTGATCAAGGAAGTGCTGCGCGAAGGAGCCCACTACGGCCGCAGCAAGCTCGGCGCCGGCAAAAAGGTAATGATCGAATTCGTTTCCGCCAATCCGACCGGTCCCCTGCATGTCGGCCACGGCCGCCAAGGCGCGCTGGGCGATGCGCTGGCCGCGCTGTTCGATGCCCAGGGTTACGACGTCACCCGCGAGTTTTACTACAACGATGCCGGCGTGCAGATCGCAACGCTCGCGACCTCGGTGCAGGCGCGCGCCAAGGGCCTCAAGCCGGGCGACGCCGGATGGCCCGAATCTGCCTACAACGGCGACTATATCGGCGACATCGCGCTCGATTTCCTCGCCAGGAAAACCGTGGCTGCGGCCAACGGCGCGCCCGTCACGGCCAGCGGTGATGTCGAGGACATCGAATCGATCCGCCAGTTCGCGGTGACCTATCTGCGGCGCGAACAGGACCTGGATTTGCTGGCTTTCGGCGTCAAGTTCGACAACTATTACCTGGAATCCTCGCTCTACAGCGACGGCAAGGTAGAGGCCAGCGTCGATGCGCTGATCAAGGCCGGCAAGACCTATGAGCAGGACGGCGCGCTGTGGCTGCGCACCACCGAGTACAGCGACGACAAAGATCGCGTGATGAAGAAATCGGATGGCACCTACACCTATTTCGTGCCCGACGTCGCCTATCACGTGACCAAGTGGCAGCGCGGTTTCAGCAAGGTCATCAACGTCCAGGGCAGCGACCACCACGGCACCATCGCCCGCGTGCGCGCCGGACTGCAGGCGGTCGGCATGGGCATTCCGCAAGGTTATCCCGACTATGTGCTGCACAAGATGGTGACGGTGATGAAAGATGGCGCCGAGGTGAAGATCTCCAAGCGCGCTGGTTCCTATGTCACGGTGCGCGATCTGATCGAATGGTCGGCCGGCGATGCGCTGGCCGAAGACGGCACGCGCGACCTGACGCGCGGCCGCGATGCGGTGCGCTTCTTCCTGATTTCGCGCAAGGCCGATACCGAATTCGTATTCGATGTCGATGTCGCGCTGGCGCGGTCCGACGAAAATCCGGTGTATTACGTGCAGTATGGGCATGCCCGGATTTGCTCGGTCTTGGCGCAATGGGGCGGCGATGAATCCACGCTTGGCGCGGTCGACCTGTCGCCGCTGACGGCGCCGCGCGAAGCGGCCTTGCTGGCCAAGCTGGCCGAGTACCCGGAGGCACTGCAAAGGGCGCTGGAAGAACTTGGCCCGCACCAGGTTGCCTTCTATCTGCGCGAACTGGCCGGCGAGTTGCATAGCTACTACAATGCGGAGCGGGTGCTGGTCGACGATGAGCCAACCAAAATGGCGCGGCTGGCGTTAATGTGCGCGACGCGGCAAGTATTGCGCAACGGTTTGGCGCTGATCGGCGTATCGGCTCCGTCAAGAATGTAGAGAAACAGGAACAGGCTCTCTGGGAAAGCATGATTAATTTCAATCGGAAGTACGGGCAGGCCGGCGGCACCATTCTGGGTTTCATCCTCGGCTTGATCGTCGGGCTCGGGATTGCGGTCGTCGTGGCGGTGGTGATCACGAAAACGCCGGTGCCTTTTCTCAATAAGCTCAACAAGCAGGAGAAGGCGCCCGACCTGACCTCCGGCCAGGCCAGCGATCCCAACAAGCCCTTGTATGGCAACAAGGAGCCGGCGAAAGAAGCCGCCAAGGATTTTGCCAAGGAGCCCGAAGCGACGCCGCCTGCAACTGGCGGCGAGAAGGCTGCGGCGGCCGACAAGCCCGCCGCAGACAAGGCCAAAGCCGTCGACAAGGTCAAGACGGAGGCCGAACCCAAACCGGGCGAAGCAAAAACCGCTGATGGCAAGGATGCCAAGAGTGCAGCGCCGAAACCCGACGCTGCCGACGAAAAATGGATTTACTATCTGCAAGCTGGCGCCTTCCGTGAACAGGCCGATGCCGAGGGCACCAAGGCAAAGCTGGCGTTGTCGGGTTTTGAAGCCAGCATTTCCGAGAAGCCGTCCGAGAATGGTCCGCTATATCGGGTCAGAATCGGTCCCTTCAATCAGGTCGAAGCAATGAACCGGGCCAGGGTGAAGTTGTCAGACAACGGCATGGATGTCGCCGTCATTCGTATCGCTAAATAAACTATAAGGATTTGTATGCGCTTTCTTCAATATGTATTGGCTGTACTTAGCCTGAGTTTCATCGCTCCGGGCGTTCATGCCACCCCTGCCAGCCCGGTCAATGGTGCCGAGTATCGGACGCTCGACAAGCCGCAACCGACCGATGCCGGCAAAAAAATCGAAGTCATCGAATTTTTCTGGTATTCCTGCCCGCACTGCAATGCGTTCGAACCCTCGCTGTCGGATTGGGTGAAGAAGCAGGGCGACAATATCCTGTTCAAGCGCGTACCGGTCGCCTTCAATGAGTCCTTCGGGCCGGAACAGCGCCTGTACTATGCGCTGGAAGCGATGGGCAAATCGGAAGAAATGCAAAAGAAGATTTTCCACGCGATCCACGTTGACCGGCTGGCGCTGAACAAGGACGGTCCGATCACCGATTTCATCGTCAAGCAAGGCATCGACAAGACCAAATTTCTCGAGTTGTACAATTCCTTCAGCGTGCAGACCAAGGTGCGCCGCGCGGTGCAATTGCAGGAAGCCTTCAGGGTCGACGGCGTGCCGATGATCGCGATTGACGGCCGCTTCGTGACCTCGCCGTCCATCGTGGGCGCCACCATGGGCAATCAACCCGAGCCGGCGCTGCAGTCGGCTGCCCTGCAAGTGATGGACTGGCTGGTCGCCAAGGTTGCCGCCGAGCGCAAACCGGCAGTGGCCGAGGCCAAGGCTGCGCCGACGGCGGCGCAGAAAGACAAGGTCAAAGGAGCCGCCAAGCCTTCGGCCAAAGAGGCCTTGAAATAAGCCAAGATCAAGAACCGGATCGGGAAAAAATCCGTCTCTCGCAAGAGGACGGATTTTTTTTCGCCCTCCCGGCGCGCAATGCCGTGAAATAATCCTAAAAATGTACGCTCGCACCTGTAGCGCTGCCCACCCCATCGGTGAACGTATCGAGCGAAAGAAACGCAGTGCCTATGGGGCTTTCCAGACATCAGCAAGCGGTCGACTGCGGTTTTTTAGGATAATTGCTGTCCTCTTTCGATAAGGGCTTTATGGAACGCGTATTCATCACCGGTGCATCGAGCGGTATAGGTGCGGCCTTGGCGCGGCAGTATGCCGAACGGGGCGCAAGTCTCGGCCTGGCGGCGCGGCGCAGGCAAAGCCTGGAACAACTGGTTGCCGGTTTGCCGCACTCCGAGCGCCATCGGGTCTACCCGCTCGACGTGACGGATCACGCCGCGCTCGCTGCCGCAGCAGCGGACTTTATCGCTGCTGTGGGCGGCGCCGATGTCGTGATCGCGAATGCCGGTATTTCGCAGGGCACGCTGACCGAGTTCGCGGAAGACCTGGCGGTATTCGAGCGCATCTTCGCGGTCAATGTGCTGGCCACGGTCGCGACGTTTGCGCCTTTCATCGCCAGCATGAAAGCGCAGGCGCAATCCGGCGCAGGTGCTCCTCGCCTGGTCGGCATCGGCAGCGTGGCTGGAGTGCGTGGTCTGCCCGGCGCCGGGGCCTATAGCGCATCGAAGGCCGCCGTGCTCAGCTATTGCGAATCGTTGCGGGTTGAACTGAAAAGCAGCGGCATCAAGGTTGTTACGATCGCGCCGGGCTATATCGATACGCCGATGACCCAGGCCAACACGTATCCGATGCCGTTTTTGATGCCGGTGGAAAAATTCGCGCGTGCTGCGCTTGCTGCCATCGACGCAGGCGCCAGCTACAAGCTCATCCCATGGCAGATGGGCGTGGTCGCCAAGCTGCTGCGCCTGCTCCCGAATTGGCTTTACGATTCTGCTTCATCGAAGATGGGGCGCAAGGCGCGGCTATGAAGGCAGTTTGCGTATGAACCTGATCGACGCCGCCGGCTGCCGGCACAGGCCGATCACAGCGCCGCCGCGCATCGTCTCGCTGGTGCCCTCGCTCACCGAGCTGCTATGCGATCTCGGCCTGGCTTCGCAACTGGTCGGCCGCACCGGCTTTTGCATTCATCCCGCTGAGCTGCTCCGGTCGATTCCCAAAGTCGGCGGCACCAAGGACGTCAACATCGAAAAAATCCGCAACCTGGCACCGACTCATTTGATCGTCAACATCGATGAAAATGAAAAGCCGACGGTCGATGCGCT
Organism: uncultured Burkholderiales bacterium; assembly: GCA_966211965.1. Lineage (GTDB taxonomy): Bacteria > Pseudomonadota > Gammaproteobacteria > Burkholderiales > Burkholderiaceae_D > CBIHON01. The sequence continues at coordinate 8,725 of CBIHON010000062.1, read as the reverse complement.
GGCAGAGTTCGTATCGCACGTTGTCGTGACGCATCCGCTGGCGCCGGCCGACAACCTGGCGCTGTATCGGCTGCTCGGCGGCATCTTCAACGCCAGCCGCCAAGCCGAAGCGTTATGCGCCGCGTTCGAGCAAGAATATGCGGCCTTGGCCGCCGTGCCCACGCCGGTCCCGCGCAGGGTGCTGTATTGCATCTGGAAAGATCCCTGGATGACCGTTTCGCGCGACACCTATATCGCACAAATGCTGGCCCTGATCGGCTGGCGTCAATGGCTTGCGCCCGGTACGGCGCGCTATCCGCAATTCAAGTGGTCGGAGCAATTGCTCCAATCGGTGGACCAGGTGCTGCTGTCGAGCGAGCCTTATCGCTTTACGGAAAAGCATGCCGACGCGCTGGAAAAACAGTGGGGCAAGCCGGTGCTGCTGGTCGACGGGGAAATGCTGTCCTGGTACGGCAGCCGTGCGATAGCGGGTTTACGCTACATGCGAAGCGTGCTTACTTCTGCCGCTTGATGCGTACCAGCATGCGGATGATTTCGCGCGCGATCATCCGATAATCTTCATCCAGATGTTGGAGGTCGGCGATCAACTTGACGTCGGCGGAATCGAGCCGTCCCGGCAGGTCGGCGGCGTTTCTCGTTCCTCCGCGCTCGCCCTGAAATTGGTCCCCGCCAAAGCGCAGCCATTCAGCCGGCACGCCCAGCCATTGCGCCAAGGTGCGCAATTTTTCCTGAGTTGGAATTGCTTCCCCCACTATCCATTTGCGCGCGGCATGTACGGTAATAGGACGCCCCGAAAAGCGAACGTTGAATTCACGTGCTAATTGGGTTGGACTATCGGGAGAATAATCAGCATTCCTTAGCGCTTGTTGCAAGCGTTCGCTGAAATTTGTGCGTTCGATCGATGGGTTCATTAGACTGAACTATTCCATGACGTGACGTGACAGTCAGTCTCTACGCGACAGGGACTTTTTGTGACCGCATAGATACCGGACAAAAACGGCCCAAGTGATTTATCGCCAATGAGACTCGTGCAAATCAATATACCGCCAACGTGTTTAACATCGACATATACCATTGGTTATAGTGCGGGAAGAGCCGATTGCCGGCTTGCTGACCATGGCCGTGCACCCGCATGTGTTATTGCACTTCAGGTTCCGCCGGCTTCGAGCGAGACTGGATTTTCACTCTCAAGGCAAACAGACGGGGCGAAGCACAAATGCAAAGCCGGCCACGAAAAGTAGAACCGGCATGTGCATTTTTAGAGCGACAACTGCAGGATTGGTTCGCAATGGATTTCCGCCTTTGTTCACTTCCGGTCACCAACTGCCGAGCAATGTCGGCAAAGCGGAAGAGGCCACGTAAACACGCGACGGCAGTTTCAGAGAAATAGTAACTTGAGGTAAATAATCAGACCGTAAAACGTATCACGCCGTCGGGTCCCAATTCGCGCCGCAAGATGCCTTCGAACCATAGCTTATGCAGGTGCGCCAGCGCCTCGCCGAGTGCAAATGTGAGTTGATGCGCATCCAGCGTGCGCGGAAACATGATGGGGACGATGCTGGCAGCACATTGCGGTGTCGCGCAGGCTTGCACGACTTCGGTCAGCCGCTCAGCATGGTGGTCGTTGAGCTGCTGGATGCGCGTATGCAGGCCGTGAAACGGCTTGCCGTGCGAGGGCAGCACCAGCGTATCGGACGGCAAGTCCTTGAACTTGCTCAGCGAATCGAGATAGAGCTGGACCGGATTGGCTTCCGGTTCGATTGCGAACACCGACACATTGGTCGAAATGCGCGGCAGCACCATGTCGCCCGAGATCAACAGGTTCAGTTCGGCGCAATACAGCGCGGCATGTTCCGGCGCGTGGCCGAAGCCGGTGATCACCCGCCACGCATGGCTGCCGATGCGGAAAACCTGCTGGTCCTGCAAGCGGGTATAGGACGAGGGCACGGAGGGCACCAGGCTTGGATAATAGCTTTTGCGGCCCTGCAATTGCTCCAGCATGGCCGGATCATTCAAGCCGTGCCGCTGGAAATGCGGCAGCATCGCGGTTCCTTCCACGCCCGGCAGCGCAGCCGACATCATGCGCGCGAAAGCGTATTCGCCGGCGGTCATCCAGAGCGGCGCGTTCCAGCGCTTGCACAGCCAATCCGCCAGGCCGACGTGGTCGGGATGGCAGTGGGTCGCGATTACGCGCACGATCGGCAAGCCGTCCAGCACATTCGAAAAAACAGCTTCCCAGGAGGCCCGCGTGGCATCGGTGGCGATGCCGCAATCGATCACCGTCCAGCCGCGCCGCGGGCCGCTTTCGCCCTCGAAGGTGTCTTCCAGCAGCCACAAGTTGATATGGTTGAGCGCAAACGGCAAGCCCATGCGCAGCCACAACAGGCCGGGCGCGATTTGATGGGCGGCCCCGGGTTCTGGCAAGGTTTCGCCGAAGGGATAATCGAGTTGCGATTCGAGTGCGTTCATGGGCGCGGCTTCCGGAAAATTGGGCGTGGTTTGGGGATCGGTTTCTTGCAGCGTGCGCCGTCCGGATTTTCGGCATCGACCGGTGTATTCACATTTCTTGCAGGCGCGCCTACAATAGGCTTTACGTTAACGTAAACTGCAATTTTAAACACAAATTCCGTTTCTTGTTAAACAAAGTCTTAAAACAGCCCACCATGCCAACCTATACCATTACCGAACTGGCGCGCGAATTCGACATCACGCCGCGTGCGATTCGCTTTTACGAAGACCAGGGCCTGATCAGCCCGAAGCGCGAAGGCGCCGGCGGCCGCACCCGGGTCTACAGCGCACGCGAACGCACCCGTCTCAAGCTGACGCTGCGCGGCAAGCGCCTCGGTCTGACCTTGTCCGAAATCAAAGGCCTGGTCGATATGTATGAGTCCCCAACCGATTCGACCGCTCAATTGAAACGGTTCCTGGCCGTGCTGGGGCAGCACCGTGAAATGCTGGAACAGCAGCGCGAGGACCTGGAAGTGACCTTGGCCGAAATCATAGCGCACGAGACCGAGTGCAAGCGCATGCTGGAGGATGGCAAAGCGACAAAAACCAAGCCGGCGCAGAAAACGGTCTCGGGTACGGCGGCGAAAAAGACGGCCGGCGGCCGCAACAAGGAAGCGGCCTGAGCCAGGGCCGGGCCGCATGCCGGCGCCCGGTGCGTCCCCGGAGAGAAAAACGGGCTTTTTTACGCGAGTTTTATTGACGTTTACGTAAACGTCAATTGACGATATCATTTCACACCTTTTTGTAATCAATAGCGTGAGGACCAGATGATGCACCTACCCGGCTTGAGCTTCGACCATGGCGAGGACATCGCCGCATTGCGCGCAACCGTCCAGCAATTCGCGCAGGCTGAAATCGCCCCGCGCGCTGCCGAAATCGACCGCAGCGACCAGTTTCCGATGGACTTGTGGAAAAAGATGGGCAGCCTGGGCATCCTCGGCATCACGGTCGACGAAAGCTATGGCGGCGCGGCCATGGGTTACCTTGCTCACATCATCGCGATGGAAGAAATTTCGCGCGCTTCGGCCTCGGTCGGGCTGTCCTACGGCGCGCATTCCAACCTGTGCGTGAACCAGATCAAGCGCAACGGCACGGAGCAGCAAAAAGCCCGTTACCTGCCCAAGCTGATCAGCGGCGAATACATCGGCGCACTGGCGATGTCCGAGCCCAACGCCGGCTCCGACGTTGTCAACATGAAGCTGCGTGCCGACTGGAAGGGCGACCGCTGGGTGTTGAACGGCACCAAGATGTGGATCACCAACGGCCCCGACGCCGATGTGCTGGTGGTGTACGCCAAGAGCGACCTGGAAGCCGGTCCGCGCGGCATCACGGCCTTTCTGATCGAAAAGCATTTCAAGGGCTTTTCCATCGCGCAAAAACTCGACAAGCTCGGCATGCGCGGTTCGCATACCGGCGAGCTGGTGTTCCAGGATTGCGAAGTGCCGGCGGAAAACGTGCTGGGCGGTCTCGGCAAGGGCGTCAACGTGCTGATGTCCGGGCTCGACTTCGAACGCTCCGTGCTGTCCGGCGGGCCGCTCGGCATCATGCAGGCTTGCATGGATGTGGTGGTTCCCTACGTCCACGACCGCAAGCAGTTCGGCCAGCCGATCGGCGAATTCCAACTGATGCAGGGCAAGCTGGCCGACATGTATTCGACTATGATGGCGTGCAAGGCCTACGTGTATGCGGTCGGCCAGGCTTGCGACCGCGCGACCACGCCGGAAGCGGTACGGGCCTTGCGCAAGGATGCAGCAGGCGCCATCTTGTACTCGGCCGAGAAAGCCACCTGGATGGCCGGCGAAACGATCCAGGCGCTGGGCGGCAACGGCTACATCAACGAGTACCCGGCCGGACGCCTGTGGCGCGATGCGAAGCTCTACGAGATCGGCGCCGGCACCAGCGAGATCCGGCGCATGCTGATCGGACGCGAATTGTTTGCGGAAACCAAATAACAACGGCCGGCCGTAGCGCACGCTGCGTCCGTCGATTTTTTTTATGAAAATTTGAAATGAATGCCTTGCATATTCAAACCCCGCTGCTGAGACACAGCGGGCTCTCCAGCGCCCTCGACAAGCAGGTCTGGCTGAAGATGGAAAACACCCAGCCCTCCGGCTCGTTCAAGCTGCGCGGCATCGGCTTGCTATGCCAGCGCGCAGTCGCCAAAGGCGCACGCCACCTGGTTTGCCCGTCCGGCGGCAATGCCGGGTTCGCGGCAGCGGTGGCGGGCGCCGCGCTTGGCGTGCCCACCACCATCCTCGTCCCGCACACCACGCACGAATCGGTACGGCAAAAGATCCGCGACATTGGCGCCACCGTGATCGTGTACGGCATGGTGTGGGATGAAACCAATGAAGAAGCCTTGCGTCTGTGTGCGCAGCCCGGCGCGGTGTATGTGCCGCCTTTCGATCATCCCGATATCTGGGACGGCAACGCGACCCTGATCGACGAAGCCGTGGCGCAAAGCCATGCCATCGGAGTCGAGTTCGACGCCGTCATCTGCTCGGTTGGCGGCGGCGGATTGATGTGCGGCATCCTGCAGGGCTTGCATCGCAACGGCATGGCGCAGGTACCTTTGATCGCTGCGGAAACCGAAGGCGCCGCTTCCCTGCATGCAGCGGTGCGGGCCGGCGAACTGGTCAGCCTGCCGGCCATCAGCTCGATCGCCACGACGCTCGGCGCCCGGCGCGTCGCGCAAACCGCCTTCGACTGGACCCGCCGTCATCCGGTGAAAAGCGTGATCGTCAGCGACGCCCAGGCGGTCAAGGCCTGCCTGCAATTCGCCGACGATATGCGCACCCTGGTCGAGCCCGCATGCGGCGCGGCGCTGGCCGTGGCTTACCGGAATTTGCCGGCACTGGCGTTCTTCAAACGGCCACTGATCGTGGTTTGCGGCGGGATCGGCGTGGATATGGCTAAACTAGCGGTCTGGAAAACCTGATAAGGGGGAGTTTTTTCGCAAGAGCCGCGAAAAAATTCTGACGCGCCTTTTGTCAGAGGGGGTCAGATTAATTTTCGCAAAGAACCGCGAAAAAAACTCTGACCCGCCTTTTTAATCAGAGGAGGTCAGAGTAATTTTCCCAAAGAACTGCGAAAAAAAACTCTGACCCGCCTTTCTTAAACATAAGGCCAAACCATGCAAGCCGCGTTCCCCAAGCTTCTGTCGTCCCAGATCGCATTCGACATCGCCCGCACCATACTCGACGGTTTCGACAAGCACTATCGGTTGTTTCGCAAGGCCAGCCAGGATGCCAAGCGCTACTTTGAAACCGGGGACTGGAAAACCGCTCAGCTTGCGGCCAAGGAACGGATCTCCTTCTACGACATGCGCGTGCAGGAATGCGTGCAGGTGCTGGAAGACGAGTACGAACAGGACGACTTGAGCGACGAAGTGTGGCGCGAGGTCAAGCTGCATTACATCGGTCTGCTGACCGATCACAAGCAACCGGAACTGGCGGAAACCTTTTTCAACTCGGTGTGCTGCAACATCTTGCACCGTACCTATTTCCACAATGATTTCATCTTCGTGCGGCCGGCGGTATCGACCGAATACATCGAGGCTGAACAGGGCGTGCCCACCTACCGGGTCTATTATCCGGGCCGCGACGGCCTGCGCAACACCTTGAAGCGCATCGTCACCAATTTCCAGTTGAAGTGTCCGTTCGCCGACCTCGACCGGGACATAGCGTTCGTCGAGGCGCGCCTGCGTGCGCTATTCGGCACCGATCCGCTGGAGCCGAATCACCAGATCCAGGTCTTGGCCAGCCTGTTCTACCGAAACAAGGGCGCCTACATGGTCGGCAAGCGCATCAACGGCAATCGTGCCTATCCCTTCATCGTGCCGATCCTGCACAACCGCAAGGGCGAGCTCGTCCTCGATACCGTGCTGTTCGACCCGGCCCTGATCACGATCCTGTTCTCCTTCACGCGCGCCTACTTCATGGTCGACATGGAAGTGCCCTCGGCCTACGTGCAGTTCTTGCGCACCATGCTGCCCAACAAGCCGCGCAGCGAAATCTATACGATTCTCGGCCTGCAAAAGCTCGGCAAGGCGTTGTTCTATCGCGATTTCCTGCATCATCTGCGGCACTCTTCGGATTGCTTCGAGGCGGCGCCCGGGATACGCGGCTTGGTGATGGCGGTGTTCGCGCTGCCCTCGTTCCCGTACGTGTTCAAGGTCATCAAGGATTTTTTTCCGGCGCCGAAAGAAACCTCGCGTGCGATTGTCAAAGAAAAGTATTTGCTGGTGAAAAAACACGATCGCGTCGGCCGCATGGCCGATACGCTGGAGTATTCGAATGTCGCCTTTCCGCGCGCCCGCTTTGCCGATGAGCTGCTGGCCGAGCTGAAGGAAGTCGCGCCCTCGATGGTCGAGGAAGAAGGCAATGAAGTCATCATCAAGCACCTGTACATCGAGCGGCGCATGGTTCCCTTGAATATCTGGCTTGCCAATGCCGAAAAGCATGGCGATGAAGAGGCGCTCGAACATGGCGTGCGCGAGTACGGCAATGCCATCAAGGACATGGTCGGCGTGAATATTTTTCCGGGCGACATGCTGTACAAAAACTTCGGCGTCACGCGCCATGGCCGCGTCGTGTTTTACGACTATGACGAAATCGAATACATCACCGACTGCAACTTCCGCAAGATACCGGAGCCGCGCAATGAAGAGGATGAGATGTCTGCCGAGCCCTGGTATCCGATCGCCAGGAACGATGTGTTTCCCGAGCAGTTCGGCACATTCCTGCTCGGGAATCCCCAAGTGAAAAAATATTTTCTGAAGCATCATGCCGATCTGCTGACGCCGGAATTCTGGCAGACGCGCAAGCAGCGCATCCTGGACGGCTATGTCGACGATGTCTTCCCGTATCCGCAGGAATTACGCTTCAGTTATCAAACCAATGTTTCGAGTTCGGCACAGGCAGCTTAATTTTTCCAACGCGCATCACCCTTTAAATGGAGAAACATCATGAATGATCCTATTGTTATCGTCGGCGCGGCACGTACTCCGATGGGCGCCTTCCAAGGCGATTTTTCCTCTCTTTCCGCCAGCGACCTTGGCGCAGTGGCGATCAAGGCTGCGGTGGAACGCGCCGGCCTGGCGCCGGAACAGGTGCAGGATGTCTTGTTCGGCAACTGCCTGATGGCCGGCCAAGGACAGGCGCCCGCGCGTCAAGCCGCAATCAAGGCCGGCATTCCGGTTTCCGCCGGCGCCGTCACGATGTCCAAGATGTGCGGTTCGGCGATGCAAGCCGTGATGTTCGCGTTCGACTCGATCGTAGCCGGCACCAACGAGGTGGTGGTCGCGGGCGGCATGGAATCGATGACCAACGCGCCCTACCTGATCCCGAAAGCGCGCGGCGGCTATCGCATCGGCCACGCGATGATGTACGACCACATGATGCTGGACGGCTTGGAAGATGCCTACACAAGGGACGAGAAAGGCGGGGGCCGTTCGATGGGCACTTTCGGCGAGGAATGCGCAGCCAAGTACGAATTCAGCCGCCAGGCGCAGGATGCCTTCGCGATCGAGTCGGTCAAGCGCGCGCAAGCCGCTAGCGCCGACGGTTCCTTCACGTGGGAAATCGCGCCGGTGACCGTGTCCGGCCGCAGCGGCGACGTCGTGATCGACAAGGACGAAGGTCCGCAGAAAGCCAAGCTCGACAAGATTCCCTCGCTCAAGCCGGCCTTCAAGAAAGACGGCACCATCACCGCCGCGTCGTCTTCATCGATCAACGACGGCGCCGCCGCCCTGGTCATGATGCGCGAATCGACTGCCAGGAAGCTGGGTTGCACGCCGATCGCGAAAATCCTCGGCCACGCCCGCCATTCGCAAGCCCCGAATCTGTTCACCACGGCTCCGGTCGGCGCGATCGCCAACCTGTACAAGAAGGTCGGCTGGAGCAGCAAGGACGTTGATCTGTTCGAAATCAACGAAGCCTTCGCGGTGGTGCCGATGGCGGCGATGCATGAGCACGACATTCCTCATGGCAAGGTCAATATTCACGGCGGCGCTTGCGCGCTCGGCCATCCGATCGGCGCCTCCGGCGCGCGCATCATCGTGACGCTGATCGGCGCCTTGAAAAAAACCGGCGGCAAGCGCGGCGTTGCGTCGCTGTGTATCGGCGGCGGCGAAGGCACGGCGGTTGCGATCGAGATAGTTTAAAGAAAGGCGGGTCAGAGTTTTTTTTCGCGGTCTTTTGCGAAAATTACTCTGACC
>CBIHON010000061.1:0-24044 GCA_966211965.1 uncultured Burkholderiales bacterium | reverse complement strand
GACCTGCTACTCAAGCGGTTGTTCGAGTAAATTTTCATTTTCAAACAGGCTCTAAGAACTTGATCAGTATTTTTCGTCCAATAGTATTTTTGTTGAGACGGAAACAGGATGAGCGGGAAGCATTATCCAAATGACCTCAGCTGGGAGCAATTCGAGCCGGTCCGAGCGATGCTGGAAGACGCCAGAAAGAAGACGAATCCAAGACGAGTGGATTTATGCGCATATTTTGCGCGGTTCTATATTTACTGAAGAATGGGGCAGTCTGGCGTACGCTGCCCAGCGATATTCCACCGCCGAGCACGGTGCGCTATTTACCGCATCGCGTTTATGTGAGGACTATCAACGTGACTGACCGGGACGGTACGCCGGCAATGTGCACCCAGGCCCGGCAAGAACTGTAGGCGAGGGTCAAGGCGCCGGCCGATGCCGGCGGATCAGATGAATTTACCCGGACTGGCCGCAGCTTCCTTTCTGGCGGCTACGTGCCGGTGTGCCGTTTTCAATGCAGCATGCCGTTCACCTGCGCAAACGAGAACAGCGCTTCCAGCACAGCATCCGGCTGCTCGCCCATCAAGGCATGCCCGCAATTGTCGAGCATGACCACCTTCGCGTGCGCAATCGCCTTGGTGAGCGCCGCAGTAGCTTTCGGCGGAGTCATCACATCGCGTCTGCCGAGTAAAAATAACACCGGGCAAGTGACTGCTTTGGCCGCGGTCTCGCCATTTGCATAAGCATTGCAGGCGCTGAAATCCGTATAAAAAACCTGCAGCGGATTCTGTTGCGCAATCCGCTGCATCAAGCGCTGACTGCCGTTCATCAAATAGAAGCCCGGCCCAGGGCAGGAAGGCTTCTGCGCAATCGAGGAGTGTTCCCATATGTTGACCATATCGATCGCGCGTTGTTCGTCGTTTTGGGCGGCATCGAGCAGGGTGTCGGACACTTTCATCGGGTAGGCGGTGCCGACCATCGCAAGCGCGGCGACTCGGGCGGGAGCTTTTGCCTGGGTTTCCAATGCTATCAGGGAACCCATGCTATGCCCGATCAGCGTCGCCTGTTGGACGCCGGCCGCATCGAGCAGCGCCAGCAGCCAATCCGCCATCGCTTCCACCGAAGTCAAAGGCGCCCCCTTGCTGCGGCCGTGGCCGGGCAGGTCGACTGCCAGCACGCCGAAACCGTGATGCGCGAAATAGCGCGTCTGCAGCACCCAGACCGAGTGATCGTTTTGCGCGCCGTGGATGAAAACCGCGGTCGGCAATGCGGCATTGAAATTTTTGCCGCCGGTATAGCAGTAGGCATCCTGTCCCTGGATATTGAGGATCATCTCAGGCTCCCTTTTGCGATATTTTCAAGGCGCGCGCCAGATCTTCGATCAAGTCGTCGGGATCTTCCAAGCCGATCGACAAGCGCATCGTCCCTTCAGTAATGCCGGACGCCGCGAGCTGTTCAGTCGGCACGCGGAAATGCGTGGTGGAGGCGGGGTGGATCACCAGCGACTTGGCATCGCCGACGTTGGCCAGGTGGGAAAAGATATTCAGTGCCTCGACAAAGCGCCGGCCTGCTGCGCGGTCCCCCTTGATGCTGAACGAAAATACTGCGCCGCAGCCTTTTGGCAACAGCGTTTGGGCCAGTGCATGATCGGGGTGCGATTCCAGTTCCGGATAGGACACCGACTCGACCGCTGCATGCGCAGCCAGAAATTCCACCACCTTGCGCGTGTTGGCTACATGGCGATCCATGCGCAAGCCGAGTGTTTCGATGCCTTGCAGAATCGTGAATGCATTGTGCGGGCTCATCACCGCGCCGAAGTCGCGCAAGCCTTCGCGCCGCGCCCGCAGCGAGAAGGGTGCGACCGTCGATTCTTCCGAAAACACCATGCCGTGAAAGCCGTCGTACGGTTCGCATAACTCGCCGAAGTGGCCGGTTTTTTCATATGCCTGCTGCCAGTCGAAGGTGCCGCCGTCGACCAGCAGGCCGCCGATCGCGGTGCCGTGGCCGCACAGGAATTTGGTTGCGGAATGAAAAATCAAATCCGCACCCAGATCGAAAGGGCGCATCAGGTAAGGCGTGGTGAAGGTCGAATCGACCATCAGCGGAAGATGGCGTGCATGCGCGATGGCGGCGACCTGCGGTATGTTCAGCACATCCAATCCCGGATTGCCCAGGGTTTCGGAGAACAGGACCTTGGTGTTCGGGCGGATCGCATTATGCCAGGCGTCGAGGTCGCGCGGATCGACGAAAGTCGTGTCGATGCCGAAGCGCTTCATCGTATACGCCAGCAGATTCTGCGAACCGCCATACAGAGCGCGCGACGCCACCACATGCGAGCCGGCCCCCGCGATGGTGGCGAGGCCGAGATGCAGCGCCGCCTGTCCGCTGGCAACGGCAATGCCTGCCACTCCGCCTTCCAGCGCGGCGATGCGTTCTTCCAGCACGGCATTGGTCGGGTTGGAAATGCGCGAATACACATGCCCGGCACGCTCCATGTTGAACAGCGATGCCGCGTGATCGGAATCCTTGAAAACGAATGATGTGCTAAGGTAAATCGGTGTGGCGCGTGCGCCGGTGGCCGGATCGGGCGCCGCGCCGGCGTGCAACGACAGAGTGTCGAACCCTGGATATCTTGGACCGCTCATGATGTCATGCTCCCTGAATAGTTTGGGCATCCTAGCATTGAACGGCAAGGCGAGTGTTGATGCAGGTCATTGTGCGGTAGCAGCAAATGGGCGGATAATACGATGGCGGTAATAGGGGAGCGTTGCCTGTAGAGAATCGACCCCGGGCCATAAACCGCGCTAGATTTTTCACGGCAGTTAAGCTACATTTGAATCGTCAGAACAATAACGAGTCGGGATAAGACAATGAAAGTATCAGAAATTCTTCAAGTCAAAGGCAATATCCTGTACACGGTGACGCCTGACACCTCGATGCTGGATGCTGTCAATACCATGGCTGAGAAAGACATCGGGTCGCTGGTCGTGATGGAATTCGGCGAACTGGTGGGCATGCTGACTTTCCGCGAAGTGATGAAGACTCTCCATGCCAATGGGGGCGCAGTCGGTGGTAACAGCGTGCGCAAGCACATGGACGATCATCCGATCACGATCACGCCGGAAACCGAGGTCAACGAAGTACGGCGCCTGATGCTCGAGCGCCATGCGCGCTACGTGCCGGTCATGGATGCGAAGACGCTGCTGGGTGTGATGTCGTTCTATGATGTCGCCAAGGCGGTATTCGAAGCGCAGAGTTTCGAGAACAAGATGTTGAAAGCCTATATTCGCGACTGGCCGAGTGAAGGCGGCGACGAGTAAGGCGTTCGGGATTCCTATCTGAGGCCGTTCATGATGCGTTTCGGCACATCATGAACGGCCTTCGTATATCAACATGGCAGTTGCGTTGACTGTCACCTTCCTTCAATCCACAAGTCGAACTCCAAAGGATTTTTCATGCATATCGCCATCATCGGTGCCGGGCTTGCCGGCTTGACTTGCGCTCGGCAGCTACAGGCGCAGGGCAACACCGTTGTCGTCTACGAAAAAAATCCCGACATCAGCGGCCGTATGCATACCCGCCAGACGGAACTGGGGGGCTTCGATCACGGCGCACAATATTTCACCGCCAGCAGCGATAAATTCAAAAAAGAAGTCGTGGCATGGCGCAAGGCCGGTTGGGTCGTGGCATGGGATGGCAAGCTGGTCGCGCTGGAAAACGGCGTCGCCAAGAAAGCCGCCGGCCATACGGCCGAACGTTCCAAGCAACGTTTCGTCGCGGTGCCCGGTATGAGCGCGCTGGGCAAGCAACTGGCCCAAGGACTGGATGTGCGCACCGAGCACAGCGTAAGACGCATCGAGCAATACGGCAGGAATCAATGGCTGCTGTCGGTGAAAACCGACACAGTGCCGATCGAAGCCAGCGCCGGTCCATTCGACGCGGTGATCGTTGCCGCGCCGTCCGATCATGCGGCGCCTCTGTTGCAGGAAGCGGCGCCGAAGTTTGCCAAGCAGGCCGCCAAAGCCGGCCTGTCGCCATGCTGGAGCCTGATCCTGGGTTTCCCGGAGTCGTTGGGCCTGGGCTACGACGGTGCCTGGGTGGAAAACTCGCGTTTGTCATGGATTGCGCAGGATGCGTCGAAGCCGCAGCGCCGGCCCGGCGAGCATTGGGTCGGTCACGCCTCAACCGCGTGGAGCATCGAGCACCTGGAAGACGACCCGGAACGCGCCAAGGATAAATTGCTGAAAGCTTTCCATGAGGCTACCGGTTCGCCGGTACAGCCGATCTACGCCACCGCGCATCGCTGGCGTTACGCCAAGGCAACGCAGCCGCTGGAGGCTGATTGCCTGTGGGACCGCAAGTTGCGTATCGGCGCATGCGGCGACTGGTTTGCAGCCGGACTGGAAGGTGACGGACGGGTGGAGAATGCCTATCTGAGTGGGATGGCGTTGGCGGAATCGGTTGGTTAAATTGAGTGAGCCTGGAAATTTTTAGCTCGCCGTGCGGGCGCCATTGGCGCCCACTTTGCTGATTGAACTCCGCGTATCACTCGACGCCACTTTTTTATAAAAATTAAAAAAGGAGGGCATTCTCTCCTACAATGCGCTTGCCAGCCGGCCTTTCCATTTACCGATACCTGACATGAGCCAATCGAGTCAATTCTCCCTGCTGACCCAGCGCCGCTTCGGACCGTTTTTCTGGACCCAGTTTTTCGGCGCATTCAACGATAACGTGTTCAAGACTGCGCTCTTAACCATCCTCACGTATGAAGCGCTCAGTTGGACTGCGCTGGATCCCGGATTTTTGAATAACCTGATTCCAGGCCTGTTCATCCTGCCTTTCGTGCTGTTCTCCGCCACTGCCGGACAATTGGCGGACAAATTTGAGAAGTCCAGCCTGGCGCGTTATGTCAAGGTATTCGAGATCGCGATCATGCTGCTTGCCGCCGCCGGCTGGATGACGCACAACCTCTGGCTGCTGATTGCCGCGGTGGTCGGAATGGGCTTGCATTCGACCTTGTTCGGTCCGGTGAAATACGCCTACCTGCCGCAACAGTTAAAACCGGACGAACTGATCGGCGGCAATGGCATCATCGAGATGGGGACTTTCGTCGGCATCCTCCTGGGTGAAGTGCTGGGCGCGGTGCTGGTGGTGCATAAGCCCTGGGGCGTGCAACTGGTGGCCGCCGGAACGATCACGATTGCCGTCATCGGCTGGCTCACCAGTCGTGCGATTCCCATCACGCCTGCGCCGGAACCGGAGCTGAAAATCAATTGGAATCCGGTCTCCGAAACCATCCGCAACATCAGTTTTTCACGCCAGAACCGCCCGGTGTTTTTATCTCTGCTCGGCAACTCCTGGTTCTGGTTTTACGGCGCCATCATCCTGGCGCAATTCCCGGTATATGCCAAGGATTACCTGCATGGTGATCATAGTGTTTTCGTAGTGCTGCTCACTGTATTTTCGCTGGGGATCGGCGCCGGTTCGCTGCTATGCGAACGCCTTTCCGGGCACAAGGTCGAGATAGGCTTGGTGCCTTTCGGTTCGTTCGGTTTGTCGCTGTTCGGTTTCGATCTGTTTCTCGCCAGCCTGGGCTATACCAACACGGTGCCGGTCGACATGTCGGGCTTTCTTGCCCAGCACGGCAGTCTGCGCATTCTGTTCGACTGCATCATGATCGGCATCTTTGGCGGTCTGTACATCGTGCCGCTGTTCGCGCTGATCCAGACGCGCTGCGATCCAAGGCATGTGTCGCGCACCATCGCCGGCATGAACATCATGAATGCATTGTTCATGGTGGGCGCCGCGCTGGTGGCGATGGTCTTGCTGAAGATGGGTTTCACGATTCCGCAACTGTTCCTGGCCACGGCGATCATGAATGCGGTGGTGGCGATTTATATCTTCTCGCTGGTGCCGGAATTCCTGATGCGTTTTATCGCCTGGCTGTTGATCCATACCATCCATCGCGTACATGGCGTCGATACCGACCGCATTCCGGAGCAGGGCGCGGCGGTGCTGGTATGCAACCACGTCAGCTACGTCGACGCAATCGTCATCATGGCCGCCAGCCCGCGTCCGATCCGCTTCGTGATGGATCACCGCATTTTCAAGATACCGATGATGTCGTGGATATTCAAAACCGCCAAGGCAATTCCGATCGCGCCTGCCAAGGAAGATCCATGGCTGATGGAAAAAGCCTATGTCGATATCGCGCAAGCCCTGCATGAAGGCGAGCTGGTATGCATTTTCCCCGAAGGCAAACTGACCAGTACCGGCGAGATGAATCAGTTCAAGGGCGGCATCAAGAAGATCATCGACCGCACGCCGGTGCCGGTGATTCCAATGGCGCTGCGTGGCCTGTGGGGCAGTATGCTGACGCGCAGCGAGGGCAATCCCTTCGGCCGCTCCTTCAGCCGCGGACCCTTGTCGAAGTTGTCGCTGGTCGTCGGCTCGCCGCTGGCTCCGGAGGAAGCGACGCCAGAATTATTGCAGGAGAAGGTGCTGGCCTTGCGTGGAGAATGGAAATGACCAATTCTTGAGAAAACCGTTGCTTGCTCTCAGTTATTCTCCGGCACGGCAGGGCTGATATTGTGTTTGGCATGAGATTCAGCTAGAGCATTTTTAGCCTGACCGTATGGGCCAATCTCAGGCCTCCGGTGCTCGGCGTACGCTGTACGCGTCCGCTCCTCGGCCTGACCTTGACTCCGCACGGCCAGGCTAAAAATGCTCTAGATCGAAAACGTCTGAATCTTTGCGGCGCTTTTGGGCGGCTCCTCATCACTCTGCTTTTGCGGCGCCACCACCGGCAACGAAATTACGAAGGTGGTGCCGACTCCGACCTCGCTCTGTACGCGGATTCGTCCGCCCAGCACTCCCGTCACGATATTGTGCGTGATGTTCAAGCCCAGGCCTGATCCACCGGCACCCAGCTTGGTAGTGAAGAAAGGATCGAAAATGCGGCTCAGGTTATTCGGCGGAATGCCGACGCCGTCATCCTTCACCATCAGTTCCACCCAGCCATCCTCGCTGCGCTGGGCCGCGATCAGGATCGTGCCCTCGCTGCGACCGTCAAAAGCATGCAGCAGGACGTTGTTCAGCAGGTTGGTGACCACCTGTCCCAGCGGGCCGGGATAGCTGTCGAGCAGCAGATCGCCGGGAATATCCTGATTGACGACGAACGCGGTTTTTCTGAGCGTCGGTGACAGGGTCAGCATGATTTCGGAAATGGTCTCGGCCAGCGAAAAGCTGCGCCGCTGCGAACTGGTCTGATCCACCGCGACCTGTTTGAAACTGGTGACCAGGTTCGCGGCGCGGTACAAATTCCGCACCAGGATATCGCCGGCTTTGCTCGCGTCGCCGATATAGCTTTCCAGCGTCGAGCGCTTGATGCCGTTGCTGGCGTACTGGGTGGCCAGCACCCGGGTTTGATCGACCAGCGTGCTTGCCACCATCAGGCTGTTGCCGATCGGCGTGTTGAGCTCGTGCGCGATTCCGGCCACCAATGAGCCGAGCGCTGCCAGCTTTTCGCTGCGCACCAATTCTTCTTGCGCCATGTTCAATGTATGCAGCGTGGCAGCCAGTTCCTGGTTGGCTCGCTGCAATTCTTCCGTGCGTTCGACCACCCGTTCTTCCAGCGTTGCATTGAGTTCGCGGATTTCGTTTTCGATGCGCCGTTTGTCGGTGATGTCCTGGCAGGCAAGGATGCCGAATTTTTCGCCGGAGAGAAGGAAGGTGTGTCCGGAAAACTGCACCAGCACCTGATGTCCGTCGCCGCGATGCATCCAGATTTCATGGTCATGAGTGCTGCCGGCGTGCGTCATTTCGCCGATCAGCGTCTCGCGGTCGGCCGTATCGACATATAAATCCAAGTCTTTCGTATTTTTGCCGATTACCATGTTGCGCTGGCGCAGGAACAGGCGCTCGAAAGCGCTGTTGACGTCCTTGATCACATTGTCGCCGCTCACCTGGGTCACAAACATCGCAACCGGGGATGACTGAAACATGGTGGAGAAGCGCTGCTCGCTGGTGCGCAAGGCCTCTTCTGCGCGTTTGCGTTCGAGTTCGGCCGAGGCGCGCTCTCCGAATACCTGCAGCAAGGACCTCACCAGGTCGGGATTGCCCAACGCCTGGGTATGCATGACTGCAAGGATGCCGATGGTATTGCCTTCGGCATCACGCAGCGGGGTACCGGCATAACTGTCCCAGTCTTGGCCGACCAAGGCATGGTCCTGCGGGAAGCGCTGCCGGATGCCGCTGGAAAAGACGCAGATATCGCCTGCCATCACGTGTTCGCAAGGGGCGCCGTTAATCAGGTATTCAAAATTGTCGGCAGGGTTTCCTCTCAGGTGGGCGGCGATAGTTCTGATTCGATCGGGAGCCTCTTGCAGACGCAGGCCGATGAAAGCGCGTTCGGTGCGCAAGGCGGAAGCGAGGTCGGCCAATAGCAGTTCGAAAAAGGATTTGCCTGCGATATCGCGTGTGCCTTGCGCCAAGCGCAGCAAGGCATGATCGGCCTCGGCTTTCTGTTCTTCGAGCAGGCGCTGTTCAGTGATGTCGCGGATGACCGCCATGATGCAGGGCTCGCCGCCGATGCTGAAGATGGTGGCATTGTTAAGGCATTGTCTGGTCTCGCCATGCTTGGTGCGCATGCTCCAGGGGAAATCCCGCACCATGTTGTCGCGCAGCAGTTGGTTGAGCATGGTTTCCTGCTCCTGCGGATGCAGCCACAAATTCAGCTCCAGCGTACTCTTGCCGACGGTTTCGCCTCGGCTAAAACCGGTGACGGATTCAAAATGTTCGTTTACATCGACTACCAGGCCATCGCTGAGCCGGGTAATGGCGACCGAGTCCGGGTTGCATTGAAATGCACCGGAGAATTTGGCCTCCGACAGGAGCTGCGCTTCTTCGGCGCGGCGTTTTTCAGTGATGTCTTCGGCCATCGACAACAGGCGTCCGCTGTCGGTGCTTTTGTCGTCGATGCGCGTGCTGCTCCATTGGCAGGTAATGATTTCGCCGTCGGCTCGGCGGTTTTGAAATACGCGATGTATTACGCCCTGGCCCGAAGTCAGTTTGCGAAAGACTGCGTCGACGGCTTCACGGTTTTCTTCCGGCGCGAGGAAACTGGCGTGCCGGCCTAGCGCCTGTGCGCGCGGATGGCCGAAAATGTGTTCCGCCGCAGCGTTCCATTCGAGCACGCAGTAATTTTTGTCCCACTCGATGATCGCGATCGGGCTTTGTTCAACCAATACCCGGAAGCGTTCTTCGCGCTGATGCAGCTCTTGCTCGATGCGCTTGCGCATGTCGATGTCCTGCTCCAGATCGCCGAACAGTTTGCGCAGGCTGATGCGGGTGTCTTCCAGGCGTTGACTGAGCAGGCCGATTTCGTCCAGGCGTTTCCATGTGAAAGGGACGTCGAGTTCGCGGCTGGCCAGGCGTTTGGCGCCCTTGCCGAGCTGTTGCAGCGGCGTGATCAGGCGCACTTCAAGCAGGAGCAGGATCAAGGCAATCGACAGCGCCACCTGCGTACCGAGTGACGCCATCTGTTCGAGCAAGCCGGCAACGATGATTTTTTGCAAGCGGGCGCTGCCGACTTCAATCTGGATCGAGCCGATGGTGTTGCCGCGATAGATGACAGGCTGCTCGCTGGAGACGGTGTAGCCGACACGCCGTTCCGGTCGTTCGCCGGAAACGAATACGCCGAGCGCGTTATCGCGCACCTGGATGCGCACGATATCTTCATTGCGCGACATCATCGCGTTGAGCAGCGCGGTTCCGCTTTCCTGGTTGATGTTCCACAGCGGTTCCTGCATGCCGTTGGAGAGCACGTCGGCATTCAGTTCGAGTAATTCGTGAGTCTGCTTCCTGATGCCTTCGCTATATTTCCTGTACCAGGAGTAACCGCTGATCAGCAGCGCCGGAACCAGCAGGCTGAGCACTACGGTCAGCACAATGGCACGGCGTAGTGTCAGTGTGTGGCCGTTCATTTCAATTCCACGACCGCAGTGAGGACTGGGGGGCGGATGGCGAGGCCATCATGTCTCAGGACAGCCTGTAATTTTGCAGCCAGGCGGTCAAGTCCTGTGCCGCCATACCGCGCGCGAACAGGTAGCCTTGCGCCAAAGGGCAGCCGAGCGCGGTCAGGATGGCCGCCTGGCGTTCGTCTTCGACGCCTTCGGCGATGACCGAGAGTCCGAGATTGCGTCCCAGCTGGATCACCATTTCGGCAATGCTGCTGCCGCGCGACGAATTGGTGATTTCGGTGACGAACGCGCGGTCGATCTTGAGCCGGTCGACTTGCAATTGCTGAAGATAGCTGAGCGAGGAAAAGCCGGTGCCGAAATCATCGATTGCAATGCTCACGCCGGTCTGCTTGATCTGTTCCAGCAGTTTGATCAGGGCATCGGGCTCTTCCATCGCCATCGACTCGGTGATTTCGAGTTCGATGAAGGCGGGCGGCGCCTTGGTTTGTTCCAGCGCGCCGCGCAGCATGTCGAGAAAGCGCGGATGGCGGAACTGTACCTGCGATACGTTGATCGACATCGTGAAGTCGTTGTGGCCGAGGCTGCGCAGTTTGACCAGCTCGCGGCAGGCCTCGTGCATGACCCATTCGCCGATCTCGATGATCAGCCCGGAGTATTCGGCGATCGGAATGAATTGATCGGGAGGGACGAAGCTGCCATCTTCGGCTTTCCAGCGCAGCAAGGCTTCTGCGCCTTTGCATTGCCGTGTATATAGATCGATTTGCGGTTGATATACCACGAACAAGCGGCGTTCCTCGAACGCGGCGCGCAGTGCATACATCATTCTCACACGCTCGCGGATATCCACTGCCATGCTGCGTGAGAAATAAAAATGGCCGGTGCGTTGCTGCAGCTTGGCACGCTTGAGTGCGATGTCGCCGTCCTTCAGGGCATCGGAGCCGGCGCCTTCATAATCCTGCAGGCGCACCAGTCCGGCGGTGGCGGAAAGTTGTACTTCCTGGCCGTCGATACTGAAGGGGATGCCGAATTGCGCCTGGATCATCGCCGGATTCACATGGCTGGCATGGCCCAGCACGCCGAACGTATCGCTGCCGATCCGCGCCACCGTGATGTGGGCATCCGCATGCGATTGCAGCCGGGCTGCTACCGCCAGCAGCAGCATGTCGCCGAACTGATGGCCGAGCGCGTCATTCGTTTCGGAAAAATGATCGATATCGACCAAGGCCAGGGTGGTTTCGCCGCAGGGAGCCGCCAGTGTTTCGTTCAGGATCTCGACCAGCCGCGTGCGATTGGGCAGCTTGGTCAACTGGTCGTAAAAGGCGAAATTGTGCAGGCGCGTCACCAGCAGGACATTTTCCAGCCCGACCGAAATATTGCTGCAGAAAACCTCAAGCAGGCGTTGATCGATCTCGTTGAGCGGCATATCCGTATTCAGGAAGGCCGCAAAGTCGCGCTGGCCCTTGCCGGCGAAATACAAGGCGGTGAAATCGCTGTCGTAAATATTGCGGCGCTGCAGAAGCGCTGCCGCCAGCGCATCGGCGATGCGTGTGTCGCCGAGCGCGGCAACAGGTTTGTTGATGGCGTCCAGATAATCGCCTGCCGCAGCGATCACGAACAGTTCGGCGCCTTTGCCGTCGATATTTTCTTGTACGCACAACAGTCCTTCCGCTTCGAGGCCGAGCAATCCTGCGATTTGGGTAATGACGCCGGCCGCAAAATTCTGCAAGCCATGCAGACCCATCAGTTCCGTGCTGGCGCGTACGATCAGATCCAAGCCGCGGCGGCTGGCATTGATGGCACGGATTTGTTCGTAGGAGCGGATTGCCGCGGTGACGGTGGTGAACAATTTGATCCGGGTCAGCTCGGACTTGGTCTTGTAATCATTGATGTCGAAATCGCGGATCGCATCGATTTCCGGGGCATAGCCGGGTTGCCCGGTGCGCAGGATGATACGGACTTCGGACAATCCGAGGGTTTCGCGGATGTAGCGGACCAATTGCAGGCCGGCGTCTTCCTTCTCCATTACGACGTCGAGCAGGATGACCGCGATGTCTTGCTCGAATTTCAGCAGTTCGCGGGCTTCGGCAGCCGAATAGGCATGCAGGAATTCCAGCGGGCGATGCTGCATTTCCAGGTTGCCGAGCGCGAAAGTTGTAGCCGAGTGGACGTCCGCGTCGTCGTCGATGATCATTACACGCCATACACCGGGCGTTGTTGTGGTCGTTGCAGCACTGGACGGCGGGCTTTCATCCAGGAAGACGAGATCGTCTTCGGAAGGCGGGACCGGTGTGCTCATTTATACGTCTCCAAGATTCTAAAATATTCTTGTGTAGAAACAGTATATAGGCAATCGCCCTGCGTCTGATGTATTGATTGTGGAGAGTTTGCACTTTCGCCTCACCGGTTCCCGCTGCGGCATTATGCGCTGTGGCTACTGCTTCAGCAGATTGCGTTCCAAGCCTGGTAACTGGCGGTTGTTGTAATTTTTTCCATTGCTCCAACCTGGACGGGCTGCGGGTTGCGTTGACAAGCGTTTCTTTCCCTCTTATGTTTTTGCCGACTAGGCGTTTTCAGCGCGGTGTTCCAGGCTTGGCGTATAAACCTGCTGGAATCCAGCAGACATGCCTATCGAGAGGCAACGGGTCATAAAATGTTTGTTGTGCCTTGCTCAAGGATTTCAATCGCGCCCTCAACGAATTCAAGTCCACCACTGCTCATACGCAGATCGTCGACAGAATAGGGCAGGCAGGTTGCCAAAGTCCGTTCCCGAAAGGTCTTGCGCTGGTAGAATGGCGTCTTTCACCCCATCCATATTTCTCACCATGTCCGGCAATACTTTTGGCACCCTGTTTACCGTCACAACCTTTGGCGAATCCCACGGCCCCGGCATCGGCTGCGTGATTGACGGCTGCCCCCCCGGCATGGCGCTGACGGAAGCCGATATCCAGCCGGAACTCGACCGCCGCAAGCCCGGCACCTCGCGTCATGTGACGCAGCGCCAGGAGTCCGATACGGTGGAAATCCTCTCAGGCGTATTTGACGGCAAGACAACCGGTACGCCGATCGCACTGCTGATCCGCAATGAAGACCAGCGCAGCAAGGACTACGGCAATATCGTCGACACCTTCCGCCCTGGCCATGCCGACTACACATACTGGCACAAGTACGGCATCCGTGATCCCAGGGGCGGCGGCCGCTCTTCCGCACGGCTGACGGCACCGGTGGTCGGTGCGGCGGCGATTGCACGGAAGTGGCTGCATGAGCAATATGGCACCACCTTCAAGGGCTGCATGAGCCAGTTGGGCGAAATACCGATCCCATTCGAGGCATGGGAGCATGTGCCGCAAAACCCGTTTTTTGCCGCCAACGCCACCGTTATCCCGCAATTGGAAGCCTATATGGATAACCTGCGCAAGGACGGCGACTCCTGCGGCGCCCGCATCGAGGTGGTGGCCGAGAACGTGCCGGCGGGTTTGGGCGAGCCAATCTACGACAAGCTCGATGCCGAGATTGCTTACGCGATGATGGGCATCAATGCAGTCAAGGGGGTGGAAATTGGCGCCGGCTTTCAATCTGTCGCGCAAAAAGGCAGCGAGCACGGCGATGAATTGACGCCGGAAGGCTTCGTTACCAATAACGCAGGCGGCGTGCTGGGCGGAATCTCCACCGGCCAGGACATCACGGTTTCGATTGCGATCAAGCCGACTTCCAGCATCCGGACTCCGCGCCGTTCGATCGACAAGAACGGCAATCCGATCCTGGTCGAGACTTTTGGCCGCCATGACCCCTGCGTCGGCATACGGGCCACGCCGA
This sequence comes from uncultured Burkholderiales bacterium, assembly GCA_966211965.1. Lineage (GTDB taxonomy): Bacteria > Pseudomonadota > Gammaproteobacteria > Burkholderiales > Burkholderiaceae_D > CBIHON01. The sequence continues at coordinate 10,263 of CBIHON010000061.1, read as the reverse complement.
TCGCGGAAGCGATGCTGGCACTGGTGTTGATGGATCATGCCTTAAGATATCGGGCGCAATGCGGCGATGTGCGGGTTGATACACCCAGGATTCCCCGCAAAATTGTATAAGTTCACCTGTCGGCAGGTGTAGTGCGGTTGAGGGGGTTCCCGCCCGCGACCGAAGCTGCCGCATCCGAAAATAATTCTCGTGCCGCACCTATCCTGGCCTAAACAGTCCTTTAATTTCGCCTTTTTCTTTTTCGCCTATTACGGTTTCGTCGGCGTGTTTTCGCCCTATGCAAGCCTATATTTTGCGGAGAAGGGTTTAACTGCGGCGCAAATCGGTGTGCTGATGTCGCTCATGCAGGTGATGCGGATTTTCGGCCCCAACCTGTGGGGCTGGGTCGCCGACCATAGCCAAAAGCGCGTGACGGTGCTGCGCATCACGGCAATGGCGGCCTTGGCGGTGTTTTCGGGCCTGTTTTTCGGTCAGACTTTTACCCAGTTTTTCGTGGTGATGGTGGCGATCAATACCTTCACCAGCGCGCAGGGGCCGTTGTCGGAAGCCTTGATGCTGTCCGAAATGCGAGGCGACCTGACCCACTATGGACGCTTGCGGCTGTGGGGGTCGGTCGGCTTCATCGTGTCGGTGACTTGCGCCGGCCATTTGCTCGATTGGCGCGGAATCGACCTGATGCCGTGGGTCGCCTTCCTGATGCTGGCGCTGGTGCTGGCCGCAAGCCTGCGCATGCAGGAGACGGCGCAGACCCATGCGCAGCAGGAGGTGCCATCGGTGCTGGCCTTGTTGAAGCGGCGCGAGGTTTTTGCGTTTTTTACCTCGACCTTCCTGATGATCTCGGCGCACTCCGCGCTGTACGTTTTTTATTCCTTGTACCTGGCGCAGCTCGACTATAGTAAAACGGTGATTGGGCTGATGTGGTCCTTGGGCGTGGTGGCCGAGATCGTGTTTTTCTATTACCAGGCGCCGATATTCCGCCGCTTCGGGGTACGCAAGCTAATGCTGGCCAGCTTGTTGATTGCCGTCGTGCGCTTCCTGATGATCGGCTTTTGCGCGCAATCGCTGTTTTGGCTGCTGGTCGCGCAGGTACTGCACGCAGCGACCTTCGGCGTGCATCATTCTGCTTCGGTAATGACCTTGCAGCGCTGGTTTTCCGGGCCGTTGCAGGCGCGCGGTCAGGCGCTTTTCATCAGCATCTCATATGGATTGGGCGGGACCGTGGGCGGCCTGATTCTGAGTGCCTTTTGGGATGGCTTCGGTGCGCAGGCGGTGTTTCTGATGGCGGCCTTGTTCGCCCTTGGCGGCGCGGCGGCGGCTGCATTCTCGTATCGGTGGCAAGCGCATCCTGCCGTGCGGCCGGCGGCAAGCTGAGCGCATGAATGCCCGGCTTGCTATTGCGTCGCACAAATATGGCATAATCAAAGACTATTTTTTCACATTAGTGCAATTCTGCACGTTTTTGGATCATGGCTCAAACGCTCTACGACAAACTCTGGGATTCGCACGTGGTCCACACCGGCGATGACGGCACGACCATCCTGTACATTGACCGCCATCTGCTGCATGAAGTCACCAGTCCGCAAGCCTTCGAAGGCCTGAAACTGGCCGGCCGCAAGCCATGGCGCGTGGCGGCCAATCTGATGGTGGCGGATCACAATGTGCCCACCACCGATCGCGCCGGCGGCATCGCCGACCAGGTATCCCGACTGCAGGTAGAGACGCTGGACGCCAATGCCAAAGAATACGGCCTGACTTATTTCAATATGCGCGACAAGCGCCAGGGCATCGTCCATGTGATCGGGCCTGAGCAGGGAGCGACGCTGCCGGGCATGACCGTGGTATGCGGCGACTCGCATACTTCCACCCATGGCGCATTCGGCTGCCTGGCGCACGGCATCGGCACCTCCGAAGTCGAACATGTGCTGGCCACGCAAACCCTGCTGACCAAGAAATCGAAATCCATGCTGGTTCAGGTTGATGGCGCGCTGCCTTTCGGCGTGACCGCCAAGGATATCGTGCTTGCCGTGATCGGCAAGATCGGTACGGCCGGCGGCACCGGCTATGCGATCGAATTTGCCGGCAGTTCCATCCGTGCGCTGTCGATGGAGGGGCGCATGACGATCTGTAACATGGCGATCGAAGCCGGCGCCCGTGCCGGCATGATCGCAGTGGATGACATCACGATCAACTACATCAAGGGACGTCCTTTCTCTCCGGTCGGCCCGCACTGGGATCGCGCAGTCGAATACTGGCGCACGTTGCATTCCGACGCGGGCGCCAAGTTCGATCTGGTGGTCACTCTGAACGCGGCCGAGATCAAGCCGCAGGTGACCTGGGGCACTTCCCCGGAAATGGTGGTCGCCATCGATGACCGCGTGCCTGATCCGGATAAGGAAAAGGACGCGGTCAAGCGTGACGCAATGGAGAAGGCGCTGGTCTACATGGCCTTGAAGCCGAATACCGCGATTGCCGATATTCGCATCGATAAGGTCTTCATCGGTTCCTGTACCAATTCACGTATCGAAGACTTGCGTGCCGCCGCTGCGGTCGTGCGCGGCAAATTCCGCGCATCGAACGTCAAGCTGGCGATGGTGGTGCCGGGTTCCGGCCTGGTCAAGGAGCAGGCCGAGCGCGAAGGACTGGACAAGATTTTCAAGGATGCGGGTTTTGAATGGCGCGAGCCGGGATGCTCGATGTGCCTGGCGATGAATGCAGACCGTCTGGAACCAGGAGAGCGTTGTGCGTCGACCTCGAATCGTAATTTCGAAGGACGGCAGGGGCAGGGCGGCCGCACTCATCTGGTTTCGCCCGCGATGGCAGCGGCGGCTGGAATCGCAGGTCATTTTGTCGATGTACGTGCGCTTCGCTAATTTTTCGGGAGGGGAAATGAAAAAATTTTCGCTGCTGATGTTTCTCGCCTTTGCCCTGGCTGGATGCAATACCGTTCAAGGTATAGGCAAGGATGTGAAAAAAGCCGGTGAAGCCGTTGAGAACGCCGCCAGGAAATAGCAGGAACAATAGCGGGAGCCGGTGCGGTTTCCTGTCTTAGCTACCGAGATACTCAAATGGATAAATTTACGATACACACCGGGCTGGTTGCTCCGCTCGATCGCGCCAACGTCGATACCGACGCCATCATACCCAAGCAGTTCCTGAAGTCGATCAAACGGACGGGCTTTGGCCCCAATTTGTTCGACGAATGGCGTTATCTGGACCATGGCGAGCCGGGCATGGACAATTCCAAGCGTCCGCTCAATCCGGATTTCGTGTTGAATCAGCCGCGCTATCAAGGCGCCTCGATCCTGTTGACACGCAAGAATTTCGGTTGCGGCTCGTCGCGCGAGCATGCGCCTTGGGCACTGGAGCAGTATGGTTTCCGTGCTGTTATTGCGCCGTCCTTTGCCGATATTTTCTTTAACAATTGTTTCAAGAATGGCTTGCTGCCCATCGTGCTGAGCGATGCGCAGGTCGATGATCTGTTCAATGAGGTCAAGGCTTTCCCGGGGTTCCGGCTGGCGATCGACCTGGAAAAGCAAGTGGTTGGCACCACAAACGGTAGTGTGACCTATCCGTTCGAGATCGATGCTTTCCGCAAGTTTTGCATGCTCAACGGTTTGGACGATATCGGCCTGACGCTGCAGCAGGCCGATAAAATCCGCGCTTTCGAAGAGCGCCATATCGCCTCACAGCCCTGGCTGGCCAACACCATTTAACGCGGCGGTGGATGCGGGGCGCCTCGTCCGCTGCCGCACAATATTGCGGAAAACGCTTCGCTCATCCGCCTTGCGCGGCGAGCAGAAATTTTTTGTGAGGTCAATTTGAAAATTGCAATTTTACCGGGCGACGGCATCGGTCCCGAAATCATCGAGCAAGCCGTGAGAGTATTGAATACGCTCGGCGAAAATTTTGAAATGGAAACTGCTCCAGTCGGCGGCGCAGGCTATGCCGCGCACGGTCATCCGCTGCCGGAAGGCACGCTCAAGCTGGCCAAGGAAGCCGATGCGGTGTTGTTCGGTGCGGTCGGCGATTGGAAATACGATACGCTGGAGCGCGCATTGCGCCCTGAGCAAGCCATTCTTGGTTTGCGCAAGAACCTGAACCTTTTCGCCAACCTGCGTCCGGCGATCCTATATCCCGAGTTGGCGGGCGCCTCCACCCTCAAGCCGGAGGTGGTGTCCGGACTGGATATCCTGATCGTGCGCGAATTGACCGGCGATATATATTTCGGCCAGCCGCGCGGCGTTCGCGTTTGCCCGGACGGACCGTTCAAAGGTGAGCGCGAGGGTTTCGACACCATGCGTTACGCCGAAACTGAAATCCGCCGCATTGCACACGTCGGCTTCCAAGCGGCACAAAAACGCAATAAGCGTTTGACCAGTGTCGATAAAGCCAACGTCCTGGAAACCTTCCAATTCTGGAAAGACATCGTCACCGACGTTCACAAGGAATACCCGGACGTCGAACTTGACCATATGTACGTCGATAATGCCGCCATGCAACTGGTGCGGGCACCGAAAAAATTCGATGTGATGGTGACCGGCAACATGTTCGGCGATATCCTGTCCGACGCTGCAGCCATGTTGACCGGCTCGATTGGTATGTTGCCCTCGGCTTCGCTTGATGCCAATAACAAAGGCTTGTATGAGCCGTCGCACGGTTCGGCGCCGGATATCGCAGGCAAAGGCATTGCCAATCCGTTGGCCACCATTCTGTCGGCAGCAATGATGCTGCGTTTCACCCTGAACAAAGCTGAGCAAGCTGATCGGGTGGAAGCCGCAGTCAAGAAAGTATTGGCCCAAGGTTTGCGTACCGCCGATATTTATGAAACCGGAACCACCAAGGTGGGAACGAAGGAAATGGGCGACGCTGTAGTAAAGGCGCTTGCTTAGTCTCGCAGGTTTATTGATGTGCACATGAGGGGAAAATCGTGAAATTAGTTGGTCTGGTAGGTTGGCGTGGAATGGTAGGCTCGGTCTTGATGCAGCGCATGCAAGAAGAGGGCGATTTCGCCCATATTGAGCCGGTATTCTTTTCGACATCGAATGCAGGCGGTAAAGCGCCGTCGATTGCAAAGAATGAAACCACTCTGAAAGACGCCAATGATATTGATGCGCTGAAAAAATGCGACATCATTATCACCTGCCAGGGCGGTGACTATACGACCGAGATTTTCCCAAAGTTGAGGGGTGCCGGTTGGAACGGCTACTGGATCGATGCGGCGTCGACTTTGCGCATGAACGATGATGCCATCATCGTCCTCGACCCGGTCAACCTGAACGTCATCAAATCGGCCTTGGGCCGCGGCGTGAAGAACTATATCGGCGGCAATTGCACCGTGTCGTGCATGCTGATGGGTCTCGGCGGCTTGTTCCAGCATGATCTGGTGGAGTGGATGACGTCGATGACCTACCAGGCGGCATCCGGCGGCGGTGCGCAGCATATGCGCGAACTCCTGACCCAGTTCGGTTCGATCAATGCCGAAGTCAAGGCTCTGCTGGACGATCCGCATTCTGCCATCCTCGAAATCGATCGGAAGGTGCTGGCCAAGCAACATGCCCTGTCCGTCGATGAAACCAAACAGTTCGGCGTACCGCTGGGCGGCAATCTGATTCCCTGGATCGACAAGGATCTCGGCAACGGCATCTCCAAGGAAGAGTGGAAGGCTGGCGCTGAAACCAACAAGATCCTGGGCCGTGGCGAAGCCTTCGGCAGCGGCGCGAAAGCCGCCATTGCGGTCGACGGCTTGTGCGTGCGGGTCGGTGCGATGCGTTGCCATTCGCAAGCTTTGACCATCAAGTTGAAGAAAGATGTGCCGTTAGATGAGATCAATGACATCATCGCCAGCAACAACCAGTGGGTCAAAGTCGTGCCCAACAGCCGTGAAGCGTCAATGAAGGACCTGACGCCCGCAGCGGTTACGGGTGGCATGGCCATTCCGGTCGGACGCTTGCGCAAGATGCAGATGGGTGGCGATTATTTGTCCGCTTTTACGGTTGGTGACCAGTTGCTGTGGGGCGCTGCCGAGCCTTTGCGCCGTATGCTCAGGATCGTGCTCGAAAACTAGGCTCTCATAATTGACAGCAGTTGCAATGTTGTCAATTTGCAACACGAACCCGCCATGTATTCCCGTATCGGGAGTTATTGGCGGGTTTTACACATGTTCGCAAGATGGTTGCGCTTGCGTGCCTAAGTCCATGATGATAAGGTAAAAGTTCCTGAGAATAATGATGATAAATTGACGCGATGTTTGTGTTTCGAGCAACGCACCTCAACGGAATGCCCCTCTATGTCACCCAAAAAAATGCATTTGAACACTTGCCCAAAATTTATTTCATTTAATTTGAAGACGCTTAGTGCTGCTGTTGTCTCGGCAATGCTGTTTTCGAATGCAAATGCTGCGGGCCTGGGTAAACTGACCGTCCTGTCCTCATTAGGGCAGCCTTTGCATGCGGAAATCGAATTGACCGCCGTGTCGAAAGACGACATCGGCACACTGGTTCCGAAGCTTGCATCGCCGGAGGCCTTCCGACAGGCAAACATCGAATTCAACCCCACCCTTTTTTCATTGCGATTTGCGGTCGAGCAACGGGCTGGGCGCCAATTCATCCGTATCACTTCTTCTCAGCCGATCAACGAACCCTTCGTTGATATGCTGCTGGAGCTAGGTGGTGCCGGTAACCGTCTGGTACGCGAATACACTTTCCTGCTCGATCCTGCCGATTTGCGTTCTTCGCAGTCACCGCAAGTCGCCGCACCGATTATTCTGCCGCCGGCACCCTTGGCTCGCCGTTTACCCGAGGCTGCGCCATCCTCCGAGTCGGCGCCGCGTGCGCAGGAAGAAAAGCCGATTTCCATAGACAAGATACCTAGAAAACCAGTAGACAAGCCCGCAAAACCAGCGCCGGCTGCAAGTCAGCCGTCCACGCCGGCCGTTAATGCTCCTTCGTCGGAATACCGCGTCAAGCCGGGTGACTCGTTGTCTAAGATCGCAGCCCAGGTTAAACCGGAAGGCGTTTCTCTTGACCAAATGCTGGTCTCGCTATATCGCGCCAATCCGGATGCCTTCCTCGGCAACAACATGAACCGATTGCGTGCCGGCCAGATTCTGGCGGTACCGGATTCAAGCACCGCAAGCAGTGTCAGCGCTACGGAAGCGCATGGAATTGTCCTTGCGCAGTCGGCCGATTTCAATGGTTATCGCAACAAGCTCGCGGACCAGGTGGCAACTGCGGCGCCCAAGAAAACGACTGAAAGCAAGCAAAGCGCGACCGGTAAGATCACCGCAAAGGTCGAGGAACCAACCACCCCAGCCAGTGAAGCGAAGGACAAGCTGAAATTATCCAAATCGGGTACGCAAGCCGCCAAGGATAAGAGTTCCACAATTGCACCGGGAACGGAAGAGAAAATTGCCAAGGACAAGGCGCTGGCCGAAGCGAATTCGCGCGTCAAGGAACTGGAAAAGAATCTCAGCGACCTGAACAAGCTGCTCGAAATCAAGAGCAAGAATCTGGAAGAGCAGCAAAAGCTGGCCGATGCCGCTAAAGCCGCAGGCAAACAGCCTGTTCCGCCAGTCGCGGCGGCGAGTGTTCCGCCCGTCTCCGCCAAACCGCCTGAGGTGAAGCCAGCCGAAGTCAAGCCGGCGGAGGCCAAGCCAGCTGAAGTGAAGCCGGCAGAGGTGAAACCCGACGAAGTGAAACCGGCTGAAGTGAAACCGGCCGAGAGCAAAGCTCCGGAGCCCCAGCCCGTAGAACCGCCCAAACCGGCGGCAACGGAAGCGGCTTCTGCCAGCGTTCCGCCGGTAGCTGCCGTGCCGAAACCAAAGCCGGTTCCGGCGCCACGGCCTGAACCGAGTTTCTTCGACGACATGGCTGAAAATCCATTGTTCCTCGGTCTGGGGGCTTTGCTGGCCGGCGTTGGCTTATTCGGCCTCTATCGCTTCTGGTCCAGTCGCAAGCAACAAAAGAAAAATTTTGAAGACAGCATCATTACCGATTCCAGCCTGAAGGCGAATTCCCTGTTTGGTTCGACCGGCGGGCAGAGTGTCGATACCAACAACAGCGTGTTCAACTCGAACTTCACGCCATCCTCCAGCAATCTCGACACTAATGAGGTCGACCCTGTGGCCGAGGCTGACGTGTATATTGCCTATGGCCGAGACGCGCAGGCGGAAGAAATTCTGAAGGAGGCACTGCGTACCCAGCCGGGCCGTAATGCGGTACGGGTGAAATTGCTGGAGATTTATTCCAACCGCAAGGACTTGCGTGCATTCGAGGTGCTGGCGAGCGAGTTGTACGGTCTTACCAAAGGGGAAGGGGAAGATTGGGTACAAGCGGCTAGCCTGGGTTTGGCTCTCGATCCGAACAATCCTTTGTATGCCGCAGGAAAGCGTGCTGAAGCACCTGCGGCAAAACCTTCGTTGGTGATGCCGACTCAGCCGCTGGACGAACCTGACCTTGACGCTTTGCTGGCTGTCACGCAATCCGACAAATCTTTGGAGGCGGCTGATACGGTTGAGAACTCGGCTTACTTCACTAATACCAGCGACAATACAGCCGCTGTAGCCAAGGAGCCGGCAATAGCGGCTCCTGAACCGGTTGCGCATCAGGCTCCGGCTCCTGCGCCTAAACCCACGGTCAATGAGCTCGATTTCGATCTGGAAGGAATGAATGGAGGGTTATCGGTCCCGAATACGGTGACCCGCACGCCAGTACCTGAGCCGAAAGCGGATTTTGCTGAAATCAATTTTGATTTCTTGAATGAAACACCTGCGCAGAGCCAGGCAGAAAGCATTGATGTTGTTGCCCCACCGATCGTCATGCCAGAAGTAAAGGCACCGGTGGAGCAAGAAATTCTGGTCGAGGATTTCGCATTGCCGAAGGCTGATTTCTCGAGTCCCCTGGAAATGCCTGTGGCGCCGGCTCCGTCGTCCCCCGTGGTGCCGGCAGCAGCGCCAGCCGCTCTCGAGTTTGACTTGTCCGACATTGCCTTGACACTCGAGCCGGGGGATGAAAAACTCAAACCGGCTCAGGAGAGTCATGATGTCATGATCGAAGAGGCACCGGAGTATTCCAATAGTGCCGAAATGGCAACCAAACTCGATCTTGCCGTGGCTTACCAAGAAATTGGCGACAAGGAAGGTGCACGCGAATTGCTCGATGAAGTGGTCAGGGGAGGCACGCCTGAACAATCTGAGAAGGCGAAATCGATATTGCAGAAACTCGGTTAAACTTGACAGCTGTAAGGGCCTATCCCGGCATGACGGGCGCAGCGTTTGCTTGCGCCCGTTGTTTTTTTGATTCCTGGTTTATATGAGTAGCGAATTGAAGCGCATTGTTCTTGGTGTTCAGTACGACGGTGCGCCGTGGGGGGGATGGCAAACCCAACCTCATGGCAACACGGTGCAGGATACGTTGGAAGCTGCCCTTGGGACTTTCACTCAAAGCGATATCAAGACCACTTGCGCCGGTCGTACCGATGCCGGCGTGCATGCGCTTGAACAGGTGGTGCATTTCGATACTCACCTCGAGCGCGATGCTTTTTCCTGGGTGCGCGGGACCAATGCTTATTTGCCGAAATCGATCGCAGTGAAGTGGGCTTGCGAGGTTCCGCATGATCCTTCTGACGAGTTCCATGCGCGTTTCAGCGCCAGAGCCCGCACTTATCATTATTTGCTATACAACCATTCAATCCGTTCCCCTCTTTTAACGGGCAAGACCGGCTGGATATTTCGTCGGCTCGATCACGAGAAAATGCAGGCGGCAGCCCGGTATCTGTTGGGCGAGCACGATTTTTCCGCTTTCCGTTCTTCCGAATGCCAAGCCAAGTCGCCGATCAAAACGATGCAGGATATCCGTGTCGAGCGGCATGGCGATCTCATTGTGTTTACACTGCGGGCGAGCGCTTTTCTGCATCATATGGTGCGTAATATTGTCGGTTCGCTTATCTGTACAGGGAAGGAGAGCAGGCCTCCGGAATGGATGCTGGAATTGCTGGAAGGGAAAGATCGCAAGCGTGCGGCGCCGACCTTCATGCCGGACGGGCTTTATCTTGCCAAAATCGACTACGACGCGAAATGGGGTTTGCCCCAGGAAGCGAATTCCCTCTTGCCGTTTCTCGCTTAGGGCCTTAGATAAAGGCCGCTGACTAGGCGCGTCGACGCAGACAGTACAAACGTACGGCAAGGAGTAGCAACAACGCCAGCGGCATTTATCTAGTGTCCTGTTCCGTAAATTCGTTGCATAAAAGATGACGAGAATCGCGCCG
>CBIHON010000060.1:0-24115 GCA_966211965.1 uncultured Burkholderiales bacterium | reverse complement strand
ACGCGGTATCGGCGCGATTCTCGTCATCTTTTATGCAACGAATTTACGGAACAGAACACTAGACCCAAGAGACTATCCCAACAAGGGGCGTCGGCCGAATGTGGCAAATGTTGATTTGCGTAAAGTCCATATTCTCAATCAATTTAATTGATTATTAAGCAAAAACCACCAGGGTTCAAACGATTAAATCGCCAATGTGGATTGAGCTTTTATCAATTGAATGCGGTGGCCCTATTCCTGCTCGATGTCTGGCGCCGGGCCCAACGACTGGCCAGCGAGGCCGTAAGCGCATTTCGTAATTCCGTAATGCATCAATAGCCGCAGGCGTATTGCACGGCACGTTCAATCCCCATGCCGCAAGCTCCCTCTCATCGCGGCTGTCCCAATCTCGCAGATACACACCCTCGGCCACCAATTGATGAAAAGTCGAACAAGGCCAATCGATCGCGCTAGGCCAATCCATGTTTCGTCAGATTGATATGCACCTAATTCTTACGGTCGAGATTTATCAATCGCATACGATTAAGGACGAGTAGCTGGTTTCCCCTGCCCGCCTCACGGTTCGACGACGTGGAGAAACGGGCCGTCCCGGTTTTGTACAATGAAGACCTTCTATCCGCACAAGACTTTACAAGGGGGACGAATGAGTCAACGGCCACCGCACAGATTATTGCGGCCCCGAAAGACACCGAGCCAGCCTCGTTCGGAAGAGACCGTGGCATCGATCATCGAGGCGGCCGCCCAGGTTCTTGAAACCGAGGGATTCGCGGGATTCAACACGAACGCTGTTGCCCAGCGTGCCGGCGTCAGCATTGGATCGCTCTATCAATATTTCCCGGGCAAGGACGCGCTGACGGTTGCGCTCATCCAGCGCGAAACAAGGCGGTTCTATGAAGACATGGCACTTGCACTCACCAAACAAAGCGGCAAGGCAGCGCTGGAGTATTTGATTGGCGCCTCGGTGCGGCAGCAGTTGCAGCGTCCGACGCTGGCCAGGCTTCTCGATATTGAAGAAGGCCGTCCCGCATTGCGCGAAGAAGTGGCAAAGCCGGAATTGAAGAATCTGTTCGCCACGATCATCAAACGTGCCATACCCAGGCACGAACATCCTGACGTCGCGGCAGGCGATTTGCTCGCCATCATCCGGGGCATGACCGATGCGGCTGGCGAACGCGGGGAGGAAGACATTGAAAACCTGGAGCGCCGCCTACGGGCTGCTGTTTTCGGCTATTTGTCGAAGATTGGCACAGGCTGAGCGTCCGGAGAAACATTGCCGAATGTGAGCAACCGAGGTCCGGGCAATGGCTGTCCATGGCCCAACCTGCGACCGGCTGCGGATTTCATGACCGGTCGGCGCGCGCACTCAATGCGAGTTGGGAATGTGAGCTTTTACTTATATTCTGGCGTCCTCGGGCGGAAATGGCATAGGGCCTCCGCCACTGTATGAGAGACTGATGATGACTGACGTTATTACCAAAAGCATGAAGCTCAATCACCTGAGCTTTCCCTCAGCCGACACACCTGCGACTGCCAGGTTCTTTGAACGTTACCTGGGTTTCACTATTGCGGGAACCTGGGAAAAATCCTACATTCTCAAACGCCCCGGTTTTGATGTGGTGATCGATCACGCCGGCGGCGATTTGCCGGCATGGCCCAAGGCTTTCCATGTCGGGTTTGAACTACCCGGCATCGAGGCCGTTCGCACACTATATGAGCGCTTCAAGGCAGAGGGTGTCGAGATGGAGACGGAGATCTTCAACAATGGCCGCGGTTCGCGTTTCTTTTGTCGCGCACCGGGTGGCGTGATGTTCGAGATCAACACCCGCATGGATGCCGCGCCGGAATATCGCGGCACATTCGACGATTGAGAGTTCTCGGCTCATCGCCGACTCCCTCTTACTCTCTCTACGGGGGGCTCCGTAATCATACGGGGGCCTGATCGGCCAGGATCATTTGCTTTCAGCCGCTCTGGCAATTCGTTCCAAAGGTCTGGGCAAACGTATCCAGATGGCTGTAATCCTCGCGCCAAGTGGTGTACATCATCCCTTGCGCCTGGCTGTAGGGCTGGAGTTTTTGCAGCCAGTCGCAGTTGTTGTCGCTCGCCTCGTCGTAATAAGTCGCGGCCAGCACGGGGAATCCAAGATCGCTGAAGTATTTGATCGATGCAGCGGCGGTATCATGATTCCAGCACATGATCGTGGGCTTGCGCTTGAGCAGTTTTTCCCCCTTGCTGTCGACCATGCTTTCCGCCGCCAGCAGAATTTTTGCCGGCTCGTGTGTGAACGGGTCCCTGCTGAGTGTGTAGCGGCTGCCGAGCGCCGCATTGTGGTTGATATCGTACATATCGGACCAGACGATCAGTTCGGTGCCGGGCATGTAGTATTCGACATAACGCGCGAACATGACCAGCGTGTACGCCATCTGGACGCCAGGGTCTTCAATCTTGCGGCAGTTTTCGCAGGCATGCAGGGAACGGATTTCGTCCCAGCTCAGGAACAGCCGCTTGGGTTTCCAGTGGGCCAAATAGGCCAGCGGCGCTATCCAGCTGTCGAACAATTCCGGAGACGTCATGCAGGCCACCAGTTGGCCGGAGTACACCGGGCTCGTGCCGGGGGCCGGGACGTTTTTCTTTTGGAAGGGCGAAATGTACTGGTAATAACTTACTTCCAGCGCGGTATCGTTCTTCAGCGGACTGTTGGCGGCAAGGGTCAGTACGGGCACATTGGCGCTCTGCCGTTCATAGCTGAAATAATTGCTGCCGAACTGGGGGTCGCTCAGCGGCTGGTAATCGGTTCCCGCCGTCAGCGGTCCGCCGCCCGCACCGGTCACGCTGACGGTGACAGGGCAGCCGCTGCGTTTGAGGATGTGGATGGGCGGTGCTTCCACGAGCGACACGTCATCTACCCAGACCCGTCCGCTCTTGCCGTCGGCGCAGCGTATCCAGAGGCGCACCTGCGTCTGGTCGAGGCTCGGAAATGCGAAAGTGAATTGCGTCCAGTCGAACGTGGCGCCGGCAGTCAACGGGCATGTGAAGGACGCGATGAATGAACCATCCAGGCGGTAAACCTGAACATTGAAAGACGCCACGCCACTGGCGGCGCTACCGGTGTAATTGTCCATTTTTACCCAGAAAGTCAGGCTATAAGTGCGGTCCTGCTTCAGGTCGACGGTCTGCCAGATACGTGCCAGGCCGTGGGGTTCCAACGAGAAATTTTCGAAGCGCACCGATTGCAGGCTGCCCGGCCTTTTGATCGCGGTGTCGATGAAGGTCCGGCTGCCGGGAGCATCCTGGCTCCAACCAGGAAGGGTGTTGGGTGTCGAGGGCGAATCTTCGAAGCCGGGATTTTTCAGGGAGACGATCTCGGGATCGTGTTTGGCGACCCCGTTTGCAACCTTGAAGCGGGTCTTGCTTACCAACTGGCCTTCCAGCAAATGCTGGTTTCTTAAGTACAGCGACGCGGCATAGCCGATGGAGAATCCCAGCGGAATGATCTCGATGCCGAGGCTGTCGGCGTATTCCTTGAGCGAGAACAAACGCAGCACAGAGGCCTGATCGGCCGCGCTGCCGTTCCACCAAAGATCAAGACGGTCCCAGCCCAGGCAGGCCAGCACCATACCGTTCAGACCGAGCGTTTTGGCTTGGTCCAGTTTGGCCTTCAGGTTTGCGAGGTAGGTGTCGTTGGAGATGGCCGATTGGACGAAAAACCATTTGAGCGGCAGGCAGCGCGACGTACTGCTGCAGGCAGCTTGCGCATCATCTGAAAAGGCGACCGCCGATGACAGGGCGGTCGATGCATAGGCAAGTTGCTTTAGAAATGTTCTGCGGCTCATCCGTTACTCCAATCCTCGTTTCGTGGCAAATAAAAAAGCAATGGCCGCCAGCAGAGGTATGTCGCATGTCGGCCTCAGCGGCGAAAATAATGTCTCGACCTGTCCCAGGGTTTGCAACCACGGTACCGATCAGGTCGACTTCGGTCTTTCGCCGAAGATTATATAAGAGGCAATAAAATATCCATCCGTATGATTACGGGACTGCAGGTAGATTGAAGCAATCTTGAAGCAATCGCACTGCGCAATGGCGCGGATCCCCGCGCATGAAGCGGATAGAACGGGATCCATGCAAGATGTGTCGGGTCGTATCGGGCGATGCGGAAAATCCATAGTCGATCAAAGTCGAATCCGGTTTGGCCAATAGGGACGCAAACGAGAAGCTAAACGTTGCTTGTAGGGAAAGCCGCAACTCGCGGCGGCAGGGCGTTTGGTGGTGCTGTATATGCCTTACGACCTTGGCCGATATCTTCGCCTCTCTCAGAGAAAGCCGAATTGCCAAGCTTGGTTTGCATCAAACCTCGACGCCCAATTGCACGGGGCTATCTGATACGACGGTTTTCTTTCATTTTCACAGAATCTCACTTGCCCTCATGGAATAAGGCTTATACAATATTAGCAATTAGTTAATTATTTGTGGTTTGGCAATGAGTCAATGTGATTGCAACTTCTTGAAAAATGTTGCGATTTTTTTTGCTCCAAATCGGCTAGCCCAACAGTATCACCAATCCGCCGGTCCTTAAAATTTTGAACGGGAGAAAAGAATGAGTGCAAGCAGCCAGGCTGATGCTGTAAAAATTGTCATGAACTTTGGAAATAGCGGCAAGCCGACTGATCTTAGTCCGGCCGGTTGGGGAAACATGAGAAATGATTTGGTCAAAGAGCTGATGGATCGTGTCACAGGCGCGGTTCTCCCGAGTCAAGAAGGCACTTCTTTATGCGGACCTGCTGCATTTGCCTTTTGCCTGTTGCAGGACCGTCCCGACATTTATGCGCAATTTGTCGTGGATTTATGGAATGACGGAAAGGCCACGCTTGGCAGTAACAGCAATGTGCGCAGCATGGAGCTGGAGCCCAGTTTTCAGTTACGCAAGAATACGGCCCTTGCAGTAAGCGGCACTGGAGGGCGAAGCGGGATAGCCGCAGTCGATTGGATGTTTTTGGGTACTTTGCGCGGCTATGACGGCGCTTACAGCCATCCTTTTTCTGATGCTGCTGCCATAACGGTTCCCGGTACGATGCAACTCTGGTTTGATGCAGTAAGTTCCAAGAAGATCATGGACACGACTCGTTCTCTTTCTCGGGCGAGTTGGGACGATTTGTTGAAGATATCCTGCTTCGTGTCCGGTTCATGGGTCGTAATGTTGATTAATGCCAGCCTGCTGCGGCTCGGCGGCGGGGGACCAGGTTCTTGGCATGGGGATCATTGGGTGGTTGCCACCAGCATGGTTCACATTAACAAGCAATATTCGTCCAAGCTTGTTGGCAATGTATGTGTTGATCCGCGGTCCGGCACCACTCCGGACAACAAATGGCCGATCGATTTCAAGGTGTTCAGTTGGGGGGATAAAAATCATACGTTCAAGAACGCTCCCAATGCCTCGGTTGACTTCTTCTTCGAACGCTATCATGGCGCCTTTGTATTTTCCTCGATACCTTAATTAAGGGAGCCATCATGCGACGTATTTCCCTCCTCGCTATCGCGGCGATTTGTGCAATTCCGCTGATGGGTTGCCTGGCAACGCCGCAACCTGAATCGACGAGCTGGCGCTTGACTCAAACTCCATTGCCGAAAAGAGAATTCGATTCCGCGAGACAGATGAAATTTGCGCCGGATGGTTCTCGCATCGCATTTGTCGGATCGGAGACTGTTGAACTTTTCAACGCAAATTCGCTAGAGTCCCTTCTGTTTTTCAAAATCGAAGGAAGGCCGAATGAATGGGCGCGCTATCTCGATACCGGTGCAGTCGCCTTCGGCACCCGGCGTGGCAACAATCCGCGAGCTGAATTGTTGCTGCCTGATTTAACGCGCCGGCCGTTGCCCGCCGGGACTGATTACATCAGCAGCGACGGGCGCTTTGTCGCAACGCATGTCGAAAATACGCCGGATGCTCCCCATGACATGATTAAAGAGCTCGCCAGCGGCCGCATGGTCTGCGATCTGGGGAGCGGCAGCGATCTTCGGCAAACCGATATGAATCACCTCTACGCGACGACCGGCCGTAGAGATGGTTTCGTGATTTGCGAACTTGCCACGGGCAAGTTGACATGGTTGGAGGATGGCGATGGCGTCAGGCATCCAACCGGCTGGATGGACCCTCAGGGGCGTTGGTTGCTGATGGTCTGGCATCGTGGCTCTGTTCTTACCCATGACGCTTATACCGGCACGGCTTTGTACCGTCTGCCGCTGGTGCCGGAGCGCGTGCTCACCGGTCCTCAGGTTGAGGGATATCGGATCGAGGCCAAGCCGGTTAAGCGTTGGACTTGGAACGAATCGGTATGGGCAAGCTTTTCTCCCGATGGCCAATGGCTGATGACGCGTTCCAGCGAAAAAGTGCAATTGGTGCGCATCGATGCATTGGACGACCCGGTCTCCATGCAAACAGGCAAGAGCTACGTCGGTCCATTTTTTTCACGCGACAGCGGATGGCTCGCATTTCAGGATGACGAAACGGTGTATTTGGCGGATCTCCATGCCAAGCCGCGATTCATCAGAATGAAGCCGCCCGCGCCGGTCAAGAGCTTCACGCTTTACGATATCGCGCCGGACGGCAAGGCATTGCTGGCTGAAGTGCGCACCATGCAGGATGAGGTGGAACGGGTGGTCTGGCGTATTGAGGCGCTTGCAAAATAACCCGGTAGGCCGGGATCGTAAAGGCCTTAAGTTGTACTTGTAAGGCGGCAATAGCCGCAGTGGTCTGTCCCGGACAACAGGCGCTTCTTTGTCTGAAATCGTACAGATGGCCGCCCGCTGTTCTTCACGCGCGGCAGGCAAATCCTAATCATGGACACCTGTCCAATAGAGCACAAGGTGTCCCATGATCCAATTATCCGGAGTCAGTAAAGTATTTCCAGGCGGCCAGGGCGGCTTTACGGCGCTCGACGCCATCGACTTGCAATTGCCTGCCGGTGAATTCGTCGCCATCGTAGGCAAGTCGGGCAGCGGCAAGTCGACCCTGATCAACCTGATCGCCGGCATCGACCGGCCGAGCGCCGGCACGGTGCATGTCGGCGGCACCGCCGTCCATACACTGAACGAATCGGAACTGGCTGCCTGGCGCGGCCGCCGTGTCGGCGTGGTATTCCAGTTCTTCCAGCTTCTTCCCACCTTGACCGTTGCCGAAAACATCATGTTGCCGATGGATTTTTGCGGCACGCTTGCCCGCCGTCAAGCCCGCGAGCGGGCGCAGATGCTGCTGGAGCAGATAGGCATCGCCGACCAGGCCGACAAGTTGCCGAGCAATCTTTCAGGAGGACAGCAGCAGCGTGCGGCCATCGCACGCGCACTTGCCAACGATCCGCAATTGATCGTGGCGGACGAGCCGACCGGCAATCTCGATTCGCACACCACGGACGCCGTCCTGACCCTGCTGGCGAGCTTGTCCCAAGCGGGCAAGACCGTGCTCATGGTGACCCATGAACGTGATCTGACGCAATTCGCGCATCGTATCGTGACCTTGGCCGACGGCAAGATAGTCGGGCAGACGAACGCTGCGGGCAAACCTCATTCCTCGCTGAAGAAGGTGGTTCATGCTTGAACGAAAAATGCCGGACAGCGCGCAGCATCTCGACATCACCGTGAAGTGAATTTCCATGAAAAATCTTAACCTGCCCCCGCGCTGGCTCAAACTCGCGCGCGACTTGAAAACCGAAAAAGAACGGATCGCATTGATGCTCATCGCGATCACCGTCAGCCTGCTTGCCGTCGGCGCGGTGCTCGGCGGCTATGGCGTGCTGACGCGGGAGATCGCGGCCAATTATCTCGGCACGCATCCGGCCGCGGCGACGCTTGAGCTGCCGGCCGGGGTGGATGCCGCGGCCCTCTCGCTGGCGCGGCGCCATCCGGCCGTGCAGGATGCCGAAGCGCGCGACGTGGTGCTGGCGCGCGCCTATGTGGAGCGCGACTGGCGTCCCTTGCTGCTGTTCGTGATCGACGATTTCGAGGCGATGCGCATCAATACCTTCACCTCGCTGCAAGGCGCCTGGCCGCCCGCCGCCGGCAGCATGCTGATCGAACACACGGCCACGTCGATGCTGAACGCCGGCATCGGCGGCCGCGTACTGGTGAAGACCGCGCACGGTACGGCAACGGAGGTGCCGGTGACGGGCATGGTGCATGATCCGGGCTTGGCGCCGGCGTGGCAGGAACGCGAGGGCTACGGCTACATCACGCGCACTACCCTGGCCGGCCTGGGCGAGCCGCCGCAACTGCATGAACTGCGCATCACCCTGCGCGATCCGCAAGCCGGCCCCCAGGAAATCGAGACCGTCGCTGCCGATCTCGCGCGCCAGCTTGCACGGCAAGGGCAAGCCGTGCATGAAATCCGCATCCCGCCGCCGCGCCAGCATCCGCATCAGCGGCAAATGACGACCATGCTGGTCTTGATGCTGACCTTCAGCCTGATGGCCCTGGTGTTGAGCGGCGTGCTGGTGGCAAGTTCGCTGGCCTCGATGCTGGCGCGCCAGGTGCGCGAAATCGGCGTGATGAAAACCATCGGTGCGCAGGGTGGCCAAATTATCGCGATCTATGCAGTCCTGGTTGCACTGATCGGCGTGTTCGCCGTGGTGCTGGCGATGCCTGCCGGCTGGGCCGCTGCCCAGGTATTGGCCAAGGCCGTAGCCAAATTGCTGAATCTCACCATCAGCGACAACACGGTGCCGGCCTGGGTGTTTGCGGTGCAGGCCGCGGCGGGAATCCTGGTGCCGCTGCTGATCGCCTTCTTCCCGATCCGGCGCGCAAGCCGCATGAGCGTGCGCGAGGCGATCGACCAGTTCGGCGTCAGTACCGACCGTTTGCGCGCACGCGCCGCCAAACTGCCCTGGCCAATGCGCAATGCGCTGCGCCGGCCCAAGAGACTGGTGCTCACGCTGGCCCTGTTGGCCGCGGGCGGCGCCATGTTCATGACGGCGTTGAACGTATCGGCCAGCTGGGAGCGCAACATCGCAAAAGTCTACGAAACCAGGCACTACGACGTGGAAGTCCGCTTCCATGAACCGCAGCCGGCTGCTGTCATGCAGCGTGTGCTGGAAGTCCCCGGTGTGGCGTCCGCCGAGGCCTGGGGCTACAGTCCTGCGGCATTGGCCAAGCCGGGGCAGGTCGACGTGGTGCGCACCTATCCGGATCGCGGCCATGCCAGCTTCGCCGTGATGGCGCCGCCGCCGGCCACCCGGCTGGTCGGATTTCCGGTGCTGGCCGGGCGCTGGCTGAAGCCGGACGACAGCGATGCCGTGGTCTTGAATCATGCGGCGGCGGCGCAAGCGCACCAACCGCACATCGGCGAACGCATCGATCTGTCCATCGACGGCAAGCTCGGTTCCTGGCGCCTGGTCGGCATTGTCGAAGAGATCGGCGCGGCAGGAGTCGCCTATGTCACAGACCAGGCCTTCACCCGGGTCGCCGGCACGGAAGGGCAGGCACGCATGTTCAGGATCGCGACCCATGCCGGCACGCCGCAAGCCCGCGCCGAGGTCATTCGTTCGATCGAGAAGCGCCTGCTCGAAGATGGCGTGAGCGTCGAGACGGCCGTGCCCTTGGCCGAGCTGCGCACGGCGATGGCCGACCACATCGTCATCCTGATCAATTCGCTGATGGCGATGGCGGCGGTGATGGCGACCGTCGGCGCGCTGGGATTGAGCGCCGCCATGGGGGTGAGCGTGCTGGAGCGCACCCGCGAATTCGGCGTCATGAAAACCATCGGGGCCACGCCGAAACGCATCATCGGCCTGGTCATCGGCGAATCGCTTTTCATCGCCGGTACGAGCTGGGTGATTGCGCTGCTCCTCTCGCTGCCTCTCACCGCGCTGATCGATACGCTGGTCGGCAATCTGGGATTCGTCGCACCGCTGCCGTTCATCATTGCGCCGGCCGCGGCCATGATCTGGCTGATCCTGCTCGGTGTCGTTTCACTGGCGGCAACGCTGTTCCCGGCCCGCCGCGCGTCAGCGGTGCCGGTCGCGCAGGCATTGGCGCATTTGTAATTGCTCATGCAGATGAGCAGATCACGCGCCGCTTGGCGATCATCAAGGCGTCAATGAAAAATATGGGAACCCCGTCCGCTCCAGCATCGGACGGTCCCACTTGCCCAGGTCGGCTGCCGCTTCGTAACTGTCCTGCAGAAAGGCCAGCAGTGCCGCATCGGGCGATGATGCCTGACGCACCTCGTCGTACGGCAAGATGAATTCGCGGAATTCGGCGTTGTAGCCAGCCTTTTCCGGACGCACCCGCGCCGTATCGAAGCCCGGCGGTTCCGGGTAGGCGTATGCGTAAAACACCGGATAAGGCATCAGTTCGCTGCCCGCCCAGAAGCCGCAACTGCTGACTTCATGCGAGTAGGCTTCGCGCACCACCCAGTCCGGGCAATTCGGTATGCCGCCCGGATGCGTCGGCGCCAAGCGCCCGGAAAAGCGCGTTACGGCAAGATCGAAACTGCCCCAGAAAAAATGGATCGGGCTGCATTTGCCGATGAAGCCGCTGCGGAATTGCCGGAACACGCGTTCTACCTGCAACAGGCAGCGCCAGAAGCGGTTGGCATACTCGGCGTCGTAGGAAGCGTGCACATTGTCCTGCTCGAACGGAATGGCATCGGCGACTTCATTGGGGGTCGTATGAATCTTGATGCCGATGCCAAGTTCGGACAGGTGGCTAAACAGTTCGCGATAGAAATCGGCTACCGAACGCGGCGCCAGCGCAATCGTCTTGTTCATCCCATCGCCGGTTTCAATCAAAAGACGATGCTCGATGAAATCGAAATCGATCTGGAACGTGCGCGCACCGTACGGTATGGGCGATGTCGTCATGCCGCGCGCCGTGAGATAAAGCGGCACATGCCAGGAATGGTTGATCCACGGTGCTTGCGTCCGCCGTATCTTGCCCACGATCTGCGTCCACATGTGCAGCGTGCCGCAGGTGTCTTTCCATTCTTCAAAGGGCAAGTCGGGCCAGTGTTGATTGTCGGATGAATCGCCGGATGTGTTTGAAAGAGCCATGGGTTTCTCCGCATGTGGCAGATGTTGATGAGTCGCTCCCCGACGATTTTGAATTGCCTCATAGGATGGGGGAACCTATCACGCGCACGGTCCATCATGATGGGTTTCACTCATCTTACGAAGCAATCCGCGAATTGTTGATAGCCGGCGCACTGGCTCGCGTCCCGTACTTTTCAATGACCTCATGCCGAAAACGGAGTTGCAAAAATTTGCTCTTTAAATATCGGTAAACCACCCTCAATTTGCCGGCATGCGCGCAACAATCCAGCGCGCCAACAATCTGCCCCAGGAGTCTCAACGATGAGTCCGCAAGAAACCCAGCTTTTGCAAAATTTTTTGGAACAGCTAGTCCAGGTCAAAGGAGTCGTGAAAGATCCGCAAGCCGAGGCTCAGATTGCGCGGGCGGTTTCCCAGCAGCCTGATGCGGCCTATCTGCTGGTTCAACGCGCCTTGCTGCAAGATCAGGCGCTCGCGACCGCCAAGGAGCAAATCGCCGCCTTGCAAAACCAACTGCAGGCTGCGTCCCAGCCGGCCGGCAATTCCGGCTTTCTCAATGCGGGCAATCTGTGGGGCAATAGCGCTGCAAGCGGATTCAGGCCTGCCGCCGCCCCAGTACCGGTCCAGCCCGCCTATGTGCCCGCCGCCGCGCCGCAAGGATTTTTGCAGGGCGGTGCAGGCAGCTTTCTCGGGAGTATGGCAGCTACCGCAGCCGGGGTTGCCGGCGGTGCATTGCTGTTTCAGGGAATCGAGAGTCTGCTGGGCCATCACGGCGGCACGCAGGCGCTTGGCCAGCATGGGCTGGCGTCCTTGTCCGAGCAAAATGCCGGTCCCGTCCAGGAAACCGCCAGTCCGCTCCTCGCCGACAACCATGATCTCGCCGCTGATGCCGGCATCGACAGTATCGACAGCGATATCGGCAACATGGATGATGGTTTGTCCGATACCTGAGAAGCAACTCTTCGATGAGTCATGCGTGCGCGAGGCGTGCTACCGCGCCCGCCTCAATTGCTCTCCGTCTTGCCTTCCCCAGCCAATTTCCGGTCGAAAAAATCGGCGATTTCCGCATTCAGCCGGGCGTGGATCGCCTGCCGGTCGACGCCCGGCGCATCGGTGCAAATGGGTGCTGAGCTCAGCTTGAGTTGATCGCTGCACGGCGCCAGGAAGACATAGTGGCCGCCGGGGACTGCGCCGCGCTCCGTTGCACGCGGCAAGATGCCCAGCAGATGATCCGCATGCCATTCGGCGCGCAGCAGTTGGTCGTCGCTCGCTTGGTAAATGCGCAGCGGAATCCTGACATCCGCCACGCCCTGGGCGTCGAACAGCGCACTCAAGGGCGCCATTGCCACGGCGGCGCGGATGCGGCGGTCTTCGGGCAGTTTCCAGCCCGGCCGCGTGACGCGGCGCTGGGTCAGCGCGCCGGCCGGGCACATTTCGGCGTCATCCGGATGTGCCTTGCAATGGGCCGCATGCAGCGAAAAATCCGGCCGTGCGCCCGCCATCACCAGCGTGGTATAGCCGCCCGCGGAAAACCCGGCCATGCCGATGCGCTTGCGGTCGATGTTCAGGCGCTTGTCAGCCAGCACCGCGTCGAGCGCAGCGACGATCTGCCAGGGGCGACCGATGCCTTGCACGTCGCTGCCGCGGCCTTCGGGCTTGTCGTAGCTGTCGCCGAGATGGCGCGGCGCCGCGACCACGTAGCCGCGCCGCGCCAAGGCTTCTGCCAGATCGGCATGGCCGAATTCGCCGCCGCCGCTGCCGTGCGACAGCATGATCAGGGGCAGTGTGCCCGGCGCCACCGGAGCGTCGCGCGTGGCGTGGATCAGGTAGGGGCCGGCGCTCCACTCGGACGACGGGACGGAACTCGGATACCAGACTGCAATCGGCACGGCGTATTCGCCTTGGGCCGTCAGCCTGATGATGCCGACGCCGGCCGCAGGCGGGGCGCCATGCGCCGCCATGGCCACGCACCACAGCACCAGCAAAATCGGGAATAGTCGTTTCATGCAAAGCTCCTGGTAAATGTTCAACGTCCGGCGGAAAGCGCGCGGACCGGGATCAGCAGATCGGTGCGCAATGCCTCGGGTGCGGCATTGCGCGGATTGTTCAGGTAATGTTCCAGCGTCGGCCGGTTTTCCGGCTCCAGTCCGCTGCGCGGCAGCCACTCGGCATACAGCAGGAACATCGCCGTGCCGATTTGCGTGTAAGGCCCGGTCAGCGTGTGCGAGGCATAGGTGCCGCCGGGAAGATCGATCAGCTCGGCCTGGTCCACACCAGACAGTTCGCTCTCCAGCACCGCACCTGCGTAATAGCGGAAGTTTGCACCGAGGCCGGCGTCCGCATCGCCGTCGCCATAGCTGATGCCGAGCCACTGCGCGACCGGCCGTTCGCCGACATGCTCGCGCAAGCGTCGATGGGTATGCGGGATCGTCGCGTTGGGGCCGCGATGGCGCAGAGCGTGGACGCGCAATGCAGGACGTTCGATCAATTGCACCGCCAGCTTGCGAGTGGGCGTTCCTGTGTCGGGCGTTTGCCGCTTGGCGAATATATCCATCTGCCGCTGAAAGCCGCGCGGACTGCTGCCGGTGAAATTTCGAAATGCCCGTGTAAAGGCTTGCGGACTGTCATAGCCGGCGTCCAGCGCGATCTCGGTCACGCTGGTTTGGCCGCTGCCCAGCATCATCGCTGCGCGCGCCAGGCGCAGGCGGCGGATGGTCGCGGCGACGGTCTCGCCGGTGATGCCGTGATAAATCCGATGGAAATGGAAGGTAGAAAAATGGGCGATGGCGGCCAATTTTTCCAGGCTGTGCGGCGCCATCGGATCGGCCACGATCGCCGCCACCACGCGGGCGATGCGATTGCGGTAGTCTTGTTCGGAACTGGTTCGTTTCATGGACGCAGTGTAAGCCAGGGCGTCCCCGCATACTTAGCCGCGTTTGCGGTTTTAGAGGTTTCCTTTATTTCATCGCAAGTTGGGCCAAGCCTCGTACTTCCGCTCCAATGTCTTGACGGTGCCGTCCCGGCCCATGGCCTGCAGTGTCGCGTTCAAGCGTTCGATCAAGGCATCGGGCACTGCCCGGTTGCAGGCCAGATAGAGTTCCGCCTTGTTGAAGGACAGCACCGGCACGAGCTTGTCGCCCCAGCCGTTATGCATGACAATCGCGCGTCCTTCGAACTTGCCGGAAGCCCATAGATCGATGCGATCGGCCAGCAGTTTTTTCGGGTTGAGGGTGTCGTCGCTGACCGTATCGACATGGAAACCGCGCGCGCGCAAATAGCTGTCGCGCACGTCGGCGTTGTAGGTGCCGATGCGCAGCGTTCGCGCGTCTTCGAGGGTGCCGAGTTTGTATTTGCGGTCGGCCCGGCCGTACATCACCCATTCGCTGATCGCCACAGGGCCGACCCACTTGAACAGGCCCTCGCGCTCCGGGGTGCGCGTGGTCGAGTAGACGCAGGTGTCGGGAAAATGCAAGGCCGAGTCATAGGCGCGCTTCCAGGGCAATAGCTCGATGGTGTAGGCGACCTCGGCGCGCGCCATGATTTCCCTGACTTTGTCGGTGCCGATGCCGATGACCCGACCGCCTTCGGACATGTTGTAGGGCGGTGAATCTTCGGTGGTGATGGTGAGATTGGCGGCGGGCGTTGCTGCCGCGGAAGCAGCCATGGCGATACCTGCGCAACACCAGGCGATCCGAGTAAGAAGCGTCACGATTGTCATGCCTTTCTTCATTTTTTTCCGAAAATTCATTTCACGGATTGCCGCTGCTTGTCCATGGCTTCTTGGCTCGACTTTATCCAATTTGCGAACTGCTTTCGAAAGCCTAAAAGACGAGTTGGCGTATTCTTGCATGTCTTTGAATGATCGGGGCAGGCGGCAATACAGTTCGCCGATTGTTTCCCATAGGGCGGGTGCAGCCGCCCTACGGGAAATCGATAAGCTGCCCACCTATCATCCCTAAATGGATAAAGTCGAGCTCAGAACTCTTCCCATTGATCGTCGTTATCCGACCTCGGAGCGCGGATCGGATCACTACGTACCGGTGCTGCGGGGCGCACGGCCGCCAGCGCGGCACGCGGCACGGCAATTGCGGTGGGGAGCGGCGCCGCTTCCACCGCCTGCACGCCCTCCATCTTGAACACCGACATCGCCTGCGCCAGGCTTGCCGCCTGGTCCTGCATGCTTGCGGCGGCCGCCGACGCCTGCTCCACCAGGGCCGCGTTTTGCTGCGTCATTTGATCCATCTGGTCGATCGCACGGTTGACTTCTTCGATGCCGCTGCTTTGCTCGCGGCTGGCGGCGGCGATCTCTCCCATGATGTCGGCCACGTGCTTGACCGAGCTCACGATCTCTTCCATGGTCCGGCCCGCTTCATCGACCAGTTTGGCGCCGGTGTCGACTTTTTCGACCGAGTCGCTGATCAGCGCTTTGATCTCTCTGGCCGCGCCGGCCGAGCGCTGCGCCAGGGTGCGCACCTCGGCCGCCACCACTGCGAAGCCGCGCCCCTGCTCGCCGGCGCGCCCTGCCTCCACCGCTGCGTTCAATGCGAGGATATTGGTCTGGAAAGCGATGCCGTCGATCACCCCGATGATGTCGACGATCTTGCGCGAGCTGTCCTTGATCGAGCCCATGGTGTCGACCACCTGGCCCACCACGGCGCCGCCCTTCTTCGCGACATCCGAAGCGGAGATCACCAGTTGATTGGCCTGCCGCGCGTTTTCGTCATTCTGCTTGACGGTCGCGGTCAGCTCTTCCATCGAACTGGCGGTTTCCTGCAAGGCGTCGGCCTGGGTTTCGGTACGCGCCGACAGGTCGGCGTTGGCGCCGGCGATCTCGCGCGAGGCGATCGCGATGGAGTCGGTGCCCCGGCGCACTTCGCCGACGATTTTCAACAGGCTGTCGTTCATGTCTTTCAAGGTCTGCAGCAATTGGCTGACTTCATCCTTGCCGATCACGCCGACCTTCGACGTCAGCTCGCCGGCCGCGACCCGGCGCGCAATCGCCACCGCATCCTGCAAAGGGCTGGTGATGCTATGCGTCATGCGCCAGGCGAACAGCAGGCCGATCACCAGTGCGGCAGCCCCGATCAGGAACAGCAGCAGCATCAATTGCCGGCCCGAGGCGACGGCGCCGTCGAGTACCGCGCGCGCCGCGGTTTGCTGGATCTCGACCAGCTTGTTGATTTCCAGCAGGGCTTGCTGATTCAGCGGATCGATGCGGGTGGCGATCACCTTGATCGCGTCCTCGCTGTTGAAGGCGGTGACTTGCCGGATCGCTTCCTTGAAGGGAGCGTCGATTTGCTGGTCCAGCTGCGCGATGTCGGCCAGGATTTTTTTCTCCGCTTCGGTCAATCCCAGTTCCACCAGCTTGTCGCGCGCCTCGGCATAGCGCTTGCGCAGCACTTTGACTTTTTCTTCCTCTTTTTTCATCGCGGTGAGATCGTTTTGCAAGCCGATATTGCGCATCGCAATGCCGCCTTCGAGCAGCGTACTCTTGATGGCGTTGGCCAGCACGCTCTTGCCCTGGCTGACTTCCAGGCCTGCAATCATGGTTTCGCGATTCCTGGTGCTGATCGCGTTGTCGGCCACGAGCACCACGATCAGCATGGTGAGGATGAGGCCGAAGCCGATTCCCAGCCGTGTTCCGATTCGCAAGCTGCGCAGGTTCATGATGACTCCTTGGGTCCGTCGCGAGACCGCTGAATAGTGGGTTTTATGGGGTGCAGACTTGCGGGCTTCGGCGCCTATCGTGTAGGCGGGATGCCGCGTTGCTTGTAGGCGAACTTCTGTCCTGGAACAAATGTACCAGTCATCCGGCAATACAAAGTATGGAAAGAAAGAGCGGGGCTTGCGAAAGATTCGGCGCAAAAAAACTGGCGGAAGCGTTGCGAGAAGGCGCCGGCCAGCCCGTTAGCATAGAGTGGTGCGACGATGTGGCGATGAGGCGACGCTTCTACGTATAAACGCACAATAACGAGCAGTAATGGCCCCGAACCAGGGGCGGTTGCCGGATGACGGCGTGTTTACTTGCAGTGAGAAACACGGCGCTGGCCGTCAGCATTTTTAACCCACGCTGCATGACTCGTTTCCTGTCATGTGAATAAAGTTAGCAATAAAAAAGAAAATATATCGTTTCAATTTCCAATGTCCGGCCACTAAACTCGCTTCGTAAATAAAGAAGCGCGTGTGCTCCCCAGCCCTTTAGGTTGGCGCAAGCCCGCACATACCGGCATTTTATCCCTCAGGAATTCTCATGACGCCGACAATCTTGTCGCTATTTGCCGTGGCGGTGCTGATCCTCACCGTCACGCCCGGGCCCACGGTGCTGCTCTCGCTGTCAAATGGCTTGAATCATGGCTTTCGCCTTGCATTGTTCGGGGTGGCGGGTGCGGTGCTCTCGGATATGGTGCTGATCGCGGCGGTGTTCTTTGGTTTGGGCGCGGTCCTCTCCGCTTCCGAGATCGCATTTCAAGCGGTCAAATGGTGCGGGGTCGCCTATCTGTTTTATCTTGGCGTGTGCGCATTTTACGCTCGCGCGCCTGCGCCCGCTCTGGCAGACGCAGGCGATTTCGCGGTGCATGGCAGCGATCTTTTCTTGAAAAGTTTTTTCGTTGCAGTCGCCAATCCAAAGGGCTTGTTATTCTTCTCCGCATTTCTGCCGCAATTCATCGAACCGTCCATGCCACAACTGCCGCAGTTCATGACGCTTGGCGCTATATTCGCATTGATCGATTGCGCGGTGATGGTTTTCTATGCAGCGGCCGGTGTGCGCGCCGCGCGTTTTCTGCAAAATGCGGCGACCGTCAAATGGTTCAATCGCTCTTGCGGTACGGCATTGATCGGCATGTCTGGCGCTCTGGCTTTTTACAAGCGTACCGGCGCTTGAAACCCGGTCATTCATGATTTCGGCAAGCCATACGGCTCAATCGACGATGAAAAGCCTGGCGCCGGTCCGCGTATACGAGCGATGCGCTTCCGCATTGTCGGCCACTTGATAGCTGATGCCCGGCGTCAGGATGAATTTGCGTCCGTCTTCCAGTTCGCTTTCCAACTCGCCTTCCAGGCACAACAGGATATGCCCTTTGCTGCACCAATGGTCGGCCAGATAGCCGGGGCTGTATTCGACCATCCGCACGCGGATCGCGCCGAAGTTGCAGGTGCGCCAGAACGCGGTGCCGGTTTCGCCCTTGTGCTCGGTGCGTTCGACCTTGGACCAGTCCGTGATGCCGAACGGGATAGCGGAAATTTGCATGGATAAACCTTTCTGCCGGAAACGGGCCATGCCCGCGATGAGCGTCAGGGATTTCTGAGCGGACGCAGATTCCACCGTCCTGACGCGCTTGTTAAAGCCATAGGATAGCCGTGCTATCGTATGGCCGGATAGCGACCAATTGCCAATTCATGTCGACAAAAGGACACGATGCTTTATTGATGGAACCGCCCGCGCTGGAACGCCTGCCGCGTCCGGTTTACATGCGCGCGCAGAGCCTGGCGGCGGACGCGCGTTTCCCTGCGCACAGCCACGAGTGGGTCCAATTCCTGTACGCGATTTCCGGCATGTTGCGGGTCACGCTGCCGGCTGGCAGTTTCGTGGTGCCGCCGCGCTATGCGGTATGGATTCCGGCCGGTGTGCAGCACCAGGTAAGCGCGTTGGGCGCGGTGAGTTTTCGCAGCCTGTATCTCGATGCCGCCGCTGCGGGCACGGCGGGCCGGCGCTGCCGGGTAGTGGAAGTGCTGCCGCTGGCGCGCGAATTGATCGTCGCCGCGGTAGCGCTGCCGGTCGAATACGATGAACATGGCCGCGCCGGACGATTGATCGCAACCCTGCTCGACGAGCTTGCGGCGCTGCCGGAAACCGACGTTTATCTGCCGACGCCGAGCGATCCGCGCCTGCGCCGGATTTGCGAGGCGCTGTTGCGCGATCCCGCCGATGCGCGCGAACTCGATGCCTGGGCTGCCGCCATCAATGTGTCGGCGCGCACGCTGGCGCGTTTGTTCGCGGATCAGACCGGCATGGGTTTTCGCAAATGGCGGCAACGGCTGCGCCTGTATCGGGCGCTCGAACAGCTTGCCGGCGGCGCCGGCGTGACCGCGGTTGCATTCGATGTCGGCTATGGTTCGAGCTCGGGCTTTATCGCAGCGTTCAAGGAACAGTTCGGCAAGGCGCCGGGTGAATTTTTGCAGGCGTCGCGGCCTTCGGAAAGAGTCGCGTAGCGTGCGCCGTGCGCACGGCGCACGCTACAGCAAAACTTTGACGCCACTCGGCGTGCGTATGCGTGCGCGCAAATGCGGCTGCTCGTCCGGCCCGGCCTGAGCGATGCCGATGCAATGCCCGGCGCCGAACGATGCCAGCGCCGCGCGATAGCGGACCGGGTCATGATGCACCGCTTCAAAGCTCTCCAGCGAGCACCCCAGGTCCGGCATGCGTGAAGCCGGGTGCGGGCCCGCCGGCCATTGGATCAGGCTCGGAATCATGCCTTGCTCCGGCATCACGCCGTCATTGGCAAACGTGATCAGCCAGCGCAAATCGCCACGCCGCATCGGTTCGATTGCGCCGAGCGGCACCTCGCTCGCCAAGAGCGCCGAGGCAATGTCGTCGGTGCGCACCACCCAGGTAATCAGTTGCGGGCGATCCATCAAGCGCGCCTGCAACGCCGGATCGTCGAGCTGGAACCAGCGCGGCCGGTCCGGCGGCGGCGCTGCGGGATTGACCGCGATCACCTCAAGGAAAAGCGACTCGCCCAGGCGCAGCAAATGATTGTGAGTGCCCATGCGCGGATGTTCGCCGCCGTAGGGAAGGTCGATGCCGAGCGTGTGGCGCAGGTAATGCAGGCCTTGCTCCAGCGTGTGTGCGGCGACGGTAATGTGGTCGAGTGAGTTCATGGGATGGCGTGGCGTTGCGAAAGAGGGAATGGCCGATTTTAGTACATCCGGATTTTTATCGTCTGTCATACCGAGCGGATCAGACCGCCGTCGACGCGGATCAGCGAACCCGTCACGTAGGACGCCAGCGGACTGGCGAGAAAGGCCGCGACCGCGCCGAACTCTTCGATCGTGCCATAGCGGCCAAGCGGGATTTCCGCCGTACTTTGCGCCGCAATGACCGCTGCCTCGACGCCTTGCCGCTCGGCGTCGCGAAGGTTGAGCGCGACGGTGCGCTCGGTCGCGATCCGGCCGGGCAGCAAGGTGTTGACGGTGATGCCTTCCCTGGCGACTTCACCCGACAAGGTCTTGGCCCAGCCCGCCACTGCGGCGCGCAGGGTGTTGGACAAGCCGATGGCGGCAATCGGCTCGACCACGCTGGACGAAGCGATATTGAGAATCCGGCCCCAGCGATTGCGGCGCATCGCGGGCAAGAGCAGATCGGTCAATCCGAAGACCGGCAGTATCATGCTGCGGAATTGCGCTTGCCAGGTCGCGGCATCGATGCCGGCGACGCAGGAAGGCGGAGGCCCGCCGGAATTGTTGAGCAGGATGTCGATGTCGCCGAATTGCCGGCGGGCTTTGATTAACGCTTCTTCGACTGTGGGCCAGTCGTTCAGGTCGGCGGCGAAGCCCGCTGCCGTGCCGCCTTGCCGGCGGATGTTTTCCACTGCTGCATCCAGTGTCTTTGCTTCACGCGCCAGCAGCGCGACCGCGACGCCTTCGCGCGCCAAGGCTTGCGCCACGCCGAAGCCCAGCCCTTTGCTGCCGCCCGCGATGAGCGCAACCTTGCCGTTCAACTGTAAGTCCATTGCTTGATTTTCCTTATGTGGATTGCGCCAGTTCCTTCAACGCATTTGCCAATTCGTCGAGTTCTTCCTCGGTGTTGAAGTAGGACACCGACGCCCGCGCGATATCCCTCAGGCCGCGCGCCTGCATATCCAGCGGCGTGTACGGGATGCCGTTCGCCCCCACGTTGATTTTGCGCAGCGCAAGCAGGCGGCGCACTTCGGCCGCTTCGATACCGGCAAGCGTGAAGGAGACCAGCCCGGATTGCGTACTGCCCAGGTCATGCAGACGGATGCCTTCGATCGAGGAGAGTTTCGAGCGGAGCGCTTGCGCCAGGCTGGCGATGCGGGCGCTGATATTGTCGATGCCGAGATCGAGCGCATAACGCAGCGCAGCGCCCAGGCCGAGCAGGCCGGCGACCGGGATTTCGGCATGTTCAAAACGCCGCGCATCGTCGCGCAAGCGATAGCCCTCGCCATGCCATGGTGCCGACGCCACATCGAGGTAAGCCGGCCGCAGCTTGCTCAGGAAATCCTGCCGCACATAGAGCAGGGCGGTGCCGCGCGGCGCGCGCAGATACTTGCGCGCCGCGCCTTTCAAGACATCGCAACCGAGCGCTTTGACGTCGACCGGTATTTGCCCCAACGCTTGTCCGGCGTCGATGAAATAAGGCACGCCGGCATCGCGCGTGATGCGTCCTATTTCTGCCGCTGGATTGATCAAGCCGCCGTTCGCCGGCAGCCAGGTCAACGCAACCAGGCGCACCCGGGCGTCGAGCATGCCGGCCAAGGCCGTGGTACAGACACTGCCGTCCGCAGCGCAAGGGATCACCTCAATGCCCGCACCCGCGGCTTCCGCAGCGCGCTGCATGGTGGCCAGATTGCCGCCCCATTCCTGGCGCCCGACCAGGATGCGGTCGCCGCGCCGCAAGGGCGGCAAGGCGGCGAATGCCATGCCCGCCGCTGCCGAACCGCTGGCGGCGAAGGCAATTTCGGCGGGATTGCTGCCGATGAGTTCCGCCGCAGCCTGCCGCACCGCCTCGACTTGCGAAGCCGCCGCCGCCCCGGCCTCCATCGGACCGTACATCGCTTCGCGCTGCAAGTGCGCGGTGACGGCGTCGAGCACCGCCATCGGCGCCGGCGAAGCGCCGGCATGGTTGAAGTGGGTGACGAGACTGCAGCACGGGGTTTCCGAGCGCAGGCGCTTGAGATCGAGGCTCATGCCGGCCTACTCGATTTCGACCACGGCATCCACCTCCACCGCCACCCCCAAAGGCAGGGCTGCGACCCCGACCGAGGTCCGCGCATGGCGGCCCCGATCGCCGAACACCGCGACCATCAAGTCGGAAGCGCCGTTGACGACTTCGGACAGTTGCTCGAATTCGGGCGTCGCGTTGACAAAACCGCCGAGCCGAACGATGCGGCGCATGCGCTCGGGTTTGCCGCCGGTCGCCGCATTGATCTGGGCAAGCAGATTCAGTGCGCATAGCTGCGCTGCCTGCCGGCCTTCTTCCACGGTGAATTCGCGCCCGAGTTTGCCGATGAAACGTATTTCATCGTTCAACTGGGGAATCTGGCCGGAGACGAAGAGCAGATTGCCGCCGGATGCGCAGGAAACGTAATTCGCGCCGGGAGCGGAGGGGGGCGGCAGCTCGAGCCCCAGGGATTGCAGGATTTGTTTCATGTCGCGCCTTTCAACAAAATGGAGCCCTGATGATAGGAGGGGGCATGGAGGCTGACGAATGCTATGTTTTCAACTGACCCATTAGTTCAGCTCATGTATCGGGCAGGGCATCGGAAATTGGCTTGACAATGAAATTTCGCGATAATTGCGCCTTCGCCGCAGGCGAACGGCGCCTGTTTTCATGCGCCGGTTTTTTCGGCAAACCCCAGCCAAGCCAAATGGGGCTACCACGAAGAGGAGTGCATCATGAAACATCAATCCAAAACCCCACAGGTGTGTTTTCGAGGTAACGAGTAAGCGCCGCAAGGGCTACCCGTCAGAAACGCAAGTCAAGCGCGGCCTGCGCGTCGTGCATGGCGACAAATACCTGGTTGAAAAGCTGGGAAGGAACGACCCCTGCCCCTGTGGCTCCCGGAGGTTGTTTTAAAAAGTGCTGTATGTCGAAAGGCTGTTTTCGATGACGCATTGAGAAACGACTTCCATCGATAGTTTTTTACTCCGGGCGCATCCCAGCGCCCGGAGCGGTGCACCGGCTGCAATTGCTCTGACTCGATCAATTGTCTATCCAACATTTCCTCAATGGCAGTGCTCTGCGTATATCGAATTTCCTGCTCCCGAAGAAATTAAATCATGTTGTAACGCAAGCAAAGGCGGTGATAATCTATGGAAGTTAATCTGCGGAAGCATCGGCCCAGGCGATATCACTTCGCCAAGACTCTGCAAAGCGCCTTGGGATCAAGAGATGGGGAACATTTGTCATGGATAGACTTAAAGCTTTCAGGACGATTGCCATTCAAGCCGGCCGAGGGGAATTGTCTTTCCCAACCAACGTCAATTCCACGCTGCGGATCAAGCGTGTCCTGGATGACCCGAACTGCAACCTGGAAGAAGCCGCCAATCTGCTGATGACTGCGCCGCTGATAGCCGCGCGTACGGTAGCGATGGCCAATTCGGCCGCTTACAATCGCGCGGGCGGCGAAATCACGAGCCTACGCACGGCGGTGATGCGATTGGGTTTCCGTACCCTGCATGCGATCGTCGGCGCCGAGATCATGCGCCAGTTTGCAAACAGCAGCGCCGACCCCATCACGCAAGCCAAGGCGGCGCAGCTATGGGAGCATACCGCCCACGTCGCCGCGCTTGCGCATGTGCTTGCAAAACGGGTCACCCATGTCGATTCCGAAACCGCCATGTTCGCCGGGATCGTCCATGAGATCGGGGGATTCTACCTGCTGTACCGCGCCTCCGATTTTCCCGGCCTGCTGGACGGAAAAACCGAAGGCTGGCAGGAATTCGGCGAGAAAGCAGTCGGCCGCCGCGTGCTGGGGCAGCTTGCGATGCCGGAGTCGGTCATGAAGGCGGCCGAGTCGCTCTGGTTCGGGATCCATCTGCGTCCGCCGGTGACGCTGGGCGACACCCTGCTGCTGGCCAACGAACTGGCGCCGGTGGCCTCGCCGCTGCATCCGCACCGTCCGGGCGCCACGACGCAGCAGCCGCGCTCGGAAATCGACTTCCAGGTGGGCGACGAAACGCTGCAAGGCATCCTCGAAGAATCGGCCGAGCAAATCGAAACGCTCACGGCCTCGCTGCTGGCCTAGAGCCTGTCATGAACCTAATTAGGGGTCGCGTTCGAGCCAGAAGGGATGCAGCGCAAGCGGCTTGCGACACGGCGATGCGCCCTTCTGGCTCGAAC
>CBIHON010000059.1:0-24236 GCA_966211965.1 uncultured Burkholderiales bacterium | reverse complement strand
GGTTGCGCTTCTCGGCTCAACCTTGGCCGTGTACGGTCAGGCTGAAACTGCTCTAACGGCAGAGTGACGTGCAGCCGCCGGCAGGTGCTACGCTCAAGGGCCGGATTATTCCGGCACCATTGCCGTGACCTCGATCTCCACCCGCGCCTCGTCTTCAATCAAGCCGGCCACCTGCACCGCCGTCATGGCCGGATAATGGCGTCCGATGATTTCGCGGTAAGCGGCACCGATCTCCGGATAAGCCGCGACATATTCCTTTTTGTCCAACACATACCAGGTCATGCGCACGATATGCTGCGGACCGGCTTGCGCTTCGGCCAGCACGGCGACGATATTGCGCAAAGCCTGCCGCACTTGGCCGGCGAAGTCGTGGGCGGGGAATTTGCCCTGCGCATCCCAGCCGATCATGCCGCTGACGCACACCGTGCGGCCGCGTGCAGCGACGCCGTTGCTATAGCCCTTGGGACGTGGCCAGCCGGTCGGATTCAAGAATTCCATATGTGTCTGCCTTGTCTATTTCGTTTCAAGCATCGGCTGCATCGCGCAATAACTCGCGTGCAATGATCAACTGCTGCACCTCGGTCGCCCCCTCATAAATCCGCAAAGAACGAATCTCGCGATACAAACGTTCCACCGGCTGCTCGCTGACCACCCCCAGGCCGCCGAACATCTGCACTGCGGCATCGATCACCTGCTGCGCCGTTTCCGTCGCGGTCAGCTTCGCCATCGCGGCTTCCTTGGTGACACGCCGTCCCTGGTCGCGCTCCCAGGCAGCGCGATAGGTCAGCAAGGCCGCCGCGTCGATGCCGGTCGCCATCTGCGCCAACTTGGCTTGGGTCAATTGGAAATCGGCCAAAGTCTGGCCGAACATCTTGCGTGCCCTGGCATGCCGCAAGGCTTCGTCCAGCGCGCGCCGCGCAAAGCCCAGTGCCGCCGCCGCAACCGAGGTGCGGAAGATATCCAATGTCGCCATCGCCACCTTGAAGCCCTGCCCCGCCGCCCCCAAGCGATTGCCGAGCGGCACGCGGCAACCTGTGAATTTCAGCCGTGCCAGCGGATGCGGCGCAATCACTTGGATGCGCTCGGCAATCTCGAATCCCGGCGTGCCGGCATCGACGATGAAAGCCGAAATCCCGCGCGCGCCGGGCGCTTCGCCGGTACGCGCAAACACCACGTACAGGTCGGCGATGCCGCCGTTCGAGATCCAGGTTTTTTCGCCATCCAGGACATAGTGATCGCCGTCCTGCCGCGCCGCGCATTGCAGCGCCGCGACGTCCGACCCCGCCTCCGGCTCGGACAAGGCGAATGCTGCAATCGCCTCGCCGCGGCCGATCGGCGCCAGGTATTGTTTCTTATTGGACTCGCTGCCGAACAAGGTGATCGCACCCGAGCCCAATCCCTGCATCGCGAAAGCGAAGTCGGCCAAACCGGCATGGCGCGCAAGCGTCTCGCGTATCAGGCAAATGGCACGGGTATCGATCAGGTCGCTGTCGCCGCCGTGAGCGACGCCGCCGATCGCGTATTTCAGCCAGCCTGCCTCGCCTAGCTGCCGCACCAGACGGCGGCAGACGGTATCGACATCCGGTTCCTGCCGTTGCACGATATGTTCGCCAGCCCATCCATCGAGCGCATGCTCAAGCACGCGATGGCGCGGCTCCAGAAAGGGCCAGCTCAAATAATGTTTATCCGCCATCTCAATCTCCTTCGAACAGCGGATTTTGCTTTGCGACGAAGGCGTGATAGGCGCGATGGAAATCATTGGTCGCCATGCAGATCGCCTGCGCCTGCGCTTCCGCTTCGATTGCTTCGTCGATGCCCATATTCCATTCCTGCTGCAGCATTTTCTTGGTCATGCCGTGCGCAAAGGTCGGGCCGCGCGCCAGTTCGGCGGCAAAAATCCGGGCCTCCTCCAGGATGGCGTCCGGAATGCATAACTGGTTGAAGAAACCCCAGCGCTCCGCCTCGTCACCGCTCATGCTGCGCCCGGTGTACAGCAGTTCGGCGGCGCGGCCCTGGCCGACCACGCGCGGCAACAAGGCGCAGGCACCCATGTCGCAACCCGCCAAACCGACACGGGCGAACAGGAAAGCAGTCTTGCTGCGGGAAGTGCCGAAGCGAATATCGGCGGCCAGCGCCAGCATCGCGCCGGCGCCGGCGCAAATGCCGTCGATCGCGGCCACGATCGGCTGCCGGCAGGAGCGCATCGCCTTGACCACCTCGCCGGTCATGCGGGTGAAAGCGAGCAGGCCCGGCATATCGAGCCGGGTCAGCGGACCGATGATGTCGTGCACGTCGCCGCCGGAACAAAAATTCTGGCCGGCGCCGGCGATCACGACCGCATCCACATCCTCGGCATAGGCCAGCGCCCGAAACAATTCACGCAGTTCGGCATAGGAATCAAAGGTCAGAGGATTCTTGCGCTCGGGACGATCCAGGATCAGCGTCGCGACCCGGTCCTTGACGTCGAATAAAAAATGCCGGGCTTGATAATCTTTGAAGCTGGTGCGGTTGCCCGGAAGCTGCTGGGGTTGGCCTGGTAAATAACGCATGATGATTTCCTTAGCTCGACTTTATCCATTTGTGAAGCGGCTATTCCTGTTCTTCAGATGGATCATTTAAATGATGTTTTACCTGTGACAGCAACTGAATCAGTTTGGTCTTTTCTTGCGCGGACAAGCCGCCCAGCAATTCCGCGATCCATCGCTCGTGCGCTGCCGCCATCCGCTCGAACGCGCCCCGCCCGGCGGCCGTCAGCTTTACGCTATGGGCGCGCCGGTCGCTGGGGTCCGGCACACGCACCACCATTTTTTCCTGTTCGAGCAGATCGGTGATGGCGGTAATATTGCCGCCGGTGACCATCATCCGCTTCGACAATTCCCCCATGCGCAAACCATCCGGATGGCGTTCCAGTTGGGCCATCAAATCGAAACGCGGCAGGGTGATGCCAAACTCGTTGCGCAGGCGGCTGCGGATTTCGCCTTCGATCAGGGTGGTGGCGGACAGCATGCGCAGCCACAGTTTCAAAGACTGATGATGGTCTTGCGTCAGCCGGGATTCCATGTCGAATATCTGAGCGGATTCGCAGCCGGCAAGGCCGCTTTTTTTCTCCCCTTTGTCTTTCTCCGTTTTGTCAGGCAGCTTGCGCGGCATCGTCAATTCCTCGCGATACCTCGGGGCCAGCCGCCGTCGGCTGCCGCTGCCTGCCGCTCGCGCTCGAGGTTGCGCTCCAGCTGCAATTTGCCTGCCTGATACTGCTTCGGCCATTCGATATCCAAATAACCGATCTTCGCGGCTTCGCACAAGGTCCAAGCCGGATTGGCCAGATGCGGCCGCGCCACCGCGCATAAATCGGCGCGGCCGGCGGCAATGATGCCGTTGATATGATCGGCTTCGAAAATGGCTCCTACCGCAATGGTCGGGATGTCGGCCTCATTGCGAATACGGTCCGCGAACGGAAGCTGGAACATGCGGCCGTACACCGGCTTTTCCTGCTTGCTGACCTGGCCGGAAGAACAGTCGATCATGTCGGCGCCGGCCTGCTTGAACAGCCTGGCGATGGCCACCGCGTCATCCGGCGTGATGCCGCCCTCGACCCAGTCGTGGGCGGAAATCCGCACGCTGATCGGTTTGTCTTGCGGCCACACTGCGCGTATGGCCTTGAATA
The DNA here is from genome assembly GCA_966211965.1 of uncultured Burkholderiales bacterium. Lineage (GTDB taxonomy): Bacteria > Pseudomonadota > Gammaproteobacteria > Burkholderiales > Burkholderiaceae_D > CBIHON01. The sequence goes on along the minus strand of CBIHON010000059.1, from coordinate 20,572 downwards.
CTTCCAGCGGATAACGGCAGCGGTTTTCCAGCGTGCCGCCGTATTCGTCGCCGCGCCGGTTGGTCAGTGGCGAAATGAACGTCGACAACAGGTAGCCGTGCGCGCAATGCAATTCCAGCCAGTCGAAGCCGGCCTTGGCAGCCTCTTGTGCGGCACGCACGAAGTCGGCCTGAACGCGCGCCAGATCTTCGCGCGTCGCGGCACGCGCGGTCTGCGACACACCGTCCAGATACTGCTGCGCCGAAGCCGCGATCAACGGCCAATTGCCGCTCTCCAGCGGAAGGTCGATACCGTCCCATGGGGCCCGGGTCGAGCCTTTCGGCCCTGCATGGCCAAGCTGAATTGCGATCTTTGCGTCCGTATTGCCATGCACGAAATCGACGATGCGCTTCCATGCCTGGGTCTGCTCCGGTGTGTACAACCCTGGACATGCAGGAGTGATGCGCGCATCGGCCGAGACGCAGGTCATTTCGGCAAACACCATTCCGGCTCCGCCCATTGCGCGACTGCCCAGATGCACCAGATGATAATCGCCGGGCGCGCCTTCCACCGCCGAATACTGCGCCATCGGCGAGACCACGATGCGGTTCTTGAGCACGATGCCGCGCAACTTGAAGGGCGTAAACATCGGCGGCGTACTGCGGCCGGATTCCGGCTGCGGCATACCGGCCTGCTCGCAGGCGCGCGCCGCGATCCAGCGCTCATGTCGTTCGACATAGACGGCATCGCGCAGACGCAGGTTCTCATGCGACAGGCGCTGGCTGCGGGTCAGCATCGAATAGGCAAACTGCTCGGCGTCCATCGCGCTGTAGCGTTCGACGTTTTCAAACCATTCCATCGAATTGCGCGCCGCGCTCTGGATCTTGATGACTTCAACTGCACGTGCTTGCTGATAAGCCGCCATCGTCTGCTCCAGTTCCTGCTCATCAAACCTTTGGAGACAGCGTGCCAGTTCGATCGCGTCTTCCAACGCCAACTTGGTGCCGGAGCCGACAGAAAAATGCGCGGTATGCGCGGCATCGCCCATCAACACTACCGGCACGCGCTTGGCGCCGATCTTGTTCCAATGCACCCAGTTGCTGCAGACGATGCGAGGAAACTTGATCCAGTTCGCAGCGCCATACAGATGCGAAGCGTTGTTCAAGAGTGCATGGCCGTCCAGATGCTTGGCGAACAGTTTTTCGCAAAACGCAATGGCTTGCTGTTGACTCATCTTGTCCAGACCCGATTTCAACCAAACTTGTTCCGGAGTCTCGACGATGAAGGTCGCGGTGTCGCCATCGTATTGATAAGCATGGGCCTGGAACCAGCCGTGCCTGGTTTGTTCGAAGGCGAAGGTAAACGCCGGAAACAATTTCCTGGTGCCGAGCCAGACGAAGCGGCACCGGCGCGTGTCGACGTCAGGCAGATAACTGCTTGCATAACGCAGGCGCACGCGGCTGTTCAAACCGTCGCATGCGATCACCAGGTCGGCATCGGATTCTTTCGCAAGTACCTGGTCGTCGCCGACCTCGGTCCCGAAGACCAGTTTGACGCCGAGTTCTTCGCAGCGCTGCTGCAGGATATTCAGCAAACGCTGGCGTCCAATGCCGCAAAAGCCATGGCCGCCGGACCTTACGGTACGTCCCTTGAAATGAATGTCGATACTGTCCCAATGATTAAAGGCTTGCAGAATGCTTTGCGCGGTCGGCTCGTCGGCGTTGGCAAGGTTGTCCATGGTCTGATCGGAAAACACCACACCCCAGCCGAAGGTATCGTTGCGGCGATTGCGCTCGATCACGGTGATCTCGTGCGCCGGATTTTGCTTCTTCATCAGCAGACTGAAATACAAACCGGCCGGCCCGCCGCCGATACAAACGATTTTCATGACGCTTCCTCTTGGCTGCGCAATTTATAGCGCTGCAATTTGCCGGTCTCGGTACGCGGCAACGTACTGCGAAATTCAATCGCACGCGGATATTTGTAGGGGGCGATCGTTTGCTTGACGAAGTCCTGCAAATCCTTTTGCAATTGCACCGTCGGCATCTGCCCGGCTTTCAGCACGACAAAAGCCTTGGCGATCTGCCCGCGCTCATCGTCGGGAACGCCGACCACGCCGCAATCGGCAACCGCAGGATGTTTCAACAGCGCGTCTTCGACCTCCGGGCCGGCGATGTTGTAGCCGGCGGAAATGATCATGTCATCGATGCGAGAGCGATACCAGAAATAACCGTCTACATCCATTTCGTAGGCATCGCCGGTCAGGTTCCACCCCTGGTGCACGTAATGTCCCTGGCGTTCATCAGCCAAATAGCGGCAGCCGGTCGGCCCCTTGACCGCGAGCTGTCCAATCACGCCGGGCGGGACCGGAATGCCGTCCCTATCCAGCACGCAAGCGCGATAGCCGGGAATCGGCTTGCCGGTCGCACCGGGGCGAATATCGCCGCCGGCTGCGGAAATAAAAATATGCAGCATTTCGGTCGTGCCGATGCCGTCGATCATGTCCAGGCCACTGGCCTCCAGCCAGGCGGCACGCGACGCAACCGACAAGGCTTCGCCTGCCGATACGGTTTTCTCAAGGCTGGATAAATCGTATTGCGCAACCAGCGGCGCCATCTGGCGATAAAAAGTCGGCGCGGTGAAACAGATGGTCGCGCGGAAATCCTGCAGCGCCTGCAACAGCGATTCGGGCGTGAGCTTCTCCAGCAACACGGTGGCGGCACCTACGCGCAGCGGGAACAGCAGCATGCCGCCCAATCCAAAGGTGAAAGCCAGCGGCGGCGTACCAATGAAAATATCCCGTGCGTGCGATTGCAAAGTGGAGCGCGGAAAGCAGTCGCAGATCGCCAGTATGTCGCGATGAAAATGCAGCGTGCCCTTCGGCATGCCGGTGGTGCCCGAAGTAAAGCTGATGAGGCAAATATCTTCCGCCGACGTATCGACCGCATCGAAGGCAGATGACTTGGCCGCCATCAATTGTTCCAACGCATCCGGTGCCGCATCGTTGAAATACACCGTGGTTTGCGGCCCGTCCGTTTGACTACGCGCCGCCTCCATTTCCGCTTTGAGATCGGCTGAACAGAGTACGGCATTCACTTGCGCCTTGCCGATAATCACGCTCAATTCCTTGGCGCGCAACAGCGGCATGGTCGGCACCGCGATGCAACCGGCCTTCATCACGGCCAACAGACAAGCCGCCATCATCGGCGTGTTGGCGCCGCGCAGCAATACCCGATTGCCGGGCACCAGTTTCATGTCACCCCGCAGTACATGCGCGATACGGTTGACCTTATCCAGCAATTGCGCGTAGCTCCAGTTTTCCTGGTAATTGCAAATGGCAGTTTTGTCGGCGCATCCGCCAGCGGCTACCTTGTCCAGCAGCTCGGCCACGCAGTTCAGGCGGTTCGGGTATTGCAGCTCAGGCAGGTCAAACAGGAGTTCCGGCCACTGCTCGCGCGGCGGTAAATTGTCGCGGGCGAAAGTGTCCGTGTAGGCGCTTGCATGCATCTCTTCTGCGGTCGATTGAATAGGGCTGGCGACGTCGATATACAGACATCATCTCACTGCCAAATATACTTTAAGCTTAAACTATATCATGGGGACTGGTACTGCTTGAAGAAGCTGCCGCAAGCCCTCTTTCAGCGAGTCGTGTCCGGTCAGCGCAGGCAAGGGGCGTCTCTCCTTGCAGGTTACTCTCTGCCGTGAAGTCTCGTACCAGAAGGAGTCCGGCCATCTTTTCTTAAATCAACCGTTTTCCCGCAGTCTGGATCACCTGTTCCGACAATGCCCTGGTCAAGGCAGTTTGAATATTCCACCTATGCCAGACCAGCAGTACATCAAGCCCGGTGCCTGGCTTCAGCTCGACCAATTCCCCAGCCGCAAGCGCCTCCCGAACCTGTAGAACAGGGGCCATCCCGTAAGCCCATCCGCCCTGGATCATTCGCACGAAACTTTCCGAAGACGGTAGCGCATGGTGCGGAAACGGTCCGTTCCATCCTATCTGCTGAGCCAGAAAACGCTCATGCAGCGCATCCTTCCGATCGAACACGACCGCCGGTGCATGCTGCACCGCCTCCGCCGTCAAGCCACCCCCAAACCACTGCGAAGCAAACGTCGGCGTCGCCGCGCAGACATAGCGCATCACCCCCAAACGCGTCGCCGTAGTGCCGGCCACCGGTTCGGTCGAACTGGTAACGCAGGCGAACACGCTGCCCTCGCGCAGCAGGCGCAGGGTGTGATCTTGATCGTCGACCTGGATTCGCACTTGACACGCATGTGCCGCCAGCAAGCCGGACAGTGCTTCAGGAAACCAAGTCGCGAGGCTATCGGCATTCACGGCCACCGGTATTTCCGGCATGCCGCCTTGCCCCAGTTCGCCATCGAGTGCGGCCTCCATCAATTTGACCTGGCGGTAGTGCGCAATCATGCGTTGACCCAAGGCGGTCGGCTGCGGCGGCTGGCTGCGTACGATGAGCAAACGCCCGGCCATTTCCTCCAACGTCCGAATGCGCTGCGACACAGCCGATTGACTGATGAAAAGCGCCACCGCCGCCTTGTCGAAACTGCCGTGTGTTGCCACCGCGTCCAACGCGGCAAGTCCGCGATAATCGAGTTTATCCATAAGTCATACTTATTTATAATTAAAATCATTCATTTTATTTATATTATCGCCTGAGTTAACCTGTCCGTCATTCATCATGTGAACGAAAGATGGCGATGGACGGCACGGCATTTGTCAAAGGAATGGGCCTCAGCGGCGGCCTGATCATCGCGCTCGGCGCGCAAAACACCTTCGTTCTACGGCTGGGATTGCAGCGCCAGTATGTACTTACCTGCATCCCGATCTGCATCCTGTGCGACGCTTTGCTGATCGCGGCAGGGGTAGCCGGGATGGGCGCCCTGTTTGCCAAACATCCATCCTGGCTGCTGGCCGCGAAATGGATCGGCATGACATTTTTAGCCGGCTACGGTTTGCGCGCCGCATATGCGGCATGGCGTCCGGCGGCGCAGGCAGCAAGCAACTTGCGCGCAGCGCCGACCCATGCAGCCATCATTGCCACCGCCTTCGCCTTCAGCCTGCTGAACCCGCACGTGTATCTCGACACGGTCGTATTGCTGGGTTCGATCGGCGCGCAAGAAACGGGAGACGATCGTCTCCTGTTTGCCTTGGGCGCCATGCTGTCCTCGGCATTCTGGTTTGTCGGCCTGGGTATGGGCGCGCGTTTTGCCGCCCCATTGTTTGCAAAGCCGATGGCCTGGCGCGTGCTGGACAGTTGCATCGCCCTGTTGATGTGGGCGATCGCAGTATCGCTATTTTGGTAAGAAAGGAGAAAAGATGGAAAAGAAGCGGATTACGTTGAAAATGCTGGACGGCAGCTACGCAATCGGCCGCCTGGCCGCCGGCGAACTTGTCCCGGCCTGGGCAGACGGAACGGGTTTCGTCTCGATCAGCCGCACCGAGGAAGAATTGTCGATCGTGTGCCGCGCAGAACGCATGCCGCAAGAAATCCACGCCGACCGCGACTGGGTTTGCTTCCAGTTCCTGGGGCCGTTCGCGTTCGATCAGACCGGCATTGCATTGGCGGTCATTCGCCCCCTATCGGAAGGCGAGGTGGGTATTTTTCTGGTATCCACCTTCGACACGGATTATTTGTTGATCAAACAGCCGCTATTGGAGCGGGCAAAACGCCTGCTGCTGGACGCGGGACATACACTGGTTTGATTGTCGACATCATGTAGAAGCAGGCCACGCCGGCGCTCGCCTGATGAGGTTTCGCGGGCTTGACTTGACCTGCTTCTGCACGATCAAGTCCAGCATTTTATTTCTCGACAAATGCCCGTTCGATCACATACTGACCCGGCGTGCCGGTATGCGGCGAGGCGACAAACCCCTTGGCATCCAGGATGTGGCAAGTGTCCTTCAGCATGGCCGGACTGCCGCATAACATTGCACGGTCATGTTCCGGCGTCATCACGGGCATGCCGATATCGGCAAACAACTTGCCGCTATTGATCAGATCGGTCAGGCGGCCCTGATTGCGGAACGGCTCGCGGGTCGCGGTCGGGTAGTAAATCAATTGCTGGCGAATCATGTCGCCGAGATATTCGTGCTCCTGCAAGTCTTCGCTGATGAAGTCCTTGTATGCGAATTCGCTGACTTGGCGCACGCCGTGCACCAGGATCACCTTTTCAAAGCGCTCATAGGTGACCGGATCCTTGATGATGCTCATGAAAGGGGCCAAGCCGGTGCCGGTGCCGAACAGGTACAGATTTTTACCCGGTAAAAGGTCGTCCAACACCAAGGTGCCGACCGGCTTGCGGCTGACCAGCACTTCGTCACCTTCTTTCAGATGCTGCAGACGCGAAGTCAGTGGACCGTCCTGAACCTTGATGCTCAGGAATTCGAGGTGTTCCTCGTAATTGGCGCTGGCGATGCTGTAAGCACGCATCAGCGGCCGGCCTTCGACTTCCAGACCCAGCATCACGAAATGACCGTTATGAAAACGGAAAGCGGGATCGCGGGTGGTCTTGAAACTGAATAAGGTGTCGTTCCAGTGGTGCACGCTAAGTACGCGCTCGGTATTAAAGGCAGCCATAGTATTGAGTGGGTGGGAAAGAACTGAGATTTTACCGCATTAAGCAGCCAGCTTTTACTGCGAAGGAGTTATATGCTTATGCCATAGTGTCTAAGCAAGCAAGCTCCGCCGCCGGTTTCAGGCTGGTTGATCGGGTTTGCGAAGCTTGGCCGTACCTCGATTCGCCTCTCATAATAATTAGCAAACATACAATTCAAGCGAACCATCAATACCGGAATCAGCCACGCCGCCACACCAGCAAGCGGTTATTCGCGGGCATCGCGTGATCCGCCTGCAGCGTCAGCCCCTGTTCCTTGGCCAATGCATCCATCGCCTCGAAATCGCGTATTCCCATATGCGCGGCCTGGGCTTTCAGGGATGCATCGAACTGTGCATTGCTGGCGCTGGTGAAAGCGCCGCCATAGTTGAACGGGCCGTAAATGCACAATACGCCGCCCGGCTGCAGGATACGTCCGACGCCCGCGAACATCGCCTCCACTTGCGGCCAAGCCATGATGTGGCAGGTGTTGGCGCTGAACACCGCGTCAAATCGCCTGCTGGGCCAGGCGGTGCCATTGACGTCGAGTGCCAGCGGCGGCAGGACGTTGGCAAGCTGCGCCTCCTGCAGCCATGCATTGATGCTTGGATGATTCTGTGGCAAATCGCTGGTTTGCCATATCAGGTGGGGCAGTTGCGCGCCGAAGAATGCGGCGTGCTGGCCGGTACCGCTGCCGATTTCCAACAGGTATTCATGGCCAGCAAGAACCTCGCGCAGGATCGCACATATCGGTTCGCGGTTACGCTCGCAGGCAGGAGAGAATTGTTTGCTCATGGCGGTATTTTAATCGCAGGCGGAAACACATCTCCACCTCTTCCGGGGGCTCTATTCTATAGAAGCCTCCCGAGTAGCAAAATCCGCTGACGCCGGAGCGATTGCTGATTTTTCGAGTCGCGCTTCAAACCGCGAGCGGCGCACCGGTAAGCGACGCGCGCTCCGACAATTCGATCCAGGTTCCATCAGGATCAAGCACAAAAGACACGCGCGCGGCGGTACCCAGCGTCATCGGCGCTTTCGCCTCGCGTGCGCCGTGCGCCAAGGCGTGGGCATGGGCGCGGTCGCAGTTCTGCACTTGCACAGTGATGTAGCGGTAACCCTTGGCGGCCAGATCGGCCACTTGCTGGGCCCGGGTTTGCGGTTGCAGGAAGATCAGCGAATCGCCGCAGCGTAAAGTCTTCAAGCCGATCGCCTCCATACTCAGAGCTTCGGCGTAAAAACGCTCCGATGCGGCGAGGTCGGAGGCCCCCAAGCGCAAGCCAACCGAAGTGACCCCGTGATAGCCGGGTGGAACAAGAGAAATCTCGTTGCGGTCCGGGTCGAAATGATCGCGCGAAGCTCGCAAGCCGGGGCGCGCGATCAACAATCCCAGCAGGCCAGCCGCCGGGCAATCCGGCAGAGGATCGGGCGCTTCATTGATTTTGAGGACAGCACCGTTCGCATGAGCATGAAAGCGATGCTGTTCCACGCCGCCGCTCAGCTTCAAGCAATGGTCGAACTTGAGGCCGGCGATATCGCGCCAAAATGCCAATTGCTCGTCGCGCCGGTTGGTGAATAAGCCGATGTCGATGTTCCGTTTTGCGAGCTTCATGGGTTCCTCTCGCAGGATGAGCCGTAGTTCAACTATTTTAGGTTTATTGCCGGTCCTCTGCTCACTTTTTCATGCGGATGCCTTTATGTCCGTATTTTGTACTTTTTTAATTCCATCTTGCCGATCTGGTTGCGATGCACTTCCTCCGGGCCGTCGGCAATGCGCAGCGAACGCGCGCTGGCATAGGCATACGCCAGGAATTCATCGGCCATACCGGCACCGCCGTACGCCTGGATCGACCCATCGATGACTTGGCACGCGATGACTGGCGCCGCCACCTTGATCATCACGATTTCCTTGGCTGCGACCTTGTTGCCGACGGTATCCGTCATCGCTGCCGCGTTGAGCACCAAAAAGCGCGCCTGGTCGATCATGATGCGGGCTTCGGCGATGCGCTTCAGCGTCATGCTCTGCTCCGCGATCGGTTTGCCGAAAGCGACGCGGGCCAAAGTACGCTTGTACATTTCAGGTGTGGAAAATTATATGCGCTGTAACGATCGATGTGCTGCCGCTGACCTTCGACATCCTGCACAGCTGGATCATGGTGGACAAGACGGTGATGGCGGCACGCAAAGGCCATCCGCAGATACATGGCGTGCTCGACCTGAAGACGTATCTGCGGCAGGATCACATCCTGGCCAGCTCGCGCCGGCGCAGGCCTGTGTGTGGAGGATTTCGAACCAAGCCGGCCGGGATTGCAGCGCCGCATTCGCCTGCACTGCCAGCATTATTTTCAGGCGCCGTGAATGCGCCACGTATTTATCGTTGCCGCCCAGCGGCACGCGCTGGTTTGGCATAGGCCAGGCTTTTCACGCGCGGCGCCGGCATCGCCACAGGCTTCGGGCGCACCTTCCGAAGCAAAGTGACCACATCGGCGTGGGCTTGCCGTGCGATATCCGGCTTGGAATTTTGGACACCGCCCTTCTGGGGGCTGTCAAGCTTGAATACGCCGACGACCCGCGCCAAATCGGCGGCCTGCCCACGCAATGATTCCGCCGCCGCGGCCGACTCTTCAACCAGCGCGGCATTCTGCTGCGTGATCGCATCCATCTGTCCGACGGCTTGATTGATTTGTCCAATGCCGTCCGCCTCTTCCTGGATAGCAACCGTCATCTCTGCCATCAAATCAGTCACCCGCTTGATGCTGGCAACGATTTCATTCATGGTGGCGCCGGTCTGGTCGACCAGAGCAGCGCCGGTTTCGACCTGCTCAACCGAATTGCTGATGAGAGTCTTGATTTCCTTGGCGGCATTGGCAGAACGCTGGGCCAGGTTCCTGACCTCGGCCGCCACCACGGCAAAACCGCGTCCCTGCTCACCGGCGCGCGCCGCCTCCACTGCTGCGTTCAAGGCCAGGATATTGGTCTGGAAAGCGATGCCGTCAATGACGCCGATGATGTCGACGATCTTTGTCGACGAGGCGTTGATGGTCCCCATCATCTCGACCACTTGCGACACCATCGCCCCGCCTTTCAGTGCCACTTCAGATGCAGACACGGCCAGCCCGCTGGCCTGCTGCGCATGCTCGGCGTTGCGCTTGACGGTATCGTTCAATTCCTCCATCGCGGCGGCGGTTTCTTCGAGCGAGCCGGCTTGCAGCTCGGTGCGCGAGGACAGGTCGAGATTGCCGGTGGCGATCTGGCTGGATGCGGCGGCGATAGTGTCGCTGCCTGTACGCACCTGCCCGACGATGCGCGCCAGGCTCTCGTTCATATTCTTCAGGGCCCGCAGCAATTGACCGGTTTCATCCGTACTGTTCACATCGATGCGACTGGACAAATCGCCGGCAGCGACAGTCTGCGCAATCTTCACCGCATGCTTCATCGGCCGTGTAATCGAACGCGTGATCCAGAAGGCGAGGCCGATCCCCAGCAATACCGCCGCAAAGCCCAGAACGATCATCTGGGTGCCGGCGGCCTCGATGTTTTGCTTGGCTTCGACGCCGCTTTCCATGACATTTCTTTTCTGCAGCTCCGACATGCTCTTGACCGACTCCTGAAGCGCATCCAACGCAGGCAGAGTTTCCGCCAGCATCATCTTGCTCGCTTCGTCGCGCTTGTCTTCGACGATCAGTTTGCTGACCTTGGTGAAGGAGGCGACATACTGGCCGCGCTGTTCCTTGATTTTTGCCAACAATGCGCGCCCATCCGGCAGATAGATCAACTTGTCAAGCGTTTCCAGCGCTTCGTCGATAATCTTCTTGTTGGCTTCGATGCGCGCGAAAATTCTCGTCATCTGCGCGGGCTCGGTCCTGATCAACAGTTCCATTGTCGAGCGGGCATTGGCGCGTGTTGTGGTATTGATGGTGTTGGCAGCATCCGCCTTGCCCCAATCCTTTTCCAGGATCTTGTTGTTGACCTCGCCGATGCCGTGCAAGCGCGTTTGCATGGTCGCTATCAACATCACCATCAGCGCCAGCACCAATCCGAAGCCGGCGCCCAGCCGGACACCGATTTTCATGTTTGCCACTTTCATTGATTTTCTCCCTAAATCCGCCGCTGGAGGATTCACCATTTCTTGCCGGATATATCAGAGAAAGCGCGATCTTTCATTTTCTTTTTTCAAAACGAAAATGAACCGAAATGAGGCAAGGGCGAGTTTACTGAAAGTTAGCAGGTAATTTCCATGAGGCAATCCCATGATTATGGGAGGGAGAGCCGATTTGATGAGAGTTTTTTTGGCCTTTTCGGGAAATCGTTTGCATGAATGCAAGCACTTGCCATAAGGATATCGGAAAAAAGGAGAACTTTTCAGTTGAAAAAGTATGAGGCCGCCTTGCTTATTTTTCATCGGGATGCGTCATCGCCAAAGGATCGATCCAGCGCGTGAATTCTTCTTCGCTGACATAGCCGAGATCCAGCGCGGCCTGCTTCAAGGTCGTGCCGTCGCGATGCGCCCGCTTCGCAATTTGCGCCGCTTTCTCGTAACCGATGTGCGGCGTCAGCGCCGTCACCAGCATCAGCGAGCGCTCTCTCAATTCGGCAATGCGTTCCCGATTGGCTTCAATGCCGCGCGCGCAATGCTCATCGAAACTGCCGATGCCGTCAGCCAACAGGCGCACGCTCTGCAAGAAATTATGGGAAATCAAGGGCTTGTAGACGTTCAGTTCGAAATTACCCGATGCGCCGCCGAAGTTGATCGCGACATCATTGCCGAAGACCTGGCAGCACAGCATGGTGAGCGCTTCGCATTGGGTCGGATTGACCTTGCCCGGCATGATCGAGCTGCCCGGTTCGTTCTCCGGAATGCTGATTTCCCCCATACCCGAGCGCGGCCCGGACGCCATCCAGCGTATGTCGTTGGCGATCTTCATCAGTGCGGCAGCCAGCGTCTTCAGTGCGCCGTGCGCGGCCACCAGTTCATCGTGCGCAGCCAGCGCGGCGAACTTGTTGCCTGCGCTCCTGAACGGCATGCCGCTGTCATGCGCCAGCACGGCGGCGACGCGTTCGCCGAAGTCCGCGTGCGTGTTCAAACCGGTGCCGACCGCAGTACCGCCGACCGCCAGTTCATGCAATGCCGGCAGCACGGCCTCGATGATAAATTCGGCGTGATCCAGTTGCGCCACATAGCCGGAAAATTCCTGCCCCAGGGTCAGCGGCGTTGCATCCTGCAAATGCGTGCGGCCGATCTTGACAATGCCGCCAAAAGCGCGCGACTTGTCTTCCAGCGTGGCGCGCAGTTCACGCAATGCCGGCAGCAAGTCGTTGGTGACCCCGAGACAGGCGGCAACGTGCATCGCGGTCGGGAAAATATCGTTGGAAGATTGACCGAGATTGACTTCGTCGTTGGGATGCACCAGGCGCGCTTCGCCGCGCTCGCCTCCCAGCAATTCCGAAGCGCGATTGGCCAGCACTTCATTCATGTTCATGTTGGTCTGGGTGCCGGAACCGGTCTGCCACACCGAGAGCGGAAACTCTTGCGTATGCAATTCGGCGATCACTTCTTCGGCCGCCCTGACGATCGCTTCGGCCTTATCCCTGGGCAAGCGCCCGAGATCGCGATTGACCAAGGCACAGGCGCGCTTGACCACGGCCAAGGCGACGATCAACTCTTCCGGCATGCGTTCGCTGGAGATGCGGAAGTGTTCACGTGAACGCTGCGTCTGCGCGCCCCACAATCGTTCTACCGGTACTTCTATCGTGCCGAACGTGTCGCGCTCAATCCTGTGTTCTCCCATGACTTGCTCCTTGCGTGAAATCCCTAGAGTCAGTATGACTCAAACAGACGCTAGTGCTGAGACTCATAAATTTGGAAACAAATAAAAGTGATGAATTGTTGCGTCAAACTAGGCGCGAACCGCAGCGATAGCCGGCCTATCGCGAGGATTCCAACGCGGCCGGCGAGGCGACGTATGGCGCGGCAAGGCACACTTTTATGTGTGGAAATTTATGCGTCTCAGCACTAGTCCATCGCCACCATTGGATTTCTATCGAGATAATAAAGAACCAATACTAAACCTATCGTTGCCACCACCAGAAACCACGGTCCGAATAGCCAGAACACCAGCGGCACCGTGATGAAAAACGCACGCATCCCGACACGATAAAAAAAACCCGCACGATTCAGACGGCTCGCCACGTTTTCCGGAGACAACATGCCGTTTGCATCGGCCTGCGGCAAGGCGATCATGAAAACCACATGGTTGAGCAGACGGATCACCGATGCAAACGCAAAAAAAGCCACAATCAATACCGTCAACAAACAAATGATTTTGACGATCCACCACTCGGCCGCCTGCGAGCCGCTGATGCTCAGCACATGCCAAGTCTTGGCCAAACTCTCGGCCTGCCCCGACAGCGTCAAGGTTCCAAGAATCAGCAGAATTGCCGAGGACGCCTGAAAGGTGGCAGCCATCGCAAAATTGCGTATGGTCTGGACTGCCATCACGTCCTTGTCCGGGTTGTTCATCACGTCTTTGACCCAGAGACAGCGCGCTTTCCGATTAATTGCGTGAATCGTGAAATCCGGATTGCTGCGTACCCGGATCATGAGAAAGACGTAATACAAAAGCAGCAGCAAGCTGCTGATGCCGATGGCAATCATATCGAGGGAGGGTGAATCCAAGCGCGTCTCCGGTAGAGTTGATGTCGGGAATATTCAGCCTGCGGCGCTTGTCCTGCGCGCGAGGTGGATGCCCGATTTTAACTCTATCGTGTATGACGTCCCGGAAGAGTACAGCTTTCCATGCCTTTCTTTCTGCACGCTGGCGACGAGCGCCAGCCAAAGCAAGACGGCACGGCGAACGAAAATGGAAAACAGGGATTTGAATTGAAAAGAAACCAACCAAGGCCGCATCTGCCGACGCAGGTGCGGCCCGCTTCATGCTCAGTTGGTAATCGAATGTAAATGCGTGCCGCGATGCGCCGCACCACGAACCGGCATGATCGCATGCGTCCCGTTGGACGGCACCGGCTTGTGCGCGTGAATTTCCGCGTCATGAGAAATGAATTGGGCCGCGATATCGAACCATTCTTCGCCCGATATCACACGCTGTGCGATTGGAAACAACTCCTCTTCTTCTTTCGTCAAGCGCCGGCACAGATTTTGGCAATATTGTTCCATTGCGTTATACAGATCGCTGATGCTTTCGACGCCTTGTTCAAATGCGATCCAGGTACGGCCACGAATCGATCTGAGTATGCCTTCCGCCTCGCTGCTCAGCTCTTCCAATTCCGCAATCAGCTGATCGGCTTCATTGCTGACCTTGCGCAGAGCAGGGATGACGTAGCGTTCGACATTGCGCCAACGGCAGGCTTCATCGAACTGCACCAGTTGATACAAGATGGCATCAAAACGACTACGGTCAGCCGGTTTCGGTTCTTGGGCATGGCGCTGGATTTGTTGCTGAAGGACAGATAAAAGGCCCCGCGTTTTTTTTTGTTCGACAGAAATTGTGACAAGAGCGTAAGTGACCGTTAACATTTAATCTCCTTGAATGCTTGCCACCCGCAAAAGGCGCTACGGGAACGACTGAGTCAACTTGAGTAGAGTTTCGAGCAGATGCAATTCACTTGAAGAGAAACGGCTTAATCAAGGTTACAAGTCTAGTGCATCGTCGATGAATTTCAAGTTCAACCCAAAAGCCAAATAATTTCCTCTTGCCATTTGTTCAAGAACGGCAAATAGAATTATTTTCGTTCAAAGTGCCCCATAGGAAGGTTTTGCGTGGTTGGGTTTTTCGGATAAATTATTCAGGAACGCAAGGTTTCCCTTACATGTGAATTGCTTCGAGTACATGACATAAGTAAAGTTCATTCATTGTTGGCAATAACCTATAGGCGACCAGCGTTTACAAATTTGTAAAGAGAAGCAAGCCATGCCATGCCGAATCTCAAGCAAAAAAGAGAGGGTTCTCCTCCCCTGTTTTTTAGAAAGATTGGTATAAGATAAGACGCTTAAAAAGCAAAGAATCGGCAGCAATTGCGCCCTGACACGAAGCATGAGGTGCGGCATATGCGGCGGCGATATTTTTGCTTGAAAAACGGGAGAAATATGGCGCGTGACATTACAAACCAAAACCCTGCATTCCTGTCGACCTTGCCTGCAGCACACAGCGAGCGTCGCTTGGCATTGGCGGTCTTGGCGAGCGCCGCATTGGTGTTTGCAGCAGTTGCGCCGTTCGCAAAAACACCTTTGCTTCCGGTGCCTGCATTCATCCCGATCTACGAATCGGCATTGGTAGTCAATGACTTGATTACCGCCGCCTTGCTGTTCAGCCAGTACAACATCTTGCGCTTGCGCGCGTTGTTGATTCTCGCTTGCGGCTATCTGTTTACCGCCTTCATCGCGGTAGCCCATGCCCTTACCTTCCCCGGATTGTTTGCGCCAACCGGCCTGCTCGGCGCCGGTCCGCAAAGCACGGCTTGGCTTTACATGATCTGGCATGGCGGCTTTCCGTTGTTTGTCATCGCTTACGCGTTACGCAAGAATGAACCAGAGGCGCCCGCACGTCGGATGCGCTTCGGCATCGCGTCAGCCGTTGCGACGATGCTGCTCATAGCAATTGCCTGCACTTCCCTGGCAACGGCGGGCCATGATTTTCTGCCTGCCATCATGCAAGCCAATCGTTATACATCGGCAATGATCGGGGTGATATCGAGCGTCTGGATTTTGAGCCTGATTGCGCTGCTGGTGCTGTGGCGGAGCCGGCCGCATTCGGTACTGGATTGGTGGCTGATGGTGGTGATGTGCGTATGGCTGCTCGACATCGCCTTGTCGGCGGTACTCAACGGCGGCCGTTTCGATCTCGGCTTTTATGCCGGCCGGATTTACGGCTTGCTGGCGGCCAGTTTCGTATTGCTGGTATTACTCTTAGAGAACGGCTTGCTGTACGCGCAATTGGCCGCTGCGCATGATCGCGAACATCGCAAAGCCAATGACCTGCAGCAACTCAGCACAAGACTTGCTTCCCTCAACGACGTCCTGGCAGACAAGACCCAGCAATTGGAAATCGCGGACCGCCTCAAGTCGGAATTCCTGGCCAACATGTCGCATGAACTGCGCACTCCGCTCAACGCCATCATCGGCTTCTCCGATGTGCTCAAGGACGGACTGGTCGGCGACTTGACGGAACAGCAGCGCGAATACATTGGCGACATCTACACCAGCGGGCGACATTTGCTTTCGCTCATCAACGACATTCTCGACCTGTCGAAGATCGAGGCCGGCAAGATGACGCTTGAACTGGAGACGCTTGATCTCCACTCTATCCTGCAGAACGGATTGACCATCGTCAAGGAAGCAGCGGCAAACCATCGCATTCACTTGAGGCTCGATGCGCCGGAGCCCTTTCCCAAGATGATCGGCGATGCGCGCAAGACCAAGCAGATCGTCTACAACCTGCTGTCCAATGCAGTGAAGTTTACGCCCGACGGCGGCAAGGTGACGCTGCACGCACAGATCGTCGGACGTCAGGCCATCGAAGATTGGCGTTCGAACGAACCGAGCAGTTTGCGCCTGCCCTTGCCGCCTGGCGATTTCAAGCGCTTCCTCGAAATTTCCGTCACGGATAGCGGCCACGGCATCGCGCCGGAAGATGTGCCACAGCTGTTCCAGCCCTTCTCCCAACTGGATCAATCCAAGATGATAAAAACCGAAGGGACCGGCTTGGGATTGGACTTGGTGCAGAAGCTGGCGCGCTTGCATGGCGGTACCGTGGCGCTTGCCAGTACGCCTGAGACTGGCAGTTGCTTTACGGTCTGGTTGCCATGGCGCGAAACCGAGACCGAACCGCCGCAACACCCGCAAGCCGTACCTCACACGACGAGTGATGCCGGCCCGCCACTGGCATTATTGATCGAAGACAATAGTCGCGCCGCCGAATTGCTCATACGCCAGATGGAATCGGAAGGACTGGAAGTCCTGCATGCCGCCACGGCAGCCGCCGGACTCGAATTGCTGGCGGCACGGCAACCGGCGGTCATCATTCTCGACATCCTGTTGCCGGACATGTACGGCTGGGATTTGCTGGCATCCATCAAGCATCCCAGTTCGCCGTCTGCACATATCCCGGTGATCATTGTCTCCATCGTAGCCGACAAGCAAAAAGGATTATCGCTGGGCGCGGCCCAGGTTTTGCAGAAGCCGGTACACCGCAGCGACATGTTGCTTGCGCTGGAAAATCTGGGAATACTGCCTGACAAAGCCATGTTGAAAGTATTGGTGGCAGATGACGATCCGCACGCCGTCGATCTGCTGGCAGCCTATCTGGCCGAACCAGGCTACACCGTATTGCGAGCCTATGGGGGCGTGGAAGCAATTGAGAGCGCCCGGCGCGAAAAGCCGAACTTGATCGTGCTGGATTTGCTGATGCCGGAAGTCAGCGGCTTCGACGTGATCCACGCGCTGCAAAGCGCCCCGGAGACAGCCACGATCCCGCTGGTGATCGTCACTGCGAAAACCTTGAATGACGCCGACCGGGCCGCATTGGATGGCCGTGCGGCAAGCATCCTCGAAAAAACCAGTTTCAACCACAACAGGTTTACCGGCGAAGTGCGCCGCGTCCTCGCAATGACAGGGAGAACAAATTGATGAGCGCAAAAGTACTGGTGGTGGAAGACACGCCAGCCAACATGAAACTGGTGAAGCTGCTGCTCACCAGGTTAGGCTGCCAGGTGCTGCATACCGACAATGCAGACGACGGCATCGCCATGGCAAAGCAGCATCGCCCGGACTTGATCCTGATGGACATCCTGCTGCCGGGCACGGATGGCCTGAGCGCCACGCGCCTGTTGAAAGCAGACGAGGCGACGCACCACATCAAGATCATCGCACTCACTGCATTTGCGATGAAAGGCGATGAACAAAGGATGTTCGATGCCGGTTGCGACGGATATATTGTCAAGCCGATTCAATATCAGGATTTTCTGGAGCAAGTAGAAAGAGCGCTGCCTTCATTAAGCCGGGAAAAACTGTGATCCCGCAGGAGCAGGCGCCGTGCTCATGTTTTTGAAACGCGCGAGATACCATCCGCAACAGTCTTGCCGGGTTAATACCCATCCTCGCAAAAAACATAATAGTTAAATCGCGTCTTTTTCCGTCTGTCCACTTCACTGTGGGCGCATCGAATGCAAACCGATACTGTTTTGCAGGCGGAGCGCAGGCAAACGGCGTGCCGTTCCCCCCGCTCCCCCTTCGCTACACCCTTGCAGACGAAAAAATCCATCGATTTTCCATCTCGTTTTTTACGAGGATAGGTATAAGCCATCACGAGGTTTTGCGCTTGAACCATGAACGGCGTCGAATTCGGCCCCGGTCCGCCACCTATCATCACGATGTCTGCACTTGCAGCGCCCAGAGGCGAAACCTTCGTGGTACCTTAGGGTCCGTTATGAACTCTAGAGCATTTTTAGCCTGACCGTGCGGAGTCAAGGTCAGGCCGAGGAGCGGACGCGTACAGGCGTACGCCGAGCACCGGAAGCCTGAGGTTGGCCCGTACGGTCAGGCTGAAAATGCTCTAGACATGATCGCAGAATTCATCACCTCCCCCGCCTCAACTTTAGGCATCACGCCGAGCCAAAATGCCGGCTTGAAATCAAATGCCGCATTTTTCCCGGATGCGGCTGATATCATGTCTTGCGATAAGAGACTATTCAGTCTGTGGTTGAGCCAACCGCAGAATCCCGGTTGCAATATCTTTTGCGAAATTGATGACTTCAAAATTACTCAAGTCCGCATCGATCCGGATTCGCCACTTTGAAGTACTGCTGGGCGGAACATAGCTGAACAGGCTTTCCAGTTGAGCGGAAGTAAAACTGAGCATCCTGTTGCCTTCGATAACTCCGATTATCTGCTCAGCCTTGATCAGCGTCCCATTGTCATCATAGGCAGTTGCCTTCAACACAGCACGTTGCTCCGTCGTATTGATAACCCGTAATTGAGTCTCCGTGCCGCCATTGGCCGAAGGGTAGATCATATATACATTGCGGGTGGTCGTAGCGCCTGCGCTGGCGGTACGGTTATCGGTTTGGGCTTGCGACAGAAATAAATCGCCGGTTGCTACCATCTTGGTATTGGCAATCACTTCCAGCCCCGGCACATTACTATCCAGGACCAGGCGAGTTCTGAGAGTAGGTGAGCCCGGCGCATAGCCTACGGCTCTCTCGATCTGCGCCGAAGTCAGGGTCAACATCTGGTTGGGCGCAAGCGCGCCAAGCGACCCCAATCCGGCCACATTGCCCGCTTCATCATACGCCGTTGCCGAGACCGAGGCGGTGATATTGTTCGGGTTCACGATCCGCAGCACGCTGTATTTTTCAGTGTCGACTGCGGGAATGAGCAACAAGACATTACGCGAAAAAGCCGAAGTGGCGGGACGGTCATCGACTTGTGCCTGCGCCAGTGACAGATTGCCGGTTGCGTTGTCCCGGGTAAAGTTGATCAACTCGAGACTAGGCAGATTGGCGCTAAACACAACGCGATATTTCGACGTCTGAGAAACCGGAACGAACCCAAATGCCGCCTCGATTTGCGCCGAGGTATAGGTGAGCATCTGATGAGCAGCGATGGTACCCAATGCAGTATTGGCGTTGCCGAACAGCGTGCCGTCCTCATCGTACAAGCTTGCACTCAAAATACCGCTTTGCGCGCTGGTGTTGACAATGCGAAGCACATTGGTCTTGTTGCTGCTGGTCGATGAACTCACGAACCAGGCGGAACGGCTAACGCTGACGGCGTTAGCCCCTGTGACACGGTCCTTGTATTGGGACTGCGACAACGTCTTCACTCCAGTGAGATTGTCCTTGGTGAAATTGAGCATCTGGAGCTCAGGCAAACCTGATGAGAAATAAACGGAATACTTTGCCGTCGGTGTGGCGGGGGTAAAACCGATCAGCCCTTCAAGATCGGCGGAACTGAACGTCACGGTTTGATTTGCTGCAATGCCGCCAAGATCGGCATTGGGAGTCCCGATCGGATTGCCTTCTTCGTCGAACGCACTTGCGCTCAAGGTGCCGCCGATAGCCGAAGTATTCACCAGGCGCACCACCGAAGTCCTGCTGGGGCTGGCAGCCGCGTGAACAAACAACGCTTGAGCGAAACTGCTCGCAACCGTCACGGTCACACTTGCGGTATTGCCGCTGCCGGAACTATTGCTTCCAACGACCGAATATCGGGTGGTAACAGCAGGCGAAATGCTGCCGCTGGCAACCGTAGGTGCAAAGCCGGAATTGGTCCAGGCATAAGAAGTCGCAGCCGGATTGCAACTTACTGTCAGCGTCGATATACCGCCGGGAGCAATCGAGAGAGGCGCGGCCCTCAAAGAACATTGAGGCGGCCCCTGCGGCGTAACGCTATTCGATGGCGCCGATGGGGAACCGGTCCCCGTGGCATTCGTGGCCGTGACGGTGAAAGTATAGGCAACGCCATTGGTCAGGCCCGTAATGACACGCGTCAAGTCAAGACTGCCGGCAGCGGCATCCACACCGCCAGCCGGGTTCGATGTTACGGTATAGCTGAGGGTCGCACTGCCGCCATTGCTCGACGGCGGGCTGAACGTAACTGTCGCCTTGCGGTCGCCGGCCGTTGCGGTACCCATGATAGGCGCACCGGGCGCGGTGCTGGGAGGAGGCAAGGGTGTGACGCTATTGGATGCTGCCGATGCCGCCCCCGTGCCCACCGCATTAGTGGCAGTCACTGTAAAAGTATAGGGGACGCCAGCGGTCAAGCCAGTGACGACATGGCTCAGTCCGGTGGTGCCGGCGTTACTGTCGGTGCCGCCTGCAGGATTCGACGTCACCGTGTAACCGATAATGGCCGACCCGCCGTTGCTGGCTGGCGCCGTGAAGGTCACCGTTGCCTGGACACTGCCGGCCGTAGCCGTGCCGATGGTTGGCGCACCGGGCACGGTAGCCGGGGTAACGCTATTGGAAGCCG
>CBIHON010000058.1:0-24589 GCA_966211965.1 uncultured Burkholderiales bacterium | reverse complement strand
CCGAGCACCGGAGGCCTGAGATTGGCCCGTACGGTCAGGCTAAAAATGCTCTAGTCCGTCAACTTTTAATTTTCGAGTTGTTCCTCGCAGGATGATTAGAGCCGCCGAGGTGCAACCCCAACCATGCTGCGAGCTACGATTCGGCACATTCTTGCATCCTCCAAAATTAAAGTTTGACGGAAGCACGATCGACAATTGTTGCAATTGAGAAACTAGTCTATGCCTAAAAGTAGTGCTTGGTCCAGATCGACGCATTCCCTTTAACACTCTTTAACGATTACGCGCAAATTATGTCTAGCTGTCAAATTTTCGGAATGTGAAAAGAGTTGTGACGCACGCTTCTTGCAGGAAGGCGATTCGGCCGGACAAGGGAATCAGTACCGGCGACGCCTTACGGCTATCAATAATGCCGTCTGATCACCTCGGCAAACGCCTCTTCGGCCGAGATCCCATTCCTCATCAGCGCGGAAATTTCTTCCGAATGCTCGCCGATATTCGGCGGCAGCGTCTTACGATTGTTTTTGAAATATTCGTATTTTTCGTTATCGACCAGGTCCTTGACCTTGGCTGCCGCAGTCCGGGTGCTGCCGCCGCCGCTCGCAACACGGCTTGGCCGAGCCGCGCTGCTTGTCTTGATGCTGCCGCCGGCTATCAGCCTTTCAATTTGTTCCAGGGTAAATATGGCCGTCACGTTGCCGGCGACAAATTCGTCGGCTTTTACGCGCAGCAAATGATTGCTGCCGTCAAAAGCGATTTTTTTTCCAGCCGTGTTGATGACCTGGTAAGTGGGTCCCTGCAGCCCCGCACCGCTCAGTGCGAACTGCACGCGATCTCCATATGCCAGCATCTGCTCCAGCACACGGCTCAGAAAATCTGTCGCCAGGGTTTCGATCTTGCCGTTCCAGCGTTTGCTTCTTGTCGTATTCAATGCGTTTTCCAGTAATGATGATGAATGCCGAACCCGATTTTATCAATTCAGGCCGTGCCCGGCTTCGTTGTTAAAACAGGTTTACCTCGCATTATCCTCCGACACGACTTATTGGCAATTAATTGAGGAAAAATAAATTTCGTAAATTATCCTAATAACATGACAATGCCTTGCGCAGCGTCATATTCGTATTCGGCGATTCAATGCCTGCGCAATCTGGCCTCGGCCTGGGTCGGTCTGCAAGCTTGCCCCGCCGCAGTAAAAAAATTTCCTGGCCGATTCCTATTCATCGACGCGCCCGGATATAAAGCATATCGACATCCATCGTCCGGCCCTTCCGATCCGAATGGGCCGGACGATGACCCGGTCGGTGCCATCGCCATCCAGCGAAGGCCGGTGAAGTGAAGTTATGCACTCGTCCGACGTCGGTGCGAAAACCATCCTGCGCATGCATGCGGCGCATCCGATCAGCGATATCCGGATCGAATATTCGTCGATCTCGTTCCTTGATTCATTTCCATGCGAATCCCGACCAGCTCTCTGCGGGCAGGACAGAAATTTGCCAGGCTTTTTGTGAGTTTTCTCAATATGGAGATGACCCATTTATCGCAATGTCTCTGTCTAAGGGATTAATGCGCGCCTGCCCCAAGGCCGAGGCAACGCAATAGTTTCGTTGATAGTCCCCCAAATCCTTCCCTCTCTTTCGACAGCAAGTATTCATTGCGGACGGCAAACATGATGCAAATAGCAAACGCGGCAGCTTGCCGCTCAAAACCAGAGCATGTCCCCGCTCATCCCCCTCGACCAAAGGCAATCTTCATTTCCTGCTATGAAAATGAAATTCCATCCTTTGTCGGCCCAGCGATGGAACATCTCTATGGAAATTTATATTCATCGCTTGCGCAATTGCGCGTAAGCGGAGTATTAAACAATGCGAGCACTTACGTGGTTTACTGCGGCGATGACATTACGACAGTCTTCCTTTTTCGCCGCATAAAGGACCGGGTGGAAGTATTGAATGAGGCGATCAGGATTGAAGAAGAAGAAATCATCCGCTTCGTAAAATATGTTTTCGCGAGCTTTGTCTCTGTCAGGATTATTTCGTTTCGCGCGATACAGACCGATCTTCGCAGAATGCCGTTCACCTACCAGCGATTCAATTATCTGGAAGACATCGTCGCCGAATTGCCGCAAAGCGTTGAACACTATACCGCGAGCCTGGGCAAGAAAACCCGTAGCAATATGCGGCGCTACCTGAAAATGATCAAACAGGACTTTCCCTCTTTCACCTTCAGCGCCGTTGAAAATGAGGCTGCGGACGACGCACTCATTCACCGCATCATCGCGCTAAGCAAAGCCCGGATGTCTGCCAGAAACAAAGCCTCGCCAATCAACGAAGAGGAAATCGACAGACTGATCAACCTCGTCAAGGAATGCGGTCTGGTAGGGATCATAACGATCGACGGCTGCGTTTGCGCTGGCGCGATCATCTGCCGCGTCGGCGACAATTGTTTTCTGCGCATCCTGGCCCACGATTCAGCCTATAACAAGTATTCGCTTGGAAGGCTGTGCTGCTATCTCACCATTTCCGAATGCATCGTCCGCGGCGCCAAGGAATTTCATTTTTTGTGGGGACGATGCGATTACAAATACCTGTTTTTAGGTGTCCAAAGAGATCTTGATTATCTTGCGGTTTATCGTTCTCGCATCCAGCTGCTCTTGAATGCGGATCTGGCCTTGAAGGCTTGGGTCAGATCAAGTGTCAGACAGGTGAAACTATGGTTGCATCGCCTCCAGCAACAAGATACCCAAAAACCTCATTTTGCAAGCAAGGTCCTGCGCTATGCACAAAGCTTGAAGAGATTAAAAATCATGGGGGGTTTTTGATTGCTGGCTCAAGGACGCGTTCCCGATGAAATTCAAGGACTATTACCAAGCTCTGGGAGTCGATCGCGACGCCAGCCAAGAGGAAATCAAGCGCGCCTATCGCAAGCTTGCGCATGAGTACCATCCGGACATATCCAAGGATCCTGAGGGCGAGGAGAAATTCAAGGAGATCGGGGAAGCCTATACCACGTTGAAAGACCCGGAAAAGCGACGGGAATATGACCAGCTCGGAAGCCGGCCGAGCGGAGCAGATTTCTCTCCGCCGCCTGAATGGCAACAGCACTTCGGCGCCGGCCCATCGGCTTTCGATGACGTCGATCTGGCGGACATTCTTTCCGCCTTTACTTCCGGGCGCCACAGCGGCGCACGTAGCCAGGGTAACGTTCCGATTTCCGGCGAAGACTATGAAGTGACCGCGCCAATTTCTCTCGAACAGGCTTACCACGGCGGCGAAGCCGAGGTCCGGGTCGAACTGCCCGAGCCGGACCAATATGGCATGAGCCGTCGCATTGCCCGCACTTTCCGCGTCTCGATTCCGAAAGGCGCGGCAGAAGGACACCGCTTGCGTCTCACAGGCAAAGGCGGTGCGGGACGCAATGGCGGCAAGCCCGGCGATCTGTACGTCAAGCTCACGTTCAAGCCGCATTCGCTGTACCGCGTCGCCGGCCGCGACCTGTATTTCGATCTTCCGCTCGCGCCTTGGGAAGCGGTGCTTGGGGCAACGGTTGAGATCCCGACCCTGGGCGGCATGGTTGAGTTGAAGATCAAGCCCGGCACCAGCGCCGGAAAACGCCTGCGTCTCGCTGGACGCGGCCTGCCCGCACCGGACGGCAAGGCAGGCGATCTCTATGCGTTGGTACAGATCGAGGTTCCGCCGACCATCACTGCCCATGAGCGTGATCTGTTCGAGCAACTCGCCAAGGCATCCGGATTCAATCCGCGCCATTACCTTACTGCGGGAACAGCAACATGAAGGTCCATGTCACCGAGGCCAGTTGGATCAACGGCGAAACAGTCTGCACCGTGGAGCAGTTGGTCGAGTCATCCGGCCTGACGCTCGATGAAGTGAAGGATTTGATCGATTGCGGCGTGATTGCGCCGTTGGACAGGGATGCACAGTCCGTCTTGTTCAAGCACGAATCACTGGTCATATTGAAGGCTGCGCGCCGCCTGCGCGACGATTTCGAACTCGACCGCCGCGGCTTGGCGTTGGCTCTGACGCTGCTGCGCCGAGTCGAGCAACTGGAAAGGGAATTGAACGCAGCCCAGGCGCGGCAAGCCCGGCCATTGCCCCGCAAACCGTAATCACTTATGGCGGAGCACCGCCTCGCGCGGATGCGGAACGACCTCATGCACAACCAGGCCGGCGCGGGTCGGGCCGAACGACAGCCAATCCTCATGCTTGCTTGCGCGCATCGCGTCCTGGTATCCGAGCTGCCAACGCCACTCGATCGAGCCCTTGGAGAAATTCACATCTTTTGCCGCCATTTGCCAATCGCGTCCGGAATATGCCAAACGCACGATGTGAATCGTGGTGTCGCAACCAAGTTCGACCAAAGCCCGCGTATCATCTTCACTTCGAAGTTCGGGCGGAAGTTTGGCATGCAGGTCGCGCAAGGCGCAACGCATCTGGTGCAAGCGCAAGTAGTCGTCGATATGGTGCTTCGAGCGCGACGCATAGCTGATGTCTTTCTGGCGCGTCTGCACCTGTTGCAGCGTCGTCGGCTCCGGTCCGGCCGCACTCCACAGATCGACCATGAAACAGAGGGTATCGGCGCGCGGTTCTTCCTCAAGCACGATTTCCAGCGGCGTGTTGGAATACAGGGCGCCCTCCCAGTACAAGTCGCCATCAATCCTTACCGGCGGAAAACCTGGCGGCAGCGCGCCGCTCGCCATGATGTGCTTGACGCCGAGCGTTTGGCGGCGATTGTCGAAGCTGACCAGCTTGCCGGTCGTAACCTTGGTTGCGGCGACCGTGAAGCGTATTCCCTGAGGCGAATTAAGATACCGCAAATCGACCAGGTTGTTGAGCGTGAGCGCCAAGTCGCTGGTATCGTAAAAACTCGCGACGTCGGGCTCGACCGGCAACCCGACCGCGAAGGGATTGAACAGGCGCGGCGAGAACATGCCGGGCACACCGCGCGTGAAAGCGTCCAGCGACGCCAGCATGGCATTGAGCTTGTTGCCCTCGTCGGATATCTGGTTGCGCCTGTTGAACAGATCCTCATGCGCGACCGTTTCCCAGAATTGCTTAAGGCGCTGCAAGCGTACCGCTCGCTCGTTGCCGGCAATAAGTGCGCCATTGATGGCCCCGATCGAGGTTCCCACCACCCAATTGGGCGTCAAGCCGTGTTCATGTAAAGCCTGATATACGCCGGCTTGATAGGCCCCAAGCGCACCACCGCCCTGCAACACAAGCGCGATGCGCTGGCCTTCGCCATCGGGCTTGGCAATGGCTTTGCTGCTAGTCATGCATACGGATCCTTCCCGATCAGGACACGCGTATCGCTCAAATATTCATGCTGCGGAATCTCCAGGTTACGCGGTGCCGGCACATTCTTGATGACCCGCCCGGCCAGATCGAATTTCGAGCCGTGGCAGGGGCAATAGAAGCCCCCAGGCCAATCCGGCCCCAGGTCGGGCGGTGCCGCTTCCGGGCGGTAGTTCGGCGTGCACCCCAGATGCGTGCACACACCAAGCACAACCAGGTATTGCGGCTTGATGGAGCGTTGCGGATTTTTTGCATAAGGCGGCTGTTGCGGTTCTTGCGAAAGCGGATCGACCAGCACTTGATCGTGACCGCTGAGCGATGCCAGCATTTGCTCCGTGCGATGCACGATCCAGACCGGTTTGCCGCGCCATTCCACGGTCTGTAGCGTGCCAGGCGGGATGCGTCCGACATCAACCTCGACCGGTGCGCCAGCCGCTTTGGCGGCCTCGCTCGGCTCCATGGTTTCCACAAAGGGTATGACGGTTGCAACCACCCCAACACCGCCCATGGCGGCGGTAGCAATGGCCAGCAGCTTTCTGCGGTGGACGTCCGTATCGTCTGTATCGTGAATATCCATGACGCGGTTTGAATCTAGAAACGGTAGTTGAACGCACCCGTCGGGTGCACGTCATCGAAGGAGAAAAACTCAGTATTCATCAGGCTTTCCAGACAAAAAGGAGCGCTCAACTGCCGATTCCAAGTTCAATGTCAGGCAGGCGAAAGTCAAGAAGAGTCGCCGCTAGTTTTTGATCTCCTTGAAGTCCGCGTCGACAATGTTGCCATCTTCCGGTTTCCGCGCTTCGGCTCTTGCATGCGGCGCGCCCGTCTTCTGCCTGCGTTGCGTGCCGCCGTATATCTTTTCTCCCAGCTTCTGCGCAGCTGCCAGGAGTGCGGACGCCCTGGCGTCGATGGCCGCCTTGTCGTTGCCCTGCAAGACCTCTTCGAGATTTCGGACCGCTGTCTCGATCGCTTTTCTCTCATCCGCATTCAACTTGCCGCCCTGCTCTTTCAGGGTTTTCGTACTTAGATGCAGCAAGGCGTCGGCCTGATTGCGCGTTTCACTCAATTCCTTCAGGCGCAGGTCTTCGGCTGCATTGAATTCGGCATCGCGCTCCATCTTGCGGATCTCGGCCTCGGTCAGGCCGGAATTGGCCTTGATGGTGATCTTGTTTTCCTTGCCGGTGGTCTTGTCCTTGGCGCTGACATGCAAGATGCCGTTGGCGTCGAGGTCGAAGGTCACGTCGATCTGCGGCATGCCGCGCGGCGCCGGCGCAATGCCGATCAGGTTGAACTCGCCCAGCAGCTTGTTGCCGTCGGCCCTCTCGCGTTCGCCTTGAAAAACCTTGATCGTCACCGCTGACTGATTGTCCTCGGCAGTCGAGAACACCTGGGTAAATTTGGTCGGGATGGTGGTATTCTTCCGGATCATCTTGGTCATCACCCCGCCCAGCGTCTCGATACCGAGCGACAGCGGCGTGACGTCCAGCAGCAATACATCCTTGCGCTCGCCGGACAGGACCGAACCCTGGATCGCAGCGCCGGCCGCCACCGCCTCGTCCGGATTGACATCCCTGCGCGGTTCCTTGCCGAAAAAGTCCCTGACCTTTTCCTGCACCTTCGGCATGCGCGTCATGCCGCCGACCAGGATGATGTCCTGGATGTCCGCAACCTTCACACCCGCATCCTTAATTGCGACGCGGCAAGGCTCGATGGTTTTTTCGATCAAATCCTCGACCAGCGCTTCCAGTTTCGAGCGCGTCAGCTTCAGGTTCATATGCACCGGCGCACCTCTGGCCATGGCAATATACGGCTCGTTGATCTCGCTCTGCTGGGTGGAGGACAGTTCGATCTTGGCGCGTTCCGCTGCATTCTTGATACGCTGCAAGGCGATCGCATCCTTGCCCAGATCGATGCCGTTTACTTTCTTGAATTCGTCAATGATGTAGTTGATCACGCGCTGATCGAAGTCTTCGCCGCCGAGAAAGGTGTCGCCATTGGTCGACAGCACTTCGAATTGCTTCTCCTCGTCGACTGCGGCAATCTCGATGATGGAAATATCGAAGGTGCCGCCGCCCAGGTCATACACTGCGATCTTGCGATCCGATTTTTCGTTTCTATCCAAGCCAAATGCCAAGGCCGCCGCAGTCGGTTCGTTGATGATGCGCTTGACGTCGAGTCCGGCGATGCGGCCGGCATCCTTGGTGGCCTGGCGTTGCGAATCATTGAAGTAGGCCGGCACGGTGATCACGGCTTCGGTCACGTCTTCACCGAGATAGTCTTCTGCGGTCTTTTTCATCTTGCGCAACACCTCGGCCGAAACTTGCGGAGGCGCCAGCCTTTTGCCGCGCGCTTCGATCCAGGCGTCGCCATTGTCGGCTCGCATGATCTTGTAGGGCATCAGCTTGATGTCTTTTTGCACTTCCGCTTCTTCGAACTTGCGGCCGATCAAGCGCTTGACGGCATACAAGGTATTTTTCGAATTCGTCACCGCTTGCCGCTTGGCCGGGGCGCCGACCAGGACTTCGCCATCTTCTTGATAAGCAACGACGGAGGGAGTAGTGCGTGAACCTTCCGCATTTTCTACGACCTTGGGTTGTCCGCCTTCCACGACCGCGACGCAGGAATTGGTCGTGCCCAGATCGATGCCGATGATCTTGCTCATGCCTGTTCTCCTTCAATATCACAGGTCTTGAGATGCCTGGGATGAAGAGTTGTTCCCCCTGATTTTTTATATCGCCCGCTGTACGGCAAGCGGCCTCCTGTATGGAACTCAAAAATGGTGACCCAATCCAATTTGCCGAAGGGGCCGAAAAATTTTCCAAAAGAGGTTACTGCAATGAATGACTTACTTGGCCGCTATTGGTGGATGCTCGCATTGCGCGGCGCGATCGCCATCCTGTTCGGCGTGCTTGCCTTGATATGGCCCGGACTGACATTGCTCTCGCTGATCATTCTGTTTGCCGTCTACGCATTATTCGGCGGTGTCGTATCGCTCGTCGGCGCCATGAAAAACCGCAAAGCCAACAAGGATTGGTGGCTGCTTTTACTGCTCGGCCTGGCCGGTATCGCCGCAGGCGTGATTGCGCTTGCATATCCGGCCCTGACGGGCTTGGTCTTGGTGCTGCTGATTGCTGCTAATGCCTTGGTTACCGGTGTTCTCGACATTGTGCTGGCGACCCGTTCGGGCAACAAATTCAAGCAGGATAAATGGCTGTTGATCGCAAGCGGTGCAGCCTCCATCGTATTCGGCGTAGTCGCCCTTCTTTATCCCGGGGCCGGCGCCCTAGCCCTGGTATGGATGATCAGCTTTTATGCGCTTCTCACGGGCGCCTTATTGCTTACCGTAGCCTTCAACATTCGAGCAAAAGCAAGGATGTCCCCGCAAATAGAACGACGCGTCAACCCGGACCGACGCGTATCGGCGGGTCACCCATGAGCGGCACACAGGCCTGGCGGAGAAACGTGCCCCTTTCAAAAAAAGCCGTATTTTGTGCGCTTGCATGGGTACTCCTGGTTGCCTGCTCTCCTTCGGAACAACGGAAGCCGGCGCCTCCTGCACTGCAAAGCCGGCCGGCCTCGGCCGTGCCCACTGTCGAACTCCCCAGCTTCGTCACCCTGGTGAAAAAAGAAGGATCCGCGGTAGTCAACATCAGCACCACACGCACCGTGCGAGGAGGTATTGAAGGCGTGATTCCCAACCTGCCGGAAGGTGATCCGTTTTTCGAATTCTTCCGGCGTTTCATGCCCCCGCCGAGTCAAAGGGAATTCCAGGCACGCAGCCTCGGTTCGGGTTTCATCATCAGCGATGACGGCTATGTGCTGACCAATGCACACGTAGTCAATGAATCGGACGAAGTGATCGTCAAACTCACCAACAAGCGCGAATACAAAGCCAAGGTGGTCGGCGCCGATCCGCGCACCGACGTGGCATTGGTAAAGATCGACGCAAAGAACTTGCCGGTCGTAAGCATCGGCGATCCTGCCAAGCTGGAGGTCGGCGAGTGGGTAGCGGCAATCGGCTCTCCCTTCGGTTTTGAAAACAGCGTGACAGCGGGTATCGTCAGCGCCAAGGGACGCTCGCTGCCGGAAGAAAATTATGTTCCATTCATTCAAACCGATGTGGCGTTAAATCCCGGCAATTCCGGCGGACCGCTGTTCAACATGGCCGGCGAAGTGGTCGGGATCAACTCTCAGATTTACAGCCAGACCGGCGGCTACATGGGCCTCTCGTTCACCATACCGATCGACATTGCGATGGATGTGGTCAAACAGTTGCGTACCAGCGGCAAGGTGACGCGCGGCCGGATCGGCGTCCAAGTACAGGAATTGACCAGCGAACTTGCCGCATCGTTCGGCCTGAAAGATGCCAGTGGCGCGCTGGTGGCGCGGGTGGAAAAAGATGGTCCGGCGGATAAAGCCGGCCTCATGCCGGGAGACGTGGTCTTGTCCTTCGACGGCAAGCCGGTACAGAACTCGGCCGATCTGGCGCGGCTGGTCGCCACCACCAAGCCAGGCACCGGCATCACGCTTGAAGTGTGGCGCAAAGGCGGGACCCGGTCGCTCAAGTTGACCGTGGAAGAGGCAGTGCCTGAGCGCGCCGCCTCCACGCCGCGCGGCGAGCCGGATCAGACGCCGGCAAATCGTGCCGGCCTAGTCGTCAGCGAGCTGACGCCGGAACAGCGCAACCGGTTGAAACTCGATACCGGTTTGCTGGTGCGCAGGGCAACGGGCCCAGCCCTGCGCGCCGGCATCCAGCCCGGCGACATAGTCCTGGCGATCAACGACACGCCCGTAAAAACGGTAGCCGGTTTCGAAGCGCTGCTTGCGCAAAATGCCGGCAAACCCTTAGCACTGCTGATCAAACGCGGACCGGACGTTCTGTATCTGCCGCTGCACGTGGAAGCCGGTTGATTGAGGGTGCGCTTCCTACTGGGATAGGTTCTTACTCGTCACGCTCTCCCAACTAAGGCCGAATTTCGCTAGATATTTTTTCAAGCGATCGGCATCGTTCGGCTTGGCTTTCATGCTGCGCGAGGCCGCGAACAATTTGCGTCCGGCATCGGACATCGTGCGCGACCGACGGCAAACTGCGATCACCGTCTTCAATTGCGCGGCGTCGAACATGTCCAGGGTTTCAGACACAGACTGATCCAGATAGTGTTCCAGAACCGGTTCATCTTGCTCGGCCGGCGGCGACGCATGATGTTGCCAGAGCCGCTTCAGACGTTGCACCTCGGCCGTCACGATGTCGTCGGTAATCCGGCCGGTTTCTGCGAGCGTCGCCATCCGCATGACGGAGGCGGACAGGTCGCGGAAATTACCGGCCCACATGGCTTCGCCGGAGCGCGCGAAGCGCATGTAATGCTCGCGCGCCTCCTTGTTGAAACGCACCATCTGCCCGTGCTCGGCGCTGAATTGTGCAAGCAGATAATCCAGGTTCGGCTCGATGTCTTCGGAACGGCCGATCAAGCCGGGCAATTCATAAGTCCACAAATTGATCCGCGCGAACAAGTCTTCGCGAAAACGCCCGGCCACCACTTCTTTCGACAGATCGCGGTTGGTCCCGGCAATCAATTGGAAATCGCTCTGCACTTCATGGTCGCCGCCGACTGGAAGAAAGCGCTTCTCCTCGATCGCCTTCAAGAGCATGGCCTGCTCATCGAGGCCCAGTTCACCGATTTCATCGAGAAACAGCAGCCCCTTGTGCGCGGTGCGCAGCAAGCCGGGACGGTCCGACGCCGCGCCGGTGAAGGCGCCCTTGATGTGGCCGAACAAAGTGGAGCCGGCGCCATCGCCATGTAACGTGGCGCAATTGAGCTCGACGAACTTGCCGGTGAGTTGATGGCGCGCTTTCTTCAGCTCGAACACGCGCCGAGCCAGGAAGGATTTGCCCGCGCCGGTCGGCCCCATCAGCAGCATCGGCGATTTCGATTTGATCGCGACGCGTTCGATCTCGTCGATCATCGCATTGAAGCGCGTGTTGCGCGTCGCAATGCCGGACTTCAGGAACGCCGCGCCCTCCTCCTGCTCGCGCATGAAGCGCTGTGCGATCTGGTCGTAGCGCGAAAGATCAAGGTCGATCACTGCATAACTGCCAGGTGCACCCATCGCCTGGCGGCGCGGTGGCGAGGTCTGGAGCAACTGGCCGGGGAAATAATGCGCCTCCGTCATCAGGAACATGCAGATCTGCGCCACATGCGAGCCGGTCGTGATGTGGATCCAGTATTCCTCCTTGTCCGTGTCGAAGGAATAGCTTTTCGCGAAATCGAACAGGTTGCCGTACACGTCCTCAAAATCCCATGGATCGGTGATCGGCAACTGATGCGCTACCACCTTGGTCTCCGGCGAAACGGAGGCGATGTCGCGCGTGACTTGCTCGACCAAGGCTTCGTGCCGACCGCTGTATAGCAGATCGAAGCGGGCGATCACCATTTCTTCATGCTGGGTCAGCGCGACGCTTGGCCGCCATTTTTCCCAGCGATTGCTGCCCTTGCCGTTATCGAGCTGGGTGCCCAGGAAGCCGATCACGACGATCCGTTTCTGTGACATTTTTTATAAATTTTTATCTAAAAATATAATTTATCACGAATACGATGAAGAAACCAATTTCACCCTAATCGCCTCAAATTTCATAAATCAATTTAAAAATCAATTACTTATATTTCCGCATCCAAAAAATTAACTAGGCTGGCACAGCCATTGCAATAGAAGAGCCATAACAAAATAAAAGAGGAAATAAAAATGGCCAACACCCAATTGTTCCAAAGCATAAAAGGCAAATTACTGCCGAATACGAACAGCATGAATTGCGAAGGCGCTCCCGCCTACAAGCTGTCACCGCAACATCGGCTGGCACAATACGCCGCCACGGGTTGCTTGAACGCGACTTACTACGCCGGCGCCGAAGCGCAATTGGAAACGGTTTTGAAGTTATGCAAAAAGGTCGACCCGCTGTTCATCGCGCAAACTGCAGTGTATTGCCGCGAGCGCGGCTACATGAAGGACATGCCGGCGCTCTTGACCGCAGTATTGGCGGCGCAAACCGCACCCGAGCTGCCGCGCACCTTCAAGCGCGTAATCAACAACGGCAAGATGTTGCGCAACTTTGTACAAATCCTGCGCTCCGGCGCAACGGGACGCAAATCGCTGGGAACCCGCCCAAAGAAGCTGGTGCAGGCATGGTTGAACACGGCGTCCGAAAAAGATTTGCTGTCAGCCGCTGTGGGGGCCGCTCCATCGCTGGCCGATGTAGTGAAGATGGTTCACCCCAAGCCCGTTGAAGCATGGCGCGAAGCATTCTTCGCCTGGTTGATCGGCAAACCTTACAACGCGCAAGCCTTGCCGCCGATAGCGCAAGCTTTCGAGTCGTACAAGCAGGACCGTGCGCAAGCCCTACCGGACGTGCCGTTCCAAATGCTGACAGCGCTGGAATTGACGGATGCCGCATGGGCGCAGATTGCCTGCCAAAGCGGATGGCAAATGGTTCGCATGAACCTGAATACCTTTGCACGCCATGGCGTATACCAATTGCCGGGCATGACTGAAGCAATTGCCGCAAAGCTGCGCGATGCGGCGGCAATTGCGAAAGCAAAAGTGTTTCCATACCAGTTGATGGCGGCGTATAAGGCTTCCTCGGATGAAGTGCCGGCAGCAATTCGGGATGCATTGCAGGACGCGATGGAAATTGCGTTGAGCAATGTGCCCGAGGTCGCCGGAAAAGTGGTGGTGTGTCCTGACGTATCGGGTTCGATGTCTTCTCCTGCCACGGGGTATCGCGGCTCGGCGACATCGACGGTTCGTTGCATCGATATCGCAGCCTTAGTAGCGGCAGCGATGTTGCGCAAGAATGCGGACACTTCGGTACTGCCGTTTGAGAACGACGTCGTGCGCTGTGATTTGAACCCGCGCGACAGCGTGATGACGAATGCGCAGAAGCTGGCATCCATCGGTGGCGGCGGCACCAATTGCAGCGCGCCGCTGGCACGATTGAACAAGCAAAAAGCGCATGCCGATCTGGTGGTGTTTGTATCGGATAACGAGTCGTGGGTGGATGCAACCCGCCGCGGTGCTACGGCGACCATGCAGGAATGGGCTGTGTTCAAGCAGCGCAATCCGCATGCCAAGCTGGTGTGCATCGACATCGCGCCTTACGGCACGACGCAAGCGACGGAACAGGAAGATGTGCTGAATATCGGCGGCTTCTCGGACGATGTATTCAAGATCATTGCGGCTTTTGCCGCCGGCGCCCTGGATGCGCAACACTGGGTTGGTGAAATTCAGGCTATCGATATTTAGGAGAACAGCATGAGCTGGCTGATCAGCGTAGGGAGTACAGGTTTTGAGCGTGGCATGAATGCAGATGTGACTACACTGCCAAAATGTATCGTCACATCCACACCTTGTCATACCGTCGCTCAATTGCGTTGTGCCCCGAATGCGGGCAAGACTACATCGGGTTCAGCTGGTTCGATTCCAGCCTGCCGGACCGAAGAAGTTTGGCAGAATGTCTTGTCCAGCCTTGTCGGGATTTGAGTTTCAGGTGAATGCCGAAAGAACTACATCTGGCCCCGGTTCGACTCCAGGCGCTTGCGCAAGCAAGCGTAGCTCAGTTGGTAGAGCAATGTTTCTTTCAATGTTGTCGCCGCAGTTTTTAATCAAGGAAGATGCAGGGGCGTATTATGAAAAGTGGAAAACAACGCCGGATCGAGATCATGGCCAAACGCCGTGAGCGACTCAGGCAACAAGAGAATGTGGATGTATTTGCCTTGCCATTACCGCCCGGCGCAGTCCTGGCAAGCCGTGGTCAACTCGGGCATAACACGACATACGATCCGTTTCCTTTGTTTTACATTGACCGCCCCTTCGTATGCCGCGATTGCGGCGCAGCCCAAATATGGACAGCCAAGCAGCAGAAATGGTGGTATGAGATTGCAAAAGGAAACATCAATAGCGTTGCAGTACGGTGCCGCCCTTGCCGCAAGAAGGAACAGACGCGAAAAGCGGAAGCCAGGCGAGTGCACCTGGAAGGACTTGAAAGAAAAGCATAAGCAATAACTGCAAAAGTTTTTAGGCGAATGCCGATGAAACTACATCGCTAAAGACGAGGTGGTCGTGGGTTCGAATCCCACCGGTGGCAAATCAGCGTCACCGTAGCTCAGTGGCCAGAGCACCGCGCAGGAAACTGCGCACCGTTTCATCAATTTTGTCGCCGCTGTATTTCGGATGAATGCCGATGGAATTACATGGATAGAGCGCCGGAGCCCGCTTCGGAGGTCCCCGGTCCGAATCCGGGTTGGCTTCGGCCAATAGCTCAGTAAAACATTTCATCATTCCTTGTCATCACCTATATCTATTGAAGAAGAGAACAACATGAAACACGAAGACTACGATGTACTGAACGTTGAAGGCGGAAGCCATATCAAGATGTGGACCAAGGGCGTGCCGGTGGAAGATGCCGCCAAACGCCAACTCACCAACACAGCCAAGCTGCCGTTCATCTACAAACATATCGCCGTGATGCCGGACGTGCATCTCGGTAAGGGTTCGACCATCGGCAGCGTAATCCCGACCCTTGGTGCGGTGATTCCCGCTGCGGTCGGTGTCGATATCGGTTGTGGAATGATGGCCGCAAAGACCACGTTGAACGCGAACGACCTGCCGGATAACCTTGCGCCTTTGCGCAGCGCGATCGAGAAAGCCATTCCGCACGGAATGTCGCCGAAGACACGCGGTTTCAAGGGGCGCGATGAGGGTTCCTGGGAAAATCCGCCGTCCGTAGTCGATGCGGCATGGATGCAGTTGAAGGATGAGTTCGATCAGGTGTGCTTGAAGACGCCGAAATTGAAGAACACCAACAACTATCGTCACCTGGGAACGCTCGGTTCAGGCAACCACTTCATCGAAGTATGTCTCGATGAATCGAACTTCGTGTGGTTCATGTTGCATTCCGGTTCACGCGGCGTGGGAAATGCGATCGGAACCCACTTCATCGAACTGGCGAAGAAGGATATGCGTACGCATTTCATCAACTTGCCGGACCAGGACTTGGCGTATTTGCCGGAAGGTACGCAGCATTACGACGATTACGTGGAAGCCGTAAGCTGGGCGCAGAAATTCGCGCGCATGAATCGTGAAGTGATGATGCAGAACCTGATTGCCGCGGTGCGTACCGTAATCACCAAGCCGTTCGAGACGCATGTAGAAGCGGTGAACTGCCACCACAACTATGTGCAGAAGGAACATCACTTCGGTAAGGACGTGCTGGTAACCCGCAAGGGTGCGGTATCGGCACGCGAAGACGAGCTCGGAATCATTCCGGGATCGATGGGCGCGAAGAGCTTTATCGTCCGTGGAAAAGGAAATGCGGAAAGCTTCCATAGCTGCAGCCACGGCGCCGGCCGAACCATGAGCCGTACCGAAGCCAAGAAACGCTTCTCGATTGACGATCAGATCAAGGCGACCGAGGGCGTGGAATGCCGCAAGGATGCCAACGTGATCGATGAGATTCCGATGGCGTACAAGGATATCGATGCGGTGATGAACGCGCAGAATGCGCTAGTGGAAGTGGTGCATACCTTGAAACAGGTGGTTTGCGTGAAGGGGTAATAGGAGGTGTTTGGCAAAAAAACGCTTCCACGGATTCGTGGAAGCGGCGCATTTCGATTTGCGATCGGCAAACGGCCATGCTCGGCCGCTTCGCTTATTGAGCGTTAGCTATCCCAGGCGTGCCGCCGTTGTAAGGCGTAGTGGCGCCGATCACCGTATTGAGCATGTAGATGCCGGTGGCGCCGGAGTTGAAATTGATGCCGTTCGCCATATTGCTGACGCTGTTGTCGCGCACGCTCAGATTTGTGCTGCGGGTCAGGTAAATTCCTTGGGAATTTGTACTTACCGCCTCGTTGCCAATGGAATTGTTGCGGATCGAACTTCCGTTGGAGTCGCCTACAAAGATCCCGTAGGAGAGGGAAGCAATCCCTTGAGAGGGGACCGGCGCTTTCAAACCGGAAATGCGATTGTTCTCGATCACGCTGCCTGGTGCGCCGTAGGCATAGATCGCGGAATGCCATGCGATGGAGGTCGCGGACGACATGCCAATGATGTCGTTGTTCAGCACGCGCGTACCTGGGCCGCCCACCGTAATGGCGAAGACACCGTCATCGGATTGCGCACCGCCGGTATCGGCGATCCTGTTGTTGCGGATGACATTCGCGGTGCCGGATACTTCAATGCCTCTTGCAATACTGTTGTCTATCCGCAGGTCTTCGACCAGATGGCCACCGGAGCCGCTCTTGTCGCTCGAGGTATCCATCAGCACAACCGCTGTCCCGAAGCCGTTGAGACGGCCGTTCCTGACGGTAATG
Organism: uncultured Burkholderiales bacterium; assembly: GCA_966211965.1. GTDB lineage: Bacteria > Pseudomonadota > Gammaproteobacteria > Burkholderiales > Burkholderiaceae_D > CBIHON01. The sequence goes on along the minus strand of CBIHON010000058.1, from coordinate 7,923 downwards.
TTCTTTTGATTATAGGCGAGGATGCCGCCGCCCGCCGACCCATTGACGGCTTGCCGGGCGATTGTATAACCGTTCAGATCAAGCGTTACATTATTGGTGTTGATTGCGATCGCACTGCCGGTGGAGCTGGCGCCGACGGACAGGTTACCGGTAAGGCAATATGTGCCGGGAACGGTAATGGTGGCCGGCAGGATAGAGATGGGCTTGCAATTGATGGTTTCTCCTTGAGCGCAAGAGAAAGGCAAGACTGCGCCGATAATCGCAAGGCTGATGAGACGAAGAGACTGCATGAGGTTTCTTTCTATGAGGCGGGTATAGGGCCCGGAGTGATGGACAAAGTCGCCGCACTGCTTCCTGCGAATTCCTTTCCGGATTAGTGTTGGAAGCCAAATACTTGTCAGTGCGACGGAGAAATTATACCCAAGAAACAATATTTTTAATTAAACAATAATTTTGTATCAACTTGAATACGCATTGTTCCGGCAGTATTGAGAAATTTTTATTCAAACACAACCAGGAAGCGAGCAACCCTTAACTGCAACCTCCGAAAGTATAAAAAAGAAAAATTATGATAGAACTAAACGGATCCATCGGCGAAGGCGGCGGCCAAATCCTGCGCACGGCCTTGACGCTCTCCATGATCACCGGTCAGCCTTTCCGCATCATCAACATCCGCGCAAACCGCCCGAAACCAGGCTTGATGCGCCAGCACCTGGTAGCGGTGCAAGCGGCCGCCCAGGTGTGCAATGCCGATATCGGCGCAACTGCGATCGGTTCGCAAACCCTGGAATTTGCCCCGAAAAAAATCAAAGGCGGCGAATACAAATTTGCCATCGGCAGCGCCGGCAGTTGCACGCTGGTATTGCAAACGCTATTGCCGGCCTTGCTGCAAGCCGATACGCCATCGGTGGTCCATATCACGGGCGGCACGCACAATTCGATGGCGCCGCCTGCGCAATTCCTGCAGCGCGCGTATGGCCGTGTTCTCGCTGAAATGGGCGCAACGCTGGACATTCAATTGAAGCGCTTCGGATTCTATCCGGCGGGCGGCGGCGAAATCGTCGCCACCATCCAGCCATGCAAGAAATTGCAGGCAATCGAGTGCATGGAGCGTGGTGAGCGCGTGTCCGGTTACGCCGAAAGTTTTATTGCCGGCGTTCCCTTCAATGTCGCCAAACGCGAACTGGAATGCGTGGGCGCCGGTATGGGCTGGGATGAGTCGCAATTGCTGGTGCGCGGCCTGCCCGGCGAGCAAGGCCCAGGAAATGCGTTGCTGGTGACACTGGAATATGAGCACGTGACGGACGTGTTTTGCGCGTTCGGCGAGAAGATGGTACGGGCAGAAACGGTGGCGAAAAATGTAGTGTCGGAAGTCCGTCATTACATCGCCTCCGGCGCAGCGATCGGTGAACATCTGGCGGATCAAATCATGCTGCCTTTCGCCTTAGCTGGCGGGGGCAGGTTCACGGCCAGCGAGGTTTCACAACACGCGCTGACCAACGCGACGGTGATCGAAAAATTTCTGCCGGTGCAGTTTTCTTTCGACAAGCGTGAAGGCTTGAATATTTGCACAGTCATAGAAAAACAATGAGAAATGTTGAACTAGAGAACTCTTGAATATCGATTATGAACGTCTAAAAAATGCAACAGAAAAGACAAGCCGAGACGCAAATAAATTGACACCTTGAATGCGCCTGCCGCAGAATCCGTTCTCAGCAATTTTGATCAACCCACGTTTATAGAAAGGAACAACCATGCAGCACAAGGCTATCGACAATTTGAACAACACATAGCCCCGCGCATGGCTGCTCGGGGCTATCGGCGACATTGCCGACCCGAGCCGGTCGTTCCACTCCAGAACCCCGGTGAGGAAACTCGCCGGGGTTTTTCATTTCCTGGTGCCGATATCCGATCGGCCTGAAAAAACCCCGGCATAACATAAAGAGAAACTGTTATGCCCATCGTACAAACCCTGCACAAGGGCCTGGTCCCCGTGCACATCTTTACCGACGATATCGATCATTACGCGATCCAGCAATTGCTGAACATTGCCAATCTTCCCATCGTCCACCCTCACGTCGCGGCCATGCCCGACGTCCACGCCGGCAGCGGCGCCACCGTCGGCAGCGTGATCCCGACCCGTGCCGCTATCATCCCCGCAGCAGTCGGCGTGGATATCGGCTGCGGCATGAACGCAGTACGCACCACGCTGACGGCGAGCCAGTTGCCGGACAACCTGGCGCGTTTGCGCAGCGCAATCGAAGCTTCAGTTCCGGTCGGCTTCGAGCAGCATGAATGGGACAAGGTGCGCGGCTCCGCACATGCCCGTGTCGGCCGTCCCCTGAATGACCGGCTCGACAAAATCGTCGCCAAGCACAAAGGCATCATGAAGATGCAGCACAAGTTCGCGCAGACTTGGATTTGCCAACTCGGCTCGCTTGGCGGCGGCAACCATTTCATCGAAATCTGTCTCGACGAAGAACAGCGCGTGTGGATCATGCTGCACTCCGGCTCGCGCGGTGTCGGCAACGTAATCGGCCGTTATTTCATCGCGGCGGCCCGAAAGGACATGGCGCGCCATAAGCTGCATTTGCCGGACAAGGACCTGGTCTATTTCAGCGAAGGCTCCACCTGGTTCGACGACTATGTGGAAGCGGTCGATTGGGCGCAGGACTACGCGTTGCTCAACCGCCGCGAAATGATGCGCCGCGTGCTCGATGTACTGGCGCAGCAACTGCCGGCTTTCAAAACAAACGGCGAGGCGATCAATTGCCACCACAACTACGTATCGCGCGAAACGCACGGCAACGAGCACCTGTTCATCACCCGCAAGGGCGCGATCTCGGCACGCGAAGGCGAACTCGGCATCATCCCCGGCAGCATGGGGGCCAAGAGTTTCATCGTGCGCGGCAAAGGCAATCCGGAATCGTTTTGCTCCTGCTCGCATGGCGCGGGCCGGACCATGAGCCGCAGCGAGGCAAAGCGCAAGTTCAACCGTTTCGATCTGGCGCAGCAGACGGAAGGCATCGAGTGCCGCAAGGATGGCGGCGTGGTGGATGAGATCCCGGCGGCCTACAAGGACATCGACCGGGTGATGGCGCACCAGAGCGATCTGGTGGAAGTGGTGCATACGCTGCGCCAGGTCATTTGCGTGAAAGGATGAATCATGAAGATTACGATCAAATTACCCAAGCCGCGCAACCCTTTGGCGGTAGCCGTCAAACAGCGCAAGGCCGGCGCGCATGGCGCTTACCGGCCTGAACGCAGCGAACGGCGCGCTGAAAAGCAACGCTTGCATTTGCTGCTGTCGGGACGCCGGCGTAAAGGAGATGAAGATGCGGAATAACACCATGGATGATTCCTTACCCCCTTTGATAGGTCGTCCCAGCGTACGCTGGGCCCCAGTGTCATATGCAAATCCTTCTGCACCGCCATTTACGCTGACAACATGCAACGAACGCCGCTGGGTCCCAGCGGCGTTCGCCGGGACGACATGGAATATTGTGCGAACCTCAATCGATAGCATCTCGCATCAAATAACAAAGACAGAAAAACATGCAGTCCACCATACAACTTAATCCCGCCCAGGCTGTCGATTTCCTGCTCAACGTCGCCGTGGTTCGCCCCGTCTTCATGTGGGGTGCACCGGGCATCGGCAAGAGCGTTCTGGTCCAACGCTTCGCCGATGCCGTCGGCATGGAATGCGTCTCCCTGCTAGGCAGCCAGCTTGCTCCGGAAGACCTGCTGGGCATCCCGAAAATCGACGGCGAATGCTCGCGCTTCTATCCGCCGGCCAACATCGTCCGCCACCAGCCTTTCGTGCTGTTCCTGGACGAACTCAACGCTTCCTCGCACGAAATCCAGAAATCCTTCTACTCGCTGATCCTCGAACAGCGCGTCGGCGAATACTGCCTGCCGCCCGGCACTATCGTAATCGGCGCCGGCAACCGCGCCAAGGATGCCGCTATCGTCAAACCGATGCCCTCGGCCTTGATCAACCGGCTGGTGCATATCCACCTGCGCGCAGATCACCGCCAATGGCTCGAATGGGCAAAGAATGACGGTGGCATTCATCCATGGGTGGTGGAGTACCTCCAACTGCGTCCGGACCACCTGTGGAGCGAACCGCCCAAACATGAAGAAGCATTTTCGACGCCGCGCAGCTGGCATATGCTATCTGACGCGCTGCACTCCTTCGGGGAAGGGATCGGCGACGAGATGATCGAGGCACTGGCTTATGGCCTGCTCTCTCCTTCCCATGCAGGCCATTTCAGAGGCTTCATCAAGCAGATCCGTCAGAAGCACACCCTGCACGCCATCATCAAGGGCGACGCATTCTGGCCGAGCGAGCCCGACAATCGCGACGTGCTGTATTTTCTCGCCCAATCCTTCCGCGCCCATCTGCGCAAGGAACTGCCGGCAGACGAAGCATCGCTGCGCAGCGCGCATCAGGAACTGGCGATCCGTGCCAAGGACATGCTGCGCGACTTGGCGCGCATCAGCGTCGAAATCGCGCAATCCGTCATGAGCGAAGATGAAGCCGGCCAGCGTTTGCCCGGCTGGTTCCTAGTGCAGGTGGCGCGCGATCTGCCGCGCCTGGCCGGCCGGGACAAGGTGCGTGCATGAGGCGGCCGCCGCAAAAGGATGCGGCCGCGGAAGCGCGCAACGCCGCCATCAAAAAAGTCCGCAGCCATCCGGTGCTTGGAACGGTGACCGAGTCCCTGACGTTTTCCCTGGATACGGAGCATCGCTTTGTCTCCACCAAAGCCTGGCTGGCGGTATCTCCCTCGGGCACGGTCTGGCTGCACCCGAAACGCCGCGCAGAGCCGGAAGCCTGGACACGCATGATCGCGATAGCTGCCGTCTGCCTGGGCTTTGGCATGCTTCGAAAACAAGAGCCTTACGCCTTATGGGAATTGGCCGGCTTGCTGGTAGCGGACCGATTTTGCGACGAGCTGAAACTCGGACATTTGCCCGACGAGCTGGTTTATGCCGAACCGCACTATCCGAACGGCGGCGCAGAAGCATTGCTGCGCCAGTTCTGCGTCGAGGGCTGCGCCCCGGGACTGCAGAGCTGGTATCAGGCGATGTGCGGCGATGCCCCATTCTTTTGCAATCTCGATGACAAGGACTCCGCAGCACGTCGGAAGAAATGGAGCGAGTTGCTGGCCGATGGCATCGCGCGCGGCGTGGGTCAGGCATTGCAGGTCGCGGCCGGCGCCGTGGCAGCGGATAACGTCATCAAGCCGATGACCCGAGTACTGCGCGCCAAGCGCCGTTTAATTGACCACTACCCCTTGCTGGGTGCACTGGCGGCAAGCTTCGACGTCGAGGAGGACATACGGATTTGCCAGCAATACGATGTTCGCATTGCCGCGATCGATGTCGGCGCGCGCCGCATCCTGGTCAATCCTGGCGCGTGCCTGTCGGATGAGGAATGCCTGTTCGTCCTCGCGCACGAATTGCTGCATGCCGGACTCAACCATGCGTCGCGCCGCCGCGGACGCGATCCCTTGCTGTGGAATATCGCCTGCGATTTCATCATCAACGGCTGGTTGATTGAAATGGCCGTTGGCACCCCGCCCGGCTTCGGCTTGCTGCACGATGCAGCCTTCTCGGGACAGTCGTCCGAAGATGTTTACGACGCCCTGGCCCAGGATATCCGCCGCGCCCGCAAGCTGGCCACGCTGCGCGGCGCGGGCGAGCAGGACATGCTCGGCGACGACGACGGCAAATTTTTTACCGATGCGGAAAGCTATTGCCGCCGCGCGCTGGCGCAGGGTTTGGATCGCTATGTCTGCAGCGGACAACGAGGTTTGCTGCCTGCCGGTTTGATCGAGGAAATCCGCAGCCTGAGCCAGCCGCCGATCCCCTGGGACGTGCGATTGGCCCAGTGGTTCGATGAGCGTTTTCCGCCGCCGGAATTGCATCGCAGCTACGCGCGCCCTTCGCGGCGGCAGGCGGCGACGCCGGATATTCCACGTCCATCCGCGCTCAAGCAGAGTGAGGAAGAACGACGCAGCCGGGTCTTTGGCGTCGTGCTCGACACATCAGGTTCGATGGAGCCGAAGCTGCTGGGCAAGGCGCTGGGGGCGATTGCAAGTTATGCGATGGCGCGCGAGGTAGCCGCGGTGCGCTTGATCTGTTGTGATGCACAGGCTTATGACAGCGGCTGGGTTGAGCCGGAGCGACTGCTGGATCGATTCGGTTTGCGTGGCAGAGGTGGCACTGTGTTGCAGCCGGGGCTTGATTGTCTGCGCGATCTGGCGCGGCGGGCCGAGTTTCCGCGGCAAGGGCCGGTATTGGTGATTACCGACGGGTATTGCGAGGAACAGATCGATACGGCGATGGACCATGCGTATCTGCTGCCGGAGGGGCGGCGATTGCCGTTTCGAGCGCACGGGGAGATTTTTTTTATTGATTGAGTGGCCCGTCTTTCATTCCGCACCCGTCCTACGAACTTATGAGAAACCAGTCTAACTTACCTATTTCGGAGATCACTTTAAGATGCACAGAAGGGTAGTCCCCCCATTTTTAACCGGCGTTAAAAGTAGAGGTTAAGCGGCCAAGGCCAATTTCTGTTTCGGTGTGATGCCGCCGATGGCCATATGGGGCCGCTCATGATTATAGGTCCATAGCCAACGGGTGGCGAAATCCTGGACCTGGTCAATCGACTCAAACAAATGATGCGCGAGCCAGTCATAGCGCACCGTGCGGTTGTATCGTTCGACATAAGCGTTTTGCTGCGGGGTGCCAGGCTGGATGAAATCCAACTTGATGCCGCGCTTTTGTGCCCATGCCTGCGTGAGGGCGCTGATGTATTCCGGTCCGTTATCGCACCGGATCGACTGAGGTGCGCCGCGCCATTCAATGACTTGCTCAAGCGAGCGAATGACGCGTTCTGCCGGCAGTGAGAAATCCACGTCGATGCACAAGCCTTCCCGGTTGAAATCGTCCATCACATTGAACAGCCGGATACAGCGGCCATCGGATAACTGGTCATGCATGAAGTCCATCGACCAGACCGCATTGATGGCGTTGGGCACGGCCAGCGGCTCGGGCTTTTCCCGTGCCAAACGCTTTTTTGGTTTGATCCGCAAGTGCAACTCCAGCTCCCGATAGATGCGATACACACGCTTGTGATTCCAGCCGAAATCCTTCACATTGCGCAGGTACAGGAAGCATAGACCAAAGCCCCCGTTGCGCTGGTTGTGGGTTAGCCGCACCAGCCAGTCGGCGATCTGACTGTTTTCTGAAGACAGCTTGGGCGCATAGCGGTAACAGGTCTGGCTGATGCGAAAGGCTTCACACGCGAGCGTGATGCTGATGCTTTTATCGTGCACAGCTGTATGCGCCATCTCTCGTCGCAGGGATGGCGCTACCACTTTTTTTGCATCGCCTCGGCGATGATTTCGGCCTTGAGCTTTTCTTCAGCATACATCTTCTTCAAACGCCGGTTCTCGTCTTCAAGTTCCTTCATGCGGGCCATGAGCGACGCATCCATGCCGCCGAATTTGGCGCGCCATTTGTAAAAGGTTGCCGAACTGATGCCGTGTTCACGGCACAACTCAGGCGCCGGGGTGCCGGCTTCGGCTTGTTTCAGGATCGCGATGATCTGGCTGTCGGTGAAGCGGGATTTCTTCATGTAAAACTTCCTCAAAAACGATTGGAGAAAATTCTACTTTTAAATCCAATTAATTTCTGGGGGGATTACCGAAGCCCTTTTCCCAGAGGGTTGCTATGGCATTCATTTGATGATTCGAGACGGTGTTGACACCATCTGTCACCATTTTCCATAGAATTTTTAAGCAAGAACAGGCTCTCATTACCGATATCTGCAGCACCTGCAGGTTATTTCCGTGCAACCGTAGAGCCTGTTATGAACTCAAGCAGGGGTCGCGTTCGAGCGAGAAGGGAGGCAGC
>CBIHON010000057.1:0-25385 GCA_966211965.1 uncultured Burkholderiales bacterium | reverse complement strand
CAGCGTCCGATTATAAAAATCGCAGACCCTACGTCATTTCGCCAACCGCTCTAGATGCTCTAAGAATTCTCCTCCGTCTTTTTTTTGATGACCATGGAACGCCAAGGGTTGTACCCCACTCAAATCAGTACCATACTGGTACTGATTAATTTACAGGCAGAAAACCCATGTTGAGAATGAGCAAGCTGGCCGACTACGGTACCGTCATCATGACCACGATGGTGCGCGACCCCGAACGCATCCACAGCGCGCTCGAACTGGCCGCGCACATCCGGGTGCCGGCGCCGACCGTCAGCAAGATTCTCAAGATTCTCACCCGTGAGGGTTTGGTAGTTTCGTTGCGCGGCGCCAAGGGCGGCTATCTGCTGGCGCGGCATCCTGCGCAGATTTCAATCGCGCAAATCATCAACGCAATGGATGGCCCGATCGGCATGACCGAATGCAGCATCACGCCTGGCTTGTGCACGCAGGAATCGTCCTGCCAGGTGCGCGCCAACTGGCAAAGCATCAATCGCGTCGTGCTGCAAGCCTTGGAACAGATCTCGCTGCAGCAAATGGTCCAGCCTCAGCTCGGAACGGTGAATATCAGTACGCTGCAATTGCACCGGCCCTCGAAAAGGCCGGCGGCCAATGGAGAACCGGCATGACAGAAGTTACCGCAACACTCGATGAATTGATCGGCAAGGAATACCGGCACGGTTTCATTACCCCGCTGGAGGTCGACACGGTGCCGCGCGGACTGAGCGAGGACACCATACGCATGATCTCGGCGCGCAAGGAGGAGCCGCCCTTCATGCTGGAATGGCGCCTCAAGGCATACCGCCATTGGCTGACGATGACCGAGCCGGACTGGTCGACGGCACGCTATCCGAAGATCGATTATCAGGACATCATTTATTATTCCGCCCCAAAATCGCTCAAGGACCGGCCGCAAAGCCTCGACGATGTCGATCCCGAATTGCTCAGGACCTATGAAAAACTCGGCGTACCGCTGCACGAGCGCGAAATGCTGGCAGGCGTCGCGGTCGATGCGGTATTCGACAGCGTCTCGGTCGGCACCACCTTCAAGAAAAAACTCGCCGAACTCGGCATCATCTTCGGCGCGTTTTCTGACGCGGTACGGGAACATCCTGAGCTGGTGCGGCAATACCTCGGCTCGGTCGTGCCCTATACCGACAACTATTTTGCCGCGTTGAACGCAGCCGTTTTTTCCGACGGATCGTTCTGCTATATCCCGCCCGGCGTACGCTGCCCGATGGAATTGTCGACCTACTTCCGCATCAATGCCAAGGACACCGGCCAGTTCGAACGCACGCTGATCATCGCCGATGAAGGCGCCTATGTCAGTTACCTGGAAGGATGCACGGCGCCGGTGCGCGATGAAAACCAGTTGCACGCCGCCGTGGTGGAACTGGTCGCGCTGGACAATGCGCGCATCAAATATTCGACCGTGCAGAACTGGTATCCGGGCGACAAGGAAGGCAAAGGCGGCATCTACAATTTCGTCACCAAGCGCGGCGATTGCCGTGGCGTCAATTCGCACATCTCGTGGACCCAGGTCGAGACCGGTTCGGCGATTACCTGGAAGTACCCAAGCTGCATTTTGCGCGGCGACAATTCGATCGGCGAATTCCATTCGGTCGCGCTCACCAATAACCGCCAGCAGGCCGATACCGGATCGAAAATGATTCACATCGGCCGCAATACGCGCAGCACGATCGTCTCGAAAGGCATTTCAGCGGGACATGGGCAGAACGCCTATCGCGGCCTGGTGAAAATACTGAAATCCGCTGAAGGCGCGCGCAACTATACGCAATGCGATTCGCTGCTGCTGAGCGAGCAGTGCGGCGCCCATACTTTCCCCTACATCGAAGTAAAAAATCCGACCGCGCGTGTCGAGCATGAAGCATCGACTTCACGCATCGGCGAGGACCAATTGTTCTATTGCATGCAGCGCGGCATTTCGGCGGAAGACGCGGTATCGATGATCGTCAATGGCTTCTGCAAGGAAGTATTCAAGGAATTGCCGATGGAATTCGCGGTGGAAGCGCAGAAGCTCTTGAGCGTCAGCCTGGAAGGCAGCGTCGGCTAACAATTCAATCATCGAAGGAAGCCCAACATGCTCGAAATCAAAAATCTGCACGTGCGGGTCGACTCCAAGCCTATCCTGCGCGGCATCGACCTCTGCGTCAAAGCCGGTGAGGTACACGCCATCATGGGACCGAACGGTTCGGGAAAAAGCACCTTGGCGCAAGTGCTGGCCGGGCGTGAAAACTTCGAAGTCACCGACGGCAGCGTGTACTATGAGGGCCGCGACCTGCTGTCGCTGGCGCCCGAGTCGCGCGCACGCGACGGCGTGTTCCTGGCCTTCCAGTATCCGGTTGAAATCCCCGGTGTCAGCAACATCTATTTACTCAAGGCGGCGCTCAACAACATCCGCCGGCATCGCGAACTACCGGAGTTGGACGCAATCGACTTTCTCAAGCTGGTGCGGGAAAAGATGCGGCAGATGGAGATGGGCGAAGAATTGCTGTACCGCTCCGTCAACGAAGGCTTTTCCGGCGGCGAAAAGAAACGCAATGAGATCCTGCAAATGGCGATTCTCGAACCCAAGCTCGCGATCCTCGACGAAACCGATTCCGGGCTCGACATCGACGCCTTGCAGGTGGTCGCAAAAGGCATCAATGCACTGCGCAGTCCGCGGCGCGCGATGATCCTCGTGACCCATTACCAGCGTCTGCTTGATTACGTGGCGCCCGATTTCGTTCACGTGCTGGCGCAAGGCAGGATAGTCAGATCGGGCGGCAAGGAATTGGCGCTGGAGCTGGAACAGCGCGGCTACGGCTGGCTGGAACAAAGCGCGGACGCGCACACGGAGGCGGTCCGATGAGCAGCCCGGTCGTGGAACGCAGCCTTGCCGATTTCGTGCGGATCGCAGGCCGTTTGCCCGGCGCCGGCCTGCCGTGGCTGGACCGCATCCGGCGCGACGGATTGGAGCGGTTCGCTGCGAGCGGGGTGCCGACCATGCGCGAGGAAGAGTGGAAATATACCAGCCTCGCCGGCTTCGAAAAGCACGCCTTCACGGTGCAACCGGAGAAGGCCGGCGAAAACAGCGCGGTGGTCCCCTTGCTGGCCGCCTGCGCACTTGAATATGGCAGCGGCCATTTGCTTGTATTCCAGGACGGCCGCTATGCACCCGCGCTGTCGGCTGTGCGCGGATTGCCGGCCGGCGCCGAACTCGGCAGCCTGGCTGCCATGCTGAAAAAAAATCCGGATGCGCTGCAAGCCTATCTCGCCGACAGCAGCAGTCAAACCGTCTTCGGTGCGCTCAACACGGCATTCATGACGGACGGTGTGTACTTGCACCTGCCTCGGGGCAGCGCGATCGAAGAGCCGGTACACCTGCTCTTCGTCTCGACCCATGCCGGCGCAGCGCTGTCGCCGCGCAACCTGATCGTGGCGGAAGAAGGATCACAGGCGACCGTGATCGAACATTACGTCGGCGCCGAAGGCACGCAATACTTCAGCAATGCGGTGACCCAGATTTTCGCTGCCGGCAACGCGACAATCGAACACTACAAGCTGCAGCAGGAAGCAAGCCGGGCCTATCACATTGCCGGCATCCACGCGCTACAGGGCCCCGGCAGCCGGCTGCATTCGCATTCGATTGCGCTCGGCGGGCTGCTCGCGCGCAACGACATCACGACTGCATTCGATGCAGGCGGCTGCGAAGCGACGCTCAACGGGCTCTACCTGGCAGACGGCAGACAGCACGTCGACCATCACACTCGCATCGATCACCTGCAGCCGAACGGAACCAGCCGCGAACATTATCGCGGCGTGCTCGACGGCATGTCGCGTGCGGTGTTCAATGGCAAGGTCGTGGTCCATCCCGGCGCGCAAAAAACCAATACCCATCAAGCGAATCACAACCTGCTGCTGTCGCGCGACGCAGAGATCGACAGCAAGCCGCAACTGGAAATCCATGCCGACGACGTGCAATGCACCCACGGCGCGACGGTGGGCCAGATCGACGACGCGCAGGTTTTCTATTTGCGTTCGCGCGGCATCGAAGAAGCCATGGCGCGCGCCCTGTTGGTGCATGCATTCGCGCACGATGTCATCGAGCGAATTCGCGTGGCGCCGTTGCGCGCCCGGCTGGAAAAAATCCTGTTCAAGCGTCTGGCGCAAGGCGAGCGCATCAGGGAGTGGACATGAAAATCGATAGCGATGTATTGCTGCCTCGAACAGCAGCAGATTCCGGCGCGACGACCTGGCGCAAGGATTTCCCCATCCTGCAAGAACGCGTGCGCGGCCGGCCGCTGGTCTATCTCGACAATGCCGCCACGACACAGAAACCCCAGTCCGTAATCGAGGCCGAGCGTACATACTACATGCACGACAACGCCAACATCCATCGCGGCGTCCACACGCTGAGCCAGCGCGCCACCGACGCTTATGAGGCAGTGCGCGGCAAGATACAGCGCTTCATCAATGCCGCCGACGCCAAGGAAGTCGTGTTCGTGCGCGGCGCCACCGAAGCGATCAACCTGGTCGCGCAGAGTTATGCACGGCCGCGCTTGAAGCCGGGCGATGAAATCGTCATTAGTGCGATGGAACATCATTCGAATATCGTGCCGTGGCAAATGGTGTGCGGGCAAACCGGCGCAACGCTGAAAGTGGTGCCGATCGACGACGCGGGCGAATTCGCATTCGACGCTTATGCCGCTTTGCTGAACCGCCGCACCAGGCTGGTCGCGCTCACGCATCTGTCGAATGCACTGGGCAGCATCACGCCGGTTGAACGCATCGTCCAGATGGCGCGTGCCCACGGCGTGCCGGTGCTGCTCGATGGTGCGCAAGCGCTGTCGCATTTGCAGGTCGACGTGCGCGCGCTCGACTGCGATTTTTATGTGTTTTCCGGCCACAAGATTTACGGGCCGACCGGGGTCGGCGCACTGTACGGCAAGGCGGCGCTACTCGACGCGATGCCGCCGTATCAGGGTGGCGGCGACATGATCCGCTCGGTCAGCTTCGAGAAGACGGAATACAACGTGCTACCCTATAAATTCGAAGCCGGAACGCCGAATATCGCCGGGGTAATCGGACTGGGCGCGGCAATCGATTATGTATCCGGCATCGGTATCGACGCGATCGCCGCGCACGAGCGCGACTTGCTCGATCATGCGAGCAGGCTGGTGACCGGCATACCGGGCTTGCGCATCGTCGGCAATGCGCGGAACAAAGCAAGCATCCTGTCGTTCACCATGGATGGCGTGCATCCGCACGACATCGGCACGATACTCGACCATGAAGGGATCGCGATCCGCGCCGGCCACCATTGCGCGATGCCGGTGATGCAGCGCTTCGGCATCGACGGCACCGCGCGCGCCTCGTTCGGTCTGTACAACACGCGGCAGGAAGTCGACGCGCTGGCTGCGGGCCTGCACAAGGTCAAGGAGATGTTTCGACGATGAGCGAACTGCGGGATCTGTACCAGGAAGTGATCTTCGATCACTACCGCAAGCCGCGCAATTTTCATCCACTTGCCGGCGCCAATCACCAGGCCGAGGGCTATAACCCGCTTTGCGGCGACAAGGTCACGGTCTATCTGCGCGTCGAAGACGGCATCATCGAAGACTTGAGTTTCGAAGGAAGCGGCTGTGCGATTTCAACCGCCTCCGCATCGTTGATGACCGAGGCATTGAAGGGCAAACCGGTCGCGCAGGTCGAGCATTTGTTCGAGGATTTCCATCGGATGGTCACGGGTGCGGAAGCTGCTTCGCCCGCTGGCCTCGGCAAGCTCGAAGTGCTGGCCGGCGTGCGCGAATTCCCGGCCCGGGTGAAATGCGCGACGCTGGTCTGGCACGCTCTGCAAGCCGCGCTGCAGGATCGCAAGGTACCGGTATCGACCGAGTAATGGAGTCAAACATGAGCGTATCTGAAGCCCCTGCGTTATCGACCGGCCAGTTGAGAGAACACCTGATCGCAGCCTTGCGCACGATCTATGACCCCGAGATCCCGGTCAACATTTACGACCTTGGATTGATCTACGAGATGGAAGTCGCCCCGGATGGCAAGGTCGATATCGACATGACGCTGACCGCGCCCGCCTGTCCAGTAGCCGCCACATTTCCCGGCGTCGTGGAGTCCCGACTCGGCGAAGTGCCGGGTGTGAGCGAAGTGCACGTCGACCTGGTCTGGGACCCGCCGTGGAGCGCCGATTTGCTGTCGGCCGAAGCCAAGCTGGAACTGGGCCTGCTGTAATGTCGGACTGGATCGACGTCGCACCGCAAGCCGAGTTCGGTCCCGGAAGCTGGCGCTCGATCGACATCGACGGCACCATGCTTGCCGTCTTCAATCTGGACGGTGCCTATCATGCGATTGAAGACATCTGCACGCACGACGGCGGCATTCTTACCGGTGGCCAATGGGACGGCGAAGAAATCGTCTGTCCGCGCCACGGCGCACGCTTTTCAATTAAAACCGGCAAGGTCATGGCCCCGCCCGCATATGAAGATGTGACGACATTTCCGGTGCGGATCGAGAACGGCATGGTGCAGGTGCGCGATGCGCGATGGGATTGATAAAAAATTTTGCGGAAAGCAAAATTTTTTGGAGCAAACATGTCAAAAATCGTTTTGCTGGAAAATATTCACCCCAAAGCAAAGGCGCTGCTGGTCTCGCAAGGCTTTGAAGAGGTCAAGGAAATCCGCGCCGCCTTGGGCGACGCCGAATTGATCGAGGCGCTGTCCGGCGCATCCGCACTCGGCATCCGCTCGCGCACTCTGATCAGCGAAAAAATCCTGAGCGCGCTACCGGCCTTGCGCACGATAGGTTGCTTCTGCATCGGCACCAATCAAGTCGATCTGCGAGCGGCTGCAGCACGCGGCATTCCGGTATTCAATGCGCCGTTTTCCAACACCCGCTCAGTTGCGGAGCTGGTGATCGCCCAGGCCATCCTGTTGCTGCGCCGCATCCCGGAAAAAAATGCCAAGGCGCATCGCGGCGCATGGGATAAAAGTGCGCAAGGCGCATATGAAGTGCGCAACAAGACGCTGGGCATCATCGGCTACGGCAATATCGGCGCCCAGGTCGGCATCCTTGCCGAAAGCGTCGGCATGCGGGTCTGCTATTTCGATACCGAAAGCAAACTCCCTCTCGGCAACGCGGTGGCAATGACAACATTGGACGAGCTATTGACGCAAGCCGATGCCGTGACTCTGCATGTGCCAGGCGGTTCGTCCACGGAAAATCTGATCGACCGTGAACGCTTCGCAAAAATGAAGCGTTCTGCCGTACTGATCAATGCCTCGCGCGGCAGCGTGGTGGACATCGATGCGCTCAACATCGCACTGCGTGAGAATAAACTGGCGGGTGCGGCGCTGGACGTGTTTCCGGTTGAGCCGAGCCGGCAGGACGAGGAATTTGTTTCCCCCTTGCGCGGCCTGGACAACGTGCTCCTGACGCCGCACATCGGCGGCAGCACCGAGGAAGCGCAAGAGAATATCGGACGCGAAGTGGCGGACAAGCTGGCGCGCTTCCTGAGGACCGGAACCACCCGCACGGCGGTGAATTTTCCGGAAATCCCCCACCTGCACAAGGAAGTCCGCAGCCGCATCCTGCACATCCACCACAACGAGCCGGGCGTAATCGCACGCATGAACGCGGTATTCGCCCACCACGGCTTGAACATCGTCGCGCAGCAATTACAGACGCGAGGCGAACTCGGCTATGCGGTAACGGACGTCGATGCACCCATCGGTGCGGACTTGATGGCGCTATTGCGGAATGCGCCGGCGACGATACGCTGCGATTTGCTTGAATAAACGCATGCCGGAAAGAATTCCATCATCGTGCCTTCTTGGCAAGCTGGCTTTCGAATGCGGCATCCAGCTTGCTGACGCGCTTGGGCTTCTGCGGCCCATAAACGTTGACGAATGCCACGAACGCCTCCATCTCCAGCGCATCGCTCAGCTTGACCGGCGTGCCGCCGCCTTCGCTCGATACCAGATAGAACATGCCATCCGCGGTACGCACCATTGAATAGTGCGCATTGCCGCTGCGGCTCTTGAGCCTCTCAAGCGCCGCGCTTGCCTTGGTCGATCTCATTGCGTTTCCCTCAAAAGTTCTCTGTTGCTGACGAAATGCCGCGCTTCTCCGCTGAGCGGATCGGTAAAGGATACCGAACGCGCCAGCAACTGCAAGGGACGAGACACATCATCGCCTTTGCAAGGCAGCGCATCCGGATAAAACGCATCGTTGAGGATCGGAATTCCCAAGGCGGCAAGGTGCACGCGCAACTGGTGCTGCCGTCCCGTCGTCGGATGCAGGCGATACAGCGTGATGTCGCCGCGCCGCTCCATGACTTCGATACAGGTTTCGGAGTTCGGCTCACCCGGCACCTCCTGCATGCGGAAAAACGGCACGCCTTCGACCATGCGGCTGCGATGCGTCAGTGGAAAACGCATGTCGGGTAAAGTGCCGGCCAATGCTTCGTACACTTTTTTTACCGCGCGCCTCTGAAACAGCGATTGATAGGCGCCGCGGCTTGCGGGGTTCAGGGAAAAGATCACGATGCCAGCGGTTTCCCTGTCAATTCGATGAATCGGCGTCAGGTCTTCAAGGTCGGTTTTCTTTTTCAGGCGGACCAGCAAGGTTTCATGCAGAAATCTTCCGGAAGGAATCACCGGCAGGAAGTGCGGCTTGTCTGCCACCAGGATGTGCTCGTCACGGTAAAGGATGTGTTCGTCGAAAGGAATCGGCCTCTCCGCTTCCAGCTCGCGGTAATAGAAAATGCGCTCGCCTCGGCGATAAGGACTATCGGGATTCAAGCGCTCGCCTTTACCGTCGACGACCTCCCCTCGGTCCATGCGTGAAATCCAGGTCTCCGCTTTGACGGCAGGAAAGCGTTCCGTCAAAAACGCCAGCATGTTGCACCATGGACCTTCGGGCAGCCAGAGGTAGCTCGGCGCCACACCGTCGCGCATGGGGAGAGGGAATTTCATTTGCATTCGGGTACGAGGGACAATTTGCCACATGTGCCGGTAGGACGATGGCGCCCCGGCCTTCGCCGGGACAACAGGCATTCAAGCTGCCGGACTAATGAATTGCCCGGCTCAAGCAAAGACAAAACTACAATTTGTAAATCAACGCCACCGCCTCGGCAGCAATCCCTTCCTCGCGCCCAAGATATCCCAGCTTTTCATTGGTCTTGGCCTTGATATTGACACGCCCGGTTTCAACCCCGAGGTCCAATGCAATATTGCTGACCATCCGAGCAACATGCGGCGCCATCTTCGGCGCTTGCGCAATGATCGTCGCGTCGATGTTGCCGATCAGGTAGCCTGCATCGGAGATCAGCCGAACAACCTCGCGCAACAGCATGCGCGAATCGGCACCGGCAAATTCCGCGGAGGTGTCCGGAAAATGCCGCCCGATATCCCCCATTCCGGCGGCGCCGATGAGGGCATCGGTAATCGCGTGCAGCAGCACGTCGGCATCGGAATGCCCGAGCAAGCCGCAGGCATGCGGAATCGTCACGCCGCCAATGATGAGATTGCGGCCCGGCACCAACGCGTGGCAATCGTAACCTTGGCCGATGCGGAAATCCGGAATGTTCATGCCGACGCTTTCAAATACAGTTCCGCCAGCGCGACGTCATCCGGCATGGTGACCTTGAAATTGCGCGGACTGCCTTCGACCAGCTTCGGGTGCAGGCCCAGCGCCTCGATCGCGCTTGCTTCATCGGTCACATTGCTGAGCTGCTCGAGCGCTCTGACCAGCAAACCATAACGGAACATCTGCGGCGTCTGCGCGGCCCACAAACCTTCGCGCGGGACCGTGCCTTGCACGCGGCGATCGATGCTGCGCTTGAGCGTATCGACCACCGGCAGCGCCAGCAAGCCGCCAACCGCGTCGTCTTGTACTGCATCGATCAATTTGTCAATCAAGCCTGTGGTCAGGCCGGGGCGGGCGGCATCGTGCACCAGAACCCAGTCGTCGTCACGGGCCTGCTCGCGGATCGCTCGCAAGCCGTTGAATACCGAAGTGCGCCGCATCGGGCCGCCGTTGTACACGACGGTGACGCGCTCGGCAACCTGCGGCGCATCCGCCAGCACGGTCTTGATATACGTATCACCGGCACCGACCACCACGAAAGTATGGTTGATCCTCGAGGACGCGGCGAAGGTTTCCAGCACGTGCGAAAGCATGGGCTTGCCGGCGATCTGGGCATATTGCTTGGGGCAATCGGACCCCATGCGGGAACCGACGCCTGCAGCAGGAATCAAGGCGAAATAACGGGGTGAATTCATTTTGGACTGGGATGACATGGTGCTCATGGTACTCGGTTGCCGGCAGAGGTGCCGACTGCATGGAAGGCTTCGTTTATAATCGCATCATAATTTTTCACTGTCAAATGAGGGAGAAATCTCCGTCATTTGCGCAACATGACATTGTGAATGTCCTTTAATAGATGTCATTCGATCTAAAAAAATCCCTTCCAAAATCCGGTGCGCGTTTCATTTTGCCCGCGGTGCACGGCTCGGCGGATGCCTATGTATTGGCGCAGGCTGCGGCCGAATTGAAAGCGCAGCAACGCATGCTGGCAGTGGTGGTTGCCAACGCGACCGATGCGCAACGCCTTCTGGCGGAAATCCCCTGGTTCGGCAACAAGAACCAAGATGCGCTGCGCTGCCACCTGCTGCCCGACTGGGAAACACTGCCGTACGATGCATTTTCGCCACATCAGGATCTGGTGTCGGAACGATTGGCGACGCTGTATGAAGTGCAGAACGGCCATTGCGATGTCTTGATCGTCCCAGCCACCACGGCCCTGGTTCGGATGGCACCGCCCTCGTTTCTGGCGGCCTATACCTTCTTTTTCAAGCAAGGCGAGAGGCTCGACGAAGCCCGCCTGAAATCGCAGCTGACGCTGGCCGGCTATACCCATGTGGCGCAAGTGATGTCGCCCGGCGAATACTCGGTGCGCGGCGGCTTGATCGACCTGTTCCCGATGGGCTCGGCCCTGCCCTATCGCCTGGATTTGTTCGGCGATACGATCGAAACCATCCGCACCTTCGACGCCGATACCCAGCGTTCGCTATATCCGGTCAAGGAAGTGCGCATGCTGCCGGGCCGTGAATTTCCGATGGATGAGGCAGCGCGCACCGCGTTTCGCAGCCGCTGGCGCGAAATGTTCGAGGGTGATCCGTCGAAGTCGGCGATCTATAAGGACATCGGCCATGGCATCGCGTCGGCCGGGATCGAATATTATCTGCCGCTATTTTTCGACGAGACGGCGACGCTGTTCAATTACTTGCCGGAGGACACCAGCTTTGCGCTGATCGGCAATATCGATGAGGCGATCAAGCGTTTCTGGAACGACACGCAATCGCGCCACCATTTTTTGAAATCCGACCGAGAACGGCCCATCCTGGCGCCGGAAGCCCTGTTCTTGAGCGACGAGAGTTTTTTCACGCTGGCAAAGCCCTACGGCCGCTGGGTCCTCCGGCATGAGGACGCGGCGTCGGAATTATCGGCGCCGCTGCCCAACATCGCGGTGAATCGCCGCGTCGACGATCCGTTGACCAATCTGCGCTCCTACCTGCTGCAAACCGGCAAGCGCGTGATGATCTGCGCCGAATCGAATGGCCGGCGCGAAACCTTGCAGCAGTATTTCAATGAATACGATCTCGCGCCTGTGCCGTGCGACAGTTATACGGATTTCCTGGCCGGCACGGATAAGCTGATGCTGGGTGTGGCGCCGTTGCATGCTGGTTTCGAACTCGGCGCATCCTTCGGCAACCTGGCCTTCATCACCGAGACCGAGTTGTACGCCGGTTCCGGCCGCCGCGCCGGCAAGAAAAAGCAGGAAGGCGCGACCCAGGTCGAATCGATGGTGCGCGACTTGTCCGAGCTGAAAATCGGCGATCCCGTGGTGCACGTCAATCATGGCATCGGCCGTTACATGGGCCTGATCAGCATGGACCTGGGCGAAGGCGAAACCGAGTTCCTGCACCTGGAATACGCAAAAGAAACCAAGCTCTACGTGCCCGTGTCGCAATTGCATGTGATCTCGCGCTATTCAGGCGCCTCGCCGGAAGACGCGCCGCTGCACACGCTGGGTTCCGGCCAATGGGAAAAAGCCAAGCGCAAGGCCGCGCAACAGGTACGCGACACCGCCGCCGAGCTGCTCAATCTTTATGCGCGGCGCGCCTTGCGACAAGGCCACAGTTTTGAATATTCGGCGCGCGACTACGAAGCCTTCGCCGAGAGTTTCGGCTTTGAAGAAACGCCCGATCAAGCCGCTGCGATCAACGCGGTCATCAAGGACATGACCGGCGGTAAGCCGATGGACCGCCTGATTTGCGGCGACGTCGGTTTCGGCAAGACCGAGGTGGCCTTGCGTGCGGCATTCGTGGCTGTGCTGGGCGGCAAACAGGTCGCGATTCTGGCGCCGACCACGCTGTTGGCCGAGCAGCACGCGCAAACTTTCGCAGACCGCTTCGCCGACTGGCCGGTCAAGATCGCCGAACTGTCGCGCTTCCGCTCCAGCAAGGAAATCGCGCACGCGGTCAAGGGCATGGCCGATGGGACGCTGGATATCGTGATCGGCACCCACAAGCTGCTGTCGCCTGAGATCAAGTTCTCCCGCCTCGGCCTGGTCATCATTGATGAAGAGCACCGCTTCGGCGTGCGGCAAAAAGAAGCGCTGAAGGCCTTGCGCGCCGAGGTCGACGTACTGACGCTGACGGCCACGCCGATCCCGCGTACGCTCGGCATGGCGCTGGAAGGTTTGCGCGATTTCTCGGTCATCGCGACCGCGCCGCAAAAACGCCTGGCGATCAAAACCTTTGTCCGCAGCGAAAGCGAATCGACCATCCGCGAAGCCTGCCTGCGCGAATTGAAACGCGGCGGGCAGGTGTACTTCCTGCACAATGAAGTCGAAACCATCCTGAACCGCAAGGCGATGCTGGAGGCGCTGTTGCCGGAAGCGCGCATCGGCGTCGCGCACGGCCAGATGCATGAGCGCGACCTGGAAAAAGTGATGCGCGATTTCGTGTCGCAGCGCTTCAATATTTTGCTGTGCACCACCATCATCGAAACCGGCATCGACGTCCCGACCGCCAACACCATCATCATGCACCGCGCCGACAAATTCGGCCTGGCGCAGTTGCATCAACTGCGCGGCCGGGTCGGCCGCTCGCATCACCAGGCCTATGCCTACCTGCTGGTCAACGACGTCGGCGGCTTGACCAAACTGGCGCAGCGCCGGCTCGATGCGATCCAGCAGATGGAAGAACTCGGCAGCGGCTTTTACCTGGCAATGCACGACCTGGAAATCCGCGGCGCCGGCGAAGTGCTGGGGGAGAATCAGTCAGGCGAGATGATGGAAATCGGTTTCCAGCTCTATTCCGACATGTTGAATGAAGCGGTGCGCTCGCTGAAGAACGGCAAGGAACCCGACCTCGCCGCGCCGCTTTCCAGCGTCAC
The DNA here is from genome assembly GCA_966211965.1 of uncultured Burkholderiales bacterium. Lineage (GTDB taxonomy): Bacteria > Pseudomonadota > Gammaproteobacteria > Burkholderiales > Burkholderiaceae_D > CBIHON01. The sequence continues at coordinate 11,888 of CBIHON010000057.1, read as the reverse complement.
CGAAATCAACCTGCATGTTCCTGCCCTGCTGCCCAATGATTATTGCGGCGACGTGCATGAACGGCTGGCTTTGTACAAGCGCCTGGCGAATTGCGAAGCACAGGAAAAAATCGACGACATGCAGGAAGAAATGATCGACCGCTTCGGCAAGCTGCCGGAACCGGCCAAGGCTCTGATCGAGACGCATAGGCTGCGTGTGGCGGCCAAGCCGGTCGGAATCGTCAAAATCGATGCGCATGGCGAATCGGCCGTGCTGCAGTTCGAACCCAAACCGCCGATCGATCCGATGCGCATCATCGGCCTGATCCAGAAGAACCGGCATATCAAATTGAACGGGCAGGACAAGCTGAGGATTACTGCGAGCATGCCGGATCTGGCAACGCGAGTGGCGCAGGTGAAGGCGACGATCCGGGCGCTGGTGGCGTAGGTCGATTTAGTGCATGTTTCGATGAACTCAAACTCTAGACTGTTCTACCGATTTTTTAATCATTGATGCAAAAAAACGAAAACAATGAACCTCATTCTCCAAGGCCTCACAAGTGACCAAGCAGCCGTCCATCACATTGCAACATTGGCGCAAGCCCAACGCATCACTCCCATCCACGCCCATGCGTGGCGCTGCGAAAACGTTAACGATTCCACGGCCATCAAGACACAAGTCGAGGCCGAAGCCTTGAGCGCACAGCTCGATGCAACCTTCATCGCTCCCGGAAAAAAACTCACCGATTTCAAGCTGCTGGTGATGGACATGGACTCGACCCTGATCACGATCGAGTGCATCGATGAAATCGCCGACATGCAAGGCTTGAAGCCTCAAGTCGCCGAAATCACCGAAGCTGCCATGCGCGGCGAACTCGAATTCCGCGAGAGTTTGACGCGCCGCGTTTCACTGTTGAAAGGACTTGATTTTGCTGCGTTGCAGCGGGTCTACGACGAACGCCTGCGGCTGTCCCCCGGTGCAGAAAAGATGCTGGCCGCGGTCAAGGCTGCCGGCATCAAGACCCTGCTGGTATCGGGTGGATTCACCTTTTTTACCGACCGGATGAAAACCCGGCTGGGATTGGACTACACCCACTCCAATGTGCTTGAAGTGGCGGACGGCAAGCTGACCGGCAAGGTCCTGGGCGGCATCGTCGATGCCGATGAAAAGAAACTGACCACCCAGCGCGTCTGCGCCGAACTCGGCATAGCCCCAAGCCAGGCGATCGTGATGGGCGACGGCGCCAACGACCTCAAGATGATGCAGATCGCCGGACTGTCGGTCGCCTTCAGGGCCAAGCCCGTCGTACGGGCGCAAGCCGACGTTGCCCTGAATTTTGTCGGCTTGGACGGCATCCTGCCTTTATTTGAAGACATGTAAATCAGCTTGCCTCAACGCATTGATTTGCATAGGGCAAAAGCGGTACAGTAGGCTTTACCGCAATGTAAAATTGCGCGCTTCTCGGAAATTCCCGGTATAAAGCCGCATATACCGTTTGGTATCCGGTTCTGAATAAGTGTAACCTGTAGGAAAATTTCGCCAGATTGCCATTAATGTAGATATGAACTCGCCCCGCTCGCGTTTTTGAAGGAAGTCTGCTGAAAGGACATCATGAAGCTGTGTACCTTTTCCTATAAACCCATCAGCGGATGGTCGATCAGCGAATTTCCCAATCTCGATTCAAAAAAGACACTGGTGATGGTGTTTGCCTCTCCGGAGTACATGGACTGTCCGGGCGCCTTGGCCGAGTTGATCAAGGCTTATCCAAAATCCAAATTGATCGGTTGTTCGACCGCAGGCGAAATCGCCGGCGCATTCGTCAACGATGCCAGCCTGTCCGTCGCGGTTCTGCAATTCGAGCACAGTACGCTTCATACAGTATCGGCAGAAATAAAGGATGCGGGAGATTCGCTCGCTGCGGGAGAACAACTCGCCAAGCAACTCAACAAGAAAGATCTATGCGGGGTGTTCGTTCTGTCGGATGGTCTCAAGGTCAACGGCAGCGAACTGGTCAAAGGACTCAATGCCGGCTTGCCGCCCCAAGTAGTGATCACCGGCGGCCTGGCCGGCGATGGCGACCGATTCCAGCGTACCTGGGTGATTCGCAACGGCCGCCCCGAAAGCGGCGTCATCACGGCGGTCGGATTTTATGGCGACCGGCTGCACATTACCCATGGCTCGCGCGGTGGCTGGGACACCTTCGGGCCGGAGCGGCGCGTGACGCGTTCGTCCGGCAATGTGCTGTACGAACTGGATGGAAAACCGGCGCTGGCCTTGTACAAGGAATACCTGGGCGAACTCGCCTCCGGTCTACCTGCCACAGGCTTGCTGTTCCCGCTCTCGATCCGGCAGGACGCCGCCGATACCCGCCAATTGGTGCGCACCATTCTGGCGATCGATGAGGCCAGCCAGTCGATGACTTTTGCCGGCGATATCCCCAAGGGCTATATGGCGCAATTGATGCGTGCCAATTTCGACCGCCTGGTCAACGGCGCCAGCATGGCTGCCGGCCAAGCCAGCGAGAGCGCCGCCGATCGGGGAGCCGTGCTGGCAGTCGCCATCAGTTGCGTCGGACGCCGCCTGGTGCTGGGAGAGCGGATCGAGGAAGAAACCGAAAGCACGCTGGAAAACCTCCCTGCGGGAACACAGCAAATCGGCTTTTATTCCTACGGCGAACTCTCGCCCTGCACCTCCGGCTCCTGTGACTTGCACAACCAGACCATGACGCTGACCACGTTCTCCGAAGCATAAAACCACATGGCGCCGAATCAGAATCTACTGCTGCGGCAACTTAAAAGACTCGGTCTCGATGCGAGCGAACCGCCGACGGCGGAGCAGTGGGTGCAGTTTCTCGACCGCGTCGCACGCGCCTATGCCGAAGCAGACCAGGAGCGTTATCTGCTGGAGCGCTCGCAGGAAATCTCCTCGCGCGAAATGCAGGAGCTGTATAGCCGGATCGAAGAAGCGCAGCGAATCACCGGACTGGGCAACTGGTCCTTCGACCGCAGCACCGGCATGGGCCAATGGTCAAGCGAATGCCTGCGCATTTTCGGACTGGAACCTTATTCGCAGATGCCGGGCTACCGGATTTTTTGCAGGCGAGTCCATAAGGATGACCGCCTCGACTTGAAGGACCGGACCGAGGCCGCGCTCCATGACGGCAAGGATTTCGAAATCGAATTCCGCTACATACTGCCGAATGACGAGGTCCGCTGGGTGCGTGTCATCGGCAAACCGGTCAAGAGCGAAAATGGAAAAGTAATCCGTCTGCACGGCACCGTGATGGACGTGACGCGGCGCAAGCTGGTCGAGTTGCGGCAATCGATGGAACATACGGCGACGCGCCTCTTGGCCGACTCTGATTATCCTGATGAAGTGATGCCGGAAATTATCCAGACCGTTTGCGAAACGCTGGGCTGGGTATGCGGTGCCCTGTGGAAGCAGGATCGTTCGACCGCATCGATGGTGCGCAGCGCCACCTGGTCGGCGCCGCATCTCACGGTGGACGAGTTCTTCCGCAACTCGAAGCACGTGATCAAACTGCCGGCCTGCGGCGGATTGCTCGGCCGTACTTTACGTCTGGGCGAACCGGTATGGATTGCCGATGTCGCGGAAGACCCGGAATTCCCGCGCGCCGCAGCGGCAAACGAATCGGGTCTGCATGCCGCCTTCGCATTTCCGATACAGGCCGGCGGCGAAGTGCTCGGCATCATGGAATTTTTTACCAGGCAGGTGCAGGAGCCCGACCAGCAAATCCTGCGCAGCGCACATTTCATCGGCCGGCACATCGGCCAATTCTTCCAGCGCAAGCAAGCCGAGGATGCGCTCCGCGAGAGCGAAGCGCATTTCCGCTCGCTGGTGGAACAAGCCTCCGACAGCTTTTTCGTGCATGACATCGATGGCAGATTCCTCGACGTAAACCAGCGTGGCTGCGACAGTCTCGGCTACACCCGGCAGGAATTGCTTGGAATGTCGATCGCCAATGTCGATCTCGATCTCTCGATCGGCGAGCTGAAATATCTGCGCGACCAGATCGCGGCTAAAACGCCGATTGCGCTGGAGAGCCGCTACCGGCGCAAGAACGGCACCATCTTTCCGGTCGAGATTCGCATGGGACCGATCGAAATCGACGGCCAGCGGCATTTGCTCTCGTTGGTGCGCGACGTCACCGAACGCAAGGAACTGCAAGACCATATCCAGCACCTGGCCTACCACGACCCGCTGACCAACCTGCCGAACCGGGCCATGTTCAATCGTCACCTGAGCCATGCCATCGCGCGCGCGCAGCGCTATCACAAGGGCATGGCGGTGTTGTTCATCGATCTCGACCGCTTCAAGAATATCAACGACACGCTGGGCCATGATGCGGGAGATCGCCTGTTGCAGGAAATGGCGCAGCGCATCAGCGCCTGCCTGCGCGGTGCCGACATGGTAGCGCGCTTGGATATTCCGCAAGATCTGGTGGCGCGCCTGGGCGGCGACGAGTTCGTGGTGCTGATCGAAGACGTGACCGACGCCAGCCACGTCAGCCATATCGCGCGCAAGATCTTGGCGGCCATGGTCAAGGAATTTCCGCTCGACGACCAACTGATCCATATCACGGCAAGCATCGGCATCAGCATCTTCCCGGAAGACGGCCGCAACGAATTTTCGCTGATGAAGCACGCCGACATCGCGATGTATCGCGCCAAGGACAGGGGCAAAAACAACTTCCAGTTCTATTCGGCGCAGATGGATTTGCATTCGGCCGAATTGCTGGCGCTGGAGTCAGGCTTGCGGCGCGCGCTGGAGCGCAACGAGTTCGTTTTGTACTACCAGGCAAAGGTGGAAACCAAAACCGGCCGCATCACCGGCGCCGAGGCGCTGGTGCGCTGGCAGCATCCCAACCTGGGCTTGGTATCGCCGGTGCACTTCATTCCGCTGGCCGAAGAAAGCGGCTTGATCGTGCCGCTCTCGCATTGGGTCTTGAAGGAAGCCTGCACGCAGAGCCGGACATGGCAAAAACAGGGCTTGCCGGGCTTGCGCATCGCAGTGAACCTGTCGGCCCGCCAGTTCTCCGACGAAAACCTGCTGACCGATACGATCAGGACACTTCAGGAAGTCGGCATGGACCCGACCCAGCTCGAGATTGAAGTCACCGAAAGCATGATGATGTACAACACCGAGAAGACGGTGCAGATCCTGGCCGAATTCCGGAACATGGGCATCCGCGTCGCGATCGACGATTTCGGCATCGGCTACTCATCCCTGTCGCACCTGAAGCAATTCCCGATCGACATCATCAAGATTGACCGCTCCTTCATCAAGGACATTCCGGGCGATCAATCCGACGAAGCGATTACCGACGCCATCATCGCCATCGGCAAGAGCCTGAAAATCAAGGTCGTGGCCGAAGGGGTGGAAACCGCCAAGCAATTGCAATTTTTATGCGACCGTGGCTGCGATGAGATTCAGGGCTACTTCTTCAGCCGGCCGATTCCGGCGAGGGAGTTTGCCAAGCTGTTGAAGAAGAATATGGCGGGTTCGCTGTCGTACGCAAGTTCGTAGGATGGAGCAGTTTTTGTATAACCCGTCATGTTCACCCTTATGCACGCGATGGGCTTCACCCATCAATGCACTCGATATACTCGATGCATAAGCCCGGCTCAAAGCACTCTCAGGGCCTGCTCGATATCGGCAATCAAATCCTGCGGATCTTCCAACCCGATATTGAAACGCACCAACTGCCCTCGATCGGACCAGTTCTTGCGCATGGTCTGCACCCGGTACGGCACGCACAGGCTGTTCGAGCCACCCCAACTGAACCCTATCTTGAACAGCTTCAGCGCATCGACAAAGCGGTCGGTCTGCGCCTCGGTATAGCGCGCATCGAACAGTACCGAAAACAAGCCCCCCGCTCCGCGGAAATCACGCTTCCAGATTTCATGCCCCGGGCAATCGGCCAAGGCGGGATGCAGGACCTTCGAAATTTCCGGACGCGCCTTCAGCCAAGCCGCCACCTTGCGCGCGCCCGCATCGTGCGCATCGAAACGCAGCTTCATCGTCGGCAGCCCGCGCAAGACCAGATAGGCATCGTCCATGCTGACGCCAAATCCGAGCCGCATGTGTGCCAGGCCAAGCCGATGATCCAAATCCTTGTCACGCGTGATAAGCGCCCCCATCAGCACGTCGGAGCCGCCTGATTGATATTTGGTCAACGCCTGCATCACGATATCGACGCCATGCTCGAAGGCGCGAAAGCCGATGCCGGCCGACCAGGTATTGTCGATTGCCACCAATACGCCATGCGCATGTGCCGCTGCGCAGATCGCGGGAATGTCGGGCACTTCCATCGTCACTGAACCGGGCGCCTCAGTCCAGATCAGCCTGGTGTTGGACTGGATCAGGGCGGCAATGCCGGCTCCGATCAGGGGATCGTAATAGCGCGTGGTGATGCCGAAATCGCGCGCCAGCCAATTACCCAGCTCGCGGTTCGGGTTATAGGCATTGTCCGGGATCAGCACGTCGTCGCCGCTTTTCAGGAAGGCGAAATCGACCATCGCAATAGCGGCCAAGCCGCTGGGGGCCAGCATTGCATACTTGCCATCCTCGATCTCGGCCAAGCGCGCCTCCAACGTGAACGAGGTCGGGGTACCATGCAAGCCGTAGGTGTAAGCGGTCTTTTCCTGCCAATTGCGCGAGCGCATCGCGGCCACGTTTTTGAACAGCACCGTCGAAGCATGGTGGATCGCGGTCGGGAAAGCGGCAAAGCCTTCCGGCGCGCGGTAGTCGGTGTGAATCAGAGCAGTTTGGAGGGATTTTTTATTGCTCACGTTAATTTTCCAATAGGCGGGTTAGAGTTTTTTCGCGTTTTTTGCGAAAAATACCCTGAGCTCCTCCGACCAAGAGAACTATGCCTTCGCCCACAAGTCATGCGCATCCGCGGCCATCACTTCGACCTCGACGAATTCGCCGACTTTCAATTTCTTATGCGGCTCATACGGCGGTTTGACATAGACCACGCCGTCAATTTCCGGTGCATCGGCGCTGGAGCGGCCGACCCCGCCGTCGCGCGTCACCTCGTCGATCAACACCCGGATGGTTTTGCCGACCTTGGTTTGCAAGCGCTTCTTTGAAATGGTTTCCTGCAATTGCATCACGCGGCCGCGGCGCTCTTCGCGCAGTTCCTCAGGTACCGCATTCGGCAATTCGTTGGCGGTGGCGCCTTCGACCGGGGAATAGGCGAAGCAGCCAAGCCGATCGATTTCCGCTTCTTTCAAGAAATCCAGCAGATACTCGAATTCCTGCTCGGTTTCGCCAGGAAAGCCGGCAATGAAGGTGGAGCGGATCGTGATGTCCGGGCACATCGCCCGCCATGCCTGAATCCGCTCGATATTCTTCTCACCGCTGGCCGGGCGCTTCATGCGCTTGAGCACATCCGGATGCGCATGCTGCAGCGGCACATCCAGGTACGGCAACACCGTGCCCTGCGCCATCAGCGGAATGATCGCATCGACATGCGGATAGGGATAGACATAGTGCAGCCTGACCCAGGCGCCGTATTGCGCGGCCAGTTCGCCCAATGCGGTTACCAGTTGCGTCATGTGGGTCTTGACCGGCTTGCCGTTCCAGAAGCCCATACGGAACTTTACATCCACACCGTAAGCGCTGGTGTCTTGCGAAATGACGAGTAACTCCTTGACGCCGGCCTTGAACAGGTTTTCCGCTTCCAGCATGACGTCGGCAATCGGCCGGGACACCAGGTCGCCGCGCATCGAGGGGATGATGCAAAAACTGCAGCGATGATTGCAGCCCTCTGAAATTTTCAGATAGGCAAAATGTTTAGGCGTGAGCTTGATGCCCTGCGCCGGCACCAGATCGATAAACGGCGCGTGCGGCTTCGGCACATGTTTATGCACGGCATCCATTACTTCGCCCAGCGCATGCGGCCCTGTGACGGCCAGCACCTTTGGATGAACTTTCTGGATGATATCGTCGCCCTCGGCATCTTTTTTTGCCCCCAGGCAACCGGTGACGATCACTTTGCCGTTCTCATTGAGCGCCTCGCCGATTGCATCCAGCGATTCCTGCACTGCTGCGTCGATGAAGCCGCAGGTATTGACGATCACCAGGTCGGCGCCATCATACGATTTGGCGGTGTCGTATCCTTCGGCGCGCAACTGGGTAAGGATTTGCTCGGAATCCACCAAGGCCTTGGGACAACCGAGGGAAACGAAGCCGATTTTTGGTGCTATCTGGGAAACAATGGACATGGCGGAAGGGAAAAATCAAGACGAATCCGCTATTGTACCGCGTCAAGCGGTCGACCGGCCTGCTTCATGAACTGCGGACGCCACGCGTTCTGGCCGGTACCGCCACTAAAACGGGCGGTAAAATTCTCGTAACAAAGCTCAAGTAAGCTGTTACAAGGCAAGTAAATGGTATTACCGCAATTCGTTTTCTGCCAAACCAAGAGTGTCTTGGACGGGACGTGAATTTTGGCGCATCATATGCTGAAATCTTGATGCACAATAAGATTCAATAATAAGTATCGGCAATACTGGGGTGGATAAATAACATGTTTCCAATAACGCAAAGTTGCTTGCTTCCAACTCCCTTGATGCCAAATGCTGATTCCCAAAGTTCTTCTCGTCAACGATGACGCCGCTGGCCTGTTCGCACTGGAAAGTCTTCTAACCAATACGACAGACAAACGCGAGTACGAAGTCGTCACCGCGCGCTCCGGACAGGAAGCGCTACGCCATGTTCTCAATCATGAATTTGCCGTAATCCTGCTGGACGTAAGCATGCCTGGGATGGACGGATTTGAAACGGCCGAAGCAATCCATTCTCATCCACGCTCGGCCTCGGTGCCGATCATTTTCATTACCGCTCACTATGCCGATGAAATAAACCGCATGAAGGGATATCAAAAAGGCGCGGTCGACTATTTGTTTACGCCCGTGATTCCGCAAATCCTGCAAACCAAGGTTGCGGTATTCGTCGACCTGACTAAAAAGAATCTCGAACTGCAAAGAAAAACCCAGGAACTGGCCGCGTTGAACCACGATTTGCGGATACAGCGCTTGCAGGATTTGGAACGCATCAATACGGAACTGCAAGAAGAAATCATTGAGCGCAAGCAAGCCGAGCAACGGGCCCACGAACTGGCGATCAGAGACCCGCTTACCGGCCTCCTGAACCGCCGCTCGCTGATCGAACACCTTGAACATGCGGTGCTGTATGCGGCGCGTCACAAGACCAACTTTGCGCTGCTGTTTCTCGACCTGGACAAGTTCAAGAACATCAACGACACGCTCGGCCATGAGGTGGGCGACGAATTGCTGCGCCAGGTCGCCGACCGTCTGAGAGATGCGGTGCGCGAATCGGATGTGGTGGCACGGCTGGGCGGAGATGAATTCGTGGTGCTGCTGGAAGGCTTGACCGCCGCTTCCGACGCCTCCACCGCGGCCAGGAAAATTGCGCAAGCCAATGCACGCCCCTTCGAGATCGGGCCGCATTGCGTCCATACTTCAGCCAGCATCGGCATCGGCCTGTATCCGCAGGACGGCAATTCGGCACGGCTCTTGATGAAGAATGCCGATCTTGCCATGTATCACGCCAAGCAACAGAAACGCGGCAGCATTCAATTTTTTCACGAAGAGATCAATACCCGCCTGGCCGAACGCAACCAGTTTGAACATGAACTGCAAGAGGCGCTGGAAAACAAGGAATTCGAACTGCACTATCAACCCAAGGTGGATATCCACTCCGGCAATGTGACCGGCATGGAAGCGCTCCTGCATTGGCGACATCCGCGATTCGGCCTGATTCAGGCGCAGCAATTCCTGTCAGCGGCGAAGGAAAACGGCATGCTTGCGGCAATCGGCGAATGGGCATTGTTAACTGCATGCAAACAAGCCAGCCGCTGGCGATATTCCAGCCGACCGCAGTTGAGAGTCCCGCTCGCCATCGATATCACTTTCGCTCAATTCAGCCAGGATTTTCCCGCGACGACCCTGAGCATTCTGCGCCGTTACAAGCTGCCGCCCTCTTCCCTGCAATTGGAACTTACCGAATCGCTACTGACGCGCGATGCGGAAAAGGCCGGCACGACTTTGCGCGAACTGAGTGCAATCGGCGTGACGATTACCATCGACGCTTTCGGCACGGGGCAGTCCTCGCTCGCAACGCTGAAGACAATGCCGCTGAGCGCGCTCAAGATCGATCGGTCCTTCATCCACGCGCTCGGCAGCAACGAAAACGACAATGCCATGGTCGGCGCCATCATCGACTTGGGACATGCCTTGAAGCTGAAGGTAGTGGCGCACGGCGTGGAGAGCGCCGAGCAAATCGCGCTGCTCAAGACGCTAGGCTGCGACGAATGTCAAGGCGATTTTTTTTGCAAGGCGCAGCCGCCGGAACTCCTTATGGAGAAACTGAACGAGTTATCCGATGTCTATCCGCTGAGCATGATTTCCGAAAATTAAGAACACCACTCCTCGCTAATTCCGACATGAAAGGGAGACCTCCATGGATACTATGACCGTAACAACCGAGGGCCTGGACCCGAAAGTTTTGCTTGCAGCTCTGACAGCGCTCAAAAAAGGCGATTTCTCGACGCGCATGCCCTCCGACTGGACCGGCCTGGCCGGAAAAATTGCGGATACGCTCAACGAGATCATCGAAACCAAGGAGAACATGTCCAAGGTCATCTCGACCGTCAGCCAAGTAGTAGGCCGTGAAGGAAGATTGAGCCAGCGTGCGGCAGTGGCCAACGTCAGCGGCGGTTGGGCCACGATCATTAACTCCGTCAATACCCTGATCGATGACTTGGTGCGCCCGACCACCGAAATGGCGCGCGTCATCGGTGCCGTAGCCAAGGGCGATCTTTCTCAGACCATGGAACTGGATGTCGACGGACGTCCGCTCAAGGGGCAGTTCCTGCGTGCGGCGACAACGGCCAATACCATGGTGGACCAGTTGAGTTCCTTCGCATCGGAAGTGACGCGGGTGGCACGCGAGGTCGGTACCGAAGGCAAGCTCGGCGGCCAGGCCCAGGTGAAGGGCGTGGCCGGCACTTGGAAAGATTTGACCGACTCGGTCAACTCGATGGCTGGCAACCTCACTTCGCAGGTGCGTAACATTGCCGACGTGACCACGGCGGTGGCAAACGGCGACTTATCCAAGAAGATCACGGTGGACGTGCGCGGCGAAATTCTGCAACTGAAGGACACGATCAATACCATGGTCGATCAGTTGCGCGCATTTGCCTCCGAAGTGACGCGGGTGGCGCGCGAGGTCGGTACCGAAGGCAAACTGGGCGGCCAAGCGTACGTGCCTGGAGTCGGCGGCACCTGGAAAGACTTGACCGACAACGTCAACTTCATGGCCTCCAACCTCACCGGCCAGGTGCGTAACATTGCTGAGGTGACCACGGCAGTGGCGCGCGGCGACTTGTCCAAGAAGATCACGGTGGACGTCAAGGGCGAGATTCTGGAATTGAAAGACACCATCAACGTGATGGTGGACCAGTTGAGCTCGTTCGCCTCGGAAGTGACGCGGGTGGCGCGCGAGGTCGGTACCGAAGGCAAGCTCGGCGGCCAAGCTCAGGTGAAGGGCGTGGCCGGCACCTGGAAAGACTTGACCGACTCGGTCAACTCGATGGCCGGTAACTTGACCGGCCAAGTGCGTAACATTGCCGACGTGACCACGGCGGTGGCGAACGGCGACTTGTCCAAGAAGATCACGGTGGACGTCAAGGGCGAGATTCTGGAATTGAAAGACACCATCAACGTGATGGTGGACCAGTTGAGCTCGTTCGCCTCGGAAGTGACGCGGGTGGCGCGCGAGGTCGGTACCGAAGGCAAGCTCGGCGGCCAGGCCAACGTGCCCGGTGTGGCCGGCACCTGGAAAGACTTGACCGACT
>CBIHON010000056.1:0-28508 GCA_966211965.1 uncultured Burkholderiales bacterium | reverse complement strand
GGGCTGCTTTTTGCGCCGCCTCCGACACGTATTTCGCCTTCTGGCTCGATACCTGTGCCGTTTGCTTGACTTCATCGAGCGTGGTGGCGGTTTCGCGCATCACGGTTGCCGCTTCTGTGGCGCCGGCGGCGACTTGCATGGTGCCGGTCAGGATCGCACTGGAAGACGAGGTCAGCACATCGACCCCTGCCCCCACCTGACGGTTCATCTCGCGCAGGTTTTCCACCATCGCCGCCAGCGCCTTGCCGAGCACGTCGCGCTCGGATTGCAGCTTGACCTGGACCGTCAGGTCGCCGGTCGCGATCTGCTTGGCGACCGCGGCTTTCTCCTGCAGATTTTCCGTCATCGCGACGAAAGCGTTGCCCAGCGCGTCGCGGTCCGATTGCAGGCCCACTTTGACCGCCAGGTCGCCCCAGGCGATCTGGCGGGCGATATCCACTTTTTCCTGCAGAGACTGCGCCATCTGGCTGAATTTTTCTTCCAGCAAACCGATCTCGTCGGCGCGCTGCCGGCCCGGCGGGCGGGCCACGATTTCACCGGCGGCGACCTGGGTAGCAGCCTCGGCGACTTCCCGGATCGGATTGGCGATCACCGTGTGCAATCGCATCGAGACCGGCAGCGTAATCAACAGCGAACCCAGCATGACCAGCAAAATGATGCCGCCGTAACGCTGCAGCCGTGTCGCCAGCGGTTCCGTGCCGAGGCGCAGATAGACGCTGCCGACCTGTTTCTGGTTTTCCTTGACCGGCCAGAATACCACCAGATCATCCCCCTCGAAGCGCTGGCCCGGCGGTTCGGCGCGCGCGGGCGAGGGCCGCGATTGCATTCCGGGCCGGGCATAGCTGGCGAATGGCGCGCCATCGGCGGCATACATGGCGGCGGCGGCGATATCCGGATTCGCCTTGAGCGCATTCAGGTATTCCTGCCCCGCCTTGGCATCACTGAACACCAACGATGCCGCCACGCTGGATGCCAGGATCTCGGCCTGGACTCCGATTTCCTGGATCTTCTGGGTACGATAGGCCAGGATCTCGTAAGCGACGATGAAGATGCCAGCCAGGAGCAGCGCAATCGCCGTCGCCAGAACGGTGATCACCATGAGCTTGCGCCGTATTGGTATGTCTATGAGCCAGCGCATTTAGTGTCCCTCCTTACCCGGTTTCAGCTTGACGTTCCAAGCCAGGCTCAGCAGCTTGGAACTGATGGTCAACCCGTTCTGCGCGGCCGCCTCCTCGTCGACGTTGAAACGTACCCGGTTATCCTTGATCACGAAGCTGATGACTGGCGCCGCACTCCCGTTGGCGCGCGCGTCGCCGACGGTGAGCACGCCGCTGCCGCGCACCGAATCGATGATCTGCGGGCTGCGCTGCGCTTCGGAATTGCTGACGTACAGGATGTGGCAGCCGGCATCGCGCGTGACGGCCTTGAGGCGCCGCACGGCAATGGCGCGGCCGTCGATGCGCTGCGTGCCGGCCGCCGTATCAAGCGCCGCACCGAACGGATCATCGCCGATCACGCACAAATTGAGCGTACTGGAAGGCGAGGCAAAGGCAGTGCTCGGCCATTCGACATAAATGCCGAACTTGGTAAGGTAGGCGGCCTTGACCGCATATTCCAGCGACTCGCTGCCGCCAGCCATGCCGCGAGCCGGGACCAGGCCCAGGCAGAGCACGAGCAGACACGCCGTTGCGTGCAGCAGCCGGTTCAGCGTTTCCATAGCAGACTCAGGAAAAAGCTGCGGCCGATTTCGCTGCGGGAAGGCGCGGCACCGAACTCCGGATGCCTGCCGTCGGTCAAGTTGGTGGCGCTAAAAGAAAGCTCCAGGTCTTTGCTCACATGCCAGCCCAGGCGCGCATCCAGAGCGGTATAAGCAGGCACGGCAGGATCAGGCAACGCCCCTATCCTGCGTAGCGTGAGGTCAAGCTCGGTGGCATGCGGCAGATTCATGGTCGAACGCAAGGAAAACTGGTGCGCCGGATCGTTGCCGGTGGCGGAAGTCACGCTGCCGTTCAAGGGGCTGCGCGCACTGTCCGGCTTGTATTGCAGACGCTCCCGCAAGGCGCTGTAGCCGGCGCTCAAGCGCCAGTCGTCGTTGATTCGATAACTACCCCACATTTCGACCCCGTATGTATTGCCCTCGATCTGGTTGCCCAGCACGACAGCGCCGCCCGGCCCAGGCTCGATCGTGCGCAGGTAGTCATACGCGTTGTAAAAGGCCGAGACCGAATATGAGAGCGAAGGCGAAGGCTGCGCCCGGTAACCGATCTCGTAGGCGGTCAGTTTCTCGGAGCGGAAATCCGGTCCCCCCTGAAGCGGCAATGCCGGAAAATTGAGCACATAAAAGTCACGGTCCACGCGCGACGGCGTGCGCACCGCGCGCGAGACCGCCGACCATAGCAGCGAATGCTCGTTCGGCTTCCACGCCAGGCGTGCATTGGGCTGGATCTCCATACCCGTGTAGGAGTTGTGCTCAAGCTTGGCGGCTAGCGTCAACTTCAAGTGTTCGTCGAGCGAGATGGTGTCCTGCACAAACAAGTCCGCCAGCTTCAAATCGAAGCTGGGCGGGACAAAGGCGATCAAGGGACCATTCGTCTGCACGTTGCGCCATAGCCGATAGCCGCCGCCCCAGACCAGGTCGTGCGCATTGCCAAGCGTGAATCGATGCTGCGCCTGGATGTCATAGGTATCGCTCGATTCGCCAAAACCCGCGACGCCGGGTACGGTCTGCCGCACGCGATCGAAATAAGCCTGCACCTGGAACGAGCTCCCGCTTGCCAACGTACGGCTCCAGCGCCCGAGCAGGTTGCCGCCTGACCTGGTCTTGTCGTCAAGGTTGCTCGGCAAGTCATACACCCCTTCGTACACGTCGCCCTGCAGCGTAACCCCGTTGCCTTCCGCGCCCCAGTCGGCGCGGAAACCGGCCTGCCGCGCATGCCAGGAATCGCCGGCGCCAACGCCTGCGGCATTCTCGGTGTCGGTACGCCGGAACCCCTTGGCGTACACGCGCATGCTGGCGTCATCGCCCAGCTTCCAGCCCTGGCGCACCGCAGCCATGCTCTCCCGGTTGCCGGCGCCGAGACTGAGCAACGCGCCCTGCGTGTCAGCGGCCTTGCGCGTAATGATGTTGATCACGCCGTTGACCGCATTGGAACCCCAAAGCGTGCCCCCCGAACCACTGATTACCTCGATGCGCTCGACGTCTTCCAGCATCACATTCTGCGCATCCCAGAACACGCCGGAATTCAACGGCGAATAAACGCTGCGGCCGTCGATCAGGACCAGCAATTTGTTGGCGCCGCCGATATTGAAACCGCGCGCACTGATCGCATACGTGTTGGCGTTGGTCTGCGCTACCTGAAGGTTTGGCGCCAGGCGCAAGGCTTCCGGCAGACTGGTGGCGCCGGCGCGACGGATATCCTCGTGCGTGATCACAAACACCGCCGCCGCGGCATCGCTCAAGAGTTCCTGTTTCTTCGAGACCGAGGTGATTTCGATGTCGGCCAGCTCTTCGATTCTCAAGCGGGCAATGTCCTGCGGCGATCGAAGTCCGGCAGAGGAATCCGCAGCCAGCGCCGCAGCGGTTTCCAGCACTGCGCCGAGCGCCACAATGCCGGCACGCTTGTATCGCGCCGATATCCCGCGTCCGCCGAACCCCAACCGCAAAAACGCCGTTCCCCTCCCTCTCAAGCCGGCGAAAAATCCGCAGCCGGCGTGCACCTTGAATTTTCCCTTCATCTTGCTCCTTTCGCGTAGGCGATTTTGTAGCGGCCGACCAACTCTTGTAATTTTTTCCCCAGTTCGTGCAAACCTTGCGAGGCGCGCTCGGTCTGGCGAATACTTGCCATGTTTTGTTCGGTGGAAGACTGGATGACTTGCATGGCCTGGGTCAACTGGTCCATGCCGATCAATTGCTGCTGTGCCGATACCGCGATCTGGCTGGCTGCCTGCGCACTTTCCCCGATGCTTTCCGTCAATTGCCGGATCGCCTCGCCCGCCTCCTTCGATTGCCTCACCCCGGCCTCCACCGCCTTCGAACCCTGCTCGGTTGCCAGCACCGCGCTGCCGGTCGCCTTCTGGATATCGCCCAGGATATTGCGCACCTGCGCCGTGGCTTGCTTGGATTGCACCGCCAGGCTCTTGACCTCCTGCGCCACCACTGCAAAGCCCTTGCCATGCTCGCCGGCCTTGGCCGCTTCGATCGAGGCGTTCACCGCCAGCAGGTTCGATTGTTCCGACAAGTCGTTGACGGTGGCGATGATTTCGCCGATGGCCTGGCTTTGCTCGGACAGACGCATGATGCTGTCGGCGATCAATTCCATTTGTTCGCGGATCTGCTGCATGCCTTCGATCGACTCTTCCACCGAGGTGCGCCCGGTCTGCGAGACCTGGGCTGCTTTTTGCGCCGCCTCCGACACGTATTTCGCCTTCTGGCTCGATACCTGCGCCGTTTGCTTGACTTCATCCATGGTCGTCGCGGTTTCGGCAATCGAGGTTGCGGTTTCCGCGGCACCGGCCGCCATTTGCGTGTTTCCGGCAAGGATGTCGCCAGCCGAAGCTGCCAGCACGTTCACGCCGGTATTGATTTCACGGTTCAATTCGCGCAGATTTTCCACCATGGCGACGAAGGATTTTCCCAGCACATCCTGTTCCGATTGCAGCGTGATCTGCACCGTCAGGTCGCCGGTCGCGATCTGCTTGGCGCACCGGGCCTTCTCCCGCAGGTTTTCAACCATCGCCACGAATGCATTGCCGAGCACGTCTTGCGCCGATCTTGGTGAGACAGTGACGGATAAATCGCCGCGCGCAATTTGTTTGGCCGCCGCGGCTTTTTCCTGCAGCGATTCGGCCATGCGGTTGAATTGCTCTTCAAGCCTGCCGATTTCGTCGGCTCGCGGATGCACCGCCGGCTTGAGCAGTACGACATCGCCTTCGGCGATACGCTCGGCCCGGCGGGTCAGGGCATTGAGCGGATCCGCCAGCATGCGGCTGATGAAGCCGACCAGCAATATTCCCAGAAACAATGCGACCCCCGCAGCGGCCAGGAAGCTCGTTACCGCATGCTCCACATGCAGTTCCGCTGCCTCAATCATCGTGCGCGCCCTTTGCTGGACTGCCTCTTGCAAGTCCTTCACCAGCGCGCGCATGCGTTCGAAACGCTCATGCTGCACGCCCGTTCCCAGCATCCTGGCTTGCGCCATCTTGTCGCCATAGATCAATCCAATCTGTTCTTCCCTGGTACGCCGATAGGCCGCCAGCACATCCTTGATCTGTTCCAGACGCTCCTGGAACTGTGCATCGTCCTGGGTCAAGTCCCTTATCCGCTTGAGCCGCTGATCGACCAGCACAACATATTTCCGGATGTCCTGTTCCAGCGCTTGCTGAGCGGCACGCCGCTGCTCCACCTGCATTTCAAGCATTTGCGCACGCAGCCGGTTTTCGTCGGCACGGAATTCACTCAATTCCGTGACGAGGGCAAAGTCGCGCTCGAACAGCATCTTTTGCGAAGACTGAAACGATGCGATATTGAAATAGGCCAAACCGATCACCACGAGCAAAAAAAAGAACATCACGCCAAATGCGGCAAACAGCTTGGCGCGGGTCGGCAGATCAAGCAGCCAGCTCATTGCGTCCATCTCCTTTATCCGTATATCCAACGAACCCGCATCACGGCGCAACCTCCTGGTCGACCACGACGGCGGGGTCATTCAGCAATTTTTTTGCATCCAGCACCACCAGCCGTTGCGCAGTGATGCCTCTCAAATAATCAGCCCGGATTCCCGTCAAGGTGGGCAGCGATGGCTGCAGCTCGGACGGCCTCAGCCAACGGGTACCGATTATTAAATCAGCCAGCACACCGAATTCCATCGCACCGTCTTGCAGAATGATGATCTTGTTGAGGTCGGTCAAGCTCCTCTCGGCCAAATCAAAAAATTTCTTGATGTCGATTACCGACATGATTCGGCCCCGCACATTGGCGATGCCCAGCACGAAGCGCGGCGTACAGGGCAGCGGCGTCAGATCTTTCAAGGGATGCACTTCGCGTACCAGCGATGTCTCGAACGCGTAACGCTCCTGTGCCAGTACAAATTCCAGCACCTCGATTTGCGTATCCGGGGCAATCTCCGCAGGCGCTTCCTGCGCCAGCTTTTGCGCGCGCGCGTGCAGGATTTCCCTGCGCTGTTCCGCTGTAGGCGCGAATTCATTTTTCAGCGCATCGGCGGTGCCGGCAAGACGCTGTTTGATCGCCTCCCAATCGACCGGGGGGCGTGTTCCGCCGGGACGATTTTTCATGTGACGCCCTCTTGGGATCGGATGATTTCGATCAGGCGCGCTGCTGCAAGGCCTTCCGATTCGGGCAAAATGACCTCTGCCGGATAGCGGTGCAACAAATCAATGGCCTGGTCGAAGTGACGGGCAGCCTCGTCGGGCTTGCCTTGACGGCGGCAAAGATTGCCGAGCGAAAAATGCGCCATGACAAAATTCTGGTCGAGATACAGTGCCCGCTTGAGTGCCGTCTTGGCCTGTTCGATGCAGCCCCGTTCCTCCAGGATGACAGCCTGCAGATAGCGCAATCCGGGATTGCATTTATCAAGGGCAATGGCAGCTTCACATCGGTTCGCAGCTTCCGCCAATTCGCCCAGATTGGCATGCGCCCGCGCCAGCAGGGCCAGTTCGTGCGGGCTGCCGCACACTTCGTCCTTCAGTGCATCCACCGCGCGCCGGTAAGCGCCCTCTTGATAAAAGGCGAATGCCCTGTCATAGGGTGTGTTGCCTTGGCTGTCCGAAGTGGATGCAGTGCTTCTTTCATTGGCGACCGCCCGCTGAGCGGCGCCATGATCGAGGCCTTGCCGATCGCGGGCACGCCACGACACGCCGCCTGCCGGATTTGCGCCAGGCGCGTCAAGCGAAGTCCGAGATGCCTGGACGAGACTGGACAGCGGCCTTTCTTCTTTGCGATACAGGGCCGCTTCCGGAAAATTAACCAGGGAAAATTCCGCAAACAGGTGCTGACTCATCTCGCTGGGACTAACCGCCAGCCACCCGCCCTCCACCAGGCACTGATGCAGCTTGCCTATTACTTGCCTGGCTTGTGCCAGGTCAAAATACATCAGCACATTGCGGCACAGAATGAGGTCCATCCCATTGGCATGGTTTTCCAGCGCAGGGTAAACATCGCTGGCCAGATTGCCGTACTCGAATCTCACCAGCTGTTTGATGCTTGGCCTGATGGCATAGCTGCCCGGCGCCGTCATGACGAAATTTCGCTGCCTGACCGAATCGGGAACACCGCGAAATGACCACTCGCGATACACGCCTTGCACAGCCTTTTTCAGAAAGCCGCAATGGATGTCGGTGCCGAGTATGCAGACATCCCAATCCGCAAAATCCGGGATCAAGCGATGAATCAGGATTGCAACCGAGTACGCCTCTTCGCCGCTGCAGCAGCCGGCGCTCCATATCCGCAAACGCCTGCCGCTGCTGCGGCGCGCCTCGATCAAGGAGGGCAATATCCTTTGTTCGAGCGCCTGGAACATCCCGGGGTCGCGAAAGAAATACGTTTCCCCCACCGACAAGTGACGTGCCAGGCTTTCTATTTGCGCCCTGTTCAAGGGTGCGCGCATCAAACGGCGCATGCAGGATGCCGGATCGGGAAAATCGGATTCTTGCGCCAGCGCACTTATTCCGCGCAATAGATCAGACCAGCGCTTTTTCGGAAAGCACCAGCCGATTTGCGCGGTCAAAAAATCGCTGAACTCCTGTAACAGCAAGTCGGGAACCGGCGCCGAACAGTGATCCTTACGTTGCATCGCTCAATGCAGCCTCGAGAGCGTGCTCCTGCTCCAGCGACAAGCAGCGCTCCAGGTCATGAATCAGTATCATGCCGTCTTTGAATTTAAGAACGCCTGCGATGGCGCCCGGTGCGGCGACGATGTCGCTGGCATCCGCCAACGCATCCTCGGAGGATTCGACCAAGCCTTGTATGTCGTCGACAAAGAATGCAAGCGGACGGCGGGAGGTCCGCGCCAGAACGATCTGATCCGCGAGTGCGGTTTCACGCGCCGGCAAACCGAAACGCGCCCGCATGTCTACAACCGGGATGATCCGGCCCTGTACATTGATGATGCCGCTGATGATTTCCGGCGCATCCGGCAAGGGCGTTACTTCCACCGCTCGCACCACGCGTTCGACTGCCGCGAACGGCAACGCATATCGCTGGGCATCCAGCGTCCACACAACGAGTTGTTGCATTCGCGTCTTCCTCCAGGAACACTGGTTTTTCCGTAGAATTTCGCGGCCATCCACGCATGAACTCGCGAGTCGGCGAGGAGGCTTCTTCTCTTGGATGCTACCCTGAACGCAGGAATAATTTTCGCCGCTATTCCGATGCTGCGGACGGCTTGGTCCGAGCCGGATTTTCCTCGATTGCCAGCAAATTCTCCAACTCTTCCAGACGCCGCGCAAGACGGTGATTCTCCGCGAAGATTTCATAGCGGCGGAATGCTTCGCGCGTGGTCTCCCGCAAAACTTCGCTATCCATCGGTTTGCTCAGCACCTTGTACAAATCGCCCTGATTGACTGCATCGATCACGGTGGTGAAGTCGGCATAGCCAGTCAACAAAATACGCACCGTATCGGGGTACATTTCTTTGACACGGTGCAGAAATTCAGTTCCTGAAATACCCGGCATGCGTTGATCGGAAATGACGACACCGACCTCATGCACGGCCATCAGTTCGAAACCTTCATGGGCATTGTTAGCGACCAGCACCTGCCAATTCTCGCGCCGGAAAACCCGCTTCAGCGCGGACAGGATATTCGGTTCGTCGTCCACGACCAGCAGGGTATAACCGGCTTCCGATACGCCGCCGTCGGATTGGTATTTGCCGCCGGTCTCCAGGAGCTTGGTCAAGTCGGCCAAGGGCAACGGCCGGCTGAACAGGAAACCCTGCATTTCCTGGCACAGTTGTTTGCGCAGGTAACCGAATTGACCCGGCGTCTCAACACCTTCGGCGATGGTCTTCAGACCCAGGTTGCAAGCCATGGCAAGGATGCTGCGTACCAGTGCCGCACTACTGGCATGCTCGGTCATGTCGCGCACAAAAGATTGATCGATCTTGATGCGGTCGATCGGATATCGCCGCAGATAGCTCAAAGACGAATACCCGGTGCCGAAATCATCCAGCGACAAACTCACGCCGAGGTCCTTCAACTCATGCATGGTCTTGATGGTGAGCTCGGCATTTTCCAGAATCAGGCTTTCGGTCAACTCCAGTTCCAAAAATTCCGCTTCAAGGCCCGCATTCTGCAGCGCGCTTCTTACCGTTGTCACGAGGTCGGCCTGCCGGAATTGCTGCGCCGAAAGATTGACCGCCATGCGTAGCGGCGTCAATCCCTGGTCTTGCCATTGCCTGGCCTGCACACAGGCATGCCGCAGCACCCAGTTTCCAACCGCAGGCATCAGGCCGCACTCTTCCAGCAAGGGGATGAACTGAGCCGGCGAAATCAGTCCACGCTGTGGATGATGCCAGCGCAGCAGTGCCTCGACCCCGATCACGAAACCGGTTTTCAGATTGACCTGTGGCTGGTAGTACAACTCAAATTCATTGCGTTCCATCGCGCGGTGCAGTTCGGCTTCCATTTCCACGCGTTGCTCGAGGTCGCGGTCGAATTCAGGACTGTAGAGCTGGAACCCGGTGTCGCCCGTGGCGCGGTCAGCCGCCACCCGCGCGCGCCGCAGCAAATAGCGGATATCGTTTTCATGCGCCGGGTAGATCACCACGCCGATCACCGCATTCAGGAACACCTCTTTGCCGCCTGTGCTCACCGCCTGTGTCAGCGCCTGGTGCACGCGCTTGGCGAAGGCGCGCACCGCGTCGGTATCGGCCAGTTCCAGCGAGACGATTGCAAACTCATCCGATGCCAGTTGCGCCACCAGACCATCGTTGCCGCGCACGTTTTCCAAGCGCATGGCGAGCATGCGCAACACCTCGTCCAGCGCCAGATGTCCGAGAACCTGGGCCACTTGGTCGAAACGCTGCAGTCGGATGTCCAGCAAGGTCATCCAACCGCCTCGCTGCCGCGTCAGCGCAGCCATCGAGGCTAGGCGCTCCTCGAACAAGGTGCGGTTCGGCAGCCCGGTCTGGGCGTCATAAAACGCCAGGTAATGAATCTTCGCCTCGGCCGCCAGACGGCGCTGTTCGCTCAACATGTGATCGAGCGCGAACGAAATGTCTTCCGCAACTTCGGTGAGCAGGTTGACCACCGGCTGATCGAAGAATTCGGTTTGTCCTGAATATAGGGAAAACACGCCGATCACCCGCCCCCCTTCTCTCAAAGGCAGGCCGGCCATCGAGCGATAGCCGCGCGCAATCGAATCGTCGCGGCCGGGCTGATCATGCGGCATGACGCGAATGTCGTTGCAGATGCAGGTTTCGCCGCTGCGCTGGACGAGATCGGCCAGTTCGCCGGCAGCCGCGACGTGTTCGGGGAAGCTGTTGTTTTCGCCCCAGCTGGCCATCGGCCTGAGTTGCTGGCTGAAGGAATCGGCCAGACCGATCCAGGCGAACTTGAAGAGCCCGCACTCGACTGCGATACGGCAGGCATCCATATACAGGCCGTCAGGAGACTCGACACGCACGATCGCCCGATTAATGTTGCTCAGCATGGTGAGCACACAATTGATCCGGTTCAGGTTGGAGACGATGCTATCCATTGGGCGCCCCGTCGGTCTTCGCGGATAGGCCGGCCAAGCCGTTCGCACCGGGCCGGCATTGCAGGAGCTTGGCTATGCGCATCGACAATTCCCATCGATCGACCGGTTTGTTGATGAACTCGTCCGCCCCCGAAGCCAGCATGCGCCTATGGGAGGCGACGTCCTCAAGGGCGGTGACGATGATGATGGGGATGGCACTGGTGAGAGGATTGGCCTTGAGCCAGCGCGTGACTTCAAATCCATCCATGCCCGGCATCATCAAATCGAGCAGAATCAGATCCGGATTTTCAGAAAGTGCCAGCCGCAACGCAGTTTCGCCATTCGCCGCGTCGATGGTCGCGTAACCATCGGCCTTGACAAAGACGTCCAATAATCGACGGTTGCGTTCTTCATCGTCGACAATCAGAATTTTGGCCATTGGAAGCTTCCCCATGATGAGTCTTTTAGGTTCTCCCCAGACGGCAAGCGCGTCTGAAACGGCAAGCACGGTAGTATCCGGTCGCCAGGTAGATTTTCTAAAGTTTAGCGCATTGTTGAAGAACCGATATGGAGGCGCCGCACAAATTTTTCCGTGCAAGAACCATTTCAATCCGCTCAAATCAGATAGGCTATCCCATAACCAAGGGATATTTGGTTAAATCTGTTAGATTTTTTTGTTAATTATGAAATGAATCGTTAAATGACCGAAAGCCGGCCGAAATACAAGCAAACATTCGGAATAGGCGATGCGTGAAACAAGCTCCCAGAGCAGAAAAAAGGCATAACCCCGCAAAGAGCTATGCCTCCAAATCTGCCAGCGGCTTTTTTAAATCGACCATCTTCCAGCCACCGACATCTGCGCCGCGCGTCTAGCAGGCACAAGATCAATTAAAAGTCTTTCCTTCCGCAGCCAGTTTCGCCAGCAGAGGCGCCGCTTTCCATGCGTCGCCATGACGGCCTTTGGCCAATTTGTCCATGCTCATCACGACATTCTGTAAACCGACCGTATCGGCGTAAAACATCGGACCGCCACGGAAAACAGGGAAGCCGTAGCCCGTCAGATACACCATGTCGATATCGGAAGCACGCGTAGCGATGCCCTCCTCTAAAATATAGGCTGCTTCGTTCACCAAAGCAAATACCAAACGCTCGACGATCTCCTGATCGCTGATCTTGCGGCGCTCGACCTCGATGTCGGCCGAATGCTTGACGATCATGTCGTTGACGGTTTGCGAAGGATACGCTTTGCGGTCGCCAGCCTTGTAGTCGTACCAACCGGCACCAGTCTTCTGGCCGAAGCGGCCCATTTCGCACAGCAGGTCGGCGGTTTTCGAGTAGATCACTTCCGGCTTTTCAATCGCGCGGCGCTTGCGGATGTACCAGCCGATATCGTTGCCGGCCAAATCGCCCATACGGAACGGCCCCATTGCGAAGCCGAACTTTTCGACGGCCTTGTCGACCTGCTCCGGGGTGCAGCCTTCTTCGAGCAAAAAGCCGGCTTGGCGGCTGTATTGCTCGATCATGCGGTTGCCGATGAACCCGTCACAGACACCCGAGACGACACCGGTTTTCTTGATCTTCTTCGACAGCGCCAGCGTAGTTGCCAGAACGTCCTTGGCGGTCTTGGCGCCGCGTACGATTTCCAGCAGCTTCATGATGTTGGCAGGGCTGAAGAAGTGTGTCCCGATCACGTCTTGCGGACGCTTGGTGAAGCCGGCGATCTTGTCAATGTCAAGCGTCGAGGTGTTGGAAGCCAGGATCGCTCCCGGCTTCATCACTTCGTCGAGCTTCCTGAACACGGTCTCCTTGACGCCCATGTCCTCGAACACGGCCTCGATCACGATGTCGGCCTGGCTAATATCGTCGTACGACAGCGTGCCCCCCAGCAGCGCCATGCGCTGCGCAAACTTTTCGGGCGACAGCTTGCCCTTTTTCATCGTGTTTTCGTAATTCTGGCGGATGGTCGCGATGCCTTTGTCGAGCGCTTCCTGTTTCATTTCCAGGATCGTGACCGGGATGCCTGCATTGAGGAAATTCATCGCGATGCCGCCACCCATCGTGCCGGCGCCGATCACGGCGACCGACTGGATCGGGCGGGTCGGGGTATCTTCCGGCACGTCAGGCAGCTTGCTGGCGGCGCGCTCACCGAAGAAGGCGTGGCGCAAGGCTTTGGACTCGGTAGTTTGGACCAGCTCCATGAACAGCTCGCGTTCGAACTTGATGCCGTCGTCGAATTTCTTCGTCACCGCGGCGGCGACTGCATCGATGCATTTCAAGGGCGCCGGGAAAGGGCCGGCCATCGCACGCACCGTGTTGCGCGAGAACTGAAGAAAAGCTTCGTAATTCGGATAATCGATCATGATGTCGCGCACCTTCGGCAACGGCCGCACATCGGCCACCTGACCTGCGAATGCCAGCGCGCCCTGCATCAGGTCGCCTTCGATCACTTGATTGAAAAGTGCGGTCTTGGCGAGCTTTTCCGATGCAATCGGCGTGCCCGAGACGATCATGTTCAAGGCCAGTTCCAGGCCCACTGCACGCGGCAGACGCTGCGTTCCGCCGGCTCCCGGCAGGATGCCCAGCTTGACTTCCGGCAACGCGATTTGCGCCCCCGGCGCGGCTACGCGGTAATGGCAGCCGAGCGCCAGTTCGAGCCCCCCGCCCATGCAGACGGTATGGATCGCGGCGATCACCGGCTTGTCGGCATTTTCAACGACATTGATCACGGTATGCAGGGATGGCTCTGCCAAGGCCTTGGGTGAATTGAATTCCCTGATATCCGCGCCGCCGGAAAACGCCTTGCCGGCGCCGGTCATCACGATCGCCTTGACCGCTTTGTCATCGAGAGCCTTTTTCACCGCGGCGACGACTGCGCTGCGGGTCGCGAGACCCAGCCCGTTCACAGGCGGATTATTGAGTGTAATGACGGCTACGCTGCCGTTGACTTGATATTCGGCGGTCATGTTCTTCCTTTAAAAGAATGAAATCGCGGTCTTGAAACGGGAATTTTCGATACGGGTGCCAAACTATACCGCAAAAGCGAACGACCGTATTATTTTCAGCAAAAAAATAGACGATAGGCTTTAGGGGACCTCTAAAGATTACCAAAAGTGCCCAAGGTCGGGTCGAGGAGCGGATGTGTACGCAGGTACATTGAGCACCGCAGGCCCGAGATTGGGCACTTTTGGTAATTTTTAGAGGTCCCCTTTATTACATTTTTTCCAACGATACCGTCCCATCCCACTCATCCGTGGGAGGCGTACCCCGCATCTCACCTATCCGCTGCAAATAGAGCGCTGCGATACCGTCCTCTGGTGCCGTCCCAAGCAGCTTGCGCCAGGCATCCTCGCTTTGCTGCCAGCGGCGCTCACGATAGGCTGCCAACGCGTCTTCGTGCAGCGAGCAAAGTGCCGAGTCGCCGCAAAACGTGAAAATTTCGACCGGCTCGTTCTTGCCTTTGACGCGTACCTTGTCAACCCGCCGCAACGGGAAATCCGGCGGCAGTTGCGCGGCAGTGGTCCCGCTGATGATCGCCTCGGTGCCATACAATTTGTTCACGCCTTCCAGACGTGCGGCCAGGTTCACGGTATCGCCTATGGCTGAATATTCGAAACGCCGGGTCGACCCCATGTTGCCCACGATCGCAATGCCGGAATGAATACCGATGCGCATATGCAGCGCCGGCAAACCCTCTTCTGCCAATCGTTTGCGCATGATCGCCATGGCGGCCTGCATTTCCTGCGCGGCGCGGCAAGCGTGCAAGGCCTGCTGCGGATCATCCAGCGGCGCGCCCCAGAACGCCATGACCGCGTCGCCGATAAACTTGGTGACCGTGCCGTTGTGGCGCAGGATGATTTCCGTCATTTCGGTCAGATGCCGGTTCAGCAGCTGCGAGACATCCTCGGGCTTCATTTGCTCGGAAATCACGGTAAAGCCCTTGAGGTCGGTAAACAGCAGCGTGACTTCCCGCCGCACGCCGCCCAGGATCAGGCGCTCAGGATGCGCCACCATTTCGGCCACCACCAAGGGCGGCACGTAATGCTCGAACGCGCGCCTGATCTGCAGCTTGCGATGCTGCTCGTTGATGAAGGCGA
Source organism: uncultured Burkholderiales bacterium (assembly GCA_966211965.1). Classification (GTDB taxonomy): domain Bacteria; phylum Pseudomonadota; class Gammaproteobacteria; order Burkholderiales; family Burkholderiaceae_D; genus CBIHON01. The sequence continues at coordinate 13,721 of CBIHON010000056.1, read as the reverse complement.
TGCCGCCCTGCCCCACGTACATCAGGACGACGGCGCACAAGGCCGAACCACTCGGCAGCCACAAGTTTTGATAGCGGAACAGGCCCCAGGCGAGCGCCGCGATGCCGGCCATCAGCATCACGCCGAGCAAGGCGCTCAGCAGCGGCCGCCAGGCACGCATGCCGAACGCAGCACACAGGATCGCCGCAGCGAGCAAGCCGAGCGCAGCGCCGCGCGGCGCCTCCCGCAAGACCAGGCCCGCCACCACGTTCTCCAACACGGTCGCATGGATTTCCACGCCCGGCATCAGCCACCCGGTGAAAGGCAAAAACGGCGTGGCGAAGCTGTCTGCCTGGGCCGATCCGGCATCCGGCGAGGCTTTGATATCGCGGCCGATCAATACGATCTGGTCGCGAAAAAAATCCTTGGGCAGAGCCGCCTCGGCATTGAGCGCCTGGTAGTAGGAAACATAGGGATAGGTATGATCGGGTCCGAGGTAGCGGATCAGGCCGTCGGCCGGAGCACGAATCTCGGGCAGCATGCCTGGCAAGACTTGATTGAAACGCGCCAGGATCGCACGCCAAAAGGCATCCCCATTATCCGGCAAGCGGCGGATCACCATATCGCCGTCCAGCGTCATGCCGGCGAGTCCGCTGCCGGCCCCGGCTTGGCCGAACTGGTTAAGCGGATCAACCCTGATCCATTGCCGCACGTAGTTGGTTTCCTGGTAGACCAGGTCGGAAGCAAGCACGACCCTGCCCGAATTTTTTATTGCATCCGCCAGCGCCTTGTCCTGCTCGGGTTCCGAGGCTTCGGACAAGATCACGTCAAATGCGATGACTGCCGCGCCCGCCTCCGTCAGCTTGTCGATCAGCTTTGCATGGACGCTCCGCGGCCACGGCCAGCGCAATCCGATTTCGGCAAACGAGGGCTCGTCAATCCCGACGATGGTAATGGGCAGGGTCGACGCACGCGGCGCAGTCACTACCGACAACAGATCGAAGCCCTTGCGTTCCAGCAGTTGCCAAGAGGCGCTGAAACTCAAAGCCGCCAGCGACAAGCCGATCGCCGATGCCAGGATCGGCAATTTCAGCCGAGTGTCCCGAGTCATTAATTCGTTGAAAAATAAAGCAGATGCAATGAGCGCCAGACGAGGCGCAAAACGGAGCAAGGCCGGGGGCCTTGCGAGTATTTGCAACGGAGGATGGTGTTCATTTCATCAGTTTTATTCAACGAATTAATGACTCGGCACTAGGATTGAAACGTATGCGGCACGGTAAATCAGAAGCGGTATTTGACATTTATCCCGTAGTAGGTGGATACGTTTTTGGAAAAGATATTCGTCACAAAACCGTCCGCCGACCAATTCTTGTCTTGCGATTCCCAATAAGCCCTGATACCGGCATCCCAACCGGCATTCAAGCGCGTGCTGTTATCGTCATAAATACCCGGGCTGCCAGCCCGCTCGTCCCGCTCCACCTTGGCGAAGCGCGCGCTACGCCAGATCGCCAGCGCGTTGACGAAAACCCGCTGCGGTCCGCTCCAGGTCGAACCCAACATGACCAGATGGCGCGGCAGATAGGGAATCGGAAAGCCTGCCAGCGCTGGCGCATCGGTGATTTCCGAGTCGGTGTACACATAGCGTGCATAGACCGACCAGCGCGGACTGAGAATCCGGTTCAGCGCAAATCCGGCCGAGAAGGCCTTGCCGGCATCGAACAAAGGCGTGCCTTCCAGTCCGCCTAGGCTGGCGGCATTGGTCAGATTATTGCCGGTCAGCTTGTCCAGGCCGTCAAGGTAGCTGCTCAAGAGCGCGGATACCGGCCCGTTTTTTACCTTGCGATGATCGAGGTAAAGCGTGGTAAAGGTAGTCGGACTCCACTCCCATTCCAATTGCGCCTTACTGCGGACGATGCGTCCGCCGGGAGAAACCAGCTCGTCGTCGAGCGGAATGCCGGCCGTCGTAACCGAACTCAAGGTGCTGACCGAAGCCGGCCGTGTCCATTCCTGATACGCAGCTCTCAGCAAACGGTTCTCGCCCCAGTGCTTTACCAGGCCGGCACGCGCATTGAACCGGCTATCGCTCAGTTCATTGCGCTTCCTGGAAAATGTTCCCGCTATGCCGCCCACTCCCTGCATCGTGTCCATGGTCCGGGTATAGCTCTGATGGAACAGGTCGCCCTGGATCAGCAAACCGCTGCCGAGCGAAAAGCGGCCGGAAACATAGGCGTCGCGCGAGCGATTGCCGGCGGTTTGAGCGAGGGTGACCAAAAGGTCCGGAAAATTCGCGAGCGACGCTGCCAACGTTTGGGGCATATCGAGTGTCGCCGACTCCGCGCCCCAGGATACCTCGGCATTTTCACCCGCCGAAAAAATATGGCGTAATTGGTATTCGCGTTTGTCCGTATTCGAGACGTAGCCAATATTTCCATCCGGCGTATTGGCATCGAATGTCGTCTTCTCCGTGCCGGTGCCGAGTTTCAGCCAAATCTGCGAAGTCGGGGACAGTTTGTAATGCCCTCCCAGGTCAACCCGATCGGATTTATAAGCGACCGGATAGGTATTCAGTTTTGCCGTGGTGTCGATGCGGGTTGCAAAACCGAACAAACCCAGCTCATGCACCGGATTGGCTCCCAAGGCAGCAGTCAGATTGGTGCTGTCAGCACGCAGATCGGAACTGCCGGGATAGATTTTCGCTTGCCGCGCATCGAGAAAATACGCAGTCGGAAACACGCTGTTCGCATAGCCGTTGGCCGTGGCCGAAAGCTGCGCGGCGCTCATCTCGTCCTGGTGCTCATAGCGCAATCCGGTCCCGAAATAATTGCCCGGTTTCGGCAACAGGGTTTGAAACCGGTTGCTGCCGCCGAACGCGGTCGGATCTACCAGATAACCTTGGAACAGCTCGGAATTCTTGTTGAACAAATTCGGATAGCGGTCCGCCAGGAACAGGTGGCTGCCGCCCCACAGCAGGTTGTAGGATTCCTGCGCATGATTGAAAGCCCACTCCTCCATGCCGAAGAAGGCCAGCGCATGGCCCAGGTTGGCCGCGCCTTTCTGGTCGTTCGCGATCTGGTTCAGCGACTTCAGATAGGGCATGCGGCGCAAGGCTTCCCTACCCTCGGCGATCGCTTCGCCGGACTCGAAATGGTCGCCGTAAATCATGCTGGCCAGCATATACGGGAACGGGTCTTTGGCATCGAGCTCCTTGGCGCGCGCCAGTTCTTCCAGTGCACGCCGGGTGCGTCCCAGCTGATAGTAAGCGACTGCCGTATACATGTGGACGCGTGCATAGCGCGGTTCGATCACGCTGGCCTTCAGGAAGGCGTCCAGCGCTTCCTGGGTCTTGCCGCGTTTCAGCGCCAGCAGACCTGACCCGGTCAGCGCGATGTAATCGCTGGGATTGTCTTGCAGCGCCTGGGCGTATTCGCTTTCGGCCAGCACGAGATTATTGGCGAACGTCTCCAGCGTCGCCAGTTCGCCGCGATAGCCGGCGCCCTTCGGATTGCGTGCCAGCGCTTGATTCAAATTGGCCCGGCCCTGTTTGACTTCTTCTTTCTCGCCATTGACCGCGCCCAGTCCGTACCAGCCGCGATCGTCTTCCGGCTTGAGCGCGATCGCGGCAAGGTAGGCAGACTCTGCTCCCTTTGCATCGCCCTGCTGTTTCGCCAGCGCGCCCAGGTTCAGATAGGCTTCGACAATTTGCGGGCTCTGCTTCAAGGCGGTCTGCACTTGATTCCTACTTTGCTCCGGCTGGTCGGAAAAGAGATAGACGCGCGCCATCTGGCTGGAAATTTGCGGATTCGACGGAAAGCGCTGCGCCCCCTGCTGCAGGTATTCAATCGCCTTGCCCGGTTCGCCGCCATACATCATCAAGTCGGAAAGCATCAGGTAGGCGGCCGGCTGCTTCAGATCCGGTTTGGCAATCAGCGCTTGCAGGGCTTCCAGCGCGGCCTTGAATTGTTCCGTTTGCAGCTTGGCCGCAACACGTCCCAGTCCGCGCAATTCGTCGCTGCCGGAGGCCGCGCGTTCGAAATAGGAATCCGCCTTTTTCGGATCGCGAGCATGCAAAGCGACATACCCCAGGCCGAGCAGCGCATCCCCATTTCCTGCCTGCTTCACCAGCGCCGCGTTGAACTGCTGTTCGGCCTTCTCCACCAGTCCCAGATCGAACAGCATCATGCCGCGCGCCGCCGTGCTGGCGGCATCGGCGCCAGCGCTACCCTCCAGTGCCTTGCGCAAGCGCTCGACCGAGGCATCATACACATGGATATGGCGCAAAGCTTCCACCGTATAGCTGCTGACCCATTGCACGCGATCGCGCGGATTGGTGATGATCAGTTTGACCGGCGCCTTGCCGATTTCCGCCACGGCCTGCTCGTTTTTTTGAACCAGCAGCTTGCCTTGTTCGTTATAGAACTCGACCTCGCCGCTCAATACCGTCAGCGTCGATTTCCCGCCGGCATCGACTTCCATTTCCCAATCGGTGCCGCGAATTGCCGCGGTGGCCGATGGCGTTTCCATCGTCAGACGCTGGGAGATCTGTTTCGATTGCGTCCAGCTTCGGCCTTGGTTCAAACGTAACGTGGTGTTCAGGCTTTTTTGCGTATCCTGGACTTGCTTGATTTGAAGCTGGCTGTTTTGGTTAAGACTGACCTGGGTCTGGTCTGTGAAAGTCAGCGCCATCCGGCTGAGGTCGCCGGTACGCACAAAATATCCAGGATAGAGCGCCTGGTTGACGCTGGCCGGGTCCCATTTTTGCGCGTTCTCGGGCCTGGATTGACCGCTGCCTTGCAGGCTGACGATTTTTGCCGCAGGAGGATCGGCGGCTTGGGAAACGAGTGGAATCGACAAGAAAGCCAGTACTGCCAGCCTTGTCATGGTTTGCAGAATGTGCGGAGCGGCCATCAAGCATCCTCCCGTGAGCTATACGCCGACGGCAAACCGCAGGATCAGGCGCATGCCGCCGCCCCGTTCTGCATCAATACTTCTTGAGCCGTTTGCCGTCGAATTATTTTTCGGCTTTTGTCGCTCGATTCTACAATAGTTGCTCTCGCAAAACCTCCGTTATTTCAGTTGCAAATCACTCTGCACAACACTCCGGAACTACTTCTTTTTATCCTTGAATCGGATCAGCGCCCCCCGCTTTTGATCCTCCGCATATGCATAATCCACGCGCCCCTTCAGTACCTTGCCGATCAGGAGCATATTCTGCGTAATGGCGTCGTGATCTTCCTTGGAAAAGGGCTTGCTGTAACTGGTGATCACGCCTTGATAGCGGCTCTTCAGATCTTCGAACGCTTCCCTGATCTTCGGGCCGTCAGGCGAATTGGCCTGGCGGATCGCGAGATAAATCAGATGCATGCCGTCATAGCCTTGCGCCGCACTCATCGGCGACGGGATCTCGTCAGTCTTGAAGGCGCGCTTGTAGGCCAGCAGAAAACTGTTCTTGCTGGTCGAGCCCAAATCCTGGATGAAGGTTTGCGGCATCAAGGCGCCCTCGCCCGCTTTACCTGCACCGTCGATGAAATTGCGCATTGAAAAAGTCCAACTGCCGAGCATCGGCGCTTTCCAGTTCAGCGCATCCTTGTTCTTCGCGATCACGGCCATTTCCGGGCCTATGCCCCATACCACCAGCGCCTGCGCACCGCTGGCCTTGGCGTTGCGAACCTGGGCGCTCATGTCCTTCTCGCCTATGTTGAATCGTTCGACGCTGGCCAGGGTTATACCTGCCTCTTCACACTGGGTTTGAAGTGCCTTGAGTCCCGCGTCGCCATAGGCAGTGGCATCGGCGAGGATCGCCACCGAGCCGAGACCATTCTTCTTGATATCGGCCGCCAATACCTTGGCTTCCAGGTCCAGCGTGGGCGAAATGCGAAAAATGTAATTTTCCGGAGCAGCCGGCGGCGCGAACTTTTTGGTCAGCGCGGTGCCGGTCGAGACCGCGATCATCAAGGGAATCTTGGCTTTTTGGTAGGCGTCGAGCGATGCCAGTCCGACACCGGTATTGACGATGCCGATCGCGGCCACGACTTTTTGCTGCGTGAATTCTTCCGCGATCCTGGCGCCAACGTCATTTTTGGCTTCGTCGTCACGCTCGATCAATTCGATCTTGCTGCCGTTGATGCCGCCGATACTGTTGATTTCTTCGGCCGCAAGGCGGATACCGTTGCGCATGCTCTCGCCCATCGGGCTGGAGCCGCCGGAAAACGGGCCTGATACGCCGATCTTGATGGTTGGACCGAAGTTGCCTTGCGCGCAGGCCGGCTGCAGCGGCAACACCAACCCGGCCAGTAGGATTGCAACGGGAAAACGCTTGAAATTCATCTGATTCTCCTCGGCATCATATTTATCGAAGAGATTCTAAGCCGAAAAAGCGGTTATGCAATAGTTTTCGAGGATCTAAATCAGCAATTCCGTATTACTACGCAGGCACGGCCAAGAACCTGTCCAGGTTATATCCCCAGCCATTCCTTGCGAATGGCGGCATTGCTGCGCAAATCCTCGGGCGTGCCTTCAAATACGATTGCACCATGCCCCATCACGTATACCCGCTGCGATATCTCGAGCGCAATCGCCAGTTTCTGCTCTACCAGCAACACCGAAATGCCGCGGCTCTTCAATTCTTTCAAATACTTCCCCACCAGCTCCACGACCTTCGGCGCCAGCCCTTCAGTCGGCTCATCGATCATGATCAGGTCCGGATCGCCCATCAAAGTCCGGCATAGCGTCAGCATTTGCTGCTCGCCTCCAGACAACACACCGGCAGGCGTATGCTGGCGCTCCTTCAGGCTCGGAAACATCCTGTACATGTCATCCAATGCCCACTTCGATTTCCTGCCTTTCTTCTCTCCCAGGATCAGGTTTTGTTCCACCGTCAGAGTGGGAAAGATGTCGCGCTGCTCGGGTACATAGCCCAATCCCTTGTGAGCGATCTCAAATGCCTTGCCGCCCAGGATTTCCTCCCCCTTGAAGCGGATCGAGCCGCTCGCCTGCACCTGCCCCATCGCGGCCTTGACTGTGGTCGAGCGGCCTACGCCGTTACGCCCGAGCAGGCTGACGATCTCGCCTTGATGCACGTCCAGGTCGACGCCGTGCAGCACATGGCTCTTGCCGTAGAAAGCGTGCAGGTTCCGGATTGCGAAGAATGTGCTCATATAGCCTCCGCCGCGGCGCGGCCGCCGAGATAGGCTTCCTGCACCTGCGGATTGTTGCGGATGTTGCGCGGCGTGTCGCAGGCGATCATTTCACCGTAAACCAGCACAGCGATCTTGTCAGCCAGGCCGAACACCACGCTCATGTCGTGCTCGACCATCAGCAGAGTCTTGCCGACCGTGACGTTGCGGATAAGTTCGACGGCGACATCGGATTCGGACCGGCTCATGCCGGCGGTCGGTTCATCGAGCAGAATGACGTCGGCGCCCCCTGCGATGGTGATACCGATTTCCAGAGCGCGTTGTTCCGCATAAGTGAGCAGTCCGGCCAGTGTGTGGCGGCGGCGCTTCAAGCCGATTTGTTCGAGCACGGTTTCAGCGCGCTCCTGGGCATCTTTCAGGCCGTTCAGGCGCTGCCAGAACGAATACTTGTAGCCAAGCGCCCACAGCACGGCACAGCGCAAGTTTTCATAGACGCTCAGGCGATGGAAGATGTTGGTAATCTGGAAGCTGCGCGACAAGCCGCGGCGGTTGATTTCAAAGGGCTTGAGGCCGCTGATGCTGGCGCCGTTGAGGAGGATATCGCCGGAACTGAGGGGGCAGCGGCCGGACACGAGGTTGAACATGGTGGATTTGCCGGCGCCGTTGGGGCCGATGATGGCGAAGCGTTCGCCTTTCGGCACTTGGAGGCTGAGGCCGCGGATGACTTCGGTGCGGCCGAACCGCTTGCGTACGTCTTTCAGTTCGAGGGATAGGGCATTCATGCTTCTGTATTCCGGATCAGTTCTTCGATTTCGGTGTTCGCTTCGCTCCAGGCTCGCCGGAAACCCGGCTTCACAAAACGCACCGCAAACAAACCTGCCGCCAGCAAGCCCCCTGCGGCCACCCAGGCTGCGGCTGCGGCAGTATCGACCGCTACCCCGAACAGATTCCTCACGCTGCCATTGGCGGAGTCCAAGGCCATGTGATACAGCATCTCGATCATGACCACCACACCGGAAACGGCAAGCAGCATGCTTGCGCAAATCGCCAGCAAATACGGCCCCACACGCTTGAACTTGCCGTACTTCAGCAGGCGCACATTGAGCATGATCAGGCTGGCCACGCCGCCCGGCGCATACATCACGATGATGATGAATACCGCACCAAGATACAGTTGCCATGCCTTGGTGAAGTCGGACAGCACGACGGTCAAAAGCACGGCGAGAACCGCACCGATCATCGGCCCGAAGAAAAAACCCGCACCGCCGATGAAGGTAAACAGCAACACGCCGCCTGAGCGCACCGTGCTGACGTTTTCCGCACTGACCATTTCGAAATTGATGGCCGACAGGCCGCCCGCAATGCCGGCAAAGAAGGCCGAAATAATCAACGTCAAATAGCGTACCCATTGCGTGTCGTAGCCGATGAACTCAGCCCGCTCCGGGTTGTCGCGCACCGCGTTGGCGATGCGGCCCAGCGGGGTCTGCGTAAATGCATACATGCCGATCGTGCTGACGAAAAGCCAGAAAGCAATCAAGTAATACACCTGGATCTGCGGCCCATACGTAATCCCCAAGAAAGGCTGGCCGATCACGCGATTGGTCGAGATGCCGCCTTCACCGCCGAAGAACTCCGGGAACATCAGCGAACAGGCGAACACCAGCTCGCCGATACCGAGCGTGATCATGGCAAAGGTATTGCCCGATTTTTTGGTGGTCACATAGCCGAACAGAATGCCAAACAGAACGCCGGCCAAGCCCCCGATCAGCGGGATCAAGGTCACGGGTATCGGCAGCGAACCGGCGGTCGCGAAGTTCATTGCATGGACCGCAAAGAAGGCGCCGAGGCCCGAGTACACCGCATGCCCGAAAGACAGCATTCCGCTTTGCCCCAGCAGCATGTTGTAGGACAGGCCGAAAATCATCAGCGTGCCGATCTGGGACAGGATCGATAGCGCGGCCCCCTGGTTGAACACCATCGGCGCGACGATCAGCGCCATGGCAAACGCCGACCAGACCAGGTAGCGCGCCAGGTTTAAAGGTTTGAATTTCATCGTGGTCGCCATCCGGATTAACCTTCCCTTGTGCCCAACAAACCCTTTGGTCTGAAGATAAGAATAAGCACCAGCAGCAGATAAGGCAGAATCGGCGCGGTAGTTGCGACGGTCAGCTTGAGTATGGAATAGCCTGGCGTGGTCGATGCCACCTGGAGGCCCAATTTCGCCAGCAAGCTCATCAAGGAATAGTCGAGCGCGACCGCGTAAGTCTGCACCACTCCGATCAGGAGCGATGCCAGCAATGCACCGGCCAGCGATCCCAAGCCCCCGACCACCACCACCACGAAGATGATGCTGCCGACGGTTGCCGCCATGGCCGGCTCGGTGACAAAGGCATTGCCGCCGATGACGCCGGCCAACCCGGCCAATGCGCAGCCGCCGCCGAATACCAGCATGAATATGCGCGGCACGTTATGTCCCAAAGCTTCTACCATCTCGGGATGGGTCAATGCAGCCTGGATCACGAGGCCGATCCGGGTGCGGGTCAGCACCAGATAAATTGCCAGCAGCATCAGCACCGCGATCAGCATCATGAAGCCGCGATACATTGGAAAGGTGGTCGTGAATATGGTGAACAGCGGACCATCCAGCTCAGCCGGAATTTTATAAGGCACGGTGGCGCGCCCCCACACCAGTTGCACCAGTTCGACCATCACATATGACAGACCGAAGGTGAACAGCAACTCGGGAATATGGCCGAATTTATGTACCGCGCGCAAACCGTAGCGCTCGACCAGGGCGCCGATCACGCCAACGATCAAAGGCGCCACAAACAAGGCTGGCCAGAAGCCGAGTTTGAGGCTGATGGTGTATGCGAAATACGCGCCCAACATGTAGAAGCTGGCATGTGCGAAATTGAGCACGCCCATCATGCTGAAGATCAGGGTTAGCCCGGAAGACAACATGAACAGCAAAAGTCCATAGCTCAAACCGTTCAGTAAAGTGATCAGCGTAAACTCCACGATGGCAATCCCTCTTCAATAAAAAACAGTGTGGCGCCAAACGGCGCCACACTGTCGGCGTACTGCAGCTTGGTTCGACGTTATTCATTCGGGAGCGCTTGGTGTGCGCTATCGGATTTTGAATGTGATTTTGCATGCCCAGATCGTTAGAGGACAGTCAAAAACACATCCGCGCATCTTTTCCCCCTCTCCTTCCTCAAACAGTTCAAGAAAAATGGAAAAACCCAAGCTTAATGTGCCGGCCGTTTCATCTGGCACGAGGTCGGCTGCGCACCCACATAGGTCTCAAACTTCACCTCGGTCTTCCAGCCATAGCCGGTATTTTCTTGATCGTACTTGACGTCCTGTCCGTTGGTCTTGGTCCAGGTCGAAATATAAAGCGGCTGCTGCAGCTGGTGGTCGGTCTTGCGCATCTCGACCTCGCCGTTGAGGCTCTGCAGTTTCATACCTTCCAGCGCGAACGCGACTTTCACCGGATCGATCGACCTGGCTTCCTTGATGGCTTGAGAAAGTGCAACCACGATGGTGTAGTCGGCCACGACATAGAAGTCGTCGTTATACTTTTTCTTATACGCTTCCTGGATTTCCTTGCCGGAGAATCTCTCGGTATTCGCATGCCAGTACGATACCTGTTTCACTCGTCCGGCGCCGGCCGCGCCCATCGCGGTCGGCACGCCGGTGGTGCCGGCATAGTAGGTATAAAAGTTCGCTTTCAAGTCGGCATCCTTGGCTGCCTTGACCAAGAGCGCAAGGTCAGCGCCCCAGTTTCCGGTAATGATGCTGTCAGCGCCGGAGGCCTTGATTTTCGCGACATAGGGAGAGAAATCTTTGACTTGTCCGATCGGATGCAAATCGTCGCCGACGATCTGGATATCAGGCCGTTTGCGCTTCAGCATTTCCTTGGCGGCGCGAGTAACCTGGTGCCCGAACGAATAATTCTGACCAATAATGTAAACCTTCTTGATACCTGGATCCCTCGCGATAAAGGCAGTCATCGCCTCCATCTTCATGTCGGAATTGGCATCGAACCGGAAATGCCAGAAGCTGCATTTGCTGTTGGTCAGGTCGGGATCGACGGCCGACTGGTTCAGGAACACTACCTCCTTGCCGGGATTGCGCTCGTTGTGCTTGTTCACCGCGTCGATCAATGCCAGGGCAACCCCGGAGCTATTGCCTTGTACGATGTAGCGAAAGCCCTGGTCGATCGCCGCCTTGAGTTGGGTCAGCGACTCCTGCGGACTGACCTTGCCGTCGAAACCGACGAATTCGATCTTGTGGCCAAGACCGGTCCAGTTTTTCTGGTTCGAGGTTTCGGCAAACATCTGCAGCGCGCGCAACTGGTTTTGGCCGATCGACGCAAAAGAACCAGACAATCCTTCGATGAATGCGACCTTGACGGTATCCGCATGAGCTGCTGGCAGCACAAGGGCGGCGGCGAGAGACATTGCCGATAAAAGAGGTCGAAACTGGATGGTCATGTGTCTTCCTTTAAAAAACGGGGAGGTTATTTGCCTGTCTCAGGAAACTTATTATAGGTCCTAAGAGCCTCTAAATAAATGCCGCTGGCCAGGCGCGCCGACGCAGACAGTACGAGCGTATGGTAAGGAGAAGCAACAATGCCAGAGACTTTTCTTTTATTTAGAGGCTCCAATAGGCACGATTCGATCGCCTGAACAAATCACGTCAATAACGCACAACCTCAAGCAGCCGGCAATTTATAGTCTTTGAATTGCTCTCTCATTTTATTCTTCAAAATCTTCCCGGTGGCACCTACCGGCAAGGCGTCGACAAAAGCCACATCGTCCGGCGTCCACCACTTCGCGATTTTCCCGTCATAGAACCGGATCAATTCTTCCTTGCTGACCTCGGCGCCCGGCTTTTTCACCACGATCAAGAGCGGCCGCTCATCCCATTTCGGATGGGGCACGCCGATGCACGCCGCCTGCTGTACTGCAGAATGCGCCATCGCGATGTTTTCCAGATCAATGGTGCTGATCCACTCACCGCCTGATTTGATCACGTCCTTGCTGCGATCGGTAATCTGCATATAGCCGTCGGCATTGATGGTGGCGACGTCGCCGGTAGGAAACCAGCCGTCCACCAATATATCTCCACCCTCACCCTTGAAATAACTGTTGACGACCCATGGTCCCTTGACCAGCAGGTTGCCGCAGGTCTTGCCGTCCCACGGCAATTCGGTGCCGCCGTCGTCGACGAGCTTCATGTCGACGCCGAAGATCGCATGACCCTGCCTCTCCAGAATCGCCTGCTGGTCATCGGCAGACTGCGACATATGCTTGGCCTGGAGAGTGCAAGCGGTGCCGAGAGGCGACATCTCCGTCATGCCCCAGGCATGCACCACCTCGACGCCGTATTGATGACGCAGGATTTTCATCATTGCCGGCGGGCAGGCGGCGCCACCGATCACCGTGCGTTTGAATGAAGAAAATTTCAGATCGTTTTGACCGAGATAGGTCAGCAAACCAAGCCAGACCGTCGGTACGCCGGCGGAGAAAGTGACTTTCTCCTGCTCGAACATTTCATACACCGATTTGCCATCCAGCGCCGGCCCGGGAAATACCATCTTTGCGCCGGACAGCGGTACCGAATACGGCAGCCCCCAGGCATTCACATGGAACATCGGCACCACCGGTAGAACGACATCGCGAGCCGAAACATTCAAGGCATCCGGCATGGCCGAAGCATACGAATGCAGAACCGTGGAACGATGCGAGTACAAAGCGCCTTTCGGGTTGCCGGTGGTGCCCGAGGTATAGCACAGGCTGGACGCCGAATTTTCGTCGAACAATGGCCAAACGTAATCATCTGAACTGGCATCAATCAAGTCTTCGTAGCACAGCAGATGCGGGATCTTGCTTTCTCCGGGCATTCGATCCCTGTCGCACATCAGCACATAGCCTTTGATCGTTTTGCAGTGCGCGGCAAAAGCTTCGACCAGGGGCAGAAAGGTCAGGTCGAACATCAGGTACTGGTCTTCGGCATGGTTCGCGATATAGGCGATCTGCTCCGGATGCAGACGTGGATTGATGGTGTGGAGGACAGCCCCGGAACCGGATACGCCGTAATAAGCCTCCATGTGCCGGTAGCCGTTCCAGGCCAGCGTGGCGACCCGATCGCCGATCTTTACGCCCAGCGTAGCCAGCGCATTGGCAAGTTGGCGAGAGCGTTTGTGGCAATCGCGGTAAGTGTAGCGGTGGATGTCGCCTTCAACGCGGCGCGACACGATCTCATTGCCGCCAAAGTAGCGATCCGCGTGCACAATGATGCTGGAAATGAGCAACGGCTGGCTCATCATTTGCCCCATCAAGGGGCTTGCAGGATACTGCAGCATCTCGCCTCCGATTTTATATTATGGAATCTAAATTATTGTTTTTGAACGGCAGCACTAATTTGTCATAGATTCTGGTGTGCACATGCCAAGGCCGTCAACGACTTTCGATGGCAGATCCCATTAAGAGCCTATCCCAGTAGGGCTCAACCCTGGCTTTGCAGTCTCTCGGCAGTGGGGACTGCGTCAGGGCAACCGCATCAAAACTCCCTGAATATCAATAAGTTACGAAATGAGCGTAG
>CBIHON010000055.1:0-28817 GCA_966211965.1 uncultured Burkholderiales bacterium | reverse complement strand
GAGCATCGCAGGCGCAAGATTGGCCGTGTACGGTCAGGATGAAACTGCTCTAGCCATTGAGGCGGTTTTATTTTCCCCAAGGGCCGCACTGGCCCAACAATCCGGAGTACGCAAAATGGAATCGACGCCGCAGGAGCAGATCAATACGAATGAGGCAATAAGCCTGGTCCGGCGGTATTACCAGACCATTGAAGCGCAGCCGTATAACGAGGAAGCAATCTCTGATTTTTTTGCGGAAGACTATCAAAATCATCCGCCGCGCAAGGCACCGCCCGGCGTGTCGACCAAGAACGCCACACTAGGGCTGCTGAGGAATTTATCGACGGGCTTTCCCGATGCGAAACGAAGCCTGTTGATCGTGGAGCCCTTGAGTGCGGACCGGGTCCTGGTTTATTTTTCTTTCGACGGCACCCATACCGGACACTTTTTCACTGCCCCACCCTCAGGCAACAAAGTATCCTTCATCGGCGTCGACATTTTCAGGATCAAGGATAAAAAATTCGCCGAGAACTGGCACGTTGAAGATCTCAGCGCATTTTTTGAGCAGATCAAAAGCAAATAAGCCGGATATCGATGCGGCCGCTTGACTGCACCAGGCTCATCGATCGACTCCGCGCATCAATTGCCCAGGCTGCGGATGCAATACTGCGCGATCGCATCCAGCACTTGCGGATCTTCCCCCACTGCTCCGGCCAGATTGAGCGTCAAACCAGGATGCGCCTGGCGTAGGCGCTCGATGAGCAAGGGCAAGTCGCGCAACACATGGCCGCCTTGCCCGAAAAACACGGGCACCACGGTCATGTCATCGCAGCCGGATTGAATCAGTTGCGGCACCAACTCCGGTAAGGTCGGCGCCATCAGTTCGAGAAATGCCAACGCCACCAGCACATCCGGCATCTGTGCCTGTATGCGCTTTTGCAGACGCTGGAACGGCTGCGCCCAGCGCGGATCGCGAGCGCCATGGGCAAACAGGATAAGTGCACGTCGTTTCATATTCCAGTCCTTATGAAGCCGGCCAGGCAAAAAACGCGGCAATCCCTTCTCGCCGACTCCAGCTGGCCGACCGCTTTAATGCCGATCCACCCACCACAGTGTCGTCACCGCCAACAGCAGGAACAGCGCACTCGGCAATAGCGCCGTCGCCAATGCGGGCCACGTATTCAACAGACCCAAGTAAGAAAAAAGGCTGTTCAACAATTGAAAACTGACCCCGATCATGATGCCGGCAAAAATCTTCAGGCTGACACCGCCGGAACGAAAATGCAGATAGGCAAAAGGCAGGGCCAGCGCCATCATCACCAGTACCGCAAAGGGATAGATGATTTTTTTCCAGAATGCGATTTCGAACCGTTCGGCGCGCAATTTGTTCTCGCTCAGATGCCGCGCGTACACCGACAGGTCGTAGGCCGACATCCGGTCCGGATCGGCAAACGACACCGACAGGATTTCCGGCGTATTTTCAGAAATCAAATTGCGCTCCGCCTCGGTTTTGGCGGAAACACTGGAAGGAATGTCGGGCACGGCATCGCTCTGGACTACCCCCTCGGTGGAAAAACGGGTTTCCGTCACGTCCTGGAGCCGCCAGGTATAGGCTTTCCGGTAATCGGCGCGCGCTGCGGTGATCAGCGCCACCAAGTGCAGGTCGAGGTCGAACTCATAGATTTTCAGGCCGACCAGTTGACCGTCCGGACGCAATTCCCGGACATTCAAAAAGCGCGATCCCAGAACCTTGCCGCTGATGCCGTTTTCCTTGATCACATCCTTGGCCCAGAGACCGCTGCGAAATTCCTGCGAAATCGCCGAGCCGCGGGCACGCAACTTCAATTGCTCGGCCATCGCGCTGCTCTTCGGGGAAATGTACTCGCCGAACAAGAACGTGATCGCGACGAATACCAAGCCGATCTTGGCCAGCATCCAACCCGCGGTCAGCGTCGACATGCTCGACACGCGCATGATCGCGAACTCGGAGCGCGCGGCGAATTGCGCCAGCGTATAAATCGTACCGATCAAGGCCGCGATCGGCATCAGCTCATAGATGTAGCCGGGCATGCCCATCGTCACGTACAAAAAGGCGTGCTGCAACTGATAACCGCCTCGCCCCACCGTACGCAATTCCCCCATCAAATCGATAAAGGCGAACAAGGCCAGGAAGGCAGCCAGCACGAACAGCACCGACCTTGCAATCTCGACGGCAAAGTATCGTTGCAATACCTTCATTTCTTCGCTCCGCGCTTGAACAGACAAGCGCGCTTGGTCGACGCCATGATGACCTGCGGATGATAGCGGCTGTTCATGTTCAGGCGCCAAGCAAACAGCAACACCGCCATGCACAGCGCGGTCAGGTGGATCGGCCACCACCCCAGGCCGAACGGCATCCGATTCTGCTGGACTGCGGCCTGCACCACGTTGACCGCATTGGTGTAGATGATGAACAGCAGCAAGGCGATCAGCAAGTTCATCGAAGGGCCGCCGCGCGGATTGACGAAGCCCAGCGGGATTGCCAGCAGCATCAGGCACAAGCCCATCAGCGGCAGCGCCAGGCGCCACAGCAGTTCGCCCATGTTGAAACTGTTGCGGTCCTGCAGCAGCGCCGCAGTCGGCAGTGCGCGTGCCGACTTGTCGCCGACCAGAGCCTGCGCCTGCCGGCCGATCAGTACGCCATAGCGCTCGAAAGCCATGATCTGGAAATCGGCCTGGTTCGGCACGCCTTCGTAGCGTCTGCCCTTCTCCAGTATCAGGAATTTATCGCCATGGTCCATCTCGGTCGCGCCCTCTTTGGCCACCACCACGCTGACCCGGCCGTTTTGTATCGTATTGACGAAAATATTTTTCAGCTTGGAAGAACCGCTGTCGGCGCCTTCAACAAAAAATACGCGATCGGCTGATGCCGACTCGTGAAATTTCCCGGCGGAGACTCGATCGATATCTTCACGCTTTTCAAATTGTTCCTTGACCACCGCGCTCTGGCGGGTGGCCCAAGGCGTCACCACAAAGCTTAGCAAGCCCGTGAGGAAAACGATCGGCAAGCCGAAGATCAAGACCGGCTTGACCCAGCGCATCAGGCTCAGCCCCGAAGCAAACCAGACCACCATTTCCGAGTCCTGATAGCTGCGCGTGACCACCAGCAGCACCGAAATGAAGCCGGTCAGGATCAGCAGCACCGGCAGATAATTGAGCGCTTCATAGCCGATCAGCGCGACCACGTCACGCGACGCAATCTTGCCGCCCGCGGCCTGGCCGAGGATTTTGATCAGCATCACCGTGATGGTAATCGTGAAGAGCGTAGTCAGGACAGCGCCGGCAGCGGCGTCCAATTCGCGTCGGAGGGCGCGCTGAAAGATCATGGGGAGTCTATAATTGCGGATCGACAAAGGAGCAACGCATGGACTTTAGCATAAAAGCATTGGATGCAAAAACCACAATAGCAAGCAGCAAGACGGCGTGCGTCGTCGTCGGCGTATTTGAAAACAAAAAATTGTCGCAAGCTGCGCAAGCGCTGGACCACAAAGGCGCACTCAGCGCCGCAGTCAAGTCGGGCGATATCACGGGCAAACCCGGTTCCTGCCTGCTGTTGCGCAAGATCGACGGCGTTGCCGCAGAACGTGTCCTGTTGCTCGGCTTAGGCAAGGAAGAACCGGTCGTGGACAAAGACTTCTCAACCGCAGCGCAAGCCCTGGCCCGCACTCTGGGCACGCTAGGTGCACAGGATGCCGTGATCGCCCTGCCCTTCGGCGAAGTCAAGGAACGCGACACAGCCTGGGCGATCCGCGCCGCAGTGCAAGCCGTGCGCGACAACCAGTATCGCTGCGACAGTCTCAAGAGCAAAAAAGATCCGGCTCCGAATGGCGTCAAGAAAACCGCCTTCGCCGTTCCCGCCCCCGAGGCAGCCGGCGCCAAAGCTGCTCTGGCCCATGCCGAAGCGCTGGCCGCCGGCATCGCGCTGACCAAGGACCTGGGCAATTTGCCCGGCAACATCTGCACCCCGACCTACCTCGCCAACACGGCAAAAAAACTCGCGAAAGACTTCAAGCTCGGCATCGAAGTGCTGGACCGCAAACAGCTGGAAGCGCTCAAGATGGGCAGCTTCCTGTCGGTCACCAACGGCAGCGAAGAGCCGCCGAAATTCATCGTCATCAAGCACATGGGCGGCAAGGCGAAAGACGCGCCGACGGTGCTGGTCGGCAAAGGCATCACCTTCGATTCCGGCGGCATTTCCCTGAAACCCGGTGCCGGCATGGATGAGATGAAATACGACATGTGCGGTGCGGCATCGGTACTCGGCACCTTCCGCGCAATCGCCGAGATGAAACTCAAACTGAACGTAATCGGCGTCATCCCGACTTGCGAAAACATGCCTTCCGGCCGCGCCACCAAGCCAGGTGACATCGTCACCTCGATGTCCGGCCAAACCATCGAAGTCTTGAACACCGATGCCGAAGGCCGCCTGATCCTGTGCGATGCGCTGACCTATGTCGAGCGTTTCAAGCCGGCTGTGGTGGTGGACGTGGCGACGTTGACCGGCGCCTGCATCACCTCGCTGGGCCATCATAATTCCGGCCTGTTCACCCGTCACGACGAAGCGCATGACGCGCTGGCAGCGGAACTGCTGGCGGCAGGCAAAGCAAGCGGCGACACCGCATGGCGCATGCCGATCGAAGACAGCTACCAGGAGCAGCTCAAATCGAATTTCGCCGACATCGCCAACATCGGCGGCCCGGCCGCAGGCAGCATCACCGCCGCCTGCTTCCTGGAGCGCTTCACCAAGAAATACACCTGGGCGCATCTGGATATCGCCGGCACCGCGTGGAAGAGCGGCGCAGCGAAGGGCGCGACCGGCAGGCCGGTTTCCTTGTTGACGACATTCCTGGTGAATCGGGCGCAGGGCGAATCGAAGTAATTGCAGGACGTAGCGTGTGCGCAGCGCACGCTACTCGGCGCTTTTACGGTGCCCACCGAAATAAACGGCAGCCAGTCCTCCAGCACCTATTGCGAAAACGTCGTTACGAGTTGCAGTGCGCAATCGCCGGACGCGGCCGGGCAAGCCTGCAATCTTGCACCGCGCGGTGCAAGATTGCGGTTGCAAGGCTGATCGAGAATATACAAACGCCTCAAATCATCCAGGTGTAGATGCAAAAACAAAAACGGGATGTCGCGTGCCGTTTCATGCTCCGTCCGTGCAGTAAAGAAATTCCGCATCCACGCCTGAAGGTGCGCGTCGGATCCAAGCTTTTCCGGTTCACCCCAATGATGTGCTAGATAAAATCTGACTGCCGGGCTATAGCGCTCAGCACGATTTCCTCCGCTTTCAGTTGCCAGAATTCGGGCATGCTGATCCGAGCCGGAAAGGTCTCCGCCTCTGGTACGCCGCCATGGGCATTCAATTCGCTGCATGTAAACCAATCCGCCAATCCAGCCATGCATGGCGCAACCTCATCATCCGCCACAGACGCACTATTGGGCCGCGAAGACAGCGACTCGCTTAGCAGGCTGTTGAAAAAGGTAGCGAGCAGGCCGGGATCGAAGTTGAGGAGCGCACGCGTACGCGTGATGCGCCGAGCACCGCAGACCTCGAGATCGTTCCGCGCAACAGTTTTTCACCAGCCTGCTAGAGCGGCTTGACCGCCTGTACCGGACGGCTCGATGCGCCCGGCGCACCTGATCGATAGCCGATGCGGAAAGATAGCGGCCAAACTGCGCCGATCTTTTCTGATATTCATGACATACGGCATTAATGCTGAATTAACAAAATATCCCATATGCATGGGATAGGTTTCCGAATGTCATCTCTGTATCTTCTTCTCTTAAAGAAATTTCCCTGAAGAATTCAAGCAAAAGAGCTTCCCAAGCCAATTTTTGCCTGCTCTTCACTGCCAATGTACCGCTATAGCTCGTCCCTTCACTCATTTTTGAGAATATTTCATGCAAATACAACTGAAGCAAATACGCCTTATCGCTGGTACTGCCGCCATGGCCGGGGCCAGTCTGTTTTGTCATGCAGTACAGGCGCAAGCGGCGAATGTCAAAGAAGCACCGCAAGCGCCACCACCGGCAAGCGAAATTGCGGCCCAGGATGAAGCCGCTGACTTGATCAAACCCGCTGCCAATATGCTGAGCACCGAGCAGCGCAAGATGGTGAAGAAATCAGGCCGTGAAATTCGCTATTTCCTGCCGATTCAAATGACCGAGGGATTTATTTACAATCCTTCCAGCAAAGAATATGACAAAGTTGCACTGCGCTCATATGGCCGCAATCTTTCTGGTGTTCCAAACTTGTTGCGACCGGCCTTTGTTGCGCCTACCGTGGTCATGAAACCGGGACAGACGGTTCGCTTTGACCTGAGCAATCGACTGGACAAGGAACCGGATTGCGAAAAAGTGGCGGAAGGTAATGTAAATACGCCACATTGTTTCAATACCACCAATTTACATTCGCATGGCCTGTGGATCTCACCGGCAGGCAATAGCGACAATGTGCTGCTGGCGATCAAGCCGAAGGTCAATTTTGAATATGAATACAATGTGCCGGTCGATCATCCGGCTGGCACTTTCTGGTACCACCCGCATGTGCATGGCTCGACCGCGATTCAGGTCGGTAGCGGTATGGCCGGCGCGTTAATCGTCAAAGGAGATAGGCAGCCAACGACGCTCAGCAATGGCGATCTCGATACCTTGCTCAATCCGTTCAAACCTGCCACCGGCAGCTATGGTGAAGTGATGCTGATGCAGCAAATTCCCTATGCCTGCTTCACCAAAGACGCAAGCGGCAAAGAAGTGATACAAACCAATGCCGACGGTACCTGGCTATGCAAAAAGGGCGACACCGGCGTGGTGCAGGATTTTAACGCTCAATTTGGTCCTAACACCTGGGCTAACTCCGGTCGCCATACCTTGATCAACGGCTTCGCGCGCAACCCGTCGCGGCCATTGGTGCTGGATGCCGGCAGGCTGTATCGCTGGCGCCTGATCGACGCGGGTGTCCGTGAGCCTATCGCCTTGCGCATTCGTAAAATCACCGACGTCAACAGGTTGACGCCCACCGCCAGCACGCCGGAAGCACGCGACGCCGAAGTGAAAGCCGCTTGCGACGGCATCGACGTACTGCAGTTTGAAGTGGCGACCGATGGTCTGACCCGCCCCAGCGCTTTCGCCAAGATCACCAATACGCTGCAGCCGGGTTATCGCAGCGATATCCTGTTCAGCCTGCCGGAAAAAGGCGATTACTGCGTCTATAGCGATTCCGGCACCGGTGGCTCGGTCTCGGCTTTGCCGGACAATGCCAAGGTGCTGACGGTGATCCATGCGGTTGGCAACAGAACCAGTGGCGATCAGACGCAATTCGTCACGAAGGAATTGGTGCGCGCTGCAGGGTTATTGTCGAAAAGCGTGCGCGATACCATCATCAAGGATTTGAAAGATGGCTTGAAACTGACGAAATTTGTGCCACACAAAGCCATTCCCGAATCCGAACTCAGCAATCCGCAAAAGCCGGTTGAGCTGACGCTGGGCATCGATCTGCGCAGCACACCGATCTTCGAGGTCAATGGTGCCCCATACAATCCCGGCGAAGTCAATCAAACCTTGATTTTAGGGGATGTGCAGGAATGGCATATCAAATCCTATAACCCGACCGCAACCGGTGAAGCAGCCGTGCAACATCCTTTTCATATCCACGTCAATCCATTCCAGATTATCAGCATCACCGATAAAAATGGAGTCGATGTCAGCGCGCTGACGGATACGAAAGCGCCAACCATAGGGCAATATGCCGGTTTGAAAGGCGTCTGGAAAGACACCATCATGGCGACCCCAGGCTATACCGTCAAAACCCGTACCCGCTATCAGCGCTATATCGGCGAATACGTGTTGCATTGCCATATTCTGGATCATGAAGACCAGGGCATGATGCAAAACGTCAAGGTGGTGCTACCGGATGGCAATGGCGGTGCCGCTACCGGTGCGCACGGCTCGCACAAATAAGAACGCACTTTTCAGCACCGCGCTTCCTGAGTCACTGATGTGGCTGGCTATCCGTCGGCCACATCAGCATGCCTGCCGCCAGGCTGGCACACCATATCTTCCAGCTTCAATATAAAAAAAGGGGCACCAAGAATGAAGGGATTCAAGTTGAACATTTTAAGATGCCAATTGGCCACGGGTTTGCTGCTGGCCAGTTTATTCGCCGTTCATGCCAGCGCGCAAAATGCAGCGCCCCAGGAAATCAAATATCGCAAAAACATTGATGAATTGAGCGCAGATGAGCTGGCCGCATTCGAACATGCGGTGAAGATGATGAAAATAAAAAGCGCGAAAAATATCTATGACAGGACGGGTTTTTTATGGCAAGCCTGGGTCCACAATTGCACATCGATTGCCGTGAATGACAACCGCCAATATGCGCTGGGAAGCGGCGACGACAAGCAGCTATACGAGGTCATCAACGAGCAATTAAATACCGGCAACAACATCGATGACACATCAAAAAACCCGTTCAATACCTGCCGCTTTGAAAGCCAGGTAAAAGGCACAGGCAAGATCACCTATGAAAATCCGGGCATGTGTGAGCATAGGAAGGATACTTTTTTCCAGTGGCACAGAGCGGAGTTTTATTTCTACGAGAAAGCCCTGCAGGACGCCGACCCTGAAGGTCGGTCTGGCCCAAGCACGAAAAACGTCACCGTGCCGTACTGGAATTTCACCAAACCGCCAACCGGTGAACGTTACCCGAAAGCCTTCGAAGATCAAACTTCCCCATTGTGGTTCAAGCATAGGGCGAAAAATCCTGCGGGCAGCAAGCCTGTCAGACCCAGCTACACTTCACCCTATCTGCTGGCCTACCTGATTTACAAGCAGGACTGGCAGACTTTTGGCGGCTATCCGGTCGGCGGTGCAGGCAACTCAGGTTCGTTTGAAGCGCAAATCCACGATGCCATGCACGACAATTATGTGAATGGTTATCTGCGCACGCCTTCAACTGCCGGCCTTGATCCCTTGTTTTATTCCTTTCATGCCTTCATTGACTATGCCCTGGAAAAATGGATAGAAGAGCACGGCACGGAAACCATTACCGGTGGCAATTGGTTCATGCGCGGGGAACAGGATATCCGTCTGCCCATGCCGGTCGGTTTTCAGGAAGGCAGCGGCAAAAAACGTGAGCCGTTTAGCGATTACATGAAAAACATGGGTCGGGCGGACCTGTATTACGACACCAAAAAGCAGGGTTATGCCTATCAGTCCGGCGCATTCGGCGAGTTTGTACCAAAAAACCAGATTGACGCCATTATTGCCAAACATGATCTGCCTGGTGCGACATTAGGCGACAACCCGCAAAGCCTATTCAGCGAGTTGATGAGTTTTGGCGCACGCGGTCCCTCCGCCGCACCCAACGCGATATTCAAGGGCAAAGTCAAAATTCAGCCTTTGGATGGTAAAAAAGCCCTGATCGACATCGTGCGCGACGCCGGAAGTGACGATTACAGTTTTCAGGTTGACGTTTATTTCCATCCGCAAAACGTTGCTGCCGATATCAGCAATAAAGATTTCCGCACGCGCTATCTGGTTGTGAGCGCCAATTATTGGGCCTTGTCGGAACACCACGGGCATGCCGAAGCATACAGCGGCGCACCTTTGAAGCTGACGCAGGATGTCAGCAAGGATATCAATAGCCTGCTTCTGGGTGGCAAGGATGGCCAGGAATGGACAGTCACGTTGGGCATCAGCTCCAGCGATAACCCGGCTGGCAACTATGCCTTCAGCGCCCCTATTGTCAATTACAACAAATAAATCAGGAGTGCACGATGATTTCTTTTGAAACTGATATCAAGCCGATTTTCGCTGACTATGCTGCCTGCATGAAAAGGGTGGTATTGGGTGATACGGAAGGCACGGCCAACCTGGAGCTCGATAATTATGAATGCGTAAAACGTTTTTACTATCAGGTGCAGGTAGCGATCCATGGTTATGACCTTGCGGTTGGTGCACCGCCCCTGCTGGTGAAAGACGGTCCGGACAAGGGGCAACCGGTCGTTGCGTCGCACCCCATGCCTCCCGGGGGTAGCAAAAATCGTCTGGAGCAGGCGGAGATTGATTTATATGATCAATGGGTAGAAGAAGGTATGCTGGCTTAGGGCAACGTCTTGCGCAATACCGCCTTGCCGTGATGCTCTACACCGTGTATCGCAAACACCTGCTTTGCCAGATCCACGCCAATCGTCGTCATATTCATCTCGGACTCCTCGCCTCAAGTGGTGGGTCAACACTTCCACTTTGGCACATCCATGCGTCGGCGCAGGAGTCCTCGCACATTGGCCTTACCCTGCCCGAGGTTCAGTATCTTTTTGGCGCAAAATAACGGCTGATCGTTCAGTGCCGCCACCCCATCTCCCGTTCCACTTCGATCCGGTACGCATCCATCAGGCCTTCGGCCTTCATTTTCTTCAACGTAGCGGCCAGGCGGGGCACCAGTTCGGCATGCTTCTTGTGCAGGTAGGGATAAATCTGGACCGCTCTTCCAAGGTCGACCACCTTGCGAACGGTCTTGACGTCCTTGAACTCGGGGGAGTGGAGCAAACCGGTCATGATGGTATCGATCTCGCAGTATAGGTCGGTGCGGTGGGCGAGCAATTTTTTCATTCCTTGCTGATCAGTGGCGGCTTCGGAAATCCGGTAGAGCGGCAGCATTTGTTTCAAGGTATTCTCACACAGGACGATTCCGCGCCGGTATTCCACCACCAGGTTGGTGGCGGGAAGATCTTCCAGGCGCTGCAGGTGCACCGCCGGATTGGCCGTGTAAAGCACGAAGTTGAGCTCCAAAATCGCCTCTTCCACCCGGATCAAATTGGGATGCGTCTCGCCATAGCTGAGAACGCGGCCGATTTCGCCATCGATGCCGGCCGAGTCCGCCTGCATGCTGCGGCGCCGCGGCGAGTTGTATTCAAACTGGAGGGGAATGCCGAGGCGCTTGAATGCTTCCGTATAAACCAGTTTGCTCCACCTGGTTCCGTATGAACCCGGGATATTGTCGGCCCCCATGATGAATGTCGTCTCCGGCGAAGATGCGGTTTGCCCGTACGCGGTCGCAATGGAAAACAGCAAAGCCGTTGCCAGCGGCCGCCATAGTCGCCGCAAGGACATTCTTGCGCTGCTGCCTCTGTCAGGCGCAACATGGTGAGTCGCCATGATCTCCCCTTCTCTCCTTATAGCTGAAGTCAGCGACGGCCACTTCGGGTCGACTGCCTCTGTTGTCGATGTTCCTGTATATGATTTGCTTCGGCCCGCAATCGCCGTGCTATTTTGGTTCAGCCCATCGGTCGGGTTTGTCTAGAGCGGTTTGACGATGCATGCAAGAGAGGTCAGGTCGGAGCGAGAAGCACAGCCATACGAAGGTACGGTGAGCATCGCAGGCCCAAGATGGCCCCCTTTCATGCATCGTCAAACCGCTCTAGAGCCTGTCATGAACTCAACCAGGCTCTAGGGTACGACATTTCCAGGAGTCACTAAACGAATTTTTCATAAGGCGGAGAATATACATTCCGATGGCTGGCTAGTGCCTGGGGGGCTAGTGTTCCGGCCGTGGCAAAATGATCAGAGGGTTTGCCGACAAATTCGAAGTGATCTCTTTACGGCAAAGCATTGCTGGAGCAGGCATAATTCGAAGCGAGCCGCCGGCCGGAAGCCGGCTTCCAATCCGTCCCCAACCGCATAGATGAACGACTTAGCCCAACCATGAAACTAGCCACCTGGAACGTCAATTCCCTCAAGGTTCGCCTGCCGCACGTGCTGCAGTGGCTGGCCGAGAACCCGGTCGATGTGCTGTGCCTGCAAGAGACCAAAACCATCGATGAAAAATTCCCGGTAGCCGAACTCAACGCAGCCGGTTATCAGGTCGCCTTTACCGGGCAAAAAACCTATAACGGCGTCGCCATTCTGTCACGCCATCCAATCGGCGACCTGGTCAAGAACATCCCGGAATTCGAAGACGAACAGCAACGCATCATCGCCGCCACCATCGAAGGCGTGCGCGTCATCTGCGCCTACATACCGAACGGGCAGGCCGTCGATTCCGATAAATACCAGTACAAGCTGCGATGGCTGGAAGGCCTGCACAACTGGCTTGCTCGGGAATGCAAGACGCATGAAAACCTGGTACTGCTGGGCGACTACAACATCGCACCGGAAGACCGCGACGTGCATGATCCGCTTGCATGGCAGGGCCAGGTGCTGGTATCGGAACCGGAGCGCGCCGCCTTCCGGCGTCTGCTCGAACTGGAGCTGAAGGACGCATTCCGGCTGTTCGAGCAACCGGAAAAATTATTCAGTTGGTGGGATTATCGGCAGATGGCGTTTCGCCGCAATATGGGCTTGCGCATCGACCATATTCTGCTGTCGAAGCCGCTGGCCGCGCGCTGCAGCGCCTGCGTGATCGACAAGGCGCCGCGCAAGTGGGAGCAGCCGTCCGACCATACGCCGGTGATCGCGACGATCGATTGAGGGTAGCCTCAATCATTTTGCAATCGCGGTCCGCTCGTCTCCCGCGGAGCAACTGATCTCATAGCCCAGCGTACCCAAACGCGCCGGGTCCAGGTTGGCGATGACGTGAACAATTTGTTCGCCGGCTCTCTTTCAGAAGGCGGGATGAGTATTGACGGCCTTGATCCTGTCCACCGCATTGTTGCGCAAGCTGTAACCATCCCACGAAGTGCCGACATCGCCGAAAGCCGGCAGGAACTTGACGCTCAACGTCGGCCCATCGCCGATGCCGGGAACGGAGGCGGGTTGGATCACGATCGCGCGGCTGGAAAACGGTCCAACGCCGCTCCATTTTTTCGTGATTCTTTGCTTGCCGCAATCGGCGGGACCGATCTCGTAGGTATCGACCAAACTCGATGCAAAAAGATTGTCAGCGAATCCGGCCTCATGGTACAACCCATGTCCGCACGGACCCGCGCTTCTTTGTCAGTTGCCCATCGCCGCACGAATCCGCAGCAAGGACACGGGGTCTTCGAAAACCATTCACTTACCCGATTCTTTTTTCGCTCGTTTGTCAGAACACATCGCCGGGCACGCGCACCCAACCTTCCATCAACACGCGCGCGCTGCGGCTCATGATGGCTTTGCTCACCTGCCATTCGCCGTTGACTTGTTTCGCTTCCGCGCCGACCCGCAGAGTACCGGATGGATGGCCGAAGCGCACCGCGTTGCGCGCACCGCCGCCGGCGGCAAGGTTCACCAGCGTGCCCGGTATCGCGGCGGCAGTGCCGATGGCGACGGCGGCCGTGCCCATCATGGCGTGATGCAGTTTTCCCATCGACAGCGCACGCACCAACAGGTCGATGTCGCCGGCGGCGACTTGCTTGCCGCTGGAACAAACGTATTCGGCCGGCGGCGCGACAAAGGCGACCTTCGGCGTGTGCTGACGTTTGGCGGCTTCATCGATGTGCTTGATGAGGCCCATGCGCACTGCGCCGTAAGCGCGGATCGTCTCGAACATCGCCAATGCCTTGGCATCGCCGTTGATGGCGTCTTGCAGTTCGGTGCCGGCGTAGCCGATCGTTTGTGCGTTGATGAAGATGGTCGGAATGCCGGCATTGATCATGGTGGCCTTGAACGTGCCGATGCCGGGCACTTCCAGATCGTCGATCAGATTCCCGGTCGGGAACATGGCACCGCCTGCGCCCTCTTCCTCGGCGGCCGGGTCCATGAATTCAAGTTGCACTTCGGCGGCGGGAAAGGTGACGCCGTCGAGTTCGAAGTCGCCCGTTTCCTGCACCGCGCCGTTGGTGACCGGCACGTGGGCAATGATGGTCTTGCCGATGTTGGCTTGCCAGATGCGCACGGTGGCGATGCCGTCGGTCGGGATGCGGTCGGGGTCGACCAGTGCGCCGCTGATGGCGAAGCAGCCGACAGCGGCGGAAAGATTGCCGCAATTGCCGCTCCAGTCGACGAAGGGCTTGTCGATGGACACCTGGCCGAACAGGTAATCGACGTCGTGATCGGAACGGCTGCTCTTGGACAGGATGACGGTTTTACTGGTGCTGGAGGTGGCGCCACCCATGCCATCGATCTGCTTGCCGTAGGGGTCGGGACTGCCGATTACGCGCAGCAGTAATGCATCGCGTGCCGGGCCCGGGACCTGGGCGCTTGCGGGTAAGTCTTGCAGGCGGAAGAACACGCCTTTGCTGGTGCCGCCTCGCATGTAGGTGGCGGGGATTTTGATTTGGGGTGCGTGGGTCATTTGCGTTTTCTGGGATGTGTTTGGTGTTTCTTCTCGAAACATAGATGTCTGCATATGTTCAAGTAACAGCAAAGTGTCAAAATCTACGAACAATCCCCTCCCCATGCAGGGGGAGGGTTAGGGAGGGGGTAGTGCAGTCGCTCATCCGATCTGCTCCACATATCAACCGCCGCCCCCCATCTTAACCTTCCCTCTCGAAGGGGGAAGGGATTGGTCGCAAGGAACTGAACGCCAGCCCAATTGAATCGGTAGCTATGTTTTGAAGAAGAGCTATTCCGTACTTGGAAGCGCCCTCGAAAAGAGTTTTAAGCCGCCTCCACCGACGACGCAAGAAAGTCCTGCGCAAACCTCTGCAGCACCCCGCCCGCCTCGTAAATCGACACCTCTTCCGCAGTATCGAGCCTGCAGGTCACCGGCACCTCCACGCGCTCGCCATTCTTGCGAACGATCACCAGCGTCAGCGTCGCACGCGGCATACGCTCACCAACCACGTCGAAGGTCTCCGTGCCGTCGATGCCCAAGCTCAAGCGATTCACACCCGCCTTGAACTCCAGCGGCAGCACGCCCATGCCGATCAGATTGGTGCGATGGATACGCTCGAACCCTTCGGCCGCAATCGCTTCCACCCCGGCCAGCCGCACGCCCTTGGCCGCCCAGTCGCGCGACGAACCCTGACCGTAATCGGCGCCCGCAATGATGATCAATGGCTGCTTGCGCTCCATGTAAGTCTCGATGGCTTCCCACATGCGTGTGACCTTGCCGTCCGGTTCGATGCGCGCCAGCGAACCCGGCTTGACCTTGCCGTCCGCGACCACCATCTCGTTCTTCAGCGTCGGATTGGCGAAGGTGGCGCGCAGTGCGGTGAGGTGGTCGCCGCGGTGCGTCGCGTAGGAATTGAAGTCCTCTTCCGGCAAGCCCATCTTCGCCAGGTATTCGCCGGCCGCGCTGTCGGGCATGATGGCGTTCGACGGCGACAGGTGGTCGGTCGTGATGTTATCGCCCAGCACCGCCAACGGACGCATGCCCTTCAGCGTCCGTTCACCGGCCAGCGCGCCTTCCCAGTACGGCGGGCGGCGAATGTAGGTGCTCTGCGGACGCCAGTCGTACAGCGGGCTCACCGCCGCGGCGGATGCAGCCTTTTGTTCGAACATAGGAATGTAGACCTTGTTGAACTGCTCCGGCTTGACGCAGGCCTTGACGATGGCGTCGATCTCTTCATCCGATGGCCACAGGTCTTTGAGCATGATCGGCTTGCCGTTCGCATCGGTGCCGAACGCATCCTTCTCGATGTCGAAGCGGACGGTGCCGGCGATCGCATAAGCGACCACCAGCGGCGGCGACGCTAGGAAAGCCTGCTTCGCGTAGGGATGAATGCGGCCGTCGAAATTGCGGTTGCCGGAGAGCACAGCGGTGGCGTACAGGTCGCGCTCGATGATCTCCTTCTGGATCTTGGGATCGAGCGCGCCGGACATGCCGTTGCAGGTGGTGCAGGCGAAGGCGACGATGCCAAAGCCCAGTTTTTCCAGCTCCTGTTTCAAACCTGCTTCTTCCAGGTACAGCTGCACGGCCTTGGAGCCCGGCGCCAGCGAGGATTTCACCCACGGCTTGCGGGCTAGGCCCAGACGATTGGCGTTGCGCGCCAACAAGGCGGCGGCAATCACGTTTCGCGGATTGGAGGTGTTGGTGCAACTGGTGATCGCTGCGATGATCACGGCGCCGTCCGGCATCCGGCCGGGGACTTCTTCCCACTTGCCGGCAATGCCCTTGGCAGCGAGGTCGCTCGTCGCCACCCGCGCGTGCGGGTTGCTTGGCCCGGCCATGTTGCGCACGACGGTGGAAAGATCGAACTTCAGCACACGCTCGTATTGCGCATTCTTCAAGGTGTCGGACCAAAGGCCGGCTTGCTTGGCATAGGTCTCGACCAGCTTGACTTGCTCGTCGGTGCGGCCGGTGAGCTTCAGGTAGTCGAGGGTCTGCTGATCGATCGAGAACATGGCCGCCGTGGCGCCGTATTCCGGAGCCATGTTGGAGATGGTCGCGCGATCGCCCAGCGTCAATGACGCAGCGCCGTCGCCATGGAACTCGAGGTAAGCGCCGACCACTTTCGACTTGCGCAGGAACTCGGTGAGCGCCAGCACGATGTCGGTGGCGGTGATGCCCGGCTGGCGCTTGCCCGAGAGTTCGACGCCGACGATTTCCGGCAGGCGCATCCAGGAGGCACGGCCCAGCATCACGTTCTCCGCTTCGAGACCGCCGACGCCGACGGCGATCACGCCCAGCGCATCGACGTGCGGTGTATGGCTGTCGGTGCCGACCAGCGTATCCGGGAAGGCCACGCCATCCTGCGCATGGATCACCGGCGACATCTTCTCCAGGTTGATCTGGTGCATGATGCCGTTGCCCGCCGGGATCACGTCGACGTTCTTGAACGCCAGCTTGGTCCAGTCGATGAAGTGGAAGCGGTCTTCGTTGCGGCGGTCTTCGATGGCGCGGTTCTTCTCGAATGCCTGCGGATCGAAGCCGCCGCATTCGACAGCCAGCGAGTGGTCGACGATCAGTTGCACCGGCACGACGGGATTGACCTTGGACGGATCGCCGCCCTGCTCGGCAATCGCGTCGCGCAGGCCGGCCAGGTCGACCAGCGCGGTTTGGCCGAGGATGTCGTGGCACACGACACGCGCGGGAAACCACGGGAAATCGCGCTCGCGCTTGACTTCGATGATCTGCTTCAGACAATCGGCAAGGATCGCGGGATCGCAACGGCGCACCAGGTTCTCAGCATGCACGCGCGAGGTGTAAGGTAGTTTTTCCCAGGCGCCGGGTTGGATTGCCTCGACTGCGGCACGCGCATCGAAGTAATCCAGCCTGGTGCCGGGCAGCGGTTTGCGGTTTGCGTTGTTCATGGTTTCACTTCCGCTCATTGATCGGGACAAACTTCAGATCTTCCGGCCCGACGTAGTTGGCGCTCGGGCGGATGATCTTGTTGTCGATACGCTGCTCGATGATATGCGCAGCCCAGCCGGAGGTGCGCGAAATCACGAACAGCGGCGTGAACATCGCGGTCGGCACGCCCATCATGTGGTAGGACACAGCCGAGAACCAGTCGAGGTTGGGGAACATCTTCTTGGCATCCCACATCACGCTCTCGAGCCGCTCGGCGATGTCGAACATTTTCATCGAACCGGCATCCTTGGACAAATTGCGCGCGACTTCCTTGATGACCTTGTTGCGCGGATCGGAGATGGTGTACACCGGGTGGCCGAAGCCGATGACGACTTCCTTGTTTTCGACGCGGCGGCGAATGTCGGCTTCAGCTTCGTCCGGGTTGTCGTAGCGCTTCTGGATTTCGAATGCGGCTTCATTGGCGCCGCCGTGCTTCGGACCGCGCAGCGCGCCGATCGCGCCGGTGATCGCGGAGAACATGTCGGAACCGGTACCGGCAATCACGCGGCCGGTGAAGGTCGATGCGTTGAACTCATGTTCCGCGTACAGGATCAGCGAAGTATGCATCGCCTTTTCCCATAGCATGGATGGCATCTCGCCGTGCAGCAGATGGAGGAAATGGCCGCCGATCGAATCGTCGTCGGTCTCGACTTCGATGCGCCTGCCGTTATGGCTGAAGTGGTACCAGTACAGCAGCATCGAACCGAGCGACGCCATCAGGCGGTCCGCGATGTCGCGCGCGCCTTGGACGTTGTGGTCCTCTTTCTCTGGCAGCACGCAGCCGAGGGCGGAAACGCCGCTGCGCATCACATCCATCGGATGCGAGGAAGCGGGCAGGCATTCGAGCACGGCCTTGACGTTGGCGGGCAAGCCGCGCAGTGCCTTCAGCTTGGTTTTATAGCCTTTCAATTCGGCCTTGGTGGGCAGCTTGCCGTGCACCAGCAGATGCGCGATTTCTTCGAATTCGCAAGTATCCGCCACATCCAGGATGTCGTAGCCGCGGTAGTGCAAATCATTGCCGGTTTTGCCGACCGTGCACAGAGCGGTATTGCCTGCGGTGACGCCGGACAGTGCGACGGATTTTTTGGGTTTGAAGCCTGCTGCTTGTTGCTCGCTCATGGTGTTCTCCAATGGTGGTGAATTATTTTATTAAGGATTCCGTAAATCTTATTGGCGTCGTCCCGGCGAACGTTGGGCTCCAGCGTCGTGCACTATCGGCTGCGAAAGTCACTGGGTCCCGGCGTTCGCCGGGACGACACGGGCATGTTTTGAATTCCGGAATTATCAATCGTTGGGCAAGGTCGGTGCCTCCCTTACTTCACCTTCTGCTGCGCAAACAGCGCATCCAGTTTCTGTTCAAAGTCGTGATAATTAATCCGCTCGTACAACTCCATGCGCGTCTGCATCGTATCGACCACATTCTTTTGCGTGCCGTCGCGGCGGATCGCGCCGTAGACGTTTTCCGCCGCCTTGTTCATCGCGCGGAAGGCCGACAAGGGATACAGCACCAGGCCGACATCGGCGGACTTCAACTCTTCGACCGTGTACAAGGGCGTCGCGCCGAACTCGGTGATGTTGGCCAGCACCGGCACCTTGACCGCGGCAGCGAATTGCTTGTACATCGCCAGTTCGGTGATCGCTTCCGGAAAAATCATGTCGGCGCCGGCTTCGACGCAGGCGATTGCCCGATCAAGGGCTGCTTCCAGCCCTTCCACCGCCAGCGCATCGGTGCGCGCCATGATGACGAAGTTGTCGTCGGTGCGCGCATCAACCGCGGCCTTGATGCGATCCACCATTTCCTGTTTGCTGACGATTTCCTTGTTGGGACGATGGCCGCAGCGCTTGGCCCCGACCTGGTCTTCGATGTGCATCGCGGCGGCGCCGAACTTGATCATCGACTTGACCGTGCGCGCGACGTTGAAGGCAGATGAGCCGAAACCGGTATCGACATCGACCAGCAACGGCAGGTCGCAGACATCGGTGATGCGGCGCACGTCGGTCAGCACGTCGTCCAGGTTGGAAATGCCGAGATCGGGCAAGCCAAGCGAACCGGCCGCGACGCCGCCGCCGGACAGGTAGATCGCGCGGAAGCCGGCGCGTTTGGCGAGCAAGGCATGGTTGGCGTTGATCGCGCCGACCACTTGCAGCGGCGATTCTTCCTGGATCGCCTTGCGGAAGGCGGCGCCTGCGGAATATTGACTCATCTGTTCACCTTAGGATTTGACTGCTGTTTCATCGAGAGTATTCGGCGTATGTATTGCAATCGGCGTGCCACCCTACAATTCCGGTTTTGGGCGGAATGGTAGATTTTTTACTTTCTTTAAATTCAATTACTTACGTAATTTTCGATAATCGCTATGAGTGGAATTAAATCGTCATTCGTTTCATATTCCGTTACACTTGAAACGCTGAAACCAGGCTGAAACATGGCTACCTACCCTCCCTCCTCTCTGCTCGCCCCTGCCGACAAGCCAGTCATCTGGACCGTTTCCATTTCGCGCCTGTTCGACTTGTTGCGCGACATTACGCTGGAATATGACGACCGCGCGATCATCGAGCCGATCAATCTCGGCTTTGAAGAAGCGGTGCGCCACATCCGCGAACGCCTCGCGACCGAACGCTGCGATGCGGTGATCGCGGCCGGCTCCAACGGCGCCTACCTGAAGAGCCGGCTGTCGATCCCTGTCGTCATCGCCAAGGCCAGCGGCTTCGACGTGATGCAGGCGCTGGCGCGCGCCCGCAAGATCACGCCCGACATCGCGCTGATCACCTACCAGGAAACCCTGTCGGCTCTGGCCGAATTCCAGACCACCTTCGGCCTGCATATTCCGCAGCGCACTTACGTGACGGAAGAAGATGCACGGACCCAGATCAACGAACTAAAGACCGCCGGCATCAAGGCCATCGTCGGCGCCGGACTGATCACCGACCTGGCCGAGGAAGCCGGTCTGACCGGCGTGTTCCTCTATTCCGCCGCTTCGATCCGCAACGCCTTCGAAGACGCACTCGAAATCGCCCGCTTCACGCACCTGGAATCATCGCGCGGCCGCACGCAAGCGGTCCCCGACCCCTTGCGCGCCAAGCACGGCCTGAACGACATCCGCGGCGATTCCGCGGCGATGGAAGCGGTGCGACAATCGATCACCCTGTTCGCCAAATCGCCGGCCACGGTCTTGATCCAAGGTGAAACCGGCACCGGCAAGGAACTGGTGGCGCAAGCAATTCACCGCGAAAGCCCGCGCCTGCGGCAAACCTTCGTCGCGATCAATTGCGGCGCAGTGGCGGAGTCGCTGCTGGAATCGGAATTGTTCGGCTACGAGGAAGGCGCCTTCACCGGCTCGCGCCGCGGCGGGCATGCCGGCTTATTCGAGGCGGCGCATCGCGGCACGCTATTCCTGGATGAGATCGGCGAAATGCCGCTGGCCTTGCAGACGCGCTTGTTGCGGGTGCTGGAAGAACGCGAAGTGGTGCGCGTCGGCGGCACACGGCCGATCCCGGTGGACGTGCGCATCGTCAGCGCGACGCATTGCGATCTGGATGCGCGTATTCGCGATGGGCGCTTTCGAGCGGACCTGTTTTACCGGCTGTGCGTGTTGCGCTTGGCGTTGCCGCCGCTGCGTCAACGCACTGAAGACCTGGTGCCGCTGGCCGAGTGGTGTTTGAAAAATGCGCTGGCTTCGCTGGGGGTGCGGCCGCATGCGAATTTGCATGCGGAGGTGGTGGCTTGCGCGCCGCTGTTTGCAGGCTATTCGTGGCCAGGGAATGTGCGGGAGATGCGGAATTTAATGGAGCGGATAGCGTTGTTTCTGGCAGCGGAGCCGTTGCAGGCGCTGTCGCCGGGGTTTGTGTTGAGGGTTGCGCCGGAGTTGGGTGGTGGGCAGGTGATGACGGCTGTTGCGGTGAAATCGGAGAAGCATTCTTCGCTGATTTCTGATGAAACCGTCGAGCAGGTACTGGCGCGCTTTGAGGGGAATAGAGAAGCTGCTGCGAAGTATTTGGGGATTAGCAGGACTACGCTTTGGCGGAGGATGCGAGGAAAGACTTGATTGGAATCAATGTGCCTGATAACGTAAGCTCCACTTTTCATTCACGTTTTTTGTCCGAGAAAACGCAAAAACCACGTCAACTTTGCCTAATTTGAAATAGGCTCTGTCCATTTAGACTTTGAGACCATCATGCAAATTATTGGCAAGATAACCGAGGCAGATTACATTCGCGCTCAGTATTTACACCTCCGTCCACGACGTTTATTTGCGATTGTGGGCATCTTTGTGAGCATCTTGCTGTTGACATTCGCAGTCGGCGTGGCAATCATTGAGTGGTCTTGGACACTCGCCATTGCCTTGGCATTTTTTCCATTGTATTTTGGGGTATTCCTGCCATTCACTGCGAAGCGTAATTTCCGATCCTATAAATCTCTTGCAGAACAAACGAGCATCGAATTACGTGCCGATGGCCTTTTCTTTAGGCGTAAAAACGGCGAAGGTCTTGTACCTTGGTCAGATATTATTAAATGGCGAAAAAACGAGCGACTAGTTCTGATGTACCCAGCAAGAAATATCGTAACCGTTCACCCCGCAGGAAAATTGCGGGAGTCAAGGCCGACCTAACGAAGTGCTGACTGGCGGCAACGAATAGTGAGATTGAGCGAGTTGCGCGCAACCCGGAGGCGGCGCGGTGGCTCTTACTCACATGAACATTGACCTGTCGCATCCGGCTCCGCGCGTGCACACTCTCGAAGAGGCGCAGACGCTCATCAACGCTCTGTGGGCGCTGGCGTTGGCACAGGCGCACACGATCGAGGAGCAGGCGCGGCAGATCGAAGCGCTGAACCAGGGCATCGCCAAGCTGGAAGAACGGCTCGCCACCAACTCGCGCAATTCCTCCACGCCGCCCTCGGCCGATCCGCATCGCCCGCCGGCGAAGAAGTCGCCGACCGGCAAGAAGCGCGGCGCCCAGCCCGGCCATGCCGGCAAGGCGCGCGCCTTGCTGCCGCCCGAGCAAGTCACGCACGCGCACGACTGCCAGCCTGGCCCGTGTCCGGCGTGCGGGGGCGCGGTGAAGATCACCGGACTCCTCGCCCGGCATCAGATGATCGAACGGCCGCTGGTGACGCCGATCGTGACCGAATACCGGCTGTTCGCAGGCAGGTGCCGTGCATGCGGTCATGCGTGCGCAGCCGCTTTGCCGCCAGGCGTCTGCGCGCGCGTGACCGGACCGCGCCTGCTGGCGGCGATCGGCATGTTCACCGGCGCATATCGTTTGAGCAAGCGGCAGGTGCAAGCGTTGCTCGTCGATCTGTTCGGCATCGAACTGTCGGTCGGCGCCGTCAGCGAAGGCGAGGCCGAGATCAGCGCCGCGCTGGCGCCTATTACGGCCGAGGCGCACGCCCATGTGCAAGCCGCCATGGTGGTACACGCCGATGAAACCGGGCACAAGCAATGTGGCGCGCGACAGTGGATGTGGCTGGTGGCGGCCGGCATGGTGGCCGTGTTCCTGGCGGCGGCCACGCGGAGCGCGCAAGCGGCGCGCGAAGCGCTGGGCGAACGCTTTGCCGGCATTCTGGTGTCGGATCGCTACAGCGCCTATGCCTGGGTCAAGGCACAGCAGCGCCAGCTCTGTTGGGCGCACCTGTTGCGCGACTTCAGGAAGATCGCCGAGCGCGGCGGCGCATCCGGGCGCATCGGTGACGAATTGAGCGCGCTCACGCAGCGCATGTTCGCTTGCTGGCATCGGGTGCGGGACGGCACCTTGCGCCGTGAGGTGTTCGGCATCCAGATGCCGTTCCTGCGCCATCGCATCGAGACGCTGTTGCGCGAAGGTGCGCAGTGCCGCCATGCCGAGACGGCGCGCACCTGCCGCAATATCCTGCAGATGCGCGCGGCCTTGTGGACGTTCTTGGAAATGCTTGGCGTGGAGCCGACGAACAACCACGCCGAACGCACGCTGCGCCGCTTCGTCATCTGGCGCAAAACCAGCTTCGGCACACAATCGGCGCGCGGCTCGCGTTATGTCGAGCGCATCATGACCGTCACAGCCAGTTGCAGGCTGCAAGGCCGCAACGTCCTCGATTTCCTCACCCAGGCAATTGCCGCTCATTGGGGACATGGCACGCCGCCGTCGCTGGTTCCTGCGTAATTCATCGCATGGTTCATCATGACTTCTTCGCCGCCGTGGCGAGGTGAACGGTTACGAAATATCTTCCATCTCATCCCCGCGCATTTTTTCGAAAACAATCAGGCTTTTTCTGATTTTTGCGATCGACTGGAATTACATCTTGGCAAGGCCGCATGACAATTTACGCGAATCCAAAGTCGCGTAGGGCCGTAGGCGGGGATGCAATGCCAGCTACCTAACATTACTTGGCCCAGCATCATGGCAAGAGCCCACTCATTGAACGCGTCGATGGATTTCACGAAACGTTTCGCGTCTCGAATTAGGCCGTGGCATCAGATGCATTGAATCGTTCGTTGGTAGAATGAATTGGATATGACGGGATTGCATCCCAGACTACAACTCTTATCAACATCACGAAGAAAGCGGCAACACCCATGAAGAACAGGACGAGCGGCTCGAAGGAAGAAAAAAGTGAAGTACCTCCATCTCAACTGATAGATGCGAGAATCAAGGAACTGAATGATTGGCGGGGCGAGATGCTCGCTCGGGTCCGGCTTCTCATCAAGCAGGCCGACCCCGAAGTGGTCGAAGAGTGGAAGTGGCGAGGGGTTCCAGTGTGGTCGCACGCTGGAATTATCTGCACCGGTGAGACCTACAAGAATGTCGTGAAGATGACCTTCGCCAAGGGCGCTTCGTTGGAGGACCCTTCAAGTCTCTTCAACTCCAGCCTTGAAGGCAACACCAGGCGTGCCATCGATTTCCATGAGGGTGACAAGATTGATGAACCGGCATTGCAGGCGCTCATTCGAGCCGCTGTGACATTGAATACATCCTCAGCCGCCCGGCGGCCGGGAACCAGAGCGTAGGTGAGGGCTCGCGCCGCACAGGCGGCGTCAACGCGCGGCGGTGTAGTCGCGCTTTCCGCTGTAGGCAACAGCGTGGGGAGAAAAAGCCCTCCCCTACGACTCAGAAAACTCTGATAACCATTGGCAAAGACAGCTTTCCGTTGAACTAAGCTACGAGCAGCGTTGTATACCCTTTGCTCGTAGCCTCAATGGAATTCATAGCTCCGCATTTTGCCAAACTCTTTCCAAGTCACAATGAGTACAACATCTTCGCCGTGATGTTCTATGCGGTCGACATCGAAAGCGCTCTTGTGCTCCTTGTAGTCCCTGGGCATCTTCGCCGACTCCTTGTAAAACCAGCGGATATAGCCATAATGGCGCGACAGTTGTTCCGGCGGCAGCGTTTTCTCGTTGTACGCGTCCACCAGGGCTTGCAGCTTTTCCCGACCCTTGGGAGGATTCGCAATAACGATGAATTCACTGCGAACACTATAGAGTTTACCGTTATTGTCTGGCGAGTTATCCACAATGGACAGATCAGGGAGAGGATGGAAACTCGGTTCGGCATCGTCGCCCACTCGACACCCGGAAAGAAGCAAAAGCGAGGCCGCCATGACGGCGCCCGCCACCACTCGCAGACTCGAACCGAAAACCGCGTTGCGCATCATTCCACTCGCCCTGAAAACGGCCTTTTGATCTCGATGACGGTCATGAACGGCTTGTACGCGAATCCAACCAGATGCTGCAAGATAAACCAAGAGCGGAACCCGGCCATGTTGCCATCGTGACGAGACGATGGGTCGGGTTAAGCAATTTATCCCCGGCTGCGATAAATTAATGCAATATGCGTTGCAACCACACGCGTGGCTCACATGTCATCCGTTCCAGGCATCAGTAAAATCTATAGCTGCGCTTTTTGCCAAACTCGTCCCAAGTCACAATGAGCACAACATCTTCGCCGTGATGCTCTATGCGGTCGATATCGAAATAGCTCTTGTGCGACTCCTTGTAATCCCTGGGCATGTTCGCCGACTCTTTGTAAAACCAGCGGACATAGGCATATTGACTCGACAATTGTGCTGCTGTCAGGGTCTTCTCGTTGTAAGCATCTACGAGAGCTTGCAACTTTTTACGGTCTGCAGGCGGATTCGCGATGACGATGAACTCATTGCGTATGCTGAGGGCTTTACCGTTATGGTCTACGGTCTGTACATAGGCCAGTTCAGGCAAGGGATGGAAGCTCGGTTCAGCACCACGTGCGTTGCAACCGGAAAGCAATAGAAGCAGGATCGCGGTGGCCAAGCCGACCACCACTTGCATACTCGAACGTGAAACTGCGTTGCGCATCATTTCACTCGCCCTGAAAACGGCCTTGTGATCTCGATGACGGTCATGAACGGCTTGTACGCGAATCCAACCAGATGCTGCAAGAATGAGGCTCACATGCAATTTTTTCCAAACGTCACTAAAATCTATAGCTGCGCTTTTTACCAAACTCTTCCCAAGTCACAATGAGCACAACATCCTCGCCGTGATGTTCTATGCGGTCGTTATCCAAATAGCCCTTGTGCGACTCCTTGTAATCCCTGGGCATATTCGCCGATTCCTTGTAAAACCAGCGGACATAGCCATAATGGCGTGACAGTTGTTCCATCGACAGTGTTTTCTCGTTGTACGCGTCCACCAGGGCTTGCAGCTTTTCCCGATCCTTGGGAGGATTCGCAATAACGATGTATTCACTGCGGACACTATAGGGCTTACCGTAATAGTCTTGCGTATTATTTACAATGGACAGATCAGGGAGAGGATGGAAACTCGGTTCGGCGGTAGCATCGCCCACTCGACACCCGGAAAGAAGTAAAAGCGAGGCCGCCATGACGGCACCCGCCACCACTCGCAGACTCGAACCGAAAACCGCGTTGCGCATCATTTCACTCGCCCTGAAAACGGCCTTGTGATCTCGATGATGGTCATGAACGGCTGGTATGCGAATCCAACCAGATGCTGCAAGATAAACCAGGAGCGGAACCCGGCCAGGTTGCCATATCGCTTGCTATTGTCTACATCGGGTTCATCGAGTCCGAAATGGTCATACAGCGTCAGTTTGTATTTTCCATTATAGGCAACGCCATCGAAATCATACTCGACTATTTTGACATCCCATGCCCAGATATCGTCCGTGGCAATCGTCAATCCCCCCAGAATATCGCTCCATGTATTGTAAAAAAGCCGGCTGCGCATTGGAAAGTCCGTACTTTTGGACCGGGTTATGTCTCCGCAGTATTTAGTGATGGCTTCCGAAAGGTAGCCCTCGAACTCCCTGAGAAAAACCTGAGTGACCGCATGAGCGCTGGCTGCACGTTCAAGGCGCGGATCGGAGTAGGTGCCTCCTTCGTTCTTACGAAACTTGTCAATCATGCTCAGGATATTGCCTTTCAGCTCCCCCGTTGCAAACAAAGTGGTCGCCATGCTTTTGAATTGGGCGAAGTGCTGTTCAGCGCACGCTGGGCTGACGGTAAGGTCACGCATCTGGTCGTCTTCCAAGGCAAAATTCCAGCGGAGACTCCTGATTTGCTCCCTCGTATAATCCCCAAACATCATGTCTCTGGCAACCGTGCCGTCTGTATTTTTCCCCGGCTTGCGCCTGGATTCTGCCACAAGCACAGGTCGAGCCGGCGTGATCGATTTGAAAGCCGTCCTGGCAATTTCATTGAGGCGCTGCATGGTCGCGTCGGATGGTTCGACGACTCCGGTAGCCTTGAAAGAAACTTTAGCCAATTGGAACGCCTTGAGCGCCCGCAGTGTGTCGCTGTCAAAACTTCCATTGATTGCACCGGGATGCCAGTTTCTCTGGGACTGATTTATCGCAGCGATAGTCAGCAGGGTCTTGACGGCCATTACATCTACGGACCTGTTGGGGCAGCGGCCCTCGCCGACCGCACCGGTTATTGATTGAGGAATTGCCATGGGATGTGGTTAATTTCAGTAAGGATTTCTGCCTGGTTTCGACGACCGGACAAATCGTGACGCAGATCAATCTGTTCGAGCTGCAACACGCTGATTTTGCCACAAAAAATTAAAAAATTGGAAACTATTGCATGGATTTTATTTCATTATTGATACGACAGGTTTGTGTGACCGACACGCTGGTGTAGGTGGCTAATCCAAGCATGTCCTGCGCCGTTCTGGACGCTGGGGGAGTATTGGCAAATCTCGTTTGCATGGACCAGCGCCT
The DNA here is from genome assembly GCA_966211965.1 of uncultured Burkholderiales bacterium. Classification (GTDB taxonomy): domain Bacteria; phylum Pseudomonadota; class Gammaproteobacteria; order Burkholderiales; family Burkholderiaceae_D; genus CBIHON01. The sequence continues at coordinate 1,447 of CBIHON010000055.1, read as the reverse complement.
GTACGGCGCTTGGCGAGAGAGTATTGTTGGTTTAAGAACCTATCCCAGTAGGGCTCGACACCGCCTTGCGCGTGATAAAGGGTGGGGACTGCGTTGTTCGTCGTTGCATAGCCCGCTATGCGGCCTCCTCACGCCTTGTCCTCACTCCTTTCTCACGCACAATCCGGCGCCGCACCCCACTGGGATAGGTTCTAAGTGGAACGCAATTCCATCACAATGGAACGCAAGAAAAGAAAACAAGAAAAATCAGGCTCTGAACTTTAAAGCCTGCCTTGTCTTTGAGCTTTTATTTATTCTTTCCAATGGATATACGCAACGAAATCCGATCTGCGCAAAATCGGATTGACGCCTTTACGCGATCTACAGCCCCGTACCCTCGTCCACCCCCAACATGATGTTCATGTTCTGCACCGCAGCCCCCGATGCGCCCTTACCCAGATTGTCGAGCCGCGAAACCAGCAGCAGGCGATCGGCATTGCCGAACACGAAAACATCATTTCGGTTGGTGTTATTGGTCAGGAGCGGATTGAAGAAACCGCCTTCGTCGTTCGCCGGATCGCCGAACGGCATTACGGTGACAAAACGTTCGTCTCGGTAATACTCTGCGAGGAAATCGTGCACCTCCTTGGCCGTTTGTTTCTTGCCGAGCAAACGCGATTCAAGCGGAATGCAGACCGCCATGCCTTTGTAGAAATCACCGACGATAGGGCTGAAGTTTGGCGGAAAGGCTAGTCCCGAAAAGTGCTGCATTTCGGGCAAATGCTTGTGCGTCAGGCCCAAGGCATAGTGACGCGGCGCGATCAAAGGTTCTTTGCTCCGGCCCGGCGCTTCGTAGTCCGCAATCATTTTCTTGCCGCCGCCGCTATAGCCGGTCAGTGAATGGCAAGCAACCGGGTAATCGGCGGGCACGATGCCGGCGGCGACCAGCGGCGCCATCAGCAGCAAAAAGCCGCTAGCGTGGCAGCCGGGTACGGCAACGCGCTTGGCGCTCTTGAGTTTTTCGCGCTGGGGCTTGCACAGTTCCGGCAAGCCGTACACCCAATCGCTTGCGGTCCGATGAGCTGTGCTGGCGTCGATGATGCGCGTGCGGTCATTGTCGACCAATGAAACCGATTCCCGCGAAGCGGCGTCGGGCAGGCAGAGGAAGGCAATGTCGGCTGCATTCAACATGGCCTTGCGTGCAGACAAGTCCTTGCGTTGCTCGGGATTGATTTCGATGACTTCGACTGCCGGGTGGTTGGCCAAGCGGTCGCGGATTTGCAAGCCGGTTGTACCTTCCTGACCGTCGACAAAAACTTTGTACACCATGGGTATTACCTCTCAAAAATGCCATTGGGCGATTGTGCACCCGCATTTTAGCCCGAAATTTCATCTCCCTTTCGAACCGCGCCCGCTAGTGTCCTGTTCCGCAAATTCGTTGCAAAAGTAAAAGTGGCGAAATCGGGCC